>CANEFX010000011.1 GCA_947426945.1 uncultured Bacillota bacterium
ATGCTGGCTCAGGCCAACCAGATTCCTCAGGGCGTTCTCCAGCTGCTGGGCTGATTCGCCGCAAAACACAAATATTCGCACAGGTGTGTCAAAAGGACCGGGCGCAAGTCCGGTCCTTTCTTGTGCCCTGCGCAGGCCACATAAAATTTTGTACATTCGCGGCGGCGCAGACAGTCAGATTTGCCCCGCCTAAACAGCTTGACATTGCGGTAAAAATATACTATTGTTATTTTACAGCCATTACAGTGCTCTTTTACTCCCACATATAAAATAAGCCGACAAACAATGCGAGTAGGTGAACGACAGAGATGGTGAACTTTGTTATCGGGCTGGAGTGCTTTGGTATCTGTTTGACTTTCGTAGCCTTAATCCTGTTGCTCAACGGAGACGGGGCCCGGGAACAGAAGCTGCTGATTTTCATTATGTGCGGCTCATTGGTGCAGAATGTGGGATATCTGCTGGAACTGACCGCCCCCACCATGGAAGCTGCCGTGGCGGCTGTGACGGTGGAAAACGTGGGTTCCGCCTTTGTCCCGTTGTGCTACTGCTGGTTTACATATACCTACTGTTACGCCCGCCCGCCTAAAAAGCTGCTGCGCACGCTGGGCATCTTCAACTTTTTTGTGCTGCCCACGGTATTTTTTAATTGGAACGGCCTTTTTTACCGGGAATTTCAGTGGCTGTGCACTGCGGACGGATTTCATTATGTCAGCATTTCCTACGGCCCGTTGTACACCCTTTTTATGATTACCCGTATCGTAATCCCCTACATCCTTTCTATACATACGCTGATCCGGGCGATCCGTCTCCGCTCAGACCAGCAGGTCAGCCGCCAGTATTGGACCATCCTGGGGATTTCCTTCCTGCCTGTTTTGGTGCTTGCCGCCTATGTGTTCAAGCTCATAGAGGTGTTCGACCTTACCCCGGTAACGCTGGCCATCGCCATGTCTATGGTGGTGATCGTGGTGTGGAGCCGCCGCAACTACGATTTCCGCCATCTGGCGGCGGAAAAGGTGCTGGAAAGCATGGGGGACGGGGTGATTACCCTGGATGACCACGACAGGCTGATCAGCTACAACCGGGCCGCCGCCCACATCTTCACCAGTCTGCCCGCCCATAAGCTGGGAGAAAATATTCGGGTAGTGGAGGACTTTCGGGAAGAGATGCTCAATGAGGACATTCCCTGGAGTTTTTCCATCAACGGGCAGCACTATGAGTGCCACAGCAAACAGATTACGGACGAGAACGGACGGAAGCAGGGCTGCGTTATCCTGATTCTGGATATGACCGATATCAAGGCCTATATCAATGAAATCAAGCGTGTGCGGCAGCAGGCGGAGAAGGCCAATATTGCCAAGAGTGAGTTTTTGGCCAACATGTCCCACGAGATACGCACTCCCATGAACGCCATCATCGGCCTGAACGACATCATCATGGAGGAGTGCCCGGACCCTCAGGTCTACACGCATGCCAAAGATGTGCAGTCCGCGGCCAAAAATCTGCTGGCCATTATCAACGACATCCTGGATCTGTCCAAGGTGGAGGCGGGCAAGATGGAGCTGGTGCACACAGACTATCACCTGAAAACCCTGGTGGACGAGGTGGTGGGCATGATGGATATGGCCGCCTCCAAGCGCGGGTTAATCATGAAGTACGAATGTGACGAGATGCTCCCCTGCCGCTACAACGGCGACGAGGGCCGTATCAAGCAGATTCTCATCAATATTCTCAACAACGCCATCAAGTTTACCAAGGAGGGCTACGTGCGGGCCTATGTCACCGGCTGGCCCGGCAAGGCTGAGGATGAGGAGATGATTTCCTTCCGGATTGAGGACACCGGCTGCGGCATTAAGGAAGAGGACCTGAGCAAGATATTCGAGGATTTCCGTCAGGTGGATTCCAAGCGCAACCGGAGCGTGGAGGGCACTGGTCTGGGGCTGGCGATTGTCAAGCACCTGGTGGAGTTGATGGGCGGGCATATCAACGTGGAAAGCGTCTACGGCGAGGGGACCGTGATCACCGTTACTATCCCGCAGAAAATTGTGGACCGGCGCTCCATTGCGGAACTGCCCGAGATGCCTCAGGCGGAGCAGGATGCTGTCTCAACCTTTACCGCCCCCGATGTGAAGGTGCTCATCGTAGATGACAACATGATCAACCGCAAGGTGGCCAGAGGCTTTTTGAAGAGCTATGCTTTCGACCTGACTGAGGCCGAAAGCGGGCCGGAGGCCATCAAGCTGGTGCGCAAAAACCGGTATGATATCATCTTTATGGATCATATGATGCCCATGATGGACGGCATTGAGGCGGCGGAAATTATCCGCCGGGACTGCGGCGAGAACGGGACTGCCCCCGCGATCATTGCCCTTACCGCCAACGCCATGGAGGGTATGAGGGAGCGGTTTCTGAGTCTGGGCTTTCAGGATTTTATTGCCAAGCCCTTGGACCGGAAGGAGCTGGGCCAGCTGCTGACGCGCTGGGTCCCGGAGGAGCGCCGGCAGGCGAAAGAGGCGGAGGAGGCCGGCGAGGCTGCTGACCTGAGTGCTTTCCGTATTGAGGGGATTGATATGAAAGCCGCCTCCCGCTATTGCGGCGGCGACGAGGCGGGGTTCATGGACCTTCTGGAGCTCTACTGCCGGGATGGCCAGCGCAAGGGAGCGCTTTTGCGTGAGCTTGCTGAGTCTGATATTTCCCGCTACTGTGTGGAGGTGCATGGGCTCAAGAGCGCCTCGGCCAATATCGGGGCGATGGAGGTATCTGACATGGCCCGTGTCCAGGAGAACGCCGCCAGCCAAGGGGACAGGTCGGTTATTGCCGCCCGATTCCCCTCTATGATGGAGGCCTATGAGGCGCTCCTGATGAATATTGGGCTTTTTTTGGAGGAGCAGCGACAGAATGACGCCCAGGAGGAAAAGCTTCCGCCGCTGCCCATGCCGGAATTAAGGGAACAGGTGGGGACGGCTCTGAAGGAATTGGAGGAGTTCAGGTCCCAGGAGTGCGCCGGCGTGGTGGCGGACATTCTGCGCCACAAGCTGTCTCAAGACACGGCGGATAGTCTCAAAGAAATCCAGGGACAATTGAAGCTGTATGAGGATGATAACGCGGAAAAGCTTTTGAATCAGCTATTGAGCAAACTTGAAAAGGAGGAAGGCGCAAATGATGAAACCGGAGGGTGAAGTCGCTAAAAAATGTATTTTAGCGGTGGATGACGCGGCAATCATTCTGTTGAGGATTACCAATGCTTTGGAGGAGTATTATGATGTGGTCACGGTGAATTCCGGTGCGCGGGCGCTGAGGTATCTGGAAAAAAATAAGCCGGACCTGATCCTGCTGGACATCCGCATGATGCCTAAGGACGGCTTTGAGACCCTGCGGGAGATTCGGGATATGGAGGACCGGGCCGATATCCCTGTGATTATGCTCACCGGCATGGAGGATAAGAAGTCCGTCATGGAAGGCATTAAGCTGGGAATCTGCGACTACATCCTCAAGCCCTTTTTCCCCGATGATCTGCTGGAGCGGATCCAGCGGGTGCTGGAATCCGGCGGACAGAACAGCATACAGCCGGATCAGGTGAAGGAGTCTTGATTTATGAATACTGCCATGACCAGAGAAGACCTTGAGCAGGTGTTGGATCAGGCTATTCAGGATGTGACGGAGCGGACCGCCGGTGTGCGCCTGCACCAGGGCGACCAGCCGCCAGGGGAGGACCTGTGCACGGTCCATATCACCTTTGATAAAGGGTTCAGCACCAGCCTTACCCTCTGCGCCGATAAGAGCTTGCTGGCCCGGATGGCCCGTAACTCCTTTCATGAGGAGGCGGTGTCCCCCGAGGACCTGGAGGAGTTCAGCAAGGAGTATCTCAATGTGCTCTGCGGTAAAGTGACAGGGGCGATGTATCGGGCGACCCAGATACCGGCCCATTTCGGGCAGCCTGTATTTTACCACGGGCGCTATGAGCCGGAAGGGCAGGAAGTACAGTTTATCCTCACCTACTCCGACGAACACAGCGAGGGGGCGCAGCTGATTCACCACGTGCCCTGTTCTCTGGAGGACAGGGCGGTTTCGGATGAGACCTGACGGAAGGGAGTATATCAAATGAGCAAGCGAATTATGGTAGTAGACGATTCCCGGCTGGTCAGAGTCCAGTTGGAGGATACCCTGAAAGGGACCGACTATGTGGTCTCGGCGTACTGCCGCAGCGGGGAGGATGCCATCGAACAATACCCCGTGGTGAAGCCGGACCTGGTGACGATGGACATTATTATGCAGGGTATGGACGGACTGGACGCTGCAGAAATTATTTTGAAAAATCATCCTGACGCGAGGATCGTAATGATTTCATCTCTGGCATATGACGATACGTTTGAAAGAGCCAAGGCGATTGGGGCCAAAGGTTTTATCGATAAGCCTTTTCACCAAGAGCAGCTGTTAAATGTATTTAGACAGGCACTCCAGTAAACGTTGTTCAGGGTCCGGAGCATTTAGCGGTGAAACGGCCCTGATCTAACCTGAACAGATTGTTGTCAGTTGTCGGGTTATTCAGGATCGTTTTACATCTGAAAGCTTTGAAACGTCAAGTGATGACTACCATAGAAGCACAATGTGAAGCGGGATATTAGACTGGTACGGACTCAGTCATAACCGTTAGCTGAGCCAGTGGTTTCCGAACCAGGAATGACGGCGCCAAGGGGAATCAATCCCCTTGGCGCCATTGCTTTTGCGCTTAATCTGTTGACAGACTGTAAGGTTACCTGTTAAACAAAGCTTTTTCGAGTTAGCGGCAGAATTCCGATTTGCGGAACAGAGACCGCAGAAGCACAATCCAGCCCCAGGAGACGGACAGGGCCGGCAGGCAGGACAGCAGGATCGCCTTGACCGGATGAATATCTGTAAAACAGATGGGGCCGAAGAACATAACGAACAGTACCACCATCATCACCAGCAGGGTGATTTTCTCCCGCCGGATGTTGGGGGGTGTGAGGAAAATCTTTTTCAGGTCGATCTCCGCTCTGGTGACTTCTTTTTTCATATCAGCTCAGTGCTCCTGTCACTTGCTCGGCCACCCGGATCAGCTTTCCGGAGTGGATAAAGTCCTTCAGGTACTCAATGCAGGGGTGAAGGAGCATGTCCTTCTCCATTACCGGAACGGTCTTGCCAATCTCAGCCAGCACTGCCGCCGTTGCGGGGGCCCGGTTCACCTCAGGGTCCACAAACTGCTGCACCTGACAGACACTGAGCAGCTCAATGGCCAGCATGTACTCCAGCTTCTCCGCCATGGGGCCAGACTTTTTGCAGGCGTTGTAGCCCATTGCCACATAGTCCTCCTGGTTGCCGCAGGTGGGGGTGTTGTCGATGGTGGAGGGGGTGGCCAGCATCCGCATCTCGTTGAGCAGGCCCGCCTGGACATACTGGGGGATCATCAGCCCGGAGTTCAGCCCCGGATTTTTGATGCAGAAGTAGGGGTAGCCTGACAGAGAGCCGTCCACAATGCGGTTGTTACGCCGCTCAGACATCTTCGCCAGTCCCACGGCGGCGATACAGGCGCTGTCCATCTCCATGCCCACATAGGCCGAGTCGGCGTTGCAGGCGGAAATTACATCCTCATTGCCCTTCTCGGGCCAGATGATGGGGTTGTCACAGCAGGAGTTCATCTCTATCTCAATGGTCCGCTTTGCGTCCTCCAGCGTCTTGCGGGCCGCGCCGTGGAGCTGGGGGATGCACCGCAGGGACAGGGCGTCCTGCACCCGGCTGCCCTTGTACTTCTCCATAATGTCCGAGCCCTTCAGTATCCGCCGCACATTCTCCGCCGCGTTGAGCTGGTCGGGGTGGGGGCGCACCGCCATCACCCGGGGGTCAAACGCGTTGATGACCCCTTTCATGGCCTCCAGGGACATGGCCCCTACGATGTCGGCGGACTTGGCGGCGTTGAGCATATCGTACAGGGCCAGGGCCGCCATAGCAGTGGCGGAGGTGGTGCCGGAGACCAGAGCCAGCCCCTCTTTGGAGCTGAGCGCCATAGGTTCCAGTCCGGCGCGCCTCAGTGCCTCGCTTCCATCCAGCAGCTCGCCCCTGTAGTAGGCTTTTCCACGGCCCAGCAGGACCAGGGCCATATGAGCCTCGGGAGAGAGGTAGCCCACACTGCCGTCTCCGGGGGCGTAGGGAGTCAGGCCGGCGTTGAGGAAGTCCCGGTACTTTTCCAGCACACACATCCGCACGCCGCTGTAGCCCTGGCCGATGTTTTGCAGCACCATGAGCATGACGCCCCGCACCCGTTCAATGCTCAAAGGCTCTCCCACGGATACTGAGTGAGACAGGATGATGTTCTCCTGGAGCTGGGCGGTCTCCTCCTTGTCAATAGCCTTGGTACACAAGGCGCCGAAGCCGGTGGTGACGCCGTACATCACCCGTTCCTCCTCCACCCACTGCTCCACCAGGGCACGGGAGCGGTTCACCCGCTCTATGTACGCGGGGGAAAACTCTACCCTCCGGCCAAACCGGGCTACGGAAACGAAGTCGTCCAGAGTGATGGGGTTACCCAAAACAAGCGTTTTTATTTTTTCCATGTGAAAACACCTCAGTTATGCTTCAATCTGGTCCACGCTGTCCACAATATCCTTCTTGGTCTCGGGGTCAAAGAAAAAGACCTTGAAGGCGGCCACCACCTGGAAAATAAATACAATCAGTACTACAAAGCCGCCGCATGCAGCCAGATATTTCACGCCGTCCACGCCCTGGGCACCGCCGCCAAAGGCTACCATGATACACGCAATAACACCGATGGACACGCCCCAGACAATCTTCTGCCAGATGGCGGGCTCCTCGTCGTGTCGGGCTCCCTTGGTGCATAGGGCGGCAATGGTGGTGGACATGGTATCCGCCGTAGTGGAGAAGGCGGCGATAAGAGCCAGAATAATGACGGGAATGATCACCATGCCCAGGGGGACATTTTTTAGGAATTCCCACAGTCCGGCAGTAGCCCCTCCGTCCTGAATGGCAGTGATGATGTCAGCATTGCCGCTCTTCTGCCATTCCAGGGCGGTGGAGCCCCAGACCGAGAACCACACAAAGCCGAAGGAGGCGGGCAGAATCCAGTTGACGATGAGGAACTGCCGCACAGTGCGTCCGTAGGCTATAATAGCGAAGAAAATACCCATCAGGGGGGCGTAAGCGATCCAGATGGCCCAGTCATACATGGTCCACCAGGTGACCAGGGCAGAGCCGCCCACGGTATAGGGGTCGAAGCCCCACATCCAAAACCGGTCCAGCCAGTAGCCCAGGCCCACGTTGGCCATATTTAGGATATAAATGGTGGGGCCGATGATGAACAGCAGGATCAGCAGGACGTAGAAAATTTTCGAAGTCAGGCCAGCCAGCCACTTGATGCCCTTGTCGATGCCGGTAACCGAGGCTGCAGTAAAGGTGATGGTAATGATGGCGGTGAGAGCAATCCAGACAATGGGGCCCTGGGCCACACCGTAGGCGGAATAGAGGCCGGAGCCAATGAGGGCCAGCCCGGCGCCCAGAGAGGCGGCAAGGCCCAATGCGATGGCCAACACGGACAGTACATCCACCAGCACCACCCAGATGCCCTGGGTTACTTTTTCCCCAAAGATGGGAGTAAGGGAGGCAGCCACGGACAGGTCCTTTTTGCGGTTAAAGTACATGTAGGCGATGAGCACACCGGAAAGGGCGTACATGGCGTAGGGGATAAAGGTCCAGTTGTAGAAGCAGCGGCCCATTGAGAATAACTCGGCCTCCTGAGTCAGGGGCACAATGCCGTAGCCGTCCAGCTCACCATAAATGTTGCCGTAGTAAATGAGCACCTCGTTAACGCCGTAGGTAATCAGGCCGGTGGCAATGCCGCCGGTGAGGGTCATGGCAAACCAGGAGCCGAAGGAGTGCTTGGCCTTGGCCTCCGGGCCGCCGAAGCGGATCTTGCCCACCCTGGTGAACATCAGCAGGCAGGCCAGCAGCAGGGTGACCATAGCTACGATTTGGTACAGCCAGCCAAAGTTGCTCAGCGACCAGTCAAACACTGTGTAGGTAACGCTGGTCAGCCAAGTGTTATTAACGATGCCCAGCAAGGCTGCGCCGCCGATGACCACAAAGCAGGGGATGAATACGTTCCATCGGATTGGCTTGTTTTCATGTTTCATGTGTTTTCTCCGTATACGGCTTTCTGCCGCATACTCTCCTTTCTTTTGGTCTGCCTTTTTAAAAGCAAATTTCAAGCCAATCGGAGAAAAAGACAAAATTTCATTTGAATTGCATAACTATCGCTGAGTGTTCTTGTGTATATTGCCCAAGATTTTTGGCCCGTCTACTGTTTTGACAATAGAAGATCATAAAATGGATGCAAAAAAATTTTGCAAAGAGCATAAAATTTTTGCACATCTAATTGACAACTTTTTAAATTTCCGGTAAAATATCACCAAACACAGGGGGGATCGCCGTGCTCTATGATATTCTGTTTACGCTGGACCGGGAGGGGAGGCTTGCCTCAGTGGATTGGGGCAGCAAGGAGGCGGAGGACCTGTACCGGGATCTCTTTGAGAGCTGGGCCGCTGACCGTCGTCAGGCGGATACCGTCTTCGCCCTGCCTCCGGATGGGGACAACGGCCAGCTTATTTGGGAGGAAAGCGCTTTTCATTTTCAATTTCTCCCAGCCCCGGAGGGCGGGCGATGGCTGATGCTGAAGCGAAAGGATCTCCGTCCCTATCTTTTGGCCCGGGCCCTGGACCAGCTTACCGACGGAGTACAGATCTATGACAAAAATGCCTGCGCCGTCTATTTCAACAAAGCCAGCCGGAGAATTTCCCACATCCCCAGCGGAGTAAGCGTGGAAGGAAGACACCTTCTGGACCTGTACAATCTGGACGAGCAGGTGAGCACAACCATGACAGCCCTCCAGACCCAGGCTCCGGTGATTGACCGGGTGGACAGCTTCCGGGTCAATGATTTTAGCCAGGTCCCCATTGCCTCGGCCAACACCTCCTATCCTATTTTCCGGAAGGGGGAGCTGCTGGGGGCGGTGGTATTTGAGCAGACGGCGGAAATTGTGGACAAGAACATTAAAAAGATGGAGGCTACCCGGCAAGCCCTCAGCTCGTTTCAGAATAAGCCGCCCAAGGTCAGCTTTTCGGGCTACACCTTTGATAATGTAATCGGCAGCTGCCCCAAGCTGCGGGAGGCGGTGGAGCTGGCCCGGAGGGTGGCCCCCCAGAACAGCCCCATCCTTCTGGTGGGAGAGACCGGGACGGGCAAGGAAATTTTTGCCCAGAGCATCCACCGCGCCAGCCGCCGGGGCGGAAAATTTCTGGCCATCAACTGCGCCGCTGTTCCGGAGACCCTCATTGAGAGTCTGCTTTTCGGTACCAAAAAGGGCAGTTTCACCGGCAGCGAGGATAAAACGGGTTATCTGGAAGAGGCCTCCGGCGGCACCTTGTTTCTGGATGAGCTGAACTCCATGAGCCTGGCCATGCAGTCCAAAATTCTGCGGGTCCTCCAGGAGAAAACCTTCCGCCGAGTGGGGGGCGGTCGGGACCTGAAGCTGGATGTGCGTATCATATCCTCCTGCAACGAGGATCCCTTTAAGGCCATTTCAGAGAATACCTTCCGCCGGGACTTGTTTTACCGGCTTTCCACAGTGATGATTGAGCTGCCCCCTCTCCGGGAACACCTGGAGGACCTGGAGGAGCTGATCCGCTACCACTTGGAGGCAACTGCCTATCAGTTCGTCCGGGCTGTCACCCATATTGACCCGGAGGTCTGCGCCCTGCTGCGGTCCTACCACTGGCCGGGCAATGTGCGGGAGTTGTTCCACGTGCTGGATTATGCCCAAAATGTCACGGATTCCGGGACGATGGAGGTGCGGCACCTGCCTCCTTATCTGCTGAAGCGCCGGGCCTCTGCTCCCGCCGCCCAGGCCGTCGACTTCTCCCAGAAGGACCTCCAGGGCCTGATGGATGAGTATGAGCGGGAAGTCATTGCCCAGGCACTGGAGCACTGCGGCTATAACATCTCTCAGACCGCCAGGACCTTGGGCATTCTCCGTCAGAGCCTGCAATACCGCATCAGAAAATATGGATTGATCTTTTAGACAGCCAGGGGGCGTGCGCCATGAAATTATCGCAAGTACAGTCCCAACAACTGAATTACCAGCAGATACAAGGGCTGAAGCTGCTGCAAATGAGCTCCTGGGAGCTGGAACAGTATTTGCGGGAGCTGGCACAGGAGAACCCTTTGATTGACCTGGAGTCAGAAGCACCCTCCGAGGAAGAACAAGATGAGCTTCTCCGTTACCTGCAATGGCTGGAAGATAACGATTACCAAAACCTCTACTGCCAGCAGGTGAGCGAGGATGAGATGGACCCTCTGTCCCAGGTAGGGACAGAGGGTGGGCTGGAGGAGACTTTATTCCGTTTTTTGTCCCGCCAGCTCTACACGATGGACCTGGAGGAGGACTTGGCGGACATGGTACGCTATCTGGCCTCCAGCCTGGACAGCCGAGGCTATTTGACTGTCCCTCTGTCGGAGCTTGCCCGGAACGGCCCCTTTCCGCTTTCCCGGCTGGAGCAGGCTCTGGAAATCCTGCGCGGGCTGGAACCCGCCGGGGTTGGCGCGGAGAACCTCTCCCAATGCCTGGAGCTGCAGCTGCGCCGCATTCGGGAGGATGGTCCCGCTCTGGCCATCGTGCGCGGCTACCTTGTCCCGCTGGCCAGACGGCATTACTCCTCCATTGCTGCCAAGCTGAATATCTCAGTGGTCCAGGTGAAACAGGCAGAGGCCGTCATCCGGGAGCTGGACCCGAGGCCCGGCGCTGTTTTTGAGTGTCCGGAGCAGATACCCTATATCCTGCCGGACATTTTTGTGGACGAGAACGGCGGGAGGTATACTGTTCGGGCGCGCAGGTCGGGACAGCCGCCCTTTCAGATCAACGGCTACTACCGTAAGCTGCTGCTTCAGTCCCAGGACCGGCAGGTTAGGGAGTATTTGCAGGGAAAGCTTCAGCAGGCCGAAAGTGTTCTGCGGGCGGTGGACCAGCGGGAGAGCACCCTGCTCCGGTGCGCTCAGGCCATTGCGGATGTCCAGGCGGAGTTTTTTCGCTGGGGACCCCAAGCCCTGCGGCCTATGCGGATGGCCGACATAGCTAAGACGCTGGGCCTCCACGAATCTACCATCAGCCGGGCGGTGCGGGAAAAATACGTCCAGTGCCCCCAGGGTGTGTACCCTATGAATTACTTCTTTTCCCGTGGTGTGACCTCAAAAAAGAACGGCCCGCAAATCGGAGGAGTAGCGGCCAGGCTGTTGCTGAAGCAGCTTATTGACCAGGAGGATCATCAAAATCCGCTGTCCGACCAAAAGCTCGCCGCGCTTCTGGCTCAGGCCGGCTGCCCCGTTTCCCGGCGGACAGTGGCAAAATACCGCGAAGAGATGGATGTTCCCGATATGTCTGGCCGAAAAGTGCGATTTTAGTTGAATTTTCTGGGAATATATTATTTATAGCTGCTGTATTTGATATAGCTTTTTCTCTACCCAATAAATCCCGTCATATTTTCTGGCGGGATTTTTTCAGCATAATTACCAATTTTGAATTATTATTTTTGTGAGTAAAACTGATTAAATGTGATTGACTTCTAGCAAATAATCTGATATCATCAAAACATAAAATAAATAATCTAATTTAATCTAAAATAATCGGGAAAGGAAGTATCCATAATGCGTATCACTGATTTGCTCCGTCCGGAGGCCGTCCAGCTCCATGCTGAATCCAGCGACAAATCCGCCGCCATTGACCTGCTGGTGGACCTCCATGCAAAAGCTGGTAACATTAACGATGAGGAGGCTTACAAAAAGGAAATCTGGGCCCGGGAAGAGTTGGACTCCACCGCCGTGGGCGACGGCGTGGCCGTCCCTCACGCCCGCTGCGCCGCCGTGAATCGGGCCAGCCTGGCCGCCATCACGGTCCCCGACGGACTGGACTACGACTCCCCCGATGGGGAGCCCTCCAAGCTGTTTTTCATGATCGCGGCTCCGGAGGGGGGAGGCGATGTCCACATGGATATACTGGCCCACCTGATGGTCATGCTCATGGACGGGGAGTTCTGTCAGAAACTGCTGGACACCCGGGACGTGAACACCTTTCTTGGACTGATTGACGCTCAGGAGCGGGTGAAATTTCCGGAGGAGGCCCCGGCAGAGACGGAACAGCCCAAGGACGGCCTGCGGGTGCTGGCCATTACCGCCTGCCCCACCGGTATTGCCCACACCTACATGGCCGCCGAGGCCCTGGAGAAGAAGGGGCGGGAGCTGAATATCGGCGTCAAGGCCGAGACACAGGGTTCAGGCGGAGCCAAGAACATCCTTACCCGGGAGGAGATCGCCGCCTGTGACGGCGTTATCATCGCCGCCGACAAAAATGTGGACCTGGCCCGGTTCGACGGCAAGCCCCTGTTGCGGGTCCCGGTCTCCGACGGCATCAACAAGCCCCAGGAGCTCATTGAGAAGATCATCAACGGTCAGGCTCCCGTCTACCACCACGAGGGCGGCGCCGTGGAGGACGACACAGGCAATGAGAGCCTGGGCCGCCAGCTGTACAAGCACCTGATGAACGGCGTGTCCCATATGCTCCCCTTCGTCATCGGCGGCGGCATCATCATGGCCCTGTCCTTCCTGCTGGACGGCGGCGCGGCGGGCACGGCGGCCTTCGGCTCCTCCACCCCCCTGGCCGCGTTCTTCAACAAGGCGGGTAATCTGGCTTTTAGCTTCATGGTTCCCATTCTGTCGGCCTTTATCGCCCAGTCCATCGCCGACCGGCCCGGTCTGATGGTGGGCTTTGTAGGCGGCTCTCTGGCCGCCAGCGGCGCAACCTTCGCCTACTTCGCCGACCCCACCGTGCCCATCATCCCCGCCGGCTTCCTGGGCGGACTGCTGGCCGGCTTCGTGGGCGGCTGGTTCATGAAGTGGCTGCGCAGGGCCTGTGACAAGCTGCCCCAGTCTCTGGAGGGCCTGAAGCCCATCCTGATCTACCCCGTGGTGGGCCTGCTGTTCATCGGCGCCTTTATGTGTCTGGTCAATCCCTTCGTGGGCATGCTCAACAGCGCCCTGACCAACGGCCTGAACTCCATGGCTGGTTCCTCTGCAATTATTCTGGGCGCTCTGGTGGCCGGAATGCAGGCCACCGATATGGGCGGGCCCATTAACAAGGCGGCTTACGTCTTCGGCACCGCCTCCATTGCCATGGCGGAGGGCGGCTTCTCCCCGGTGATGGCGGCGGTCATGGCGGGCGGCATGGTGCCTCCTATCGCCATCGCCCTGGCCACCATCTTCTTTAAAAACCGCTTTACCTCGGAAGAACGCAAATCCGGTCCGGTAAACTTCATCATGGGCCTGTCCTTCATCACTGAGGGGGCCATTCCCTATGCCGCCTCCGACCCCCTGCATGTCATTCCCTCCTGCATCGTAGGTTCCGCCGTAGCCGGAGCTCTGTCCATGGCCTTCGGCTGCGCCTCCCCCGCGCCCCACGGCGGACTGTTCGTTTTCCCTGTCATGCAGAATCCCCTGGGTTACGCCGCCGCCATCGCCATCGGCTCTGTGGCCGGTATGTTTATGCTGGCGCTGCTGAAAAAGAAGAAAGTGTGATATCATAGGTGCAGTTTCCCCGCCCTCCAGGCGGGGAAACAAGGAAAAGTTTTGGAAAGGCAGGATCATAATATGAGTGACAATAAACAGCTGCATTGGGCCGTGCTGGGCACAGGAGTTATCGCAAACCAGATGGCCCAGGCCCTCCAGTCCATGGGCCGTACCCTGGACGCTGTGGGCAACCGCACCTATGACAAGGCCGTCGCCTTCGGGTCGAAATACGGCGTGTCCAAGGTCTATGCCGACTATAACGAGATGTTCACCGACCCGGATATCGATGTCATCTACATCACCACCCCCCACAACACCCATATGGCTTTTCTGGAACAGGCCCTGTCCCACGGCAAGCATGTCCTGTGTGAGAAGTCCATCACCCTGAACAGCCAGGAACTGGACCGGGCTGTGTCTCTGGCGAGGGAGAACGGCGTGGTGCTGGCCGAGGCCATGACCATCTACCACATGCCCCTCTACCGGGAACTGCGGGAGCGGGTGGCCTCCGGCGCGCTGGGAAAGGTCAACCTGATCCAACTCAACTTCGGCAGCTTTAAGGCCTACGATATGAACAACCGCTTTTTCAATCCCAATCTGGCGGGAGGCGCTATGCTGGACATCGGAGTGTACGCCCTGTCCCTGGCCCGGCTGTTCCTGGACTCCAATCCGGATCAGGTGAGCTCCTTCGTCCGCAAGGCTCCCACTGGAGTGGACGAGAGCGCCGCCATCGCCATGGCCAACCGGGAGGGCCAATTGGTCACCGCAACACTGTCCCTCCACTCCAAGCAGCCCAAGCGGGCGGTGATCTCCTGCGAGAAGGGGTACATTGAGATCATGGAGTATCCCAGAGCCGACGAGGCGGTCATTGTGGATGCCGAGACAGGGGAGAGGGAGACCGTTCGGGCGGGACGAACCGCCGACGCCCTGCGCTACGAGCTGGAGGATATGGAGGAGGCCGTCCTTGCCGGCGGCGATATGCTCCTGCCCTGTACCACTGATGTGATGGCCCTTATGACTGCCCTGCGGCGGGAGTGGGGCGTGATTTATCCGGAGGAAAAATAATCAAAACCGCTTGCTTCTGATTGTTTATGATGATATGATGGAGAAAAATGGCTCCCGCCCCGGAGGGGCGGGAACCAAAACGAAAAGCTTGGAAGGAGCGGAAGATATATGGCACTGTTGGCGGAGCAGCGGATGGACCGGATTCTGGAGGAGCTGTCTCATCAGGAATCGGTAAGTGTGGCCTATCTAAGCAAAGTGATCGGTGTGTCAGAGGCCACCGTCCGGCGGGACTTGACCGAGCTGGCTCAGCGGGGCAAGCTGAACAAGGTCCACGGTGGAGCGCTGCCAGTGAAGGAGACTTTTTTCAGCGACGAGCCAACCATGGAGGTGAAGCGCCAGCTCCACACCCCGGAGAAAAAGCGCATCGCCCAGTACGCCGCCGGGCTGATTCGGGACGACGACGTGGTGTTTCTGGACGCCGGGTCCACCGTTATGCACATGGCCGACTATATTCGCGCCCCTCGGGCCACTTTTGTCACCAACAGCATCGAGTGTCTCCAGCGTCTGCCCCGGTTGGGCCTGCGTACCTATGTGCTGGGCGGCGTACTCAAGCCGGGCACTCTGGCCATCATTGGCGGGGAGGCCATGGAGGGGCTGAAACGGTACAACTTTACCAAAGTCTTTTTGGGAACCAACGGTATTTCCCTGGGGCAGGGATTCACTACTCCCGACCCGGAGGAGGCCATGGTCAAGGCATTGGCCGCCGCTCGGTCTCAACAGACCTGGGTGCTGGCCGATTCCAGCAAATTTGACATTGTGACGGCGGCAGTGATGCTCTCCCTGGAGCGAGCGGAAATCATCACCGACCGCCTGAGGGATACGCGATATTTAGACCATACATCGGTCAAGGAGGTTTAACGATGGTTTATACTGTTACCTTTAACCCGGCGCTGGATTATGTGGTCCGGGTAGAGGATTTTCAGCCCGGCGAGACCAACCGGACTGCCAGTGACGAGGTCCAGTTCGGTGGCAAGGGCATCAATGTGTCCACCGTCCTGCGAAATCTTGGTGTGGACAACGTGGCCCTGGGTTTTCTGGCCGGCTTTACCGGCAAGGGGCTGGAGCAGGGGCTGCAAAAGATCGGCATTAACACAGATTTTATCTGGCTGGAGCAGGGGCTGACGCGGATTAATGTAAAGATCAAGGCGGGTCAGGAGACCGAAATCAACGGCCAGGGGCCCGATATCTCCTCCGCCGCGCTGGAGCAGCTCTTCGCCAGGCTGGACCTGCTGACGGAAGGGGACGTGCTGGTGCTGGCCGGCTCCATCCCCAAGTCCCTCCCAGACGATATCTATCAGCGCATTTTACAGCGGCTGGACGGGCGGGGCGTTCTCACCGCGGTGGACGCCACCCGGGATCTGCTGTGTGCGGTGCTGCCTTACCGGCCCTTCCTCATCAAGCCCAACGACCGGGAGCTGGGGGAAATCTTTGAAAAAACGCTTACCGCCGACCGGGAGATAGAGGACTGCGCCCGGCAGCTCCAGGCCCGTGGAGCCAGAAATGTGCTGGTATCCATGGCGGGGGCCGGTTCTCTGCTGGTGGATGAGACGGGCAGGACCCACCGGCTGGGCGTTCCGAAGGGGACGGTGCGCAACTCGGTGGGGGCCGGCGATTCCATGGTGGCCGGATTTCTGGCCGGCTGGCTGAAGGAGCACGATTACACCGCCGCTCATCGGATGGGGGCTGCCGCCGGCTCCGCAACTGCGTTCTCAGACGGCTTGGCCACCTGGGACGAGGTCCAGGCTTTGCTTGGAACCTTCTGAAGCAATGCTCAAAAGCTGTCCCTTGATCAACAACTGCCGGTCAGCGGTCTGCGGAGAGTTGTATATATCCTAGAAGGTAACGGCGGAGCCGGTGAAGGGATACCGGGTGCTGTTTGAGAGCCGGCAGTTGGATGACGATATGTTTTTCATTAGCTGCGGCAAGGCGGCTTCGCTGATCTATGTTCATGGGATATTGCGTGATGCGTTGAAAAAACAAAGACGGAGAAAAGGTTGTAAAAGCCCGCAGAAACAGTGCCGTTTCTGCGGGTTTTTGAGTTGACGGTGGAGATTGAACCAACAACCAGCGGTTATCCATAAGGGAAGTAAGCACATATTACGGGTGCCTTTCACGAAGTTCATGCTCTATTTCAATTGTTTCAATGCGTGGGGGTAGCTTGTTTAAACAAGAAAGACACCAGCGGCAGTGTTCTTCCTCAGAGGCGGGCCAAAATGCCTCCAATTCGTTGCAGCTTTGCCGGCGCTTCTTCATCATCTGGCGAATCTTCCACGACAGGTACAAAGTAATGCCTTTCCACCAAGGGGAGCCTATCGTCTCACAAAGCTCCAAGGCCTCCGCCAACTTTTCAGCCGCTTTGGAGTAGTTCTCTTCTTGCGCGTCGTAGAACGCCAAATAGGATAATGCAATAGGGTATTCGCTGTATTCATGGGAGTCTGTATAAATCTCCACCGCATAACGAAACAACTGGCGTGCCTCTAAGAACTGCCCATTCTGGTAGGCAGCAACTCCGTAATTGGTGTAGATTACTGCGGCGCCCGGGTAATAACCCCGGCTCCGGTTATATGAAATCGCCTGATCATAGTAGTGAAAAGCGGAGAAATAGTCGCGCTCTAAGCGGTAGCTTTCGGCCATGTAGTTGTAAACTCCGGCAATATTGATGGCGTATTTTCCGTTTCGGTTCGAATCCAATGCCAGGAAGGTCTGGATAGAGCGATCCAAAAGCGTCCTGGCCTCCTCATAACGTCCCTCCATAATGCGCAGCAGTCCGGACAAACGCAGGTAGATGCCGTATTCTCCGGTAGACTCCTTTCCCCACAGCAGATTCCTGACAATATCAAGGTGCTCCTCCATCACCTGGGTGCAGAATGTCTGTATTCCGTAATAGATAAATTGAAGATGTGCGTGGACCGATAAATACCAGTCTCCGGCTTCCTGGCAATGTTCCAGAAGGCGCTGAAGAATCTCCAGGCCCCTGGAATAAAGCCCGTCGTGAATACAATAACGTCCCTCTGTGTGGAGGAGAATCATTTCCAGACGATTCAATTTTTGCTGAAGCTCTCCGTAGCTGGTATGCCGCAGAGAATTCAATTCAATCTCCAATGTCTGGAAATATGCTGTCAGACCTTCGTGCCCTTGGGTCTCGGAATCCGGATCGGCAGTCAGGGTCGGGAGCAGTTCATAACACAGTCCGGCGTAGGCGTTCAAAGATAAAACCTGATATTGGAAGGTTTTGAACCGGTCGCCCCCTGATGCGTAATGATGCCGCAGCAGGCTATAAACGGGCGTCTTATTGTCCTTCATGCTCTCCTCCAGATATTGTGCCACGCGCAAATGGAGGATGCGCCGCCCGGACTCGGATTGGCGTTGAGATACAATATCCTTGATCCACTCGTGGGCAAAGGCGTATTCAAGCGTTCCGTTTTGGGAGGATTCTGCCAGCAGCTTTTTCTGTGTCAGTTGATGGCAGAGATAGGTTAGGGAAAGAGTTTCCTTGCGGAGGATGGATGCTAATGCGTCAAATGAAGCATGCCCCACAAAGACGGCAATTAAATCGAGCAGCTGCCGCTCGTCAGTGGACAGGACAGAAAGTCGGTAACCGATGATATCTTCCGGTGTTCGGGGGAGCTCAGACGGAGCCTGTCCGTCTTTTAGAGAGTCCAATATCTGAACCAACAGGAGGGCGTTTCCTCCGGTATTTTGAAAAATCTGCTCTGCCAGTCCTTCCTCGGGTTGCTGTTGAACATAATGGGCCAAAAAACGTATGGTTTCTTCCCGGGTAAAGCTTTGAAGAATACATTTTTCCAACACATTGTCCCGTTGTCCCGCGTCTGCAAACTGCCTGATGTGGGAGGGGAGGATGTCCCTGCTGGTGCAGATTACTGCGGTATCCAGCTCTTGAAGGCGCCGCAGAAAGAGAGACAGCAATTCCGCGCTGGCGCCGTCCATCCAATGAATATCTTCAAAAATCAGAAGAATTGGCGTCTGCTTTGCGATGATGGAAAAAATCGCAAGCAGGCTGCGCTGTATCACATGATAGCCGGCCTGGAGCGGATAGTCCTGATCCGAGACGGTTAATTCAGTTTCCAGATCGGGAGCCAAACAGGGAAAAAGAGACGCCGCTGTTTTTACATAGACTTCCGGAATCGAAATATGACGCAGCTCCAGCTCCGCAGTCAAAGTCAGCATAATGGAGTTCCATGGAGACAGGAAACCGTTTGTCTCCGTCTGGTAGCAGAAGCTGCGGCAGATCAGCCAATCGGAAAAATCGTAGTGCTCCAGAACGTAGTCCAGCAGATAGGTCTTCCCCACGCCCGCTTCGCCTTGCAGCAAAATACAGGGCCGCCGTCTTTCCCTGGAAGCTCCCAGTGCCAGAAGCTTGCGCAGCGCCTGTCCCTTTCCAAGCAGCAGGCTGTCTGAATCCTCCTCCGGACGGTAAGTAGAGGCGTTCCACTGATCCACAATTCGATAGTAAAAGGTTGTCGTCTCTTTCAATGGTGAAATGCCGAACTCCGCGGAGAGATTTTTGCACAGCTCGTGGTACAGGCCGATGGCCTTGCGGAACCGCTGCTGGGCGCAGTAAATGCGCATCAGTAAAACCACCACCCCCTCCTCCAGCGGGTCCTGTTCCACATAGGCTTGGCAGTATCGGGCCGCCTGCTCTAAATTACCCTGCTGAAAAGCGTTCCGCCCTATGTCCAGCAGGCTTTTGAGATACCGGTTCAGGAGTGAGACGCGTTCCTGGGTCAGCCAATCCTCGAAGGGCTGTGCTTTAGGGACGGTAAAATCCTTTAAAAATTCTCCTCCATATTTATCCGGATTCCCGCTTTTTAAAAATTCCAACACATCACAGTCCATTTCCAGGGCCGGATCCAGCGTCAGCATGCTGCGATGTCCGCCCAGAAATGGATCGCAGCCCAGTTCTTTTCGGATGGAATAGATGGCGTGGCGCAGATTTTTTGATGCGGTCTGGAAGTTTACATCCGGCCACAACAGCTCCACAGCCTGGGCACGGGATATCTTTCCGTTGTAAATCAGATAATACAGCAGGGCTTCTGCCTTTTTATAGGGCAGAACCAGTTTTTTCCCATTTGTCAGAATCAGGGGAGCATCGAATAATTTACATTGAATCAGCACTTACAGTTTTCCTCCTAGCCGCATCCTTGGCACGTAACGCGTAAACTGTACAAATAATATTTTATGTTTAGTCCGTTTTTTTACAAGCCTTTTTTTCAAAATTCCGTCGAAAAAACGTTGAATTCCGGCTGTATTTTTCTTTTTGTTTTTAAAACAGCCAATTTTTTGTGAAGCCGCAGCTTCAACAGATTTTCAACGTGGCTGTGATATACTACGAAAAACCGTTGGGCACGACAAAAGAATAGGGAGGGTATGATCGCAACGGCATAGTCCAATGGGGAAAAGTAATTCTGATATTTTGATGATGATGCGAAAAGGAGTGTGTGTTATGATTTTTGATCCTGTGAGTAATGCGTTTCCAGCTGAACTGAATCCGTTCAAATCAATTTCCATTCCCCGCCCAATCGGTTGGATTTCGACTGTTAATAGAGAAGGGGTTCACAATGTGGCTCCATTCAGCCAAGTAATGAACCTGACTTTTGATCCGCCTTATATTGCGGTTGGAATCAATGAACCAATCAAACGCAAGGATACTTGTGTAAACATTGAGGAAACTGGTGAATTTGTATATAATGTCGCGACGTACGATTTGCGTAAGCAAGTCGATATCACGTCTCTTGACTATGCGCCTGATGAAGACGAATTTGAGATTGCCGGATTGACAAAAGTACCAGCTGTGAAAATAAAGCCATGTCTGATTGGCGAATCTCCGATTTCTATGGAATGCGTCTATCATTCTACCGTTCGGATTCCCGGAAACACATATGGAACTTTTGATTTGATTATTGCGCGTGTTGTTATGATTCACATAAAAGATGAATTTCTGATGGACAATGGGAAAATAGATGTTTTAAAAATTAGGCCGCTGTGCCGCCTGGGATACCACGATTATTCCTCTATTGAGAGTATCTTTGAAATGAAACAGACCCCTAAGACAAAAGGCTTTGATGGATTGTCTGGCACTGTATTAAATGGACAGGAAAGAGAAGGGGGCTTTTAATATGGCGCAAAGAAAGCGTTTGACCTACGTGCTCCATTGTGTGATAGGTATATGCTGCATGTTCGGATTCGGCTTGCTGCCTGCGGTCAGCCCCATTACTCCCGCCGGCATGAAAATTTTAGGGGTTTTTATTGGCAGTATTTATATGTGGTCGTTTATAGATATCCTATGGCCCAGCCTTTTGGGATTGGTTGCTCTATGCTTGACCGAATATGCGCCGATGGGAACCATTATGCAAACATCATTTGGAGATAGCGTATCCATTTTGATTATATTGAGTATGGTCTTATTTGGCGCAATTCAAGAAGCTGGTGTTACAAACTATATCAGCAGATGGTTTCTTACCCGTAAGATTATTAACGGACGGCCCATTGTATTTAGTTTTATTTTTATTTTTTGCACCTATGTACTCGCAGCCTTGTCTGCCAGCATACTGCCTGCAATTCTCTTTATGTGGGCTATCTTATATGGGGTTTTGAGCGATGTAGGCTATCAGAAAGGAGACAAATATGCTACTTTAATGGTAATAGGAACTTATTTTGGCGCAATGGTTGGTCATGGAGCCAAGCCCTTTGTTGCGACTGGGCTGATACTGACCGGCGCATTCACAAAGGTGACAAATATTGAAATTAATTATCTCACATATATGCTATATGGCATTATTATGGCTGTCCTCAGCATTATTGTATACTGCCTGATAATGAAATATATTTTTCGGCCTGATACAAGCAAAATTGCAAATATTTCAGCGAATCATTTTGAAAAAGATGTGCTTCCGCCAATGAAAGCAAAACAAAAAGTTCTGTTTGTCTCTTTATTTGCATTTTTGCTGCTGATGCTGATTCCCAGCATTTTCCCCAAAGACATCTGGTTCATTGCGTTTTTGAATAAAATTGGAAATAACGGCATCGCTTTGATGTTTTTGGGAGTGCTTTGTATGATACATGTGGATAAAGAACCCGTTATTGACTTTATTAAAATCGCATCTAAATATGTATCATGGGATATTTTCTGTTTGGTTGCATTAGTTATGGTAATTTCCGGTGCACTTACAGATGAGTCCACCGGTATCATTAATTTTTTAACGGTAATGTTGGATCCTATCCTAGGTGGAAAGTCTCCGTTTGTTTTTGCGGTTCTTGTACTGGGGTTCGCTCTTGTTTTTACAAATTTTACCAATAATACAGTTTTAGGTGTTATGATTTTACCAGTCCTTTATAGCTATGCAAAAATAAATGGAGCCAATCTTGCTGGAATCGGGGTAGCGATGATTTTTATGGTTCACTATGCAATTATTACCCCAGCGGCCTCAATCTATTCCGCTGTGCTGCATGGCAACTATGAATGGGTTGACTCCAAACAGGTGGTAGCCTATACCTCGATTGTTTTGGTGTTTATTTATCTGCTGTACATTGTTGTGGGTATTCCGCTTGCGAACGCTATGTTCTAATTGATCGGCAAGAATTTATAAACCCTTGGTATGATATGTCAGGAGAGATTTCGTGAAAACTGTCGGCTCCAGCCGCCCAATCCACGATGCCTGGGCTAAGGCGGCTGGCTACACAAAATATACCGGAGATATCAGGCTGCCCGGCATGGTCTATCTGTGCCTGGTCCGCAGTACAATTCCCCACGGACGGGTCAAGGCGGTTCATCCGGAGAAGGCACTGGCTCTGCCGGGAGTCTGCGGGGTGCTGCACTGTTTTAACACCACCCAAAGGACTTTCAACCGCTACCGTTCCCGTTTTTCCCAGGATGAGTTGCCCAACGAGGAGCGGGCTTTCACCGACTATGTGCGCTTTGTGGGCGACCGGGTGGCCGTTGTAGCCGCTGAGAGCCAAGCTTTGGCGGAGAAAGCCGCACGCCTGGTAGAGGTGGAGTATGAGGAACTGCCTTACTCAATCGGCTTTGACGACACGCTGGAGGGACAAAACTGTTTGCCGGGGGAGGAGCCCGTCCGGGATGAGGTAATACTGGAAAATGGCACATTTCCGCAGGATAACGGCATGATCGAGGTGGATAGCTTCACCGAGCTGCCACGCCTCCACCACGCCGCCATGGAGCCCAACGCCTGTGTGGCCGATTACGACCCTTACCAGCAGCAGCTGACCCTGTACAGTCCCAATCAGGCGGTTCACGGGATCCGTGTTGTGGTAGCAAATTATTTGGAGATGCCGTTTCACAAAGTACGGGTGGTCAAAGCGGCAATGGGCGGTTCTTTTGGGGCCAAGCAGGAGTGGTTTGTGGAACCGGTGGCGGCGCTGGCGGCTAAAATGCTGGGTCGCCCAGTTAAGCTGGTATACAGCAGAGCGGAAGCTATGACCGGCGCTATTGTCCGGGGAGCTGTAAAAGCTTGTGTCCGGGGGTTGTTTACCCCAGAGGGCAAAATCAAATCCCTGGATATGGATCTGATTCTGGATGCTGGGGCCTATGTGGGCAATTCCAGTGACTACATTCGTACATTGTACAGCAAGCTGTTCCGCTGTTACTATGTGCCTCACGCCCGGTATCACGCCCGGGTCATCTCCTCCAATACCCCTGTGGCCGGCGCGTACAGAGGGTGGTCCGCGCCGGAAGAGGCGTTGATTCTGGAGCGCCATTTGGACGCTGCCGCTCACAAACTGGGGATGGATCGAGTAGAGCTGCGTCGACGCAATGTGCTGCTCCCGGGAGATATTGATTTGAGAACCGGGGTACCGCTGGAGGAAATTCGTATCCGGGAGGCGCTGGATCGGGGAAGGGAGCTGTTCCGCTGGAATCAGCTGAAACAGGAGGACGCTGATTTTAACGCCTCCAATGAGCGATACCGCCGGGGCACAGGCGTGGGCTGCGGCGGCCACGGAAGTACATATTTTCCGCGCCATGACGACTTCGGCGAGGGCTGGATCACCATGAATGAGGACGGAACCATTCAGCTGAAGATCACCACCCACGACCACGGCTGCGGAACGGTGACCATGCTGAAGATGGTGGTGGCCGAGGTGCTGGATATTCCGGACAGCGATGTTTACCTTGCGGAAGGCGACACCGCCAACACCCCCATCGACTTTGGTTGCTTTGCCAGCCGGACTACATTTGTTCTGGGACGCACCGCTGTGGAGACCGCCGGGGCCCTGAAAACGGTCCTGCTGGAGCGGGCCGCGGCAATTTTTCATCAGCCCATGGAGCAGCTTTATGTGGAGGGCGGAGCCGTGCGAAACCGGGAAAACCCCAATCTGGTTTGGCCCTATGCTGAAGTGGCCAGACAGAGTATGCTCCAGCTCAAGCGCAATGTGTCGGCTCAGGCCCAGTTCAACAATGTGACGAACCCAGGTGTTACAGGGGCCCACTTCGCCCATGTCGAAGTGGATACCTGGACAGGCTACACCAGAATCCTGGATTATTTGGCCGTTCAGGACATCGGACAGGCCATCAACCCGGCTATGTGCGAGGCGCAGATCCAGGGCGCCGCCCAGATGGGCTGCGGGGCCGCGCTGCGGGAAGAGATGGTGGTTCAGAAGAACGGTCAATGTACGTCCAGCCTGTCCCAATATCATCTGTTCCTGGCTCCTGATCTGCCTGACATCCAGGTAGAGCTGATTACGGACGGCCGCTCCACCGAAGGACCTTTTGGCGCCAAATCAATCGGTGAGGTGTGTTATGTCCCCGCTGCTCCCGCCGTTTGCGGTGCGGTGAACGACGCTCTGGGAAGCCAGTTAGGTGCTCTTCCCTTTACACCTGATTGTGTACTAAAATATTTGGCAAGGGAGCGAGAGACATGAAACTGTCCTTCTGTGTAAACAATCGTCCGGTTCAGCTTGAAACCGACCCGGATCGCCGTTTGCTGGATATCCTGCGGGAGGACTTGAGCCTCACGGGCACCAAGGAGGGATGTGCGGAGGGCGAGTGTGGGGCCTGTACTGTCCTGCTGGACGGGGAGGCGGTTCACTCCTGCCTGACTTTGGCCATCCAGCTGGGAGGCCGGCACGTGGTGACCATCGAGGGGTTGTCCGAGACCGGCGAGCTGGACGTTCTGCAAAAAGCCTTCGTAGAGGAGATCGCGGTACAATGCGGTTTCTGCACTACCGGCATGATTATGTCCGCCAAAGCCCTGCTGCTGAAAAATCCGGCTCCCACGAAGGAAGAAATCCGAGTCGCCTTATCGGGCAATATCTGCCGCTGCTCCGGTTATGTGCAGATTGTGCGTGCGGTTGACAGGGCCGCTCATGAACTTCGGGAGGTGGCATATGGAAAGCCTGACGCCAAAAACACTGGATGAGTTGACTGAGGCTTTGGCCCAAGCGACCTCCGGAAGCCGTATCATAGCCGGGGGAACAGACTTGGTTATTCAGATGCAAAGGGGCCAAACTGAACCGGATCTGCTCATTTACCCCGGGCAGATTCCGGAGCTGCGAACCATCCTGCTCCAGAAAGACAAGCTTCATGTCGGCGCTATGGTTACGATGCAGGAATTGACCGCCGCTTTACAATCCATCCCGGAGTTTTGTGCGATTTCAGACGCAGCTTCAGGGGTAGGAACGCCCCAAATCAGAAGCAAGGCCACTATAGTTGGTAATCTGTGCAACGCTTCTCCAGCCGGCGATATGCTTCCGATAGGCAAGCTGTATGATTTGAAGCTGAAAATTGTTTCAAAAGACGGAACCATGAGCTTGATCCCCATAGATCAGTTTATCCTGGGCCCGAGGAAAAATGCCCTCCAGATCGGGCAGGCGGTGGTGGGCCTGACGATAAACCGGAAACGCTGGGTGGGCTACGTCAGCGCATTCCGGAAGATTGGATTCCGTGAATATGTCTCTATCGCCCGCGAGGGGATGGGGGCGCTGGTAAAACGTTTGCCCGATGGGATGATTCAAGATGCCCGTCTGACTTTGGGAGCTGTGGCAACGACGCCGATTCGCATTCCGGAAGCGGAAGTGCTGATGGCTGGCAGAGTATTAGATGAAAATCTGTTGAGGGAGGTCGCTGCCATCACAGCCAGAACGATCCACAACAATTGCCGTCCGGCTAACCGCCTATATAAAACAGAGGCTGCGCAGGGGCTTGTGGCGGATCTTTTCGATCTGCTCCGAAAACGCACATAAAAAACTGCCCAACTGGTCACAGTTGGGCAGTTTTTTGTCATCCGCTAAGTCTTGCTCCATCGTATCGCAGCTGCCGCAAGGGCAAAACGCTGCGTCGCTTTGTAGGCGGCTGCCAGAGAAAAAAGAGAGGGCAGCGAGGCAGTATGTAAATTTTGCTATGCAGAAAACAACGATGGGGAACTCCGCCTTTTTCAGCAAGCAGGCAATCCCGCCTTAAAATCTAAAAATCTTTTCTGGCTGCAACAGAAAGGTGTATGTCTGCCAGCAGAACAGCGGTTTCACTATCGTCTTCTTTTCCCTTCCAGGCGACGACAAACCGAACATTGACGGAAACCGGACTGTACCCCTTTTCACACAATTCGCTGAGCTTTACGACACAAGCCCTGGAAAGCTTCGCTGCCCGAAACGTCTTTCCGTCCAGCTGCGCTGTAAGATACCCCTGGTCAAGTTCCAGTGGACTGCCGCTGTGCAGACGCAAAACCTGTGCCTTTTTGCCTTTGAAGAAATCGAGAACAACATCTCTATGCGTTAATTGAAGCGTAATTTCCTCTGGCTCTGGATAGATAACCGCGTCGGTCAGCTTCTCTAAGGCCGGCGTTTGATATGCATCAAAGATATCAGTATTGCAATGAATGTAGAGGTTATTTTTTGCCCGGGTCAGGCCCACATAAAGCTTGCGCCGGTCGGCGTCGCTCTGAAGGAAAACACGGTCCAGCAGCAGATAGACGCTGTCAAACTCCCGTCCCTTGGCCTTGTGGATGGTGGAGACAAAGATCGTCTCCCTATCATCGGAGTAAAAATCCTCATACCGGGAGTCTCTGATAAATTCCTCCAGATCGCTGCGATATTTTCCATAGCTGTTGACCCGTTCAAAATCAGCAATAAGATTCAGGCAGTTTTCCAGACAGGTGCTGTCATAATAGGCAGTTTGGAGTTGTTTTTTCGCATCATTCCACACGATATCGCTGATAACTGGGGCGGAACCTTGCCGTCTGTCAATGATCTTGAGAAAAAAGCGTATTTCAGCTAAATCATAGAGCCGGAAGCCATCCATTGATTGTATCAGCTTCGCACAGATGCTGTGTCTGGTCAACAGACCTAATACCCGCAGGGCCTCCTCGTTGGTATTAGTCAGAACGCACGCACTCCCGCTGCGGTAGGTTTTAATTATCTGCTCTGCAACCGGCTGCTCCAGGTGTCTGCCGGTGTGGCGGGTAATCTGGACGATGCCGTTTCCCTGCTGTACCGCTTGGATATCCTCCGCCTTCATTCGTACCTCAATCGAATGGACGAATGCGTTAGCCAGCGCCACAACATTCCTGCGGCTGCGGAAATTTTCGGTCATCTCATACTGTGCTGCGCCAAACTCCTGAATCAAGGTACGCATATATTTGGAATCGGAACCGCGAAACTCATAGATGTTCTGGTCATCGTCTCCCACGGCAATTACCCGCATTTCGTCGTTTCGTTTCATCAATGCAAGAATCAGCCGGAATTCGTTCTCATCCATATCCTGCGCTTCGTCAATCACCAGCACCGTCTTGGCGATTCGATTGGGCTCCACACCGCCGCGTTCAATCAGTTCAGCTGCGTTCTTTACCACGTCCTCCACTCCATCCAGGCTGCCGATTTTGCCCAAAAGGTCAAAGCAATAGGAGTGGAAGGTCTTGATCTCCACAAAATTGGCCGCGTTGCCGATCAAGCCGATCAGCCGATTTTTGAACTCGGTGGCCGCAGCCCGGGAAAATGTCACCATCAGCAGCTGCTCATGTTTCACGTCCTCCAGGGTCAGCAGGGAGGCCAGCTTGTGGACCAGAACCCGGGTTTTTCCGCTGCCGGGTCCCGCTGCCACTACAATGTATTTGGACTCGGAATCGTGAATGATTTTGGACTGAGTTTCAGACAGGCCCCCGAACAACTGCCGGTATTTTTCCGGCGTGATATTCCGGTTGATCTCAGCGGCCCGCTCTCCTTTAAAGTATTTTGTGATGAATTTTTTAAAATCTAATTGAAAATAATCCTGAACAAATTGCAGTGCAGCGCTGTAATCCTGTACCATCAAATTGGCATATTCGCCCACAATATGAATCTGTTGAATCTTCTGCTTGTAGTATTCGTTAAGGGTCTTATAGTCCTCCTGCTTGTACCGGATTTTGTTATCCAAAATAAGACGCTTAACCTCCATGCCGTTGTAGAGAACCAGAAATCCACCCTCCAGCCGCATAGCGCCAGTTTTGGACAGATACAAAAGCGCGTCCTCCATGTCAGCCAGGGTCGTCTCAGCCCCGGAAAGCTGGATCTTAGGCTGGCTGCAATACTCCTGGTACAGTCCGAGCAGCGAAAATTGAACCAGGGACTGATCGGACTGTACATCGCTTTCCGCCGATGTGGACGCTAAAGTATACAGGTGCTCCAGTATGAAACGGCACAGCTCAATTCGCTTTCCGAATTTTTCCAGCAGCCGTTCCCGTTCCATCAGCGGCGTTATTACCACATACCGGCTGATACCGCTCTCCTGCTTGGCAATATACCCTTTAATGGTCAAATAATATAGGATGGTGCGGATATTCCTGATCGAAGTATGGGAAATACCGCTGTCTAAGGCCGCCTCGTTCAACTCCTTCAGAGCAAAGCTGCATTCCTGATCGCCAATTCGGCTGAAAAGAAATTGCTCCAGCTTCGCAAAGCGGTCTAAGGTCTGCATAGAGCGGTTCTGGGTATCCTGCTTATAGATGTAGGCGGACATGTCCATGGAGTCGGCCAAAAGGCCCTCCTGCCGCATCATATTGACACAGTCAATGACGTCCCGCTTTTCCAGACCCAGGATATCCGCAAGGTAGTCCACCCGGGATTCCGCGTCGTCATTTCCGGCGTCGGCAATGCTGCGGCTGGAAATCAGAGATTTGATGATTCGTTTGGCCTGTACTTTCTGGCTGCTGGAAAAATATCTGGACCGATCAATCCGGCAGCTGGCCTCCTCCATATTTGCGGCCCGGATGCTGGTGGCGTAGATACGGGGCATATTCCGGCCTCGTTTTACATAACCTGCGTTTTCCAGCGCGGCAATGGCTGTTTTTACCCGCGTTTCCATGTCGCTGCCCGAATCGTCCCACCCCGCCTGTCGGGCTATCTCCAGCGGGGAGCAGCAGACGGTGGCGCGGTTCCGGGTTAAATCCTTCATAGCTTTCCAGACCTGCTGAATCTCGCTGATGCTCAGCTTCGTCTGGTTGAGAAGAATGAAGTGTTTATCCAAATCGTTGTCATGGAACAGGACATAGCACTCTGCCGTAATAGACGGATCCCGGCCGGCACGGCCTGCCTCCTGGATATAGTTTTCCAGAGAGTCAGAAATATCGTAGTGAACGACCAGTCGGACATCCTTTTTATCCACCCCCATGCCAAAAGCGGAGGTTGCAACGATGATTTTAATGTCGCCGCAGATGAAAGCATCCTGATTGGCGATTTTATCCGAGGGATCCATCTTCCCATGGTAGGGTCTGGCGGGAAAGCCGTCGCTGGTCAGCTTTTCCGCCAGCTGCCAAGTCCGTCTGGTCCGGGAAACGTAGATAATAGTGGGGCAATCCCTCTGTTCAATAAGGGAACGGAGCACGTTGTATTTATCTGACTCCGTCTCCTGGTGGATCACGACATAACGCAGATTTTCCCGGGAAGCCGCAGAGGTAAACAGCTCCAGCTCCATACCAAGTTTTTCCTGAAAGTAATCGCGGATATCGCTGATGACCTTCTGTTTGGCGGTGGCTGTGAAGCAGGAGACAGGAATCGGAGAAGTTAAGCCCTTTCTGGTCTGTAACGCTCGAATAAAATCGCCAATATAAAGATAATCAACCCGAAAATCCTGCCCCCAGGCGGAGAAGCAGTGAGCCTCGTCAATGACAAAACGCACCACATTGCGAGACAGCAGCAGTTTTTCAATGGTGCGAGAGCGCAACTGTTCCGGTGAGATATAAAAGATTGTAGCCAGGCCGTTTGCCACCCGCTCCAGCGCCTCGGCCCGCTCCACAGGGCTGAGCAGGCCGTTGACTGTGACGGCGTCCACCAGGCCGTGCTCGTTCAGATTATCCACCTGATCCTTCATGAGGGACTGGAGCGGTGAGATCACGACTGTCAGTCCGTGCTCTGTCTGCCCCGCCATCAGAGCGGGCAGCTGGAAGGTGATGGATTTTCCGCCTCCGGTGGGAAATACTGCAAGCAGAGATTTTCCATTTGCCGCCGCCTGTACTGCCCGCTCTTGGAGCGGCTCGCCGCCATAGGAACGAAATTGGTCAAAGCCGAAAAACTCCTTCAGCTTCCGATGAATTCCAAAAGCTTCCCGACAGTATGGACATCCGTTTTTACAAGGTCGGCCTCGGAGCATTTTCACCACATATTCAATTCGGGGGTAGTTTCGTGTGAGCCAAGGCGGTGTGACTGAATGATAGTCGTTGCATCCAATCAGCGCCAAGGCATAGGCCAACTCAACAGGATGGCTGGAAATCAAGATGTGCAGATCCGCATTCGCACAAATTTTTCCTGAAAACTCCTGCCTAATTGCTCGCTCCACAGCAGGAGAGAGCGGGTAGTACTTCATAAAGGCGAAAAAGTCTTGAAATTCCTCGAACTGGTTCAGAAGCCCATAATAGATTGCTTTACGGTAGGCAGACAGTTCTGAAAATGCGTTTACTTCGTCATAGAACAATTTTTGGGCCTTTTTTGCGTCATTGAGGGGATTGTTCAATTCATTGGTCTGGAGCTTGTCATCCTTCAGCAGCGCGTGATAGGGTCGCTCCGGAAACAGCAGCGGCGAGAGGTAGAGGGTATCAATGATCTTTGCAGAAAGCGGCGCATCCAACGACGGCCGCAAATAGCGCAGGTCGTGGTGCAAAATATTGTGACCACATAAAAATGCAGAACCAGCTATAAATGCGGAAAAATCTTGTATGGACGGGGAGTGAAATTGGGAGCTGTCCTCTTTTACGGCCCCTAAATCTATGATTTTTTTGTCCGATACACCGATTTCACTGTCGATGAATACAATAGACTCTGTCATACCCGCCACCCCTGTCATACCGGATCTTGAAGCTGCCTCAGAAATACATTTTTCCCCATAATACCACATCTTTTCTGGTTTGGAAAGAATACGGCTTGATGTTCAGCTCTTCGATAGAATTTTCTGGTGTAACAGACTCACCTGGATCAATATCTAAATTCATGTGCCAGGATATCTGTATCTGGGTGGCACTGAGTACAGCCACTCAAAATGAATTGGGGCGGAGAGTACGAAAATGTGGCAATTATGGTTGCGATCGCGGTAAATGAGGATGGATACCACTCATCCTGCGACTTCCCCGGTGAACGCTGAACAAGAATCCGTACCAACGATGTCGTTGAACGGCTCAACCGGGAGATCCGCCGCCGCACCCGGGTGGGCACTTTCCCCGGCGGTAACTCTGCCCTTTCACCAAGAAAAGCAAAACCTGCGTATAACTATCGTTAAACGCAGGTTTTGTCTACTTTGGAGCTAGCAGTGGGAATTGAACCAACAGCCGCTGGTTGTTGATAAGGGAATATCTTCACTTTACAAAAGAAACAAAAATGCTGATGATAAAAATGGAGACGGCGTTGGACACCAGCGTGGTGCCCAGGCTCAGCAGGGGGCTCAGGCGGCTGGTGAGGGTGCCACGTAGATGCTCCGGAGCGCCGGCGACGGCCTGATTAACCAGCATCTGATTGACCGGAAAACCCATGACGCAGTTCATGGTGAGGGTGATTCCAGCGTAGGGGCTCATATCCAGCAGCCGGGCAAAGCCCACGCCGCAGGCGGTCAGCACCGCGGACCCCAGGGCCAGGGCAATCAGTACGGGGAGGACCAGGGACAGCAGGGTGTCCAGGGGGGTGTCGGCCAGGTTGTTGGCCATCAGGCCCATGAGGCTGAGGATGAGCAGACCGTAGCTGTCGCACTTGAACAGGGGGGCCCGGTCTATCAGGCCCAGATTGCCCAGTAGCACCCCCAGCAGCAGGGCGGTGATGTTCAGGTTGACGCCCAGACCGGCCAGCACCGTGCCTTGGAGGGCGTAGTTCACCACCGCCACCGCCATAATCAGCCCCAGGTAATAGGCGGGGGTCTTGTAGGGCTGGGGAATCCTTGCCACAGGGCCGAAGGCCGGGGCCATGGGGCCCGGTACCGGCCTCCCGGTGGGAGGGGCAGCCGGGGGAGAGGCGGACAGCTCCTCCGCCAGGCGGGCGGTCTCCCTGTGCAGAGCCCAGGTCACCACCGGGACGGAGAACAACCCCTGAAACATGAAGATCATCCAGGGGTAGAAGGAGATGTCCGGCCGGACATTGGACACCCACCGGGAGCCGATGGCGCAGGAGGCCCCGCCTCCCACCACCGACCCGGGGGCCAGCAGGGCCAGGTCCCGGCCGATCAGGGGGGGCAGCACGATTAACAGCACTGCCGTCATCACCAGAGAGGAAGCCACAACCAGGAGGGCCTCCTTTTTCTTTGCCCGGAGCATGGGCAGGTCCACCATGGTGCCCGAGTGGATCACCAGCACATTGAAGGCGATGGTGCCCACCGCCACCATGTTGGAGGACAGCAGCAGATCCCTGGGCAATCCCAGGGCGAAGCCGGCGGCAAAGAGCCCGCCGAAAAACAGGGGCATGGGTACCAGGGAGCGCAGCCGGGTGGCCAGGCTCTGGGCGGCAAATACGATCACCAGAAAGACCAGAAAGCTCTGGGCAAAGCTCCAGGTGTAGGTGGGCATAACAAATCAGCCTTTCTTGGGGTATAGGTTCGGCTCCCGCCGGAAGGGGGAGCCGAACCGCGTTGTTTTTAGTGGGTCGCGCCCTTGCCGCTGCCGCCGATGACGATGTTGTCATCGCACACCGGCTGGAGCCAGTTTTCGGCGGGGGTATAGGGGATGTAGGGCATCAGGATGTAGGAGGGGTAATCCGCGTCCCGGTAGATCTTGTAGTTGACGGTGTCGCAGCTGGGGATGGGACCCAGGTGGCTCATCTTGCCCTCCCAGGCGCCGTCCTGGTGCTCGAAGTTGTCCATGGCCTTGATCTCCAGCTCGATGGAGGAGCCGGCGGGGAAGACCATGCCGATGGGGTTGACCTCGATGACGTATTCCCTGATCTCCCCCGGGGTGATGGGCACCCGCTTGGAGTAGTCATGGACGGGGCGGCCGATCTGGCTCTTCTCTTTGTCCAGGGGGTAGCTGCACTTGAGCTGGCCGGTGCGGCAGACGGGCATCCGGGTGCCCCCGGCGGTGATCTGCCACAGCTTGACGATAATATTGGCGTCCGGCGCGTCGATGACGGCGAAGAGGTGCAGCTCGATGGGGCCGGTGAACTCGGTGGGCTGACTGAGCCGGTCGGTGCGGTAGCACAGGGTTTCCACCTCTGTGGTGATGTGTGGGGGGCGGTGGGTGAAGCTGTCGGGGGGCAGCTTGCCCTCCACGGGGGGCTCCCACCGCAGCTGATGGAAGGTGTGGAGATACAGCTTCTTCCAGTCGGTGCGGGCCAGGGGGTACTCGTGCTCATAACGGTAGCCCCGGCCGATGATGTTCAGCTTCATGGGGGGCTCCTCGGTGATGCCGGTGTCTACCCCTTTCATCCAGTGGTCGTACCACCGCAGGCACTCCTCGTCCATAAAGCGGTAGGGCAGCTCCATGCCGTTGTAGCCCTCCATCACGCCGCAGCGCTTGTAGCACTTGGTCTCGGTGGAATTCATGGCGTTGAACACCGGGGCGCTCCACCGGCCGGTGGGGGCCCAGCCGCACTTGAAATAGGTGGGGACGGTGAGTTTGTCATACTTGTACTTCATGGATCGGGCCTTCCAGAACTCGTCCTCGTTGGGGTGAATCAGGTAGTCCAGATAGAAGGTGTGATACTTGGGAGGCCAGGTGGTGAAGATCTTGTTGAAGAAGGAGTTGATGGCGATATCCGGGTCCTCCTGGGCCTGGGCGATGCGCTCCTTGGTCCTGTCCTCCCCCTCGTCATGGAGAGTCCAGGGGACGGGGTTGTTGGAGGGGCACAGCTCCCAGTACATGTTCATGTAGGTATTGGCCACGCCACCGTAGCGTCCGTGCTGATAGTAGTCGTCGGTGTAGCTCAGGGGCATGATGCAGGTGAGATGGGGGGGCTGGAGGGCGGCCACCAGGGGCTGGATGATGCCGAAATAGCTGTAGCCGTGGAGGGCCACTTTGCCGTCGCCCCACTTACACTGAGTGCCAGCCCACTCCACCACGTCGTAGACGTCTTCCTGCTCCTGGGGGTTGTAAATGCCGTAGAACTCCCCCTCGCTCTTACCGATGCCCCGGGGATTGGGAACGATGAAGGTGTAGCCCCGCTGGACATAGAAGTCCATGTCCCCCGCCTCCAGGGAGTGGTCGAAGTAGTTGGATTTGCCGGGTAGGGGACCGTGGCGCATGGCCTGCATCTCCTTGCCGTAGGCCGACCAGGCGATGAGGGCGGGGGCCTTCTCGATCTCGGCGGGGTGGTAGACGTCGCAGTAGATCTTGCAGCCGTCCCGCAGGACGATCTCCACGTCGCTCTCCAGGGCCACCGTGTACTCGGGCTTGGACAGCTGGTCCAGATTTTTGGTGTACCGCCGGTCCCAGTAGACGGGGACCTTATACAGTCCGGTCAGTTCCTTGAATTCTTGTTGGTTCATAGTCGTCTCCTTTTCCTTTCGTCGTTTCAGGGGCGCCGGGAGATGCATCCGGTCCGCAGGAGCAGAGTTTTTCATGGCCATGTCAAAAAGGGCTCCCCGGTCCGGCACCTCCCGGCTGCGCTTCATGCTGTTAATCTACACAAAAAGAAAGCGGCTGTCTGTCAGAAATCTGACAGAACGCCAGCTTTTGAAAAAATATCCGGATTTTTCCCCTGGAGGGCATGAGAGGGCCGGTCCCCATGGGGACCGGCCCTGTTGCAGGCGGCGGTATGGCGGTTTCAGCAGCGCAGTTCGCTGTTCATGATGATGTCCAGCAGGCAGTCCAGGTCCAGCACCGACAGCCTGCCCCGGTCGGTGGTAATCCACCCGGCCTTCCGCCAGTCCCCCAGGATGGCGGCGGCGGTCTGACGGGCCATCCCCGCCGAGGCGGCCAAGGAGCTCTGGGTTACCCGCAGCTCGGCGCTCCGGCTCTGTCCCGCCCCTGGCATCAGGTTCAGCAGGGTGAAGGCCAGCCGCCCGGGGGCGTCCAGATACATGGAGTTGACCATGTTCTGGGCGCTGTTGGTCAGCCGCTCCACCAGCTCCCGGATGACCACCTGGCAGATGGTGTGGTTGGACCAGGCCAGTTGGAGAAACACGGGCTTGGGCATCACCACCAAGGTGGAGTCCTCGGTCACCAGGGCGGTGTTGAGATACTCCATGTCGGTCATCACCGCCGTCTCTCCGAAGTAGTCCCCCGGGCACTTCACCTTGACGATCACGTCCACGCTCTCCCGGTAGTAGACCTGCTCCATGATATAGCCCCGCTGGAGGAAGTACATCAGGCTGGCCGGGTCCCCCTTCCGATAGAGGATGGCGCCTCGCTTGTGGTGGGTAAGGCGGCAGTGGCCGGCCGCCTCCTCCAGCACCGGGAGGGGCACCTCGCGGAAGATGTTGGTGGATTTCAGAAAGCTGCTGATGGCGGCAATTTTTGTCTGCTCCATAAAACGGCCCTCTCTTTTTCCCCTGCTATGCATTGTGTCAAATCTGAGTTCAGTCTACCACAGATTGAATAAAAAAAGCAACTGCAATTTTGCATTTATACTTCTATATGACGAAAAAATTGAGGAACACAAAATGAATGATAGATTTTGATATTTTTTCGGCAGGTTTCCCCAAAAAAATCCGGAAATGGTTTGATAATTTCCCTCATTTTATATAATTATACAAAATAGCCAAAACAGAGAAGCCTTGCCTGGGAATAGGGTACAAAACCAACAAATAATTTGCCTTTCTGTCATCCAAGTGACAGCGCGAACAGCGGCCGGATGCTATATTGCCCCTAAGAACCCTGTGTTTCAGGGGTGACACTGGCCATGTCAAATCAATAAACAGAAAGGCGGCGAGCACTTCAATGAGCAACAATACAAAGCAAAAATTGGGACTCTTCTCCTGCATCCTTATGGCAATCGGCAGCATCATCGGTGCCAGCATCTTTGCTACCACCCCGGTGGCCATCAAAATCGTCGGAGGCAACGGCGTTGTCCTGGGCTTTATCCTGGCGGCTGTAGTGGTGGTCCTGCGCACCATCCCAGAGCTGATTATGATGGCGGCCCTGCCCGCCAACGGCGCCTCTTACATGTATCTGACCCGTCTGGTCCACCCCCTCCTGGGGGCGTTGGACGCTTTTAACGAGCTGATGGTGGGCGTGATGAAAATTGCCACCATGGCCCTGACCTTTTCCACCTACTTCGCCATGCTGGTGCCCCAGATCCCGCCCCAGCTGGTGGCAGCGGCAGTCTGTATCGTATTCACCATTATTTCCTGCTATGGAATTAAGGCCTCCGCCCTGGTTCAGAACATCTCGGTGGCCGTTCTGCTGGTGGCGCTGGGAATCTTCATTTTCGGAGGACTGGGCGCGGCTACCGTCAGCTTTGGCGAGGTCATCACCACTACGGTGGAGCTGTCCGCCCTGTGGGCGGCCATGGGCATCATGCACGGCAGCCTCATCGGCGCCAACGCCCTGATCTACGCCGCGGAGGAAGTGGAGGACCCGGGCAGGAACATCCCCATCGCCTTCGCCGTATCCACCGGCCTGACCGCCGTGTTGTACGCCATTATGGCCTACATCTGCGTGGCCGTTATGCCCATGTGGTGGGAAATTGACAACCTTGCCACCGTAGCCGGCAAGTTCCTGCCCCAGGCCCTGCTGTTCTTTTTCATCACCGGCGGCGCTCTGCTGGCCGTGGTAACCAGCGTCAACTCCGCCATGCTGATGTTCTCCCGGATCAACTTCTCCGCCGCCCGGGACGGCCTGTTCCCCTATTCCGTGTGCAAGACCAACAAGTACAACGCCCCCTATGTCTCCCTGTGGCTCATCGCGGTCATCGCCGTGTTCTTCATCCTGGGCGGCTTCGACCTGGACGACGTGGTGAAAATTACCACCATCCCCGGCCTGCTGCTCAGCCCCATCCTTTTCATCGGCGTGTTCACCATCAACAAGCACTACCCCAACTGCTATAAGAACTCCTTCATCAAGACCCCCCACTGGCTCAACTGTGTGCTGTCCGCCGTGGCCATGGTGGTCTGCTTTACCCTGGGCTACTACGTCATCTTCCAGATGCGGCCCCACAACTGGATCGCCATGATCGTCTACTACGCCGCCGCGGTGGTGTTCACCGCCTGGCGGGTCAGCTACATCAAAAAGACCGAGGGGGTCAACCTCTTCGAAAAGATGAAGTCCACCTATCAGCCCTGGGAGGAGCGGGAGGAGGCCGCCAAGGCCGCCCTGGGCGAGAAGGCCGTCAAGTAATAGTATGGGCCGGGCCGGAAAGAAAGCCGGGATCGCGCCGTTCCTTACCCTGTTGCTGGTCCTCTCTGTCTGTCTGAACGCGATCCTGCTGCTGACGGAGCAAGAGCACTCCCAATGGGCGGACAGTCCTGTCGGGACCTACTCCACGGTGGACGCCTCCTCACCCGCCGCGGCGGATGGACTGTACCTTGCCCTGGATCGGGATGGAATCTACTGCCTGTACCGGCAGGGCGAGAGGCTGGCGGAGGGGTGTTATGAGGAGGCGGGCCAGCGGGACTGCTATGTGCTGCACCCGGCCGATATGGACAGTGCCGATACACAGTTGATCTGGACCGGCGAAGCTGTCTACTGGCTGGGCCTAGAGAGCATCGAGCTGTTTTACAAGTTCAGCGATACTCCGACTTACATCAACATATCTTGACCACTCGCCGCTGCGGGGCCGAGCCTTCGGGCGGAGCTCCGCGGCGGCAGTTTTCCGGTTGTGTCGTCCCGGGAGACAGAAAAAAGAAGAAAATTTCTTGTGAATGTTGTACAGATGACAACATGGCTTTGAAAACCGTGTTAGGATAGTTTACAGAAAGAGGGGGAACACCCCCGCCATATGGTCTTTCGCGTGTGCTGAAATTTTTTGAAAACAGGAGGCTGCTATGAAAAAACGGATTACCGACGTGCTGGGCATCGACACCCTGCCCAACTACTGGGACAAGCGCTATGTGAAGAATCTCGACAAGCTCTCCCGCCCCATCTATGAGGTGGAGCGCCACGAGGACGTGTGGATGACCCTGCGGGACGGCGTACGGCTGTGCGTGGACGTCTACCTGCCCAAGGGGGCCGGCAGGGTGCCCGCTCTGGTGAGCTGGTCGGCCTACAGTAAGGAGATGCAGAACATCAAGCGGGGCGCCATCCCCCCCGAGTCCCTTCTCTTTGACCACTCCCTGGAGGCGGGCGACATCGACTACTTTGTCAAGCGCGGCTACGCCTACATCATCCCCGATCCCCGGGGCATCGGCAAGAGCGAGGGCGAATGGTACGGCGTGTACAACCCTGTGGAAATGCGGGACATCCACGACGTGATCGAGTGGGCCGCCGGCGAGGACTGGTGCGACGAGAACGTGGGCATGGTGGGCTACTCCTACTTCGGCATCTGCCAAATCCTGGGCGCCGCCTCTCAGCCCCCCCACCTGAAGTGCATCATGCCCTGCTCCTTCGTGGACGACTACTATCAGCACGGCTACTACGGCGGCGTGCCCTCTACCTACATGAGCATCTACTGGGAGCTGAGCCCCGCCAACAACCCGGTGCCCTGGTCCATTAAGATGTACGGCGAGGAGAAGGTCAAGGAGATGATGGCCCAGCGCCTCAAGGACCCGGATATGGCGGTGAACAGCTACTTCACCAAGATCCTCACCACCTGGCCCCCCAAGTATCACACCTTCTACCTGGATTACCTGCTCCACCCCCTGGACGGGGAGTACTGGAAGCAGCGCTCCGCCAACCAGATCTACGACCAGGTGAAAGTGCCTGTCTACCTCCACTGCGCCTGGTCCCCCCTGGGCCGCTGGAGCGCCCCCATCTTCACGGCCATGAACGACGACCGGCTCAACGTGCCCAAGCGGCTGGGGGTGCTGGAGGGCTACGACGGACTGGAGCTGCCCTACCGGGCGCTGAACGAGGAGTGCCTGCGGTGGTACGACCACTGGCTGAAAGGCGTGGACACCGGCATTATGGATGAGCCGCTGTACAAGTTCACCGTCCTCAACAGCGGGGTGCGCTATGAGAACGAGTGGCCCCTGGCCCGGACCGAGTGGAAGAAGCTGTATCTGCGCTCCTTCGGCCGGCTGCGCTGGGACCGGGAGCCCGACAGCGACCTGCCCCCCGACGGCTTCACCCACCTGCCCCCCTCGGTGTCCACCGAGGTCAACAAGCTGGTGTACAAGACCTCCCGCTTCCCCCAGGCCAAGGAGATCAGCGGCCCCATCGAGCTGCACCTCTGGGCCTCCATCGACGCAGAGGACGCCAACTTCCTGGTGAAGCTGTGCGACGTACTGCCCGACGGCACCCGGATGCCCCTTATCCGCTACGGCGCCCTCCGGGCCTCCCACCCCCTGGACGAGGAGAAGAGCCAGATTGGCCGTCCCGTCCACGACAACACCGTCTCCGTCCCTGTCACTCCCGGTGAGGTTCGGGAGTATGTCATCGAGATAAACCCCACCAGCATCGTCATCCCCGCCGGCCACTGGCTGGAGCTGGAGATCACCAGCCAGTGCCCCAACGAGTGCCACAGCGAGACCTGGACGGGCAAGGTGGGCAACATGAACGTCATCCCCGCCGCCGCTACCACCAGCTACAAGATCTATCGGGACAACAACCACCCCTCCTACGTGCTGCTGCCCCTGATCCCCTACACCCCGGCGGAGAACTGGGTCCAGCCCTTCTCCGACTTCGACGAGATCGAAGTGGAGGACTGAGAAAGTCCCCCCTGTGTCCCCGCCCTCCGGGGCGGGGACATCCTATATTGCCGCGCCATATCAATGAGAGGAGCTGTTAGAGCGATGAAAGAATTTGAGTACAACGCAGTCAAGGCGGAGTTTGAGGCCTGGAAGGGGCAGGGGCTGAAGCTGAACATGGCCCGGGGCAAGCCCAGCCTGGAGCAGCTGGAGCTGTCCCGGGGGCTGCTGACCGCCCTGGACTTTGACGATTGTGTGGCCGACGGGGTGGATGCCCGGAACTACGGCGAGCTGGCCGGTATGCCCTGCGCCCGGCGGTACTGGGCGGAGATGCTGGACACCACCCCGGAGCAGTGCTTCGTGGGAGGCGGCTCCAGTCTGACCATGATGTACGACCTGGTGGCCAAGGCCTGGTCCAACGGCCTGCTCCATAGTAAGCGGCCCTGGTCCCAGGAGAAAACGGTGAAATTTCTGTGCCCTGTCCCCGGGTACGACCGGCATTTCCGCATCACCGAGTCCTTCGGCATGGAGCTGATTCCCGTCAAATGCGGCGGAGACGGCCCCGACATGGACGAGGTGGAGCGGCTGGTGAAGGACCCCCAGGTAAAGGGGATCTGGTGTGTCCCCAAATATTCCAACCCCGACGGCTTCATCTATTCTGATGAGGTCATCGGCCGGATTGCTGCCCTGAGACCCGCCGCCCCCGACTTCCTGGTCATCTGGGACAACGCCTACTGCGTCCACGAGATCCGGGGGGACTATGCCCTTTTCCCAGACATTCTGAAGCTGTGTGCCGAAAAGGGGAACCCCGACCTGGTGTTTGAGTTCGCCTCCACCTCTAAGATCACCCTGCCCGGGGCGGGGATGGCGGTAATGGCGGCCAGCGAGGCCAACATTAAACATATGAGCAGGCTGATGGACGCCCAGATGATCAGCTGCGACAAGCTAAACCAGCTGCGCCAGGTCCGGTTCCTCAAGGACAAGGCTCACACCCTGGAGCTGATGAAGCGGCATGCGGATGTGCTCCGGCCCCGCTTTGACGCCTTCCTCAGGGAGCTGGACGAGGAGATCAGGCCGCTGGACATTGCCCGGTGGACCGAGCCCAGGGGCGGGTACTTCATCAGCCTGTACACCGCCCCCGGCTGTGCCAGGCGGACGGTGGAGCTCTGTAAGGAGGCCGGGCTGGTGATGACGGGCGCCGGGGCCGCCTATCCCTATGGGAAGGACCCGGAGGACAGCCACATCCGCATCGCCCCCTCCTTCCCCGCCCTGGCGGACGTGGAGAAGGCCGCCCAGGTCTTCTGCACCTGCCTGAAACTGGCCACCCTGGAGTGGCAGGGCAGCGAGTGTGAGCCCTGATGTTCCAAAAGGGAGCGGAAGCCCTTGAGGTTGCCGCTCCCTCTGTCTTATAAAAGGAGAAGCGAGTATGTATAATTTTGGTCAGATGATCGACCGCAGTGGTTTCAGCAAAAAATGGGACAACCGGCTCTATCCGGTGGACGAGGGCAGGCCCCTCAGCCCCATGTGGATTGCCGACATGGACTTCGCTGTTCCAGACTGTGTGCTGGACGCTGTCCGGGAGCGGCTGGAGCACCCCACGCTGGGTTACTGCGACCTGGACCCCCGGTTTGCCCGGTCCGCGGCCGATTGGGCCCGGAAGCGCTGGGACGCACCGGATGTCAGGCCGGAGTATATCGGGTATCAGAACTCCGCCATGGGGGGCGTGGTGTCCGCCCTGAATACCCTCACGCAACCGGGAGACCCGGTGCTGGTCCACCTGCCCAACTACACCGGCTTTACCTACGGCATCGCCCATGCGGGCTGCCGCATGGTGGGCAGTCCTCTGGTTCAGAATCAGGACGGTATTTTCCGAATGGATTGGGAGGATATGGAGAGGAGGATCACAGAGGAGCATATAAAATGTATGATTTTCTGTTCTCCCCACAATCCTACCGGCCGGGTGTGGACCCGGGAGGAGCTGGAGCGGCTAGGGGCGCTGTGCGAACGCCATGGGGTGTCTGTGATCTCTGATGAGGTGTGGGCGGACTTTGTGTTCCGGCCGGCCCGCTGCCTGCCTCTCGCCACCACCTCCGACTATCTTCGCCGCAGCACCGTCACAGTCTGCGGAGCCTCAAAGACCTTCAATCTGTCCGGCCTGCATGTCGCTTACAGTATCGTGTATGACAACGACCTGCGCCGCCGCTATCAGAAAAAGGCTGCGGAGAGCCACTACAATTCGCCCAATACCCTGTCGGCGGCAGCGCTGATTGGCGCCTACACCGGCGGTGAGCGGTATGTGGATGAGTTGGCGGCGTATATCCGCAAAAATATGGAGGCCGCCCATGAGTTCATCAGTCAGAAGATCCCTGCCGTGAAAAGCTATCTGCCGGAGGGGACCTACAACATGTGGCTTGACTTTACAGGGACCGGGCATTCCCAGGAGGAGAATATCCGGCTGTTGGGACAGCAGGGTTTGATCATCAGCCCAGGGAGCGATTTTAACGCCGCTGGCTGGTTCCGTGTTAACTTGGCTACTCCCAGAGTTCAACTGGAGCAGGGCCTTCAGGCCCTGAAATCGGCGCTTAAAGCGAAAAGCTGACTGCGACTATATAAGAATAAAAATGATAAAAATCCGCAGGAATAGTAATATTTCTGCGGATTTTGGAGCTGGTGGAGTGACTTGAACACTTGGCCGCTGGTTGCGAATAAGATTGAAAATAGCCACAGGAGTACTGCATTATTCATGGGTATTTTACAGGGCTTAGTCCTTCTTGGCAATGGCTAGTTGGCCATCTAGGGGGGAGTGAGTGCGGAAGATAGCTTTCAACTGCTCCATGTCCTCTGAAAAGGTATTCCCTATCCACAGGCCTTTGACAGCGGAGGTCACCCTCTCTTCTCCAAAGAGCCGTCAGGTAGCAGAGAGACTATATGATTTTTACCCATGACAGCCCTCGCAGGAACCGCAGTCCGGGAAATCCTTCGGGTCGTAGGCAATGCCCTGCCGGTCGTAGTAGTCCTTTACCGCCGCCCGGATAGCCTCCTCTGCCAGGACAGAGCAGTGCAGCTTGTGGGCGGGCAGGCCGTCCAGCGCTTCGGTGACCGCCCGGTTGGTGAGCTTCAGCGCCTCCGAGAGGGGTTTGCCTTTGATCAGTTCGGTTGCCATAGAGCTGGACGCGATGGCAGAACCGCAGCCGAAGGTTTCAAACTTCACATCTGAGACAATGCCGTCCTCGATTTTGAGGTATATCTTCATGATATCCCCACAGACAGCGTTTCCCACCTCACCCACACCGTCCGCGTCCTCAATCACGCCCACATTCCTGGGATTGCGGAAGTGGTCCATTACCTTTTCACTGTAAAGCGCCATAACAAATCCCTCTTCATAAAATAAATTTTTTCTTCCCGCTGACCTTATCCTTCCACAGCGGGGACATATTGCGCAGATAGCCCACAATTTCCGGGACCGCTTTTAAGATCGTGTCAACCTCAACCTCGGTGTTTTCCTCACAGAGAGACAGCCGCAGGGAACCGTGGGCCACCTCGTGGGGCCGGCCGATGGACAGAAGAACGTGGCTGGGGTCCAGAGAGCCGGAGGTGCAGGCGGACCCGGAGGAGGCGCAGATGCCCTGGTCGTCCAGAAGCAGGAGCAGGCTCTCCCCCTCGATGCCCTCAAAGCAGAAGTTCACATTGCCGGGGAGCCGGTTCACCGGGTCTCCGTTGAGGGCGGCATGGGGAATCTGGGAGAGTCCTGCAATGAGCCTGTCCCGCAGGGCGGAGACCTTGGCGGTATTCTCCTCCAGGCGGGCGCAGGCTTCCTCCAGAGCTGCTGCCATGCCCACAATAGCCGGGACGTTCTCTGTCCCTGCCCGTTTGCCTCGCTCCTGGGCGCCGCCCTCAATGAGGCTGGACAGCGGTATCCCCTGCCGGGCGCAGAGGACCCCGATCCCCTTGGGGCCGTGGAACTTGTGGGCGGAGAGGGACAGCAGGTCAATGTTCTGTGCTTTTACATCAATAGGCAGATGCCCCGCTGCCTGTACCGCGTCGGTGTGGAAGGGGACGCCCTGCTTCCGGCAAACCGCACCGATCTCCGCAATGGGCAGAATGGAGCCGATCTCATTGTTGGCGTACATGATGGTCACCAGAGCGGTGTCCTCCCGGACAGCCTCCGCCACCTGCCGGGCGGTAACAGTTCCCAACTCTCCCACGGGAAGCAGCTCCACCTCAAAGCCCTCACCCTCCAACTTTTTCAGGGTGTGCAGGACGGCGTGGTGTTCAAAGGTGGTGGAAATGATGTGCCGTTTCCGATTCCGCGCCCCCAGCGCCGCGGCGGAGCAGATGGCCTGATTATCCGCCTCGCTGCCCCCGGAGGTGAAGGTAATCTCCTTGGGGGAGGCCCCGATGCAGGCGGCAATCCGCTCCCGGGCATCCTCCAGGGCCTCCTTCGCCCGCTGGCCCAACCCGTACAGGCTGGAGGGATTGCCCCAGGTCTCTTCCATGCAGTTCAGCATGGCGTTCATGGCGGCCCCGCTCATTTTTGTGGTAGCCGCGTTGTCCGCATAGATCATAATCAAATCCTTTCCGAACAGAAACACGCCGGTGTGTTCACCGGCGTGTTCGCTCTATGCTCAGTCCGCGAAGAGCGGTGTGGACAGGTAACGGTCGCCGGTGTCCGGGAGCAGGGCCACGATGGTCTTGCCCGCGTTTTCGGGCCGCTTTGCCAGTTGGATTGCCGCGTGAATCGCCGCGCCGGAGGAGATGCCCACCAGCACGCCCTCCTTGCGGCCCACCAGCCGTCCGGCGGCAAAGGCGTCCTCGTTGGACACGGGGATGATCTCATCGTAGACGGCGGTGTCCAGCACCTCCGGTACAAAGCCCGCACCAATGCCCTGAATCTTATGGGGCCCGGAGCGGCTCTCGCTGAGGACGGGGGAGTCCTTGGGTTCCACCGCTACCACCTTCACTGTCGGGTTCTGCGCCTTCAGATACTGGCCTACGCCTGTAATGGTGCCGCCGGTACCCACGCCGGCCACGAAGATGTCCACCTGCCCGTCGGTGTCCGTCCAGATTTCCGGGCCGGTGGTAGCCCGGTGGGCGGCAGGGTTGGCGGAGTTGACAAACTGGCCGGGGATGAAGCTGTCGGGAATCTCCCGGGCCAGCGCCTCCGCCTTGGCAATGGCTCCCTTCATCCCCTTGGGCCCCTCGGTGAGCACCAGCTCCGCGCCGTAGGCCTTCATCAGCTGACGGCGCTCCACGCTCATGGTCTCCGGCATGGTGATGATGATGCGGTAGCCCCGGGCGGCGGCCACCGAGGCCAGACCAATCCCGGTGTTGCCCGAGGTGGGCTCGATAATGGTGGAGCCGGGCTTCAGCTTCCCGCTGGCCTCGGCCTCGTCGATCATTGCCTTGGCGATGCGGTCCTTCACCGAGCCGGCGGGGTTGAAATACTCCAGCTTGGCCAGGATACGGGCGTTCAGCCCCGCCTCTTTCTCAATGTGGGTCAGTTCCAGCAGAGGAGTCTTACCAATCAACTGGTCGGCGGATGTGTAAATACTGGACATATTACGACCTTCTTTCCTTATCATCCCCGCGCCACAGCGGCGAAGCCCTTCTCCAGGTCGGCAATGATGTCGTCGATGTGCTCGGTGCCGATGGACAGGCGGATGGTGTTGGGCTTAATGCCCTGATCCAGCAGCTCCTCGGGGGAGAGCTGGGAGTGGGTGGTGGTAGCCGGGTGGATGACCAGGGATTTCACGTCCGCCACGTTAGCCAGCAGGGAGAAAATCTCCAGATTGTCGATAAACTTGTGAGCCTCGGTTTGACCGCCCTTGATCTCAAAGGTGAAGATGGACGCTCCGCCATTGGGGAAGTACTTCTCATACAGGGCGTGGTCGGGATGATCGGGCAGAGAGGGGTGGTTGACCTTCTCCACCTGGGGGTGAGAGGAGAGGAACTCCACAACTTTCCTGGTATTCTCAGCGTGGCGCTCCAGCCGCAGGGACAGGGTCTCCACGCCCTGGAGGAGCAGGAATGCGTTGAAGGGGGAGAGGGTGGCCCCGGTGTCCCGCAGGAGGATGGCCCGGATGTAGGTGACAAAGGCGGCTGGGCCGGCGGCATCCACAAAGCTGACCCCGTGGTAGCTGGGGTTGGGCTCGGAGATGGGCCTATACTTGCCGGAGGCCTTCCAATCAAACTTTCCGCTGTCCACGATGATGCCGCCCAGAGTAGTGCCGTGGCCGCCGATAAACTTGGTGGCCGAGTGGACCACGATGTCCGCTCCATGCTCAATGGGCCGGATGAGGTAGGGCGTGCCGAAGGTGTTGTCGATGACCAGGGGCAGGCCGTGGGTGTGGGCGATCTGGGCGATAGCGTCAATGTCGGGGATATCGCTGTTGGGGTTGCCCAGGGTCTCCAGATAGATTGCCTTGGTGTTGGGCCGGATGGCGGCGGTAATGGCGTTCAGGTCATGGGCGTCTACAAAGGTGGTCTGGATGCCATACTGAGGCAGGGTGTGGGCCAGCAGGTTGTAGCTGCCGCCGTAGATGGTCTTTTGGGCCACAATGTGGTCTCCCGCCTGGGCCAACGCCTGGATGGTATAGGTGATGGCTGCCGCGCCGGAGGCCAGGGCCAGTGCCGCCACGCCCCCTTCCAGGGCGGCGAGGCGCTTCTCCAGCACGTCCTGAGTGGAGTTGGTCAGCCGGCCGTAGATGTTGCCGGCGTCCGCCAGCCCAAACCGGGCGGCGGCGTGGGCGGAGTCCCGGAACACATAGCTGGTGGTCTGATAGATGGGAACCGCCCGGGCGTCGGTGGCGGGGTCGGGCTGCTCCTGGCCCACGTGGAGCTGCAAGGTCTCAAATTTATAGCTCATGGGAAATATCCCCTTTCTCTGTTGTTGTCCCGAGTATATTCCCATAAACCTACTTTGTCAATAGGAATATGGATATTTCTTGAAATCCTATTTACCCTGTAGTATAATGGGATGAAATAGGAGGGATTTTTATGATGATTTCCACAAAGGGCCGGTACGCCCTGCGGTTTCTGATAGACGTTGCGGAGCATCAGAAGGACGGCTTTGTGCCGCTGAAGGATGTGGCGGCCCGCCAGGAGATTTCGGAGAAATACCTGGAGATCGTGGTGAAAGAGCTGGTAAAGGGCAGGCTGCTGGACACCCTGCGCGGGAAAGGCGGCGGCTACCGGCTGAACAGGCCGCCGGAGGAGTACAACGTAAAGGCTGTCATTGAGCAGATGGAGGGACCGCTTGCCCCGGTTGCCTGTCTGGAACCGGGGCAGGAGGCCTGCCCCAGAAGCAAGGACTGCCGGACGCTCTCCCTCTGGCAGGGATTGGATCGGGTTATCTCCGACTATCTGGCACAGTTCACCCTGGCGGACTTGATGGAAGAATATTGAAATATCCCTATTGGTTTTGTTTCTCTGACAGCTTCCGCTCAAAGCGGTCCTTCCGGGTGTCGGTGGGAACCGGCGTAGGATAGCGGCCGGTAAAACAGGCGTTACAGCAGTGATCACTCCCGATGAGCGCCCCCAGCTGCTCCACCGGCAGGTAGCCCAGGGAATCCGCCCCGATAATTTTGGCGATCTCTTCCACGCTGTGGCGGCAGGCGATAAGGTTTTCTTTGGAGTCGATGTCTGTACCATAAAAGCAGGGATTCAGGAAAGGGGGTGCGGACACCCGGAGGTGTATCTCCCTGGCCCCCGCTTCCCGGAGCAGCCTGACGATCCGTCCGCTGGTGGTCCCCCGGACGATGGAGTCGTCCACCAGAACCACCCGCTTTCCCGCCACGCTGTCCCGGACGGCGCTGAGCTTGATCTTCACCTGGTCCAGCCGGTGGTCCTGGCCGGGGGCGATGAAGGTACGGCCGATGTATTTGTTTTTGATGAGGCCGATTCCGTAGGGGATGCCGGAGGCCCGGCTGTAGCCCAGGGCCGCGTCCAGGCCGGAATCAGGCACCCCCACTACCACGTCCGCCTGGACCGGGTGGGTTTGGGACAGAATTTCCCCGGCCCGCAGGCGGGAGGCGTGGACGGACACCCCGTCGATGACCGAGTCCGGGCGGGCGAAGTAGATGTACTCGAAGATGCAGGGGGTGGGCTCCACCTTACCGCAGTGCTCCCGGCGGGACACGACTCTGTCTTTGGAGAACACCAGAATCTCTCCCGGCTCCAGGTCCCGGACGAACTCCGCCCCCACCGCCGCCAGGGCACAGCTCTCGGAGGCCGCTACGTAAGTCCCGTCCTCCATTTTTCCGTAGCAAAGGGGGCGGAAGCCGTGAGGATCCCGGGCACAGATCAGCTTCTGGGGGGACATGAGCACCAGGGAGTAGGCCCCCTCCAGTTTGGACATGGCGGCGCTGAGGGCGTCCTCAATGGAGGGGGCGGCGAGCCGCTCCTTAGTGACCATATAGGCGATAATCTCGGTATCGCTGGTGGAGTGGAAGATGGCCCCGGACAGCTCCAGCTCGTCCCGGAGCCGGGCGGCGTTGCTCAGGTTTCCGTTATGGGCCAGGGCCATGCGGCCCTTCTGGTGGTTGACCTCAATGGGCTGACAGTTGCTCCGGACGGAGGCCCCGGTAGTGCCGTAGCGGGTGTGGCCCACCGCCATAGTCCCCCGGGGCAGGCGGGCCAGCGCTTCGCTGGAGAACACCTCCCCCACCAGCCCCAGGTCCTTGTGGGAGGCGAATACCCCGTCGTCGTTGACCACAATGCCGCAGCTCTCCTGTCCCCGGTGCTGGAGGGAGTACAGGCCGTAGTAGGCCAGCCGACCCACGTCCCCGGGCCGGGGGCTGATTGTGCCAAAGACGCCGCATTCCTCATGAATACTCATCGCAATACCTCCGTGTTGTGATAAATAAATGTGCCCGGCCAGCGTTTCCGCTGTCCGGGCGTTGGCTTCGGTGATGGATGGATCACGCAAAGATTGGAGAGGGCAATCTCAGCGGGAAAAGGTCCCGTAGTACTCCGACAGAAAGTCAGCCAGCTTTTTCATTCTCAATTCCTCCTTCTGTTTGTCTGGGTATCCCGGTTAAAAGTCCATGGAGAACGACTTATAGTAGCCGGTCAGCAGGTTGGACAGCTTCTCAAAGAATGTCTTTTTCATGGTCAGTTCCTCCACTTTCTTGTAATTTGATTTGGTTTTCTTTGTATCTCCCTTGGATGCTCTCATCCTAGCACAGCTTTGAGGAAAAAGGAAATACATATATCATTGCGATTGCCATATCTTTTAGATATGATAAGTCCCCGCGCAACGGCGCGGGGGCTGTCTGCTGTTATGCCTTCGCCTGACGCTCCTCCAGGTAATCCTGGACATAGCGGATAAACTCCCGGGTCAGCCCGGAAGGGGCCTGCCCCTTGTTCCAGACCAGGATGTACTCCGCCTGACGGGCGGGCTGGGTCACCACCTTGGACACCACCAGTTCGTTGGATACCCCAAGAGTCTGGGGGAAGATGCTGACCCCCACCCCCTGGCTGGCCAAAGCTGCCGCGTCCATATAGTTGGACATCTCGCAGAGGATTTGGGGTTCCGCCCCGATCTCCCCGAACCAGCGGCGAATGGACTCGATCCGGGATTTGCGGCTGGGGACGATGAGCGGCTCGCCCACCAGGCTGGACAGGGGGATGGTATCTCCCGGCTCTTTGGCCAGGGGGTGGTCCGGGTGGAGCATGGCGGCCCAGGGCTCCCGGCCCACTGGAAAGCCCTCCAGGTGTTCGGTATCATAGGGGGCGGCAATGACGGCCAGGTCGGCCAGCCCCTTGCGCAGCCGGTCCAGCACGTCGTCGCTGCTGCCGTTCCACAGGTTGTATCGCACTAAGGGGAACTCCTCCCGGAAGCCGGCAATCCATTGGGCGGCCAGGAAGGGGGCGCGGCCCTCCACCATGCTCAGGTAGATGGTGCCCGTCATCCCCTCCCGCAGGCTGGCAAGCTCCTGCCGGGTCTTGTCCGCAAGCTCCTGCAGCTGGACGGCCCTGCGCAGCAGCAGGGCCCCCTCCTCGGTGAGCTCCAGATGCCGCTTGCCCCGGATAAAGAGCTGGACCCCCAGTTCCTCCTCTAAGGCCTTGATCTGGTTGCTCAGGGGCGGCTGGCTCATGTTCAGCTTTTCCGCCGCCCGGGTGATGTTCAGCTCCCGGGCCACGACGGTAAAGTAGCGTAAGGTGCGCAGCTCCATGACAGCCCCTCCCTGTGCAATTTCACCTGTATTATTCTATGCGGCGTGTGGCTCATCAAGACAATGCTGCCGGTCTGGGCATTGACAAATACCCTTTCTGTTACAGTGCAGCGGATATTGTTCAAATTATTGGGGCTTCTTTCCCAACATTTCATCAGACACCAGCTCCAGCTGTTCGGCCTTATGGTAGCGGTCGGCAAGGGTGTTGCCGGCCGCGGCTCCCTTGGCCCGTCCGCTGAAGCACAGCTTAAGCAGGACCGGCGTCAGAACCGCACAGCCTACCACGGTAATGACGATAGGGGTCATCATAGCCTGACTGAGCATTCCCATAGACAGTCCACGGTTGGCTACAATCAAAGCCACCTCACCCCGGCAGGCCATACCGGCGCCTACCTGGAGGCACTCCATTCCGTCAAAGCCGCACAGCCTGGCCCCCAGACCGCAGCCGATCACTTTCGACAGAATCGCCACAGCCAGAAGCAGCAGGGAGAACGCGACCAGGCTTCCGTTCAGCTGGGGCAGCTCCACCTTGATGCCAATACCGGCGAAAAACACCGGCGTCAGCAGCAGATAGCTCAGGGGCTCAAATTTTGAGCGAATGTAATCGGCCTTAGGAGTGCAGGCCACCACCAGCCCGGCGGCAAAGGCGCCGATAATATCGGCTACGCCAAAAAACTCCTCCGCGCAGTAGGCCAGCAGCAGGCAGAGCACAAAGGCGAAGACCGGGTAGCGCCGGAGATTCTTCTGGTGGGCAAGGGCGATCATCCGGCGAAACAGCCAGATACCCCCACACGCGGCGGCAATGGCAAAGACAAAAAACAGGGTGATCTTCAGCAGTACAATCAGCAGGCCGCTTCCGTCTCCTGCCATGCTGGCCACCACCGTCAGAGCCACCAGGCCCAGCACATCATCAATGAGGGCGGCGGCCAGAATCGTGCTGCCAACGTGGGTATCCAGGTGCCCCAGCTCCTTGAGGGTCTCTACCGTGATGCTCACAGAGGTGGCGGTAAGTACGGTACCCAGGAAAATGTTTTCCAGTAGGGTGTTATCCGGCAGCCAGCCCAGCTTCCCCGCCATCCAGCCAAAACCCGTACCCATAAGCATGGGCACCAGCACACCGCACAGCGCCACCAGAAAACCCGCCTTTCCGGCGCCCCGCAGTTCCCGCAGATCGGTGCCCATTCCGGCAGTGAAAAGAATTACGATCACACCCAACTCACTCAGTTGAGAAAGAAATGCAGTCTCTGAGAGTATGTTTAGCGCCGCGGGTCCCAGAATCAGTCCGGCCAGCAGTGCTCCCACTACCCTGGGCATTTGGAATTTTCCTGTGGCAATTCCCAACAGTTTGGTACTCAATAAAATCAATGCCAGATCCAGCAAATAGTGATAGGACATGAGCGGTTCCTCCCCACATATGGAATAAACACAGAATTATCATAGCTCCTTTCACCGGATTTACAAGAGAAGTTTTATATAAAAATAAGAGACTGATGAATGAAATTTTTGATTATCAGAAGCCCAACGAGTTCATAATGGTGTGGTTGTGGATGTAGTCGGTGTTCACGTGAGTGGCCACCACACACTGGTAGCCCTGAAAGTACTCCGCAAATTAGGCAGTTTCAAAATCCAGCGGGTTGTCCGGGGAGAAGTACCGGACGATGTGGTAGTAGCCACGGCCGTCCGTTTTGTGAAACTGCTTTTTGACCGCTTCGAACTCGTTACGCGCAGTCTGCGCCACACAGTTCACGACAGTGATGAGGGAGTCGGTGGTCTTCTCCGGTTGGTCACATAATCCAGGATGCTGCCTAAGCCACGAGAGACAGCCACGACTTTCCCACCTTCGGCGCTCCCGCCAGGACGTGGAGCCCATGCGGGAGCAGTTGGGAGATCACAAAGCGGATGGGCGGCAGCACCGTTTCAAACTCACTTCTACTCAGATGCCTTTTGTCCTGCCTGGCCTGGGCCTGCGCACGCTTTCGATTCTCCTCCAGGAATTCCGCGACCTCCTTTGGCACTGATACTTGCTCATAGCGCATATATTCCTGAGCTTTAAGTATATTTAATTCAAAAAAGTTGTAAAAACCCGCAGGAATTTTACAATTCCTGCGGGTTTTGGAGCTAGCGGTGGGAATCGAACCCACAACCCCATCATTACGAGTGATGTGCTCTGCCATTGAGCCACGCTAGCATGAGTAGTATTATACTCAAATCGGGTCCCTCCGTCAAGAGGCGGGCGGGCGATTTTTAGCTATACTTTTTTCATCTTTCATGATAAAATATACACACCTAAGAGAAAAGAGGACGCTTTATGGTCATCAGCGGCTTTTCCGAACTGAAATCCCATCTGCGCAATCTGCCGCCCAAGACGGCGGTGGTAGCGGCGGCTCACGATAAGCACACCCTCCAGGCGGTGTTTGAGGCCCGGCGAGATGGCCTGATCCGGCCCGTTTTAGTGGGGCAAAAAGAGAAAATTTTATCCATTGCTCACGGCTTTGGAGAGGAACTGGACCCTGCACATGTGGTGGACGCGGCGGAAGACGCCGCCTGCGCTGCCAGGTCGGTGGAGTTGATCCGCTCCGGGAAGGGGACCATGCTCATTAAGGGGATGCTCCCCACCGGGACTTTGCTTAAGGCGGTGGTGCATAAGCAGGCGGGCATCCGCGCCAGTCAGGTCATGTCTCATGTGGCCATTCTGGACGTGCCCGGCTACCACAAGCTGCTCTATGTCACCGACGGCGGTATGGTGGTGGCCCCGGACTTAGAGCAGAAGCGGCACATTCTGCAAAACGCGGTGGATTTCTGCCGCTTCCTGGGCTATGACCGGCCCAAGGCGGCGGTGCTGTGCGCCGTGGAGACAGTGAGTCCTGCTATGCCCGAGACGGCGGACGCTGCTGTGCTGAAAGCAGAAGGGGAGCGGGGAGACTTTGGTCCCTGCATCGTGGAGGGGCCAATTTCCCTGGACCTGGCCACCGATGCCCGGGCCGCTCAAGTGAAGGGATACCGCAGTCCGGCGGCGGGGGATGCCGATATTCTCCTGGCCCCCTCCATCGCGGCGGGCAACCTGTTGGGCAAGTCCCTTTACGGGCTGGCAGGAGGGGAGATGGCCGGGGTGGTGCTGGGGGCGGCGGTGCCTATTACCGTCAATTCCAGGGGCGCAACGGCGGCGGAAAAATATTGGTCGATCATGATCTGCGCGGCGATGAAGTAGGGGCGGTATCTGCCAGCCGCTTTCCAGGGGACGGTACAGAGGTCTCTCCCCTGCAAGAGATAAATAAAATCGGAGGTCGCTATGTCATACGATATTTTAGTGCTGAATCCCGGCTCCACCAGCACCAAGGCGGCGGTATACCGGGACGAGTATTCCCTGATGGCCCGGAACGTGACCCACACCAACCAGGACCTGGCCCCCTATCCGGCGCTCAGCGGTCAGCTGGACTATCGAGTGGGTATGGTGCGCAGCTGGCTGGCTCTGGAGGGCTACGAGCTGTCCAATCTGTCCGCAGTGGTGGGCCGGGGGGGAATCATTCCCAACATCGTTTCCGGGGGCTATGCGGTGGACGAGGCCCTGGCAGACTGTCTGCTCCACCACACCGTTTTTGACCACGCCTCCAATCTGGGAGGACTGATGGCACGGGAGTTTGCCCTGCCTCTGGACATCCCCGCCTACATCTACGACGCGGTTACCAGCGACGAACTGCTCCCTGAGGCCCGGGTTACCGGCTTTAAAGAGGTCACCCGTACCAGTTTCTGTCATGTCCTCAACGCCAGAGCCACCGGCCACAAATACGCCCAGGCCATGGGCCGGAGATATGAGGACATGAACCTGGTGGTGGCTCACTTGGGAGGCGGCATCTCAGTGTCCGCCCACAGCCGGGGACGAATCATCGACTCGGTGTCCGACGACGCGGGACCTTTTTCTCCTGACCGGGGAGGTAGCCTGAACATGCTGTATGTGCTGGATATGTGCTACTCCGGCAGGTACACCAAGGCAGAGATGACCAAAAAGCTCCGAGGAGAGGGGGGAATGTCCGCTCTGTTGGGCACCCACGACTGCCAGGAGGTGGAGCGGCGCATCGCCCAGGGGGACGAGTGGGCCGCTCTGGTCTATCAGGCCCAGGCTCTTCAGATCGCCAAGGGAATCGGGACCATGCTGGCCTGTTTTACCGGGCTGATTGACGCGGTGATTCTCACCGGCGGACTGGCCAACTCGAAGATGCTCACCGGCAAGGTGATCGACTACCTGCACAATCTCTGCCGGGTGGTGGTGCTCCCCGGGGAGAACGAGATGGAGGCCCTTGCCCTTGGCGGACTGCGCATCCTTCGAGGGGAGGAATCCGTCCACCAGTACCACCCCGTCTGCCCCGTGGGGAGTCAGGGGTAGGATGTTCAAATATCGTACAGATATTGCCCCACAGGGGGCCCCAGCCTTGACAACGGCGCTGTAATTGCTATAATGTGGGAGACATTGGTATGCCCCGTGAAGACGTATGAGATAAGGGGATAAAGCATTAAAGAAGGGATAACGGATGAAACACAGAAAAAGAGGACTGGTCCTGTGGGCTGCGGCGGTGCTGGTGCTTCTGGCGGGCGCGCTTCTGGCCGGATCACCGGGCCGGTCGGAGAATGTGCAGGAGGCGATGCGGGACGCGGTGCTCCACAGTGTGAACCGGATCAGCCTCTTTGGCCTGAAGGAGGTCAACCCCGGGATGATTTCCGCTTTCCTGGTGACCGGGGCGCTGCTTCTGGCAGCCGCTGTGGTACGCCTGTTTGTCATCCCCAGGTTTCAATACATGCCGGGGAGGTTCCAGATGGTGCTGGAGCAGGCGGTGGGGATGTTCGACGGCATGGCCAGGAACAGCAGTCCCCATCGTTTCCGGTTTGTAGGCGCTTACATTTTTGCCGCTGGGGCTTTTATCTTTGTAGGGACCCTCTTTGAACTGCTGGGGCTCCAGGCTGTTACAGTTCACGGACACCCCATCACCCTGCCTGCCCCGCTGTCCGACGTCAATGCGGCCATCGCCATGGGCACCCTGTCCTATCTGGTGATCCTCTCCGGCGGGGTCGCCGCCAACGGGATGAAGGGGGTGGGCAGGACGCTGAAGGAGTTCTCCCTGCCTATATCTATGAGCTTCCGCCTTTTCGGCGCATTGCTCAGCGGTCTGCTGGTGACAGAGCTGGTATACTATTATGTAAACCTGAGCTTTGTCCTGCCAGTGGTTGTCGGTGTGCTGTTCACGCTGCTCCACGCGTTGATTCAGACCTATGTGCTCACCATGCTGGTGTCCATGTACTATGGTGAGGTGTCTGAGCCTGCTCCGAAAAATAAAAAGATTCATACTGTACAGAAATAAAATTAGGGGGTTTTTATCATGAAACAGCTGATGAAAAGAATTTTAGTTCTGGCCGGCGCCCTGGTGCTGACCATGTCCCTGGCCGCGCCCGCCTTTGCCGCCGGCGAGCCCGGCGCTGACGGAGAGACCGCCGCGGTGCAGGAGGACAGTACCCTGGGCATGAAGGCCATCGCGGCGGGCATCGCCGTAGGCGTTGCCGCCGCCGGCGGCGCCGTGGGTATGGGCCTGGCCACTGCCAAGTCCGCCGAGAGCATTGCCCGCCAGCCTGAGGCCGACGGCAAGGTCCGTACTACGCTGATGCTGGGCCTGGTCTTTATTGAAACGGCCATCATCTACGCCCTGCTGGTGGTCATCCTGATTATCTTTGTACTGTAAGGCAGGTGGGAAATATGCCGCTGAATATTGATTGGCAGCAGATCCTGCTGCACTGGATGAATCTGGCTATCCTCACCGGCGGGCTGTATTTTCTGCTGTATAAGCCGGTCAAGGACTTTATGGCCAAGCGGGAAGCGCACTACCGCAGCCTGGACGAGGAAGCCGCGGCGAAGCTGGCGGAGGCAGAGCGGATCAAGGCGGAGTGTCAGGCCAAGCTGGACGGCGCCGATGAGGAGATTCGGCAGATGAAAGCCAGAGTACAGCAGGCCGCCCAGAAGTCGGCCGAGGAGCAGCTGGCCCAGGCGCACGGACAGGCCAGACAGATCGTAGCCCACGCCCAGGCCGAGGCGGAACACAGCCGGGAGCGGGTGTTGAAGGAGTCCCAGCGGGAGCTGCGGAAGCTGGCCGCTCAGGCTACCAGGAAACTGGCCTTCCATGCCGACCCCTTCGACCAGTTCCTGGACCTGGCTGAGGAGGGGGAAGAGTATGAGGAGTGACAGAAGCGGTTTGACGGCGGAGCTGCGCAGCGCAAAGGAGCCCACCCAGGACCAGCAGCGCCGCTTCGCTGAATTTCTCTCCAAAAAATACAGGCGTAAGGTCCCTCTGCGTTGGGAGCGGGACGACTCTCTGCGCTCGGGATTTCAGCTCCGGGTGGGTTCCGATGTGTACGACTGGAGCCTGAACGGCCGGGTTCGACAGTTTCAGGACTATCTGCGCCAGCTCCAGCCTGGTCAGGAGGAGCTGCTTCCCCTGATGCATCAGGCTGTAGAGGACTGGTCCCTGGCTGTGGTGCCGGAGGAGATCGGCACCGTGCTGACGGTTGACAGCGAGATCGCCGTTGTCACCGGCCTGGAGCACGCCCAATACGGGGAAATCCTGGTGTTTACCTCGGGTGTAAAGGGGATGGTTCAGGACCTGCGCCGGAACAAGGCCAGCTGCATCATCTTCGGAGACGCGGAAGAGATCAGCGCAGGCAGCATTGTCCGCCGGACCAAAAAGACCGCCGGCATGCCGGTGGGTGACCAGTTTCTGGGCCGGGTGGTGGATGCCCTGGGCGTCCCCATGGACGGCAGAGGCCGCATTGAAGCTGAGAGTTACCGCCCCGTGGAGGCGCCCGCCCCCGGTATTTTGGACCGCCAGCCGGTTAACACCCCCATGGAGACGGGGCTGCTGACTATCGACTCCATGTTTCCCATCGGTCGGGGCCAGCGCGAGTTGATTATCGGTGACCGGCAGACCGGAAAGACTGCTATCGCCCTGGACACCATTCTGAACCAGAAGGGCAAAGATGTGGTGTGTATCTATGTGTCCATCGGACAAAAAACCAGTTCGGTGGCCCAGATGGTGGAGAACCTGAGCCGCCGGGGGGCCATGAGCTATACCTGTGTGGTCAGCGCGCCCGCGGGAGCGTCGGCGGCGCTGCAATATATCGCACCCTACGCCGGCTGCGCCCTGGGGGAATATTTTATGCACCGGGGGCGGGATGTGCTGATCGTTTATGACGATCTGAGCAAGCACGCCATCGCCTATCGGGCCCTGTCTCTGCTGCTGGAGCGCTCCCCCGGCCGGGAGGCCTATCCGGGGGATGTGTTTTATCTCCATTCCCGTCTGCTGGAGCGGGCTGCCCACCTCAGTGACGAGCTGGGGGGCGGCAGCATGACTGCCCTGCCCATTGTGGAGACCCAGGCGGGAGATGTGTCCGCTTATATCCCCACCAATATCATTTCCATCACTGACGGACAGATTTTTCTGGAGGGCGACCTGTTCTTCTCAGGCCAGCGTCCCGCTGTCAATGTAGGTCTGTCCGTGTCCCGGGTGGGCGGCGACGCTCAGACCAAGGCCATGAAAAAGGCCGCGGGCACTCTGCGCCTGGAGCTGGCCCAGTACCGGGAGATGGAGGTGTTTACCCAGTTTTCCAGCGATCTGGACGAGGCCACTAAGCGTCAGCTGGCCTATGGACAGGGGCTGATGCGCCTGCTGCGCCAGCCCCAGTATGCTCCCTTCTCCCAGCATCAGCAGGTGGTGGTGCTGACGGCTGCCCTGAACCATGTGATGCAGGATATCCCGCCGGAGGAGATGGGAGAGTTCCGCGGTCGTCTGCTGGCCTATGTGGAGGAGGCCTCCCCGGATCTGTGCCGGCGGGTGGATATGACCGGACTGCTCACCCCGGAGGATCGGGAGGAGATATTGGCCCTGTCCCGGAAATTTTTGACGGTTTTCCGGAATGGCGGGAAGAGAGGCGCCTGATATGGCCGGAACAAAGGAGATCAAGACCCATATTGAAAGTGTGCGGGAGACCCGGAAGATTACAAACGCCATGTATCTCATTGCGTCTACCAAGCTGCGCAGGGCCCGTATGGAACTGGATCATACTCAGCCCTATTTCAAGGCTCTGCGCCGGGAAATCAAACGGATCTTCCGCACCGCAAACGAGGTGGACAGCCGCTACTTTTTTCCCACCGATGTGGATACCCCGCTGGAGGGGACCTACGGCTGTCTGGTCATCACCGCCGACAAGGGCCTGGCGGGGGCCTATAACCAGAACGCTATCCGGGAGGCCATGCGCCTCCTGGAGCAGCACCCGGATGTGAAGCTGTTTGTGGTAGGGGAGTATGGCCGGCGCTTTTTCTCTGCGCACAACATCCCCATTGAGCACAGTTTTCTCTATACTGCTCAGAATCCCACCATGGCCCGGGCCCGGGAGATCAGCGCTCTGCTGCTGGACGGCTTCGACCGGGGGGAACTGAAGCAGATTTTTGTGGTGTACACCGACATGGAGAACGCCATGTCCTTCCAGGCCAGGTCTGCCCGGCTGCTGCCCTTCCACCGGACCTACTTCGCCGCGCCGGCCGGGGAGAAAGCGGTGAAGGAGCCCTTTGAATTTTTCCCAAACACCAATGAGGTATTGGACAGTATGATGCCCAGCTACGTGTCCGGATTTATTTACAGCGCCCTCATCGACAGCTTCTGCTGTGAGCAGAGCGCCCGCATGACCGCGATGGACAGTGCGAACCAGAATGCGGAGCATCTGCTGGGGGAGCTGTCTCTGGAGTTCAACCGGGTCCGCCAGGCGGCCATTACCCAGGAGATTACCGAGGTCTCCGCCGGCGCCCGGGCCCAGCGCCAAAAGAAAGGAAGCTGAAGGATTTGGAACGGGGAATAATTGTACAGATATCCGGTCCCGTAGTCGATGTGGAGATTCAGGAGGGCCCGCTCCCCAAGCTGCGGGAGGAGCTGACTGTAGAGAAGGACGGCGTGCTGCGGGTGATGGAGGTGGCCCAGCATGTGGGCCGCGATACCGTGCGGTGCATCATGCTCTCCCCCAGCGAGGGCCTGGCCCGGGGGCTGGCTGTAGACATCCCCGGCTGCACCATCCAGGTGCCGGTGGGACCGGCCACCCTGGGGCGGATGTTCAACGTATTGGGACAGCCCATCGACGGAGGCGGCCCCCTGCCCGAGGGTACCCCGCTACAGAGTATCTACCGCAAGCCCCCCAGCTTTGAGGAGCAGAGTCCGGCGGTGGAAATCCTGGAGACAGGAATCAAAGTCATCGATCTGCTGGAGCCCTACCCCAGAGGGGGCAAGATCGGCCTGTTCGGCGGCGCCGGCGTGGGTAAGACTGTGCTGATTCAGGAGCTGATACACAACGTGGCCATGGAGCACGGCGGCTACTCCATCTTTACCGGCGTAGGGGAGCGCAGCCGCGAGGGCAACGACCTGTGGCGGGAGATGCGGGAGAGCGGCGTGTCCGGCAAGACCGCCCTGGTCTTTGGCCAGATGAACGAGTCCCCCGGCGTGCGGATGCGGGTAGCCCTGTCCGGGTTAACCATGGCGGAGCACTTCCGGGACCGGGAGCACAAGGATGTGCTGCTGTTTATCGACAATATTTTCCGCTTTGTCCAGGCGGGCAGCGAGGTGTCCACTCTGCTGGGGCGGATGCCCTCCGCCGTGGGTTACCAGCCCACTCTGGCCAACGAGATGGGGGAACTGCAGGAACGGATTACCTCTACCAGGGACGGCTCTGTCACTTCCGTGCAGGCGGTATATGTTCCCGCCGATGACCTGACCGACCCGGCCACCGCCACCACCTTTGCCCATCTGGACGCCACCACGGTGCTCAGCCGCCGTATTTCAGAACAGGGTATCTACCCGGCGGTGGATCCGTTGGCCTCCTCCTCCCGCATCCTGGAGGCGGATATTGTGGGGGAGAAGCACTATGGCATCGCTCGGAAGGTACAGGAGATTTTGCAGAAATACCGGGAGTTGCAGGACATTATCGCCATCCTGGGTATGGACGAGCTGAGTGAGGAGGACCGGAGGACTGTGGCCCGGGCCCGACGGCTCCAGCGCTTCCTGGCCCAGCCCACCCACGTGGCGGAAAAATTCACCGGCCTGCCCGGCGTCTACGTGCCCCTGAGAGACACGCTGGAGAGCTTCGGAGCCATTATAGACGGCCAGTTGGATCAGTATCCCGAGGCGGCCTTCTACAACGTGGGCACCTGGCGGGACGTGGTGGAGAAGGCGAAAAAGATTGAGGCGGGTGAGGCATGATGGATACCTTTCAGGTGCACATCCTGGCCGCGGATAAGACCTTTTACGAGGGTCCCTGCCTCAGCTTAACCATCCCTGCCAGCGACGGGGAGCTGGGTATTCTGGCCCATCACAGTCCCGTAATCGCCGCCGTGAAGCCGGGTACCCTGCGCTACCAGATCCCGGGGGAGGAGCCTAAGCTGGCCGCCATCTCTCCCGGTATTGTGAAGGTGGAGGGAAACGACGTTCTGGTACTGGTGGACTCCGCCGAACGGCCCGAGGAGATCGACGTTGTTCGGGCGCGCCGGGAGGCGGATGAAGCGAGGGAGGCTCTGCTGCAGAAGAGAAGCCGACAGGAGCACCAGATTGCTCAGGCGACCCTGGCCCGGGCGCTGAACCGGCTGAGGGTCAAAAACATGGGAATCGGAAGATAAAAAGGAAAGGCGGAAGGTATGTATCAGTACGGCGGGAGCGTGCTCTATCACTATACCGATTTTCAGGCGGTGGACGGCATCCTCCGTCAGGCCCAGCTCCGGGTCAACAATGTGCTGCGGATGAACGATTCGGCGGAGATGCGCCACTTTATGACCCGGCTGTGCAGCGCCATTGTAGATCGGCTGAATCAGGACGGAGAGAGCCGCCGCACGGAGGAGGTGCGCAGCCTGTTCCGGGCGGAGATGAAGAAGGAGTACTCCGCCTACGCCGCCTGCTTCTCCTTCCACCGGGACGACGCGGCCCAGTGGGAGCGTTACGGCAACCGGGGCCGGGGGATATGTATCGCCTTTCAGCGAGAGTACCTGGAGAAGATTGCCCAAGGGCCGCTCTCCCTCCAGGCAGTGTTTTACCAGAACAGCATGGCAGGCCATCCCATGGTAGAGGTGTTCTGCCGGCTGGTTCGGGACGAAGAGGAGCTCTCCGGGGAGAATCCCGCCGTGAGAAAGGCCATGTGCGACGCCTGGGCCTGCTCGGTATCCTTCAAGCACCCCTCCTTCCGCTCAGAGTATGAGATGCGCCTGGTGGTCTCCCCCTTTGAGAAGGAGGCCTTCCACATTCGGCCCTGCTACCACATTACAAAGGAACGGATCAAGAAATATTATCCCCTGGATTTGAGGGCCATGTGTGAAAAGATCGGTATCGGGATAGAGGACCTTGTAACTGAGATGATCATCGGACCAGACTCCACCCAGTCCCCGGCCATGTTCCGGGACTACCTGCGGGACAACGGTCTGCACAGACTGGCGGAGCGGGTCGCCCTGTCCGACTGCCCCTTGCGGACACTGCCCATATAGTGTTTTACGTCTGTGAAAGAGCGCCCGGCAAGTGTTTTGCCGGGCGTTCTGCGTTACTCAGCGGCGGACAGCCGCATCTGATCCCTCCGAACCAGGATGCCCCAGAAGGTCACCACCCCCACCCATCCCAGGCCGGAAGCCAGGGCCACGGCGGGCAGACCCATGGCGGGAGCCAGCAAGAAGGACAGGATTACCCGCAGAGAGATGTGGCCCGTGGCCCCGATGACCGGGATATTGACCAGGCCCCGGCCCCGGAAGTAGCCGGCCTGGCCGCTGCCCAGAAAGTTGAACAGGTAGAAGCAGGCTACCAGGCGGAGATAGCCCATGGCGGAGGCCAGGCTGGAGGCCCCCCCGGCGGGCAGTACAAGCTTCAGGCAGGGCTCCGCGCCCAGGATCATTGTCAGCGATATGAAGAGGCCAAAGGCGGCCAGCAGCCTCTCTCCTCTGACAAATCCTTCCCGAACCCGTCTGGTCTTACCAGCCCCGGTGTTCTGGCCGGTAAAGACGGCGACCGCCGCCGCGCCGCTGTCCCCAAAGGAATTGGCAAAGCCCTCTACCCGGGTGGCGGCGGTAAAAGCCACGATGGCCTCCTCACCCAGAGAATTTACCACGCCCTGGACCAGCAGCTTGCCGATGTAGAGATTGCACATGTGCAGGGCGGTGACAAAGCTGAACCGGGCGGTGCGTCCGAGCAGAGGGAGGTCCATCACCATATCCTCCCGGTGGAACATCAGGTGGGGAAAGCGCAGGCGGAGATAGGCGGCGCACAGCCCGGCGGCCAGGGCCTGGGACAGTACGGTGGCCAGCGCAGCCCCCTCTGTCCCCATAGACAGCCCGGCCACAAGGGCCAGGTCCAGAGCCAGATTGACCCCCATGGACAGAGCCAGAAATCCCAGGGCCGCCCGGGTGTTGCCCACCGCCCGGAGTACGCCGGAGACCAGATGATAGGCGAAGGCGGCGGGAAATCCCAGAAAAATGATGCGCAGATAGTCCGCGGCAGGGGCAGCCACGCTGTCTGGAGTTTGAAGCAGGGCCAGCAGGGGGGACAGAACCAGCAGGCCCAGGGCCGTCAGCAGTATGCAGACCCCGGTCCCGAAGAGACCGGACAGATAGAAGTCCCGGCGGAAGGAGGGGCCGTCCTCTGCGCCGTAGAACTGGGAGAGGAGGGTCCCCACCCCGTCGCAGCCGCCGCTGATAAGAAACAGGAAGAGATTCATCACCGAACCGGCCACCCCCACCGCGGCAAAGGCGGCGTCCCCCACAAAACGGCCCACGATCACCGCGTCTATGGTGTTATACAGCTGCTGGAGGATATTTCCCGCCAGCAGGGGGACGGACAGGGCGATCAACTGGCGGCTGATGTTTCCCTGGGTAAGCTGATTCATGATACCGCTCCTTTTGTGGAAGATTTTCGAGGCCGGCGGAGCCGGCCCGCTGTGGAACAGTATAGTGCAAAAGATATCCCTTGTAAAATGCTGATTATTTCACTATAATATAATCTATATATTATATTTGGAAGGAGGAGAGCTTATGACCCAGCAGGAGATTGAGGTTTTTCTGGCGGTGGCTCGGCTGGGGAGTGTTTCGGCCGCAGCCCAGGCGCTCTACATTACCCAGCCGGCGGTGAGCCGGCACCTGCGCGCCCTGGAGGAGGCCCTGGGCTGTACTCTGGTCAGCCGGGGCCGAGGAAAGCGGCAGGTGGAACTCACCGGCCAGGGGAGGGATTTTGTCCAGGTAGCGGAGAAGTGGCGTTTACTGTGGCAGGAGGCCCGGGAAGTGGCTGGAACGGACCGAGCCCAGACTCTGCGGGTGGCCTCGGTAGGCAGTCTGTCCACCTACCTGCTGCCTCCGGTATTCCGGGCGTTTTTAAGCGCCCCCGGCCGGACCCTCACCTTTCATCACTACCACTCCCGGGAGGCATATGACTACATTGCCCAGGGGCTGGCGGATATCGCGCTAATCTCCGACCACATGTATCACCCCCAGGTGGAGACTGTACCCGCTTTCCGTTCCCCCATGGTGCTGCTGACCGCCCCCGGCCTGCCCTGGCCGGAGACCGTTCACCCCTCCCGGCTGGACCCTTCCAGGGAGCTGCGCCTGCCCTGGAATCCGGAATATGACCTGTGGCACTCCTTCTGGTTCAGCGCGGCGGCTGTCCCCCGGGCAGTACTGGACCAGATGTCTCTGCTGGAGGAGTTTTTCTCCTGGCGGGGCAGCTGGCAGGACAGCTGGGCCATCGCTCCTTCCATTGTGGCAGTTCCCCTGGCCGGAAAGCTGGGGCTGACTGTCCGCTGGCTGGAGGAGGGCCCCGCCGACGAGATTATCTATTACCTTTTGGGACCCAGGCGGAAGGAGGAACTGACCCGGGACTTTCTGGCCTGTCTGGACAGAGAGCTGGGGCGGCGGCCGGAAGTGCAGTCGCTGATAAAGGCTGAGTTAGGAGGGAAGCAGACTCTTTTGGGAAAATAGGAAATAATTTCTTGTGCTGGACATATATTTTTGTTATACTGTATAAAAGAGAGACCTGTAACTGTTCGCTGTGTTGAATGAAAGGAGAGAACTTATGAAAAAGAAACTGAGTTTGCCCGCGCAGATCCTGATTGCCCTTGTTGCCGGTATCGTCGTTGGCCTGATATGTTATTTTACCGGTGCCAAGGACCTTACTGCCAGCTACCTGAAGCCCTTTGGAGACATCTTTGTAAATCTGCTGAAATTTATTGTTGTTCCCGTGGTGCTGCTGTCCATGATCGACGGCATCCTCTCTATGAACGATATGCGCAAGGTAGGCTCGGTGGGCATCAAGACGGTGCTGTACTTCCTGGCGACCACCGCAATTGCCTGTATTATCGGCTTGGTTTTTGCTAATATCTTCAAGGCTGCAGGTCTGTTTCCTGTCCTGGATCCCAACAGCGCCGAGTATGAGGTCAAGGAGTTCGGCGGCTTTATGTCCACCTTGGTGTCCATTTTCCCCACCAATATGTGGAAGTCCTTCACCGAGGCCAACATGCTTCAGGTTATTGTCATCTCCCTGTTTCTTGGCGGGTCCATTTTGGCTGCCGGAGAGAAAGCAAAGCTGTGCCGGGATTTTGTTGCCTCCGCCTACGCGGTGATTGAGAAACTGATGGGCTTTGTCATCAGTTTGGCGCCCATCGGCGTGTTTACTTATATGGCATGGGTGGTAGCTACCCAGGGCTCTGAGATTCTGGTGTCGCTGCTGCTGGTCATCGTCTGCGCGTATCTTGGCTACATTGTTCACGCGGTGCTGGTGTACTCGGCCTCCGCCCAGGTCTTTGCCGGAATGAGCCCCGTCGCCTTCTTTAAGGGCGCTTTCGCCGCCATGATTTTCGCCTTTACCTCCGCCTCCTCCGCCGCCACCCTGCCGGTGGCTAAGGAGTGCGCCGCCGAGATGGGTGCGGAGGACGACATCGCCGCCTTTGTCCTGCCATTGGGTTCCACCATCAATATGGACGGCACCGCTATCTATCAGTGCGTGGCCACCGTATTCCTGGCCTCCTGCGCCAATATCAATTTGACCATCGGACAAATGGTCATTGTTGTGGCTACCGCCACCCTGGCCTCCATTGGCACCGCCGGCGTCTCCGGGGCGGGTATGATTATGCTGGCCATGGTGCTGGAGACATTGGGAATCCCTGTGTCCTACATTGGCCTTATCGTTGCGGTGGACCGTATTTTCGATATGGGGCGTACCTGCCTGAATGTGACGGGCGACATCTCCTGCGCTGTCTGCGTCAGCAAGTGGGAGCAGAAAAAAGGCTGAGTGCAGCCATAAAAAAGGAGCCTGTGCCGGGGCACAGGCTCCTTTCTTATAGAATTTACCGGCCGAGAAGGGAGAGGTTGTCGTCGGTGGTGAAGTTGGCAAAACTGTACAAAACAGCAACGGCATCAATGTTGTGCTCTTCCACGTAACTGCGGATGCTGGTCAGGTTGTAGCGCAGGTCGAAGAGGTGAATCTCAGAAAAGCGCTCCGTGAGGAAGGGGGCCAGGGAGTCGCTGTAGGAATCTCGGATGATGAGTATCTTGGGGGCGTCGGCGTGTTCCGTCTCAATGACGCACAGGGGCTGATTTCCTCCAAGGAAGTAGGCGTACTTGTCCTTAACCTCCAGTTTGCTGTCCACATAGAGACTGCCCTCTTCCGGCTGCCCGTTGGGATAGGAGGTTACCTTAATCCCGTCGTCCGGGATATAGACGTCAATGGAGTCTGGCTTTAACCAGCGCACGCCAGAGGTGGAGAAGCTGGTGCCGTAGAACTGGTCGGTCACGGTGGTCTTGTGGTAATCTTCCAGCCGCAGCGGCTCCAGGCCCAGGGTCTCCAGAATGGCGTTGGCTCCGTAGAAGGCGCCCAGGCTGGTCCAGTGGTGGTCGGTGCGGTAGTAGATATCCTCGTCCCTGTGGGCCCGCAGAGCCCCGTACAGGTCGATGGTGTCGGCTCCGGTGGAGAAGTAGAGCTGGTCGATGACAGATTTCTCGTCGGCGGAGGGGGCCCCTTCGGGCAGGCGATCCTTCCAGATTTCGGCGGCGGAGGGAATCAGGCCAAAGTATACCGGCACGGAGACGCTGCCTGTCAGAGCGTCCACGTAGCCCATATCCTTTTCCAGCTTGTCGGGATTCGGGGTGTCCACCCGGTTGATAAGGCTTCCCTGGGAGCCGAAATAGACTCCGTTGTTCTCCTTTTTACCCGACAGACGCTCGCTCCAGGCCTTCATGGCCACCCAGAAGTCCCGGCCCACGATGTGGTCAGAGACGTACTTTTCCGCGTCTGTCATGAATTCTCCGTTGCTCAGGCTTTCGGCCGACAGCTTGGGAGGCTTTTGAAGGTAACGGTTTTCCAAAGGGGAGAAGTTCCTGTCCGGAAGGAGCAGGCTGATGACCGCCACACCGCTGATGAAGGCGCAGAACAGCGCGGAGAGGAAGATGCTGAATTTTTTCGACATGTCTGTGCCCCCTTAGAAATTGAAGTACAGGAATGGATTGTAGGTCCCGGCCACCAGATAGGCGGTGCATATCAGCAGCCCGGCCGCCACCAGGACAGTGCAGACCGCCTGTTGGGCCCGTATCCCCATGCGGCGGTAGATCGACGCGCCCAGGGGAGTGGAGGCCGCCGCAGCCACACAGAGGATGGGCAGGAAGCTGGTCAGGTAATAGCTGAAGGTCCCGTCGGCCAGGGGAACGCCCCCCAGGCCGAACATGACCTTGAGATATTCTCCCAGCCGGCCCAGGTCCTCGATGGCAAAGATGGCCCAGCTGACCATGACCAGCAGCATGGTGTACACGTGTCCCACAAGGGCGGGAGCCTTCTCCAGGAGCTCCAGCAGAACAAATTTCTCCAGCATCAGCAGGACGAAGAAGTACAGCCCCCAGAACAGGAATGTCCAGTTGGCCCCATGCCAGATGCCTGTGGCAGCCCAGACGACAAAGAGGTTAAACATCCACCGCTGTTTGGAGCACCGGTTGCCCCCCAGGGGGATGTAGAGATACTCCCGGAACCAGGTGCTCAGGGAGATGTGCCATCGCCGCCAGAACTCGGTAATGCTTTTTGAGATATAGGGGTAATTGAAATTGGGCAGAAATTCAAAGCCCAGCATCCGGCCCAGCCCGACGGCCATGTCGGAGTAGCCGGAGAAGTCGAAGTAGATCTGAAACGTGAAGGCCAGCACGCCCAGCCAGGCTCCGGCCACCGTCAGCTCGGCGGGAGTCATGGCCTTGTAGCTGTCCCACAAAGCACCTACATTGTTGGCGATCAGCAGCTTTTTTCCAAGCCCCACCATGAAGATCTGCACCCCGGAGGAAAATTTTTCCACGGAGCAGGTCCGCTGGTCAATCTGATCCCCCAGATCCTTGTACTTGATGATGGGTCCGGCAATGAGCTGGGGGAAGAGCGTGACGAAGGCGCCGAAGTTGAGGATATTTTTCTGGGCCCGGGAGTCTCCACGGTAGACGTCGATGGTGTAGCTCATGGTTTGGAAAGTATAGAAGGAGATGCCGATGGGCAGGTGGAAGGGGATGGGCTTCATAAACGGGATGCGGATATACTCAATGATGGGCATGAACTCCAGTCCAGCGGCGGCGAAGCTGCCGGCGATGAAGTTCCAGTACTTGAAAAAGCCCAGCAGGGCCAGGTTAAAGATGATGGAGGAGGCCACCGCCATCCGTGCGCCCCGGTCGTTCCCCTTTGCCCTGCACCGCTCCACCAGCAGGCCGTGGGTGAAATCGATGGCGGTGGACAGGAACATAATCACAACATAGATCTGCTCTCCCCAGTAGTAGAACAGGAGGGAGGCGGCCAGCAGCACCACATTGCGCCCCTTTCGAGGGACAATATAGTAGGCCAGCAGGGTGAGCACCAGGAAATAGAACGTGAAAACCGGGGTGGAAAAGACCATAGCGGACACCTCGCAGTCAGTCATAAAGGGGGGCGGCTTGTGCCGCCCCCCTAATATCATTTCTTAAAACAGGGCGTTAAATTCCTTTACGATATCGTCGCACTTCTCATGGACGACCATCATTACGTAGTTGCCGTTGGAGACGATGCGGGAGTAGTTTTCCCACTGGTCCATGGCCATAGGGTACTGGGCCCCACCGGGGCCGTTGCCGTCGCCCACCATGTAGTCGATGCGGGCCTGGAAGATGGCCTTCACGGCATCCACATCCTTGCTGTCCTTCACCTGGACCAGGCCGAACTCGCCGTTATTCATGCTCATCATGCATACATAAACCAGCATCTGGTCGGCGCTGATATCCGACATGCCGGGGTAGACCAGCTCCAGGATGTCTTTGTCTGCCAGCTCCAGGAAGCCGAATTCATACTTGCCGGTGATGTCGTCGTAGAACTTCTGGAGGTCCACCTTGGAGGCGGAGGAACTGCCCGAACCGCTGGAGGAGCCGGAACCGCCGCTAGGGGCCTCATCCCACTTGCACCGGATGGTGCAGGAGGCCTTGGCACCGTCGTACTCTACGGTGATGGTTGCGGTGCCGGGGGCCACGGCGGTGACATTGCCGGCCTCGTCCACAGTGGCAATTTCGGGCTTGTTAGAGGTAAAAACAGCAATGCCGTCGGTGTCGGGCTTGGCGGTATAGCGCAGCCGGAAAGCAGCGCCAGCTTTCTTCAAAGTAACATCAGTTTTATTCAGAGTAAGGGTAACGTCAGAACTTCCGGGCTTGAGACCCTCAGAGGAGGATGCGCCGCCGCCCGTGGAACCGCTGGGGGGAGGGGGCGTCTGGGGCTGGGATGCGTCAGGGACGGACACAGAACCGTCAGGCTGGCTGGAACTGACGCCGGAGTTGTCGGAGGAGCCGCTCCCCGGGTTGGAGGCGGAAGAGCCGCCGGACTTGCCGCCGCAGGCGGCCAGGGACAGGACCATGGCGCCGGCCAGCAGCGCCGTGAAGATACGTCTTTTCATAGTAAGTAAAACTCCTTTTCTGTTGGGGTTGTAACAGACCCTTTATTGGGTTCTGTGGAGTTTGACGTGGGAAAGAAAAAAAGGTTCCCGAAATAAAAAAATTTTTTAAAAAGCGGGCCCGAGCAATCTGGATCGCTCGGGCCCGCATAAATTGGTCAGCAGGGAAGATGCCCTTACTTGATCATGGAGGCGACCTCAGCGGCAAAATCGTCTTCCTTCTTCTCGATGCCCTCGCCGGTGGCGAAGCGGGTAAAAGCCTTCACAGTGATGGAGCCGCCCAGCTCTTTGGCCACGGCGGCCACATGCTTCTCCACAGAAATCTTGTTCTCCTTGACGAAGGCCTGCTGGAGCAGGCAGTTCTCCTCGTAGTACTTGCCCAGCTTGCCCATGACGATGCCCTCTTTCACCTTTTCGGGCTTGGCAGCCATCTTGGGGTCGTTGGCCATGATGGCCAGCTGGATCTCCTTCTCCTTGTCCAGCACCTCCTGGCTTACGTCGGACTTATCCAGGTAGGTGGGGTTCATGGCGCAGATTTGCATGGCCACATCCTTGCCCAGCTCCACCACCTTGTCGGCGTCGATGCCCTCGACGGCCAGGTTGACCAGCACGCCTACTTTGCCGTTCATGTGGACGTAGGGGACGCTGACGCCCTCGGCATAGCGGACAAAGCGGCGGATCTGGATATTTTCGCCGATGGCCAGTACCTTATCAGCGGTGACGTCGGCGATGGTGCGGTCAGTGCCGGGGTACTTGCAGTTCTTCAGGGCCTCCACGTCAGCGGGGTTCTCAGTGGCCACCACAGAGGCTACATCTTTGACAAACCCCTGGAATACATCGTTCTTGGCCACAAAGTCGGTCTGGGAGTTGACCTCGATAAGCACGCCCACGCCGTTGTCGGCCACCATAGCCAGAGACACGCCCTCGGCGGCCACCTTGCCTGCCTTCTTGGTCTGGGCGGCAAGGCCCTTCTCACGCAGCCACTCGATGGCCTTGTCAAAGTCGCCGTCAGCCTCCACCAGGGCCTTTTTGCAGTCCATCATGCCCACGCCGGTCATCTCGCGCAGCTTCTGTACGTCTTTTGCGGTAATTGCCATAATTATAATACCTCCAAATCGTTGTTGTAAAAAGAAAGCGCCCGCCCGCCTGGGCGGGCGCTGAAAAGTTCCGGATTACTCAGCGGCGGCGGGAGCGGCCTCGGCTTCGGCGGCAGGGGCGGCATCCTGGCCCTGCCGGCCCTCCTGGATGGCGTTGGCCATGACGGAGGAGATCAGCTTGATGGCGCGGATGGCGTCATCGTTGCCGGGAATCACATAGTCGATCTCGTCGGGGTCGCAGTTGGTGTCCACGATGGCTACGATGGGGATGTGAAGCTTGCGGGCCTCGTTAATGGCGTTGCGCTCCTTGCGGGGGTCGACCACGAACAGAGCGCCGGGGAGCTTCTTCATCTCGGTGACTCCGCCCAGATACTTCTCCAGCTTGGCGATCTCGCCCATGTGCTTGATGACTTCTTTCTTGGGCAGCATGTCGAAGGTGCCGTCCTCCTGCATCTTCTTCAGCTGGGCCAGACGGTCCACGCGGCCCCGCATGGTCTTGAAGTTGGTGAGCATGCCGCCCAGCCAGCGGGCGTTTACCCAGTACATGCCCACGCGGCCGGCCTCTTCCTTAATGGCTTCCTGAGCCTGCTTCTTGGTTCCCACGAAGAGGATGGTCTCGCCCTTTTCGCCTAAGGAGCGGACGAAGTTATAGGCCTCCTCCAGCTTCTTCACGGTCTTCTGCAGATCGATGATATAGATCCCGTTGCGCTCCGTGTAGATGTAGGGAGCCATTTTGGGATTCCACCGGCGGGTCTGGTGGCCGAAGTGTACGCCGGCCTCCAGCAGCTGCTTCATAGATACGACTGCCATAGTTTTTCCTCCTGTTTTTCAGTTGTTCTTCTGGGGGCATCATGTCCTCCGCCAACCCGGAATTTTCGGGCACCGGGCGGATGATCCGCACTCCCACGCATAATGCCTTGGTAGTATACCACAGCTTTTTCCCGGACGCAATAGTTTTTTCCGGTTTTGGGAAGAAAATTCCTGTCCGCTGCATAAAATGGTGGGAGAGGGGGCGAAAAGATGGAGGAACGATTTCCGATGAAGGGGGGCGGAACCCTGTCTGTGCGCCGGGAAGGGGTGCGGGTTCATATGGAGGCGGAGCGCCCAGTGGACAACCGGGGCCTTTATAAGGTGTGGCTCCGAGGAGACCAGGGAGGGAAACTGCTGCTGGGTACCCTGGCGCCGGAGGGAGGAGCGCTGCGGCTGCGCCGCACCCTGTCCGTGGGAACGCTGGAGCAGGCGGGGTGCTGGCCAGGGTTTCGGGCGGAAGCTCCACTGGCATTCTCCTTCACAAACCAGCCGGACGGAAAATGGTACTGTGAGCAACATCCGGAGCGCCTGGTGGCCGATCCGGTGCTAAAGGCTCAGATATCCGGGGCCATGCTGTGCCGGAGAGAGGCGGAGGGCTTTGTTCTGTCCGCACCCTTTGGCACGGACAGGCCGGTAAAACTGCCTTCCCTGTTCTGTCTGGCTAGGGTGGAGCGCCGGGAGGGCCGGCTGCATATGGTGTGGTATTTTGACGGAGAGGGAAGGCCGGCGCTTGCGCATAAAGAGGAAAAATCCGGACAGACTACTGCCAGCGGCGGGCGATGACCCGCTGAGAAAGGAGACAGTTTTATGCCTAATCTGACAACCAAGGAGCTGTCCGCCCTGTCCGATCAGCTGGACTTTGAGCGGGTACTCCACTGCAAGTATCTGTCCGCCGTTCAGGAGAGCCAGGACCAGGAGCTGCGGGGCAAGTTCCAGGCTTGTGCCGGGCAGCACCTGAACAACTACAACACCCTGCTGAACTATCTGCACTGAAGGAGGAGAGCCCATGAACGATCAGGAACGGATTACCGATTTTATCTGCAGCGAGAAGAAAATGTCCGCTAACTACGACACCTTTGCCTCTGAGTGTGTCAATATGGCTCTGCGCAACGACTTTCTCAACATCCTCAACCAGAGCCACCAGACCCAGAGCGACCTGTTTCGCATTGCCCAGTCCAAGGGCTGGTATCAGGTGGAGCAGGCCCCGGCCAGCAAGGTCAGCCAGGCGTATACCAAGTTCTCCAACCAGAAGCCCACGGCGTCCTGAATTTTTAGCCCATATGAGAATCAAGCTCCCGCCCTTAAGGGCGGGAGCTTCTGCTTATACCGGGCTGCGGTCCCGCAGCCAGCTGGGCATGGGTCGGGCTTTCACGCTGGAGACGATGCCCATGGCGGCGAAGAGGGTGATGATGGACGACCCGCCGTAGCTGATGAAGGGGAGGGTCAGCCCCATGACAGGCAGGACAAACAGGCACATGCCCACGTTGAAGGTGATCTGGGCCAGCAGCATCCCCGCCATGCCCATGCACACATAGGCATTGAAGGGGGAGCTGGCGTGCCGGCCCACCCACACGCACCGCAGGACGATGAGAGAGAGAAGGATCAGCAGGGCCATGCAGCCCACCAGCCCCAGTTCCTCGCCGCAGACAGCGTAGATAAAGTCGGTGTGCCGGGCGGGGAGGGCGTCGCTGCTGAGGGACTGGGTTTGGATGCCATGGAGGTAACCCTGGCCGAACAGCTTTCCCGAGCCGATGGCCAGGACGGATCTGGTCTGCTGCCAGCCCCTCCCTCTGACGTCCAGGCTGTGGTCAAAGACAACCCGGAAGCGCATGATGCGGTAGTCGGTCCACCAGCGGGTCTCGGGCAGGAAGAACAGCCAGAAAATGACTGCTGCCAGGATGATCCCCCCTCCTACCAGTACAAACCACCGCAGCTTGACTCCCGAGGCCCAGGCCATGGAGACGAAAATCATCATATAGATGACGCACATGCCGAAGTCGCCGCAGATGGCGGCGATAAGGCCCAGCATAAAGACGGTATGTCCGCCGATCTGGAGGATGGAGGGGATGGAGCTGATATCCAGCTCCCGGTCCTGTATTTTTACAATCTGGAGGGCCAGTAGCAGAATAAAGGAGATCTTGACGATCTCATTGGGCTGGACGTCCATGGGAAACTTGGGGATGATGCGGGAGATGACCAGCCAGTTCAGATTGCCGGAGTTGTAATCCTCCCCCAGAGGGGTGAGGAGGAGGAGGATAAAGAGCACGTTAAAGGCCAGCAGCGGCTTCCAGCGCTTTTCCACAAAGAGCTGGAAATCCACAAAGGTGAGCAGCATATAGGCCACCGTACCCAGGATAATGGCGACGAGCTGGACAAATATAAAGCGCATCCAGCGCGGCTCTCCAAGCGGTCCTCCAAGGTACTGAGTGGCGGAGAAGATGAGGACCAGCCCGAAGCCGCTGGCGGCCAGGCACAGACCCAGCAGGATCACATCGCCTTTTTTAAAAAATTCTTTGATCGGAGAGAATATCAGAGACAAAAAGGACACGGCCTCAGGCTCACCTCCCTCGTCGGTACAAAGTCTGATCCAAAGCGGACCCGCTTCGCCGGGCTCCGCTTTGGGGGCGGCTTTGCCGCACCCTGAAAAATCATTTCTATATTTTATCACATTTTGCTGGAAAGGGAAACCCAATCTGTGCTATAATGCTTAAGAACCTGAAAATTTTCTGTGAACGGGGGAAGGCCGGTGGAATTTGTCACCAGCAGCGAGCGTGAGACGGAGGAGCTGGGGGCCCGGCTGGCTGAAAAGCTGAAGCCGGGCGCGGTGGTCGCTTTCACCGGCGATCTGGGGGCAGGCAAGACCGCCTTTACCCGGGGGCTGGCTCGGGGACTGGGAATAGCGGGCTGGATAACCAGCCCCACCTTCACCATTGTCAACGAGTACGAGGGGGGGCGGCTGCCTTTGTTTCACTTTGACATGTACCGTCTTGGCTCCCCCGACGAGCTGTTTGACATCGGCTGGGAGGATTACCTGGCCCGGAGAGGCGTGTGCGCTGTGGAGTGGAGCGAGAATGTCTCCGACGCCCTGGAGGAGGACGTCATTTCGGTGGAAATTCGCCGGGGGGAGACCGACAGCCGGCGCGTCATCACCATTGAGGGGGTGTTCCTGTGAACATCTTAGCCTTGGAGTCGTCGGCGACGGCCTGCTCCGCGGCCCTGTGCCGGGACGGAGCACTGATTGCCCAGTCCTTCCAGTGCAGCGGCCTGACCCACAGCCGGACCCTGATGCCGATGATAAACGATATGTTGAAAAATTGCGGTGAGAGCCTTGACGGCGTGAGCGTTATCGCGGTGGCCGCCGGACCGGGCTCCTTCACCGGCCTGCGTATCGGGGTGGCTGCCGCCAAGGGGCTGGCCTGGGCCGGAGAAAAGCTCTGCGCGCCCTGCTCCACGCTGGAATCCATGGCCTGGCCCCTGGCGCACCTGGAGGGAAAATTAATTGTCTGTACCATGGACGCCCGCCGGAAGCAGGTGTACAACGCACTGTTCCGGGCCAGGGGAGACGGACTGGAGCGTCTCAGTCCCGACCGGGCCGTCTCGCTGGCCGAGCTGGGGGAGGAGCTGAAAAAATTCCAGGAAATGAAAATAGTCGTTGGCGACGGGGCCCGGCTGTGCTATAATACCCTGAGAGAGGAAGTTTCCGGCCTGGCGCTGGCCCCCGTCCACCTGCGGATGCAGAGCGCCTGGGGAGTCGCCCGGGCGGCGGAGGAGTTGATCGCCTCCGGCGGCCTGGTGCCGGCGGCGGAGCTGGCCCCTGTCTACCACCGCCTGTCTCAGGCAGAGCGGGAGCGATTGGAACGTGAGCGGAACACAAAATTTACGATAGAAGGGGATCAAAAAAATGTATAACGAAAAGGTACACATTCTGGACCATCCGCTGCTTCAGCACAAGCTGACCATCCTCCGGGACGAGACCACCGGCGTGAAGGAGTTTAGAGAGATCGTCTCGGAAATCGCCGCCCTGGAGTGCTACGAGGCCACCCGAGACCTGCCTCTGGAGGACGTCGAGGTCAAGACCCCCATCACTACCAGTACCTTTAAAACCCTTGCGGGGAAGAAGCTGGCCGTGGTGCCCATTCTTCGGGCCGGCCTGGGCATGGTGGACGGCATTATCAAGATGATCCCCTCCGCCAAGGTGGGCCACATCGGTCTGTACCGGGACCCAGAGACCCACAAGCCCGTGGAGTACTACTGCAAGATGCCCGCCGATATCGCCGAGCGGGATGTGATTGTGCTGGACCCCATGCTGGCCACCGGCGGCTCCGCCTCCGCGGCCATCACCTTTATCAAGGGCTACGGCTGCAAGCACATCAAGCTGATGAATGTGCTGGCTGCCCCTGAGGGGATCGAGTGCATTATAAAGGACCACCCAGATGTGGAGATCTATGTGGCCGGGGTGGACGAGAAGCTCAACGAGCACGCCTATATCGTCCCCGGCCTGGGCGACGCCGGCGACCGTATCTTCGGTACTAAATAAAAGGAGTGAGCGCCCGGCCCGAAAGGGCCGGGTGCTTCCGCTTGACAAACTGTCCGGTACATGGTATGCTGTCCCCAGCAAACAGATTGGAGGCGGGAAGATGCGCAAGACCACTTGCTGATTCTATGACAGGAATGTTTTGGAGAGCCGCAGGGACGGCTCTGTTCTGTCATGGGTCCGCAGGAGGAGAGGCGCAGTCTTCCCCTTTCGGCTCATATGGGCGTATTGTGCCCCTGCCGCCGCGAGAGGGAGGTCCCTCTTGCGGCTTTTTCGCGCGCATGACAGGAGGGAACAATATGTCGCAGATTACCATACAAAATCTGAGCTTTACCTACGATGGGGATCATGTCCCGGTGTTTGAAAACCTGAACCTTCAGCTGGATACCAACTGGAAGCTGGGGCTGGTGGGGCGCAACGGCCGGGGCAAGACCACTTTGCTCCGCCTGCTGGCGGGGGAGCTGGAGGGCCGGGGGACCATTTCCCTGGGACAGCCCTGCCTGCGCTGGCCCGGGACGGTGGACGGTCCGGACCGGCGGACGCTGGATATTCTGCTGGAGGAGATCCCGCCCGGAGAGGAGTGGCGGCTTTCCTGGGAGTTGTCCAGACTGGGGCTGGGAGAGGAGGTGCTGGACCGGCCCTTTTCCACCCTCAGCGGCGGGGAGCAGACCCGGGCTCTGCTGGCCGCCTTGTTTCTGGACGAGGGAGCTTATCCCATGGTCGACGAGCCCACCAACCACCTGGACGGACCGGGACGGGCGATGATGTCCAATTACCTCCGGACGCTGGATCGGGGCTTTCTGCTGGTGTCCCACGACCGGGCCTTTCTGGACGGCTGTGTGGACCACGTTCTGGCCCTGAACCAGACCGGCCCGGAGCTGGTCCGAGGGACCTTTTCGTCCTGGTTCCGGGACAAGGAGGACCGAGATCGGGGGGAGGCCGCCCGGAATGAGAGGCTGAAAGGGGAAATCCGACGGCTGGAGCAGGCGGCAAAACGGACGTCCATCTGGTCGGACAGGGTGGAGCAGACCAAATGCGGCTCCAAAAACTCCGGCCTGCGCCCCGACCGGGGATTTATCGGCCACAAGTCGGCCAAGATGATGCAGCGGGCCAAGAACATCGAGGACCGGCAGCAACGGGCCATCCAGGAGAAATCCGCCCTGCTGAAGGATGTGGAGAGGGCGGACAGTTTGAAGCTGACCCCACTGGTTTACCACAGTGCCCGTCTGCTGGAGGGGCGGGACCTGGCCGTCTCCTACCCGGGCATGGCCGGGGGGGCGGTGAGCTTCACCTTGCGGCAGGGGGACCGGCTGTGTTTGGACGGGAGTAACGGATCGGGCAAGACCAGCTTGCTGCGGATGGCCCTGGGGGAGGAGGTCCCCCACGCCGGGACCCTGTTCCGGGCCTCGGGGCTGAAAATTTCCTATGTTCCCCAGAGGGCGGATCACCTGCGGGGAAACCCCGTGTCCTGGGCGGAGGGACAGGGAATCGACCGGACCCGATTCCTCACCGTCCTGCGCAAGCTGGATTTTTCCCGGGCGCTGTTTGAGCGGGACATGGGGGAGTACAGTGCCGGCCAGCAGAAGAAAGTGCTGCTGGCGGCCAGCCTGTGCCAAAGCGCCCACCTGTATGTATGGGACGAGCCGCTGAACTATGTCGACCTGTTTTCACGGATACAGATTGAGGAGCTGCTCCTCCAGTACCGGCCCACCCTCCTATTTGTGGAGCATGACCGGGTCTTTCGGGAGAAAATTGCCACTCAGGTGGTACAGCTGTGAAAAGAAGCCCGCTGAGCAATCAGCGGGCTTCTTGGATGAGTCAGGCCTGACACAGCTTATTCAAATCTCCGGACTGAATGGCATCCAGGCTGGCGGCGATTTTTTCGGCGGGCCAGTCCCACCACCGCAATGCCTGGAGTCGGGTAATCTCCGGATCGGAGAAGCGCTTGCGGATAAGTCTGGCGGGTACGCCGCCCACGATGGCATAGGGCGGTACGTCTTTTGTGACCACGGCCCGGGCGGCAATGATAGCGCCGTCTCCAATAGTGACGCCGGCCAGGATAACGGACTCATAGCCGATCCAAACGTCATTTCCTACGATAATATCGCCTTTATTGTCCCAGGCCTCCGGAATGCGTTCCACGTCCAGACCCCACTCTTCGAAGAGGACGGGGAAGATGTAGGTGGACAGGGAGCGCTGAGTGTGGTTGGCGCTGTTGAACAGAAATTTTGCTCCGCAGGCAATGGAACAGAATTTACCGATAATCAGCCGTTCGTGGTTGATGGGGTAGTGGTAAAGGACGTTATTGCGCTGAAAATCCCTGGGGTCGTTGACAAAATCGTCATAAATGGTGTAATCCCCCACCTGGATGGAGGGATCTGTCACCACGTTTTGCAGATAGACTGTGCTGTGCCCCTGAGAGCGGGGATAAATTTTCCATGGCGGGATCATTTCAAAACCTCCTGAATCATTTTATTTGTCCATGATCCCGCTGAGGACAATGCATCGCTTCAAGGCATACCACCCCTTTCACTGCCGGCCCGTTCAGACAGAATCCTGCCAGCCCTTACAAACGTCAATCCAGCCCAGGGAGCGGGAGTACTCCGCCAGCTCGCCGCAGGAGAGCTCAATGGCGGAGTTTCCGCTGCCGGCGGCGGGGAAAACCGTGTCAAACCGCTGGAGGGATATATCCAGGTAGGTGCGCACTCCCGCCGGGTTGCCGAAGGGGCACACCCCCCCGATGGCGTGGCCAGTAAAAGCGGACACCTGTTCTGGGGTAAGCATTTTGGCTTTGGTATGAAATATGGCCTTGTACCTTCCGTTGTCGATCTTGGCATCCCCGGCGGTCACGATGAGGACGCAGCCTTCCTCCACCAGAAAGGACAGGGTCTTGGCAATGCGGGCGGGGATAACTCCCACCGCCTGGGCGGCCAGCTCCACTGTGGCGCTGGAGACTGGAAATTCCAGAATATCCCCCTCCCGGCCCAGAGGGCGGAAATAGTCCCGGACTTTTTCAATAGACATCCCTCAGCCCTCCAGCTTTTTCGAAGTTTTGGCCAAAAACCGCTCGTCGGTGACGATAAACCGCTCGTGAGTTCCCTGACCGATGGGACCTCTTTCGTCGTAAGCAGCTACCTTCAGTACCAGCCGTTTGCCGTCCACCTCGGTGACCTCGCTCTCCGCCCAGATCCGCATTCCCACGGGGGTGGCGCTGTCATGGGAGACGGCTAGCTTCGTCCCCACGGTGCTCTGCCCCTTCTCCAGACAGGGAGCGATGGACTTCCAGGCCGCCTCCTCCATCAAGGCGCACATGAAAGGGGTACCGAACACAGGCAGGGCGCCGGAACAGGCTGCCTGGGCGGTGTTGTTCTCATTTACAATGGTCTCGGCCCGGCCCTTCAGGCCGACTGTAACAGACATTGGTGTGTCCTCCTTTATCTTTGGTTGCCTGATTATATCACAGGGAAGGAGAGAAATCCAGTAGGGGGAGCCCTCTATGCTGCCCCATTTTCTACTTCTGTAATGCAGGGGCTGCCGGCCTCAATGGCTCGTTTGAATGGAGGACGACAGGACAGAGCTTGCCTCCTACATCTCGGAGCGGATATCTGCCATGGCGTTAAGCACCACCCAGTTCTGAGGGAAGGGCCGGTCCAGGTTCCAGTAGCCTGCGCCGTACAGCCCATAGTCAAGGGCCAGGTTCAGCTTGGCCTGGATGGACCGGGCGTCCTCAAACCAGACCTCGTGCTCTCCGCCTTGGTCGTCTACATACCGGAACCAGGGAGCCTGGGCCTGCTCGTCGTACCGGATGGCGGCATGGCGGTTCCAGGCCAGGCGGACGGCCTCCACGTTGTTCAGCGATCGTGCCCGGCTGCCCTGCCGGAATGGCAGAGTCCAGTCGTAGCCGTAGTTGGGGACTCCCAAAAAGAGCTGGTTAGGGGTGAATTCAGTGAGGGCGTATTCCACTACGCGGCGCACCTGGGGCAGAGGAGCTACTGCCATGGGTGGGCTGGTCAGATTGCCCCACTCGTAGGTCATCAACAGGGCAAAGTCCACCGACTGGGCGATGAGATGGTAGTCGATACCTTCATACAGCCGTCCCGGCTGGCTGGCGGAGGTTTTGGGAGCCAGAGCGGCCATCAGAGGCCGTCCGCTGGGGGCCAGAGCCCGGCGCAGGCGGGACAGGAAACGGGCGTATGCCCGGGCATCCTCTGCCTGGACAAACTCAAAGTCCACATCTACCCACTGGTAGCCCTTCCGGTCCGCCGTGCGGACGATCTCCTCAATCAGTTCCTTCTGATCTTCTTCATCCTCCAGCAGCTCGTGAGCCAGCTCTCCGGAGAAGCGCTCGTCTCTGTCCAGGTTGGACAAGTGCAGGACGGGAGCCACCCGGCTCTGGAGGGCGGCGTTCACCAGGGCCTCATCCCGGAGAGGAATCAGCTCCTCCTCGTCAAAGCGGTAGGTAAAGGGGGTGAGGAGGGACAGATAGGGCAGGGTGGACCGGAGCAGGTCCCGGTCAACGGTTGGGTAAGCGTAGGCGTTGACGGAGAGAGTTCCTCTGGGGCGGGAGGCATATTTTACTACGATGACCTGCCCGGGATATAGCAGGTCCCGGCCCTGGAGCGCCGGGTTGTTGCGCAGCAGTTGGGCCGCAGTGGTATTGTGCATCTGGGCGATGGAGTACAGCGAGTCCCCCGCCCTGACAATGTGGGTCAGCTCCGGATACTGGACCACAATGGTCTGGCCCACCACCAGCTGTGAGGGGTCGGGAAGCTGGTTGTCCTGGAGCAGCCGCTCCATGGAAACGCCGTACTGCTGGGCCAGTCGGTACATGGTGTCGCCAGGCTGGACGACATGGATGTCCATAGAGATTCCTCCTTTCAAACCACCGTAACGTACTGGCTGTTCACGTATCCGATGGTACCGTTGTAATTCACCAGGTGCCAGCCGTTGGCGGTGTTGATAATAGTGATGGGAGCGCCGTCGGGGGCCTGGGCGAGGATGGGGGCGGAGGTGTTGGGCCGGGAGCGGACATTCAAATTGCCCCATTCCACGTCCACTACCCCCTGGCGGCGGTGTTCCGTCTCAAAAAAGGGAATGTTAAAGTACTCCGTGAGGGCCAGGACGATGACCCTGGCGGCCTCATCCAAATTGGCCTTGATCCAGGCGGCGTCCTCCGGGTTGTCGTGAAAGGCCAACTCGATAAGGACGGAGGGAGCCTTCACCCGGGCTACTTCTCCCAGGGTGGTGGTGGCCTCAGTGCGTACCTTGTTGGGATCGGGATAGATGGTTTTCAGCCCGTCGGCGATGAGCTCCGCCGCCCGCCTGCCGTCGTCGCTGCCCGGGTAGTAAAAGACGATGGACCCCCGGGCCTTTCCCGCCTGAGCCCCGGCGGCGGCGTTGGAATGGAGGGCCAGATGGAGGTCGTAGTTCCCGGCATTGGAGGCGGCGATGGAGGAGGCTGCCGTCATGTCCGGGGTATTGCGGGTGTAGCGGATGCCGGAGGCGTCCAGATAGGGGACCATCTTGTCGGCCAGCAGATTCATCCATTCTTCCTCTGTGCCGCCGTTTACGTAGTAATTCCACTCCTGCGTACTGGGGGATAGATATATGATAGGCATAGCAATGCACCTCCCAAAATTTACCTATCCTATGAAAAAATTTTGGGATTTGTGCAACCTTTCAAAAACTTTTGCGTCTGTATCAGTAGAGACCAAAAGAAAAGGGGGATTTTGTAAATGAAACAAAAGCTGTTTGCACTCGGACTGGCCGCCGTACTGCTGCTTGCCGGGTGCGGAGGAGGGAGCGCGGGCGGGGCCGTCGCAGACCAGAGGATTCCCAGCTCCAGCGCGCCCAGCGGAAACTGGAGCCCTGACAGCGAGAACTACTGGGATATGGGCATTGCGGAGGGGGACTACGCGCCTGCGCCCGAGGCACCCAGCGAGCCGGGAGCCTCAGAGAACCAGGGCGGCTCCATCTACCAGAACCCCAGGGCCAAGCTCATCCGCCGGGCGGAGTTGTCCATCCAGACGGAGCAGTTCGACCAGAGCGTGGAGGCGCTGAAGCAGTTGACAGCGGATTGCGGCGGCTATTATGAGAATGCCAGCCTCTACGGAGGGAGCCGCCGGGATGTCAATGCCGCCCGCCGGGGGGAATACACCGTCCGAGTGCCTGCGGAGAAGTACGACCAATTCCTGTCCGGAACCGGAGACCTGGGCTATGTGACCAACAAGAACGAGAACAGCGAGGACGTGGGGGAGCGGTACTACGATACCGAGGCTCGCCTCAAGACTCAGCGCACCAAGCAGGAGCGGCTGCTGGCCCTGCTGGAGCGGGCGGAGACCATGGAGGACATTATCGCCCTGGAGAGCGCCCTTAGCGAGGTGGAGTATCAGATTGAGCAGTACTCCTCTGAGCTGAACCGGTACGATGCCCTGGTGGGCTTCGCCACCTTCAACATCTCCCTCAGCGAGGTGGGCCGGGTGACAGAGGAGGTGGGGGAGACCGCCTCCCTGGGTCAGCGCATGGCTGCCGGCTTCCAGTCCAGCCTCCGCAGCCTGGGTCAGGGCTTCCAGGACTTCCTCATTTGGGTCTCCTACAACATATTCCTGCTGGTGATTCTGGCTGCTGTGGCAGTGGTGGCCGTAATTGTCGGAAGGCGGGAGCTGAAAAAAATGCGGAAGCAAAACGGATCAGATAAGAAAACAGAGGAATGACAAAGAGCGGCCGAGAGGCCGCTTTAAATTATTTTTAAAACGTCTTGACATTGACGTTACGTCAAGTGATAGTATCCTGTTTAAGGAGGTGGTTGTCATGGAATATACCATTCAGGAGCTGTCGCGCCTGTCGGGGGTGACCACCCGCGCCCTGCGCTGGTACGACAAGATCGGTCTGCTGAAGCCCACCGGCCGGACAGAGGGCGGCTACCGCCGTTACGGTCCGGTAGAGGTGGACCGGCTCCAGGATATCCTGTACTACCGGGCCCTCGGGGTGGAGCTGGCCCGGGTAAAGGAAATTCTGGACGATCCCTCCTACGATCGTCTGGCCGTCCTGCGAAGCCACCTGTCTGCCCTGGAGGGAGAGCGGGACCGGGTTCAGAGGCTGATCGACTCAGTCAAGGAAACTATTTTGACACAAGAAAGGAACGAAATGATGTCTGACGAGAAGAAATTTGAGGCCTTCAAGCGCCAGCTTGTGGAGGAGAGGGAGCAGCTCTACGGCGCTGAGGCCCGGAGGAAGTACGGTGACGCCCAGGTGGATGCCTCCAACGCCCAAATGATGGGCTTGACCCAGGAGCAGTACAAGGAGTGGAACCGCCTGGAGCAGGAGATTCTGGACAAGCTGTCCGCCGCCGTGGCCGCCGGAGCCGACCCGGCGGGGGAGGAGGGAAAGGAGATCACCGCCCTCCACTTCCGCTGGCTCACCATGATAGGGGACCAGTATGACGTCCAGCGCCAGCGGGGGCTGGCAGAGCTGTATGTACAGGATGAGCGCTTTACCGCCTACTACGACGGGAAGTGCCCCGGCTGCGCTCAATTTCTCCGGGACGCGGTGCTCCGCTGGACAAAATAAGAGAAGAGGATACGGGAGCATGAACCGCCCCAAGTTGTGCGGACAGCACAAAAAAGGGACCACAGGCAGGAAAAA
>CANEFX010000012.1 GCA_947426945.1 uncultured Bacillota bacterium
TCGATAAATTGAGATTTTACCAGTTCATCTGTAGCGGCGATAAGCTGCTGATAAGACTTTTTTGTAGCATCCATAGCCCATAAAAGTTCCGCAAGTTCACGCTGCTTGTCCATATCCGGCAACTCAAACTCATAACTTTTCAGGTGTTCCCATTTGACACGGGGGGAAAGTGAACCCGCCGATTTTTCTACGGCAAAATGAAACAAAGTATCGTTTTGAATGATAAAAGGCAGCAATTCAGGAAGAATATATCTCGGCTTTGCCTCAATAACTGTAATGTCACCAGAGCAGATTCCATCAAACGGCGCAACAGCAGCTTTTTTCAGGTAAGCCCGACGGCGGCCAAAAAGCACATCCCCTTTACGGAACATTTTTGTAAAGGTGTTATCACTACCGTCATCCCAAGAAGTAAGTGTGATTTCCTCTGGTGTTAAATGCTCGAGTCCAACCGTGGGATACCCATCTTTACTGCCTTTGCAGGTCTCCCTGCGTTCCTCAGCCACATCGCCAAGCAAAACCTTACTCACCTTCCTGCGCCCCCTTTCCCAAAAGTGAATTCAGCTTCTCATAACTCAGCTTCATGGTTTCCGAGGCGGCCATCCAGCGGCCATAATGCTCCTGAACGGAGCGAGTATCCATCTCCGCCATATCAGTTTCCTGCTTGACATAGAGGGGAATACTGAGGGAAAAGTTGTGATCCGCAATATCCTGTATGGTAGCTACCCGTGCGAAACCAGTCTCGTCAGAATACTGGTGATAGGCTTCGGCAATCTTTTGAATGTGCCGGTCCTCCAAATAGCTTTGCGCATTTTTTCGCTCCACTTCGTTCACCGCATTGATGAAAAGTACCTGTCCCCGCCGCTCTGGCCGTTTATTCATGCGGCAGATCATGATGCAGGCTTCCATGGGGGAGTTGTAAAACAGGTTTGCCGCCAGACCGATCACGCATTCGACGCGGTCGCTGCGCACCAGTTTTTCCCGCATGGCGCTTTCCTCATTGCGGAACAGAACGCCGTGGGGAAACAAAATCGCACACCGCCCGGTCTCCTCCTTCAGGCTGGCAATGATATGCTGCAAAAAGGCGTAGTCCGCTCGCCCCTGGGGAGGAACTCCCAAAAAATTCCGGCCATATTTGTCGCTCTCAAAGGCGACACGATCCCATTGACTGATGGAGTAGGGCGGATTGGCCAGAACCAGATCAAACTGCCGGAGCCTGCCGTTTTCAATAAACGCGGGAGCGGCCAGGGTATCGCCGTTTACAATGCTGAAATCCTTGACGCCGTGGAGAAACAGGTTCATCTTACCGATGGCGGAGGTCAGCGCGTTGATCTCCTGTCCGAAGACCGCAACATTGCGCCATTCTTTCCCCTGCTCTTTCAGGTAAGCAATCGCGGAGATCAGCATACCGGCGCTGCCGCAGGTGGGGTCGTAGATGGACTCCCCCGATTCTGGACGGAGCATCTCCGTCATCAGATGGACAACGGTCCGGTTGGTGTAAAACTCCTGCGCTGTGTGACCACTGTCATCTGCGAATTTTTTGATGAGATACTCGTATCCCTGGCCAAGCTCATCCTCTGGGCAGTTTGCGATGGAGAGCGTCCTGGTACTGAAATGCTCCAGCAGGTCCTTCAGCAGGCGGTCTGGCAGGCGATTTTTATTGGTCCAGGCCCCGTCGCCGAAAATTCCCTGTAGCTTGTCGGCGTTGGCGTTCTCCACCTTCCGAAAAGCCTCCACAATTGCTACACCGACATTCTCTGAAACGGCACGGACGTCATTCCAGTGACAGCCCCGAGGGACGATAAACGTATGGAGCTCATGCTCGTCAAATTCGGAGGCGTCCTCGCCGTATTCCTCCCATGCGGCCGCAGTCTCCTCGTCGTACACGTCACAAATTCTCTTGAAAAACAACAGCGGAAATATATATTGCTTATAAGCTCCCGCGTCAATATTTGTGCGGAGGAGAACGGCGGAGTTCCACAGATAGGACTGCAATTCCTCTATGGTGATCCGTTTACTCACTGACGTACCCTCCCTCCAGCAGGAGCTTCTTCATCCTCTCCTCGGCCCGGAGCATGGCCTCGTAAGCCTCAAAATACTGTCGGCGCACCTCCTCCGGGGGGATCGTTTCCTGCTCTTTTTTCTCAATGTAGTTGTTGATGGCAAGGGTGTAGCCTCTCTCCTGTATGCCAGCAATTGTTACCACTCTGACCCGCTCGATCACATCTTCATAGGCCGCATACAGCGCATATACTCTTCGAATGTCGTCTTCGGTCATGATGTTCTGCGCCCGCTGGGGCGTATAGATGCCGGAGGCGTCTATAAGACAGACCTTTCCACGGTGATCCGCATGTTTGTTGTTGTTCAAAAAGAGAATGCAGGCGGAAACGCCGGTGGAGTAGAAAACGCCGCCAGTGAGTGTGATCACACACTCCAGCTTGTCGGACTCCACCAACTGCTTTCGGATCTCTCTCTCTTTTCCACCCCGGAACAGGACGCCTTGGGGCAGGACGACAGCGCACCGACCTGTCTTGGGATCCATGGATTTGACCATGTGCTGGAGCCATGCGAAGTCTCCGTTGGAGTCCGTGGGGCAACCCCAGAGGTTGCGCCCGTAGATATCGCTACTAAACTGCTCCGCCCCCCAGTTTTTCAAGGAAAAGGGGGGATTCGCCACCACACAGTCAAAGGTTTGCAGGCTGCCCCGCCAGAGATAATTAGGGCTTCGCAGCGTATCCCCCTGAGTCACGTTAAAATCCCTTGCGCCATGCAGAAACAGGTTCATCCTGGCAATGGCGGAGGTGGCCAGATTCTTTTCCTGACCATAGATTCGACCGTAGGTTCGCTTGTCACCCTTCATGTAACGAATCGCTTCAATCAGCATACCGCCTGTGCCGCAGGCGGGGTCATACACCGACTCGCCCGCCTGCGGGGCCAGCAACATAATCATCAGCTTGACAATGGAGCGTGGGGTGTAAAATTCGCCGGCGTTCTTTTTTGATAAATCCGCGAATTTCTTAATCAGGAACTCATAACTGTCCCCCATCACGTCGGCAGAATAATTGTTGTTGCCAACCTTTATTTTGGACATATGCTCGATCAGATTTTTCAGCCGCTCGTCGGACAGCTTTGACTTATCCGTCCAGTTTGCGTCATCAAAGCTGGAGAATACCCCGCTCAATGTATCGGGGTTCGCCCGCTCGATCCCGTTCATAGCATTTACAATGGCAACACCCACATCCATGCTCACCTCCCGGACATCCTGCCAATGGCATCCCTCGGGGATCACAAAGCGGTGGTTCTCCGGGAAGGCGGCATATTCCTCATCCCCACCGGATTCCTCCAGCGCGGCCTGGGTCTCCTCGTCATAAACGTCGGAAAGCCGTTTGAAAAACAGGATCGGCGTCACATAGCTTTTGTACTCGTCCTGATTGATAGGGCCCCGCAGGATATTGCACGCCTCAAACAGGTGGGAAAACAGCTTCTGGCTGGTGGTCTCCTCAGAAACTGATGTGCTGTTTGCGGCATCCTCGTCAGCAAAATCAAATGCAGCCTCCATAATTTCAGAGCGCTTTTCTGCCGCTATTTCAGCGCGCTCCGGAGATCGAATCCCGATGTTTCCGGCCTCACCTGCTTTTTCTACCTTCGCCGGATAGATCCCCTCAAAATCCATGAGGACTTTTAAAAGGCGCTTGTCTAAAAAGGTCAGGGCCAGTTTCCGTATGGGAGCGGGTACACCGTAATAGGCCTCTGCAACCGCCCCGGTAATCGCCGCCAGGGTATCACTGTCGCCGCCGATAGAGATTGCGTTCCGGATGGCGTCCTCAAAGCCGGTGGACTCGAAAAAAGCCTCCAGCGCCTGGGGCACGGTATCCTGACAGGTCTCATTGAACTGATAGGTACTGCGAATGGAATCCAGCGTGAAATCAATGGGGTAGTAGTTCTTCGTGATATAGTCCTGAATTTCCAGCAGGCTTTTTCCGGTGCGGGCGAGATAAACCGCAGCAGCAGTGGCCTCGGCGCCTTTGATTCCCTCCGGATGGTTATGGGTCACCTCGGTCACCGCTTTGGAGAGGGCTTTTGCCTCTTCAAGAGACCTTGCCGCATACCCGCAGCCGCTCACCCGCATGGCGGCACCGTTTCCAAAGCTGTTGTAAGGCTTCGTATGATCGGAATACATCCACCTGTAAAAAGATCCACCATAGCCGCTGTTCGGATACGGGCGGCCAATTTCCTGCATGGAGCGGACTGCCTGCTCTCCCAGACCGGTAAAATCCGGTCGGCAGCGCATCAGCGCGTCGCATACGGCCAATGACATAATGGAATCATCCGTAAAGAAACACTGGTGCGGCATCAGGTCAAAGTCCTTGGAGCGGTGGTTGTTCCACTCAAATCTGGAGCCCACAATATCTCCAATGATTGCGCCAATCATAGTTTCACCTGCCTCCCATCAATAATATTGCTCGATGTAGCTGTACGCCTTGTCGAAGACGTCTTTATCTTTGATTTTGTACTTGATCCAAACCACACTGCGAAGGGCCTTCTTGACCTCCTGCTTGCCGGCCGTTGTGCTCTGCCAGCCGTCGAAGCGGACAATTTTCACAATGCTGTCAATATCAGCAACGATGCGCTCTACAATGACAGGCGTATTTTTATTCCTCACGCCATTGAACAGTTCCGTCAAGGCGGCGATCCCTTTATCAATTTCCTGCTCTGGAACGACATCTTTCTCCGCCCGAGCTGCTTCCTTCGCCAGTTCCAAAAGAAGCTTCAAAAATTCAATGCTGGTAATAAGCCCCTGTTCATGTTTCTCACGCAGGGCTTCCAACTTCTCACCCAGCTGAATAAATTTAGGGTCTTGGGCATGGTTCAGAATCTTTGCCACAAGGCTGATCTCAACCTTTTTTGTCGCTTTTTTCAAATCCTTCTGCTTCTCCAGAAAATCATCAATCAGGTCAGCGTCCATGGCAAGAATGTCCATATCTTCGTCAGTCTCACCGACTGTAACATTCTGATGAACCAGATCAATGGTCTTGGCCCCGAGGGAGGCCCAAATCAGGCCCCCTCTGCCGTCGGTGGGTTTAACGGATTCGTAAACACGGGACAGCCACTGGTAATCCGACTTGTATATGTTCAAGAAGATATCCGGCGAGAGAGCGTCCCAAGCCCGGTTCAGCACACGATAGTCGGCGGCAAAGTTATCCTTTTCCTTGTTGGTGGGGAGACATTCCTGGGCCGCCATCAGCCCTTCCCAGCCCTCTATGGTACGGTCAACACCCATAAAATAACCGAGGCATTTTTTCATCAGCGCCGGCAACTGTTTTTTGATCTCCTCAATATTCGTGATAATGCGACGCATACTGGTCTCATCAAAATCAAGGGCTTTGGCCACATCGTCAAAAATGCCGATATAGTCAACGATCAGGCCGTGGGTCTTCCCCTGGTCATAGGTGCGGTTTGTGCGGCAGATGGCCTGGAGCAGCGTGTGATCCTTCATGGGCTTGTCCAGATACATCGCCTGCAAAATAGGGGCGTCAAACCCGGTCAGCAGCTTGGAGGTGACGATCACCAGCTTCAGCTTGCTGTTTGGGTCCCGGAACACGTCCAGGATCTTTCCCTCCGCATCACGGTCACGGCGGTATTTCTTGTAGCGATCCTCCTTGTCGTTATTGGTATCCATGACGATCGTGGAAGCATCCTCGCCAAGCAGTTCGTCCAGGATTGCTTTATACATCAGGCAGCACTCCCGGTCATAAACCACGATTTGTCCCTTGTAGCCGTTTGGCGCAATTTTTGATTGGAAGTGCTTTGCGATATGTTCGCAGACCTTTCGAATGCGGGCCGGATTATACATGATAGCCTTCATGTTGACGCGGCGGGAAAGCTCATTCTTTTCCTCCCTGCTCAGCCCCGCCTCATCGGTCATTGCTTCAAATGCCCGGTCCAGTTCATCTTTGTTGACATGCAGCTCCACGGGAACCGGCTCAAAATGCAGAGGCAGCGTCGCACCATCCCGGATGGAGTCTGAGAAAGAGTACCGGCTCATATAGCCGGTGCGGTCCTCCTCTGCGCCGAAGGTCAAAAAGGTATTCTTGTCCACCCGGTTGATTGGCGTACCAGTAAGGCCGAAGAAAAATGCGTTGGGAAGGGCTATGCGCATTTTCTCCCCCAGGTCTCCCTCCTGAGTCCGGTGTGCCTCGTCCACCATAACAATGATGTTGTCTCGGGCATTCAGCTCTCCATTGACCTCACCAAATTTGAAAATTGTTGTAATCAGAATCTTCCGCATATCTCCGCGGAAGAAAGAGGCCAGTTCCTCCTTGGTGGACGCGCTGGTCAGATTGGGAATGTCGGAGGCGTTAAAGGTCGCCGTGATCTGTGTCTCCAAATCAATGCGGTCATCCACAATTACAACCGTAGGATTTTTGAGTTCAGGTACCATACGTAGCTTCTGCGCGGCAAATACCATCAGCAGCGATTTGCCGGAGCCCTGGAAATGCCAAATCAGCCCTTTCTTCGGATACCCGGCAAGGACACGGCTGACGATCATATTCGCACCCTCAAACTGTTGATAGCGGCAGATAATCTTATATTTCCGGTACTTTTTATCGGTGGCGAACATAGTGAAGAACTGGAAGATGTCCATAACCTTTTCCGGTGTGATCATATCTGCTATGCTGATCTTCACATCCGCAAGGTTACCCTCCGCCTTATGATCAGAGGTATGCCACGGTCCCCACATATTGATGGGCATATTCACGGAACCATAGCGGTAGCACTTCCCCTCTGAGGCAAAATTGAATACATTTGTAACAAACATAGCGGGAATGCTTTTCTCATATGCGGAAATATCTCCAGCGGCGTCAAGCCATGTAATGGCACTGCGGACAGGCGTCTTCAGTTCGCCAATCGCAATGGGAAAGCCGTTGATCAGCAGCACAATATCCAGACGTTTGCCTCCATCCGCCTGGGGATATACCCATTGGTTGGTGACGACATATTCGTTTAAGGCAATGTCCTCTTTGCGCATCGTACCAAAGAAGCGAATCGGAACCATACGACCGTCTTTTCCAAAGGGGAAGGAGTTTTCTTCAAACACCAGCTTTTTAAACAGCTCATTCTGGGTCACCAGGTTATGCGGCTGTACAGACAAAATAACAGTTCGAAGCTTATAAATGACCTCGTCAGCACGGGAAGGTTCCGCTGCGATCTCAGGATTCAGCCGAATCAGAGCTTCCTTCACCATGGACTCCACCATAACATCCGAATACATACGCGGAAGCTTCTCAGCGGGAATGTATGTCCAACCATTCTCTTTCAAAATGGAGATTATCATTTTCTCCATCGTGTTGTCTTCATTAAATAGGGCTTTCATGTAACCTTCCCCCTTACCATGCTTTTGATTGTAATCTTTTCAAAATTCCCTTATCCGCCGGGCAAAATTCATACTGTGGTATCTCTTCTGGAGTAATCCAGCAGATGTCATTGTGCTCCAGCATCTGGGGCGTTCCCTCAATGATTGCCGCATTGAACAGTGTCAGATGTACATTCAGGTCCGGGTAATCGTGGTCGACTTCCATAAGCACTTCACCCACTGAGATGGTGACAGTCAGCTCTTCCTGGCACTCCCGAATGAGGGCTTGTTCCTCGGTCTCCCCCAGTTCCACCTTACCACCGACAAACTCCCACAGCAATCCCCGCGCCTTATGAGCCGGACGCTGGCAGATCAAAAACCTGTCTCCGTCCCAAATCAGCGCTGCCACAACTTCGGTTACTTTTTTCTCCATACTGTCTGCCACCCTCGATTTGCCTTTTTCCCCTGTCTGTGCTATTTTATATGAGTATACCACAAATTTCCCCCTGGGGGAAGTGTACAATGGAGGTGCTATGCCGTGGTACGAGAGATTATGCGGGATGAAGCGTTCCTCTCTCAAAAGGCTGAACCGGCCACTTTGGAGGACTTGCCCGTCGCTCAGGACCTGCTGGACACTCTGACTGCCCACAAGGACGGCTGTGTAGGCATGGCGGCCAATATGATTGGCGTCTGCAAGAGAATTATCGTCTTTGACAACGAGGGCAAATATATGGTGATGTTAAACCCGGAGATCATCAGGAAATCCGGATCTTACGAGGCGGAGGAGGGCTGTCTCTCCCTCTCTGGCACCCGGAAAGCCAAGCGCTGGCAGTCCATCAAGGTGCAGTATCAGAACGAGCAGTTTCAAACCCGCTTCAAGACCTTTACCGGCTGGACGGCCCAGATCATCCAGCACGAGATCGACCACTGCGAGGGAATTCTGATTTGAACCGGGAGGCCTGTACATGAAACGTGTCATCATCTTATCCGACACTCATGGATTGCTGCGGCCGGAGGTGGTGGGATACCTGTCCCAGGCTGACATCATCATCCACGGCGGCGATATCAACACCCAGGCCATTGTGGACAAGCTCCGGGAGTACGCCCCGCTCTATATTGTCCGAGGGAACAACGACAAAGACTGGGCGGAGGGGCTGCCGCAAAGCCTCATATTTTCCATCGAGGGCATCCACTTCTTCCTGATTCACAACAAGAGGGATGTTCCTCCGGATTTGTCCGACTCAGATGTGGTGATTTACGGTCACTCCCACAAGTACGCTTGTGAGGAGCAGAATGGCGTTCTATGGCTGAACCCCGGCAGTTGTGGACGCCGGCGCTTTGACCAGGAGATTACCTTTGCTGTCATGACCATTGACGGAGAACGTTTTCAGGTTGAGAAAGTGACCATTCCTCATGAAAAGAAGTAATGCGATAGAGCTGGGCCTGACCATTCCCCTCCAGCGACACTTGCACATCAAAACACTCCCTTACGGCCAGGGATCAGACCACCGCTTCTGCTGGGATATTCATATTATTTCGTTGCGGGGCAGGCCCAGTCTGCTGGCGGTCCACTGCCATACGCGATACACATTTGTGCTGTATGATCTCAATCGCCCGGAATGGGAGCGCCTGTCGGAAGTTTTTCTGAATGGCTTGCGCCGTAGCCTGTCTGTCATCGGTTTTCCCGCAGAAGCGACGAAGGAACTATGCGGTTCAGAACTGCCTCTGTTCACCAGGACCCATGGCCGCCGGGAGGTGGCCTTTTTAAACCGCGCCTGGGAGGATGTGATAGCCGCGGAGCTGGCCCTGGACGAAAGCAGCCAAAGTCAGCCCCTGCTGGATCAGCTGGTCAACGCCAAACTCAGCCGCTGCGCGGGAATAGAAGGCCTGGATACAGCGGCAAGGCGGCTGACGGAGATACTTTCCCAAATCTGAAAGGAGGGGGCTCTATGCGCATCATCATCGCCCCGGCGAAGAAAATGGTAGTGGATACGGACAGCTTTGCCGTGGATAGTCTGCCTCAGTTTCTGGAGCAGACGGAGCGGCTGAAAACTGTCCTCCAGGGGATGTCTCCCAAAGATTTGCAGGCCCTTTGGAAGTGCAATGACACCATTGCCAAGTTGAACGTGGAACGGCTGGAGCAGATGGAACTGCGCCATAATCTCACTCCGGCGGTTCTCTCCTACGAGGGCATTCAGTACCGCTACATGGCCCCCAGCGTGATGGAGACGACTCACCTGGACTACCTCCGGGAACACCTGCGCATCCTCTCTGGTTTCTACGGTCTGCTGCGGCCCTTCGACGGCGTGACACCCTACCGGCTGGAGATGCAGGCAAAGCTGGCGGTGGACGGCTGCCGGGACCTGTATCAGTTTTGGGGAGACCGTCTGGCCCGTCAGCTGGCCACAGAGACGGATTTTGTGCTGAATCTGGCCTCCAAGGAGTACAGCAAAGCGGTGGAGGTTTATTTGCCCAAAACCGTCCGATTTGTCACCTGTGCCTTTGGAGAGTGGAAAGATGGCAAGGTCATCGAAAAGGGTACCAAATGCAAAATGGCCCGGGGACAGATGGTACGCTGGCTGGCGGAGAACCAAATCAAAAGCCCGGAGGATCTCCAGGCCTTCGACCAGCTGGGCTATCGATTCTGCCGCTCCACATCGGTGGGGAATCACACCGCTTATCTTTGGATACAGTCCCGCAAGGATTGAGCCGCTTCCTGGCCGGGAGCGGCTTATTCACCAAGACTGCTTCGACGGCCTCCAGCATCGGAGAATATCCCATATAAAATCCCCAGATTCAGGGAAAACTGAATCCAGGGTGATAAATTATGGGATTTTTCCGCAGTACAAATAGGACAGGCCCCTATTTTGAGGGCTGGTACTTCAAGCACCAAAACCCGCAGGGGCAGACTCTCGCGCTGATTCCCGCATTCCATATCGATAGAGAAGGACACCGCACCGCCTCCCTCCAGATCATTTCAAAGGATCAAGCGTGGTGGCTGGAATACCCAGAGGCACAACTGCAAGTCTCCCGGCAGCCTTTCCAGGTACAGATTGGACAGTCCAGCTTTGGCAGTCAGGGAATCGACCTCCATATCCGGCAAGACAATCTTTCCCTCTGCGGCTCACTGCGCTACGGTCCTTTTACCGCTCTGCGGTCTGACATTATGGGGCCGTTTCGATTTTTCGCAGGGATGCAGTGCGCCCACGGCGTCATCAGCATGGGGCATTCTCTGAGCGGCGCGCTGGAACTGAATGGTGAGCATTTGGATTTTTCCGATGGAATCGGATACATTGAGACGGACCGGGGCCGCTCCTTTCCCGACAAGTACCTCTGGACGCAGTGCGTCTGGGACGGGCCGGAGCGCGGCAGTCTGATGCTTGCAATTGCGACGATCCCCCTGCCTGTGGGCGACTTCACTGGCTGTATCTGCTCTGTTTTGTACCGTGGCCGGGAATACCGCCTGGCAACCTACCGGGGCGTCAAAATTGACAAGTGGTCTCCCTCCGGTGCGGTGATCCACCAGGGGAAGTATCGCCTGGAAGTCGAATTGCTAAACGAGCGGCGGCAGGCCCTCCGGGCTCCAGTAGAGGGCCGCATGGAGCGTACTATCCACGAGAGTCTCTGCGCAGAGGTGCGCTATCGCTTCTGGCACGGGGACAACCTCTTGCTTCAGCATACGGACCCCAATGCCAGCTTTGAATACTCCTCAGCAAGCTGATTGCCCATACACGATTTCAACATCCTGTACTGTGCCTTATATTTTGATCTTCTGCCCTTATCTTTGGATATAGCCCTGTAGAATTTGAGGGCCTGCTCTGGCAGAAAACCGTTGCAAAACCTTCCTGCCAGAGTTACAATGCAGACAGCAAAAATATGAAACGCTTCCCGCTCAGCACCGGCGGAAAACCGACGATCAGAGGCGGGAAACGTTTCTGACCACAGAACCTACCACAGACGCGGCCGGAACACATGGAAAACACCTCGTTAAAGAGGCTTGCAGATGAAATGAACTCCAGCGGAAACGGCTAAAAGGAGCAGAAACCAGCCGAAAAAGTTTTCTGAATCTTTTCGCATCCATAGTGAGACACATCCGACCCGATTTTCTGTTCCCCGATTTCCTGTCCGATTTGTTGGACTTTCCCCTGAAAATCGAATATTTGAGAAATCCAAAATTCGCAACTTTTTTCGCAGTGCTTTCTATTTGTTTGTAAAATCAATCAATTCGCCAAATTTATAGCAGTATTCAAAATAACTGACATTGGCCCGGGGATAAGGGCAGGGGCTCTGCCCTTGTCTCAGTGGTATCATTTTGACGATTGCTATAGTTAACGCAAAAACTCAGTTTTGATTGAACCAAATGAACACATCCATCAGCTTTGCTGATGGATGTGTTCATTTTCTGTGTGAGTGTTGACACACAAAAAGAAAAATTGTACGGAAAAGATGAGGGGAGCCTCTTCCGTACCAAAAAAGAGGGATTCCAAAAAATGGATTGTTCCTATCGTTTTTGATGCTGTGGACTGAAATTCCCCACCAGGATTTACTTCCAGATTACTGGAAACGTGGCAGTAAAGACCAGTGCTTTACCCGGCGATATAAGAAGTATCCCGGAAAATATATCAGATCATTTTTCATACGCCAATCGCCCAAAGGTATAGGTTTTAAGAATGGGGATATCCGCAATTTCCTCTGTGGGCGTGGTGTAGGGATTTTCTGCAAGTACAACGAAATCCGCGTCCAGCCCAGGAATCAGTTTTCCTTTTCGGTCCTCCAGGCAACCCAGTTTCGCCGCATTACAAGTATACATTTGAAGGCCTTCTGTAAGACTGAACCTTTCTCCGGGGACTGGGTGCTGCATTCCAATCATAATTGCGCGGAGGGGCTTCATTTCAGTTACAGAAAAATCAGAACCGCCGCCAACCAAAATTCCCATGTCAAGCACCGAACGATATGGGCTGCATCTTTCGACACGATCACCGATAAAACATCGGTATCCTTCCATATCCATGCCCTCACAGACCTCTAAAAGCAACGGCTGCATTCCAAGTGCCACACCCAATTCTGCCGCCTTTAAAATTGCCCGTTTGGTGGGACATTCAAAGTGCTCGATCCGGTGTCGGTGATCCGCACGAGGATATTTTGCAAGCACTCTTTCATATACACGAAGGACTTGTTCAATCGCATTGTCTCCAATCGCATGAACAGATGCTTGCATTTCAGCCAGATGGACACGCTCAACAAAAGCATATAGTTCTTCGTCGGAATAATAAAGCATTCCAAACGAATCCGGCCTATCCTTATAGGGATCAATTACAGATGCGGACCAGCCATCAAAAGCTCCATCAGCAAAAACACACATAGTAGCCCGCCGCGCAAAGTCTTGATCTTCCACTACACGGGCAATATCCTTCTCATTGGTACAGCCGTTGATCATGACCATAGGGTGAGTAGTAGTCTTGAATTGACTGCGATTTTCCCACAAAATACGCTGCATGGGATAGAAATCCTTCGTAAAGACGGTGGTAACACCATTTGATACAGCATAGTCATCCATTTTTTTGTATCCGGCAATCAGTTCATCCTTCGGCATAATCTGACTGATTTCTTCCAGCAGTGGCATACAGTAGGGATCAACCACCATACCGTTCGGTTCATTTTTTTTATTGGTCTCCACCCCGTCCACTTCTGGATTAAGATGCAGCCGTTCCACGGCGCAGGTATTGCACATGTACGGGTGAAGATCATTGTGAACAATCATGATGGGGTGAGATGTAGAAATCTGATCCAGTTCCTCCAGTGTCGGAAATCGCTTCTCTTTCATATTTTTGTCCTGGAAGCCGGCAACAAATATCCACTGCCCACTCGGTTCCGATTTAGCCCGGTCTTTTATGGCGGCCAATACTCCTGTAATCGTCGTCTCACCGTGCACTTGAACACCCGTCATCAATGCGCCGCAAGGGCTGGTATGAACATGCGTATCAATAAAACCAGGAAAAATAAATTGCTCGGAATAATTCAGTACCTGGTCCATATCCTGCTCAGCGAATTGGCCGCGGCCCCCTATTTCCTTAACGACGCCATCCTCTATACACATTGCTTCCACAAATGGATGTGTACAATCCATCGTGTAGATATTGCTATATACCAGCGTTTTCACATATATCCCCCCTCCGCATAGTCAAGACTCAATTAAGCTTTCGTCATATGGAAGCCCAGCTTCTTTGTTTTCAAGGGCCTTGCTGTAAAGCTCATATTTCTTTTTCGTCATAGTGTACTTGACCGCAGGAATAGCCGCGATTACCAACGCGATAGCGGGACCAAGTGCAAAGAAATAACGAATACCGGTCAAGACAGATTCAGGCTGGACAGCCAGCGCGGAATCAAATCCAATCACTTCCAGCCCAATGCCAAGGGCAAAAGTCCCCAATGCATTTCCAAATTTCATAAACAAACCAATCAGAGAGGTGTACAAACCATCAGGATGTTCCCCGGTTTTCAACTGCTCCACAATAGCAACATCATAAGACATGGCATATATCATAGTCCAGTATGCGGCATTGCCAAAGTAGCAAATGGGATAGATGACAAACAGGAGCATATCGCTCTGGGGCAGAAGCCCAACGGCTAAAAATCCGAGTGCCCACATCAGAGGGCCGCCAATCATTACAGCCTTTTTTCCCAGCTTGTTAGCCAGGTAACCGACCGGGATTACCGCTATAATAACGACGATACCGGATACCAGATAAAACAAAGAGGATTTTGCCTCATCATACTCGTAAATATAGGTCATCACATAGACCAGCATTCCCGTGCCCAGTGTGACAACAACGTTAAAAAAGAATGTAATAGCCAACAAACGTCCCAAATCTTTGTTTTTGAATGCGGCTATTGCATTTCGATAAAATTCACCCGCCCAGCCTTTGCTCTGCTCATTATTCGTATTTTCCAGATTGTGATTTCGAGGTTCCAATCCGTTCGTTGCAAAATAACAAATGTTATAGACCAATGCTACAAGACAGCCGAAAATAATGCCGGTTGCCGCCCAGCCCTTCGCATCACTGCCAAACATACCTGCAAAGAAGCTGACAATCAGTAGCGGCGCAGAAGTCGCAATCAAAGTTCCCGTATTCAAAAAAATAACAGCAACAGAACGCAGCTTGGTTCTGGTATTAAAGTCACTCGTCAGCTCTGAGCCTAAAGCGGTATGGGGAATCACGCAGCTGGTCATCGCTACCCAATAGAACATGTTGATCATGATGTAATAAACGGTCTTAATACCCAGTGGGAGATTTACATTGATGAACAACAGCGCGATGGAAACACCAAACAGCAAGGATCCCCAGCGGATGAAAGGACGGCGCCGGCCATGCTTATTCTTGGTTCGATCGGACCACGCGCCGATCATGGGATCTGTTACCGCATCCCACAAAACTGCCACCGTAGAAACAGTACCTGCGATTGCGGGAGAAATACCAGCAATCGTTGTCATAAAAAAGATGAAAAAAGAAAAAAATACGTTATATCCAATCCCTTCACCCAGCGCGCCAATTCCATAACATATCATGGTGCCCATACTTAACTTTTTGTTTTCCGGTTTCTTCATTTACAATCACCTCATTTGCTTTTTAAGAGAAGTCATCACAACAGCTCCATACGCAGCTCTGCCGCCCTGGCATGGGCAATCAGGCCCTCGCCGCGAGCCATGCGGGAAACCAGAGCGGCAATGGAATGCATTGCCGCAGGTTGATACCGCTGGAAAGAGCATACTTTCAGAAAGGTGCCTACCCAGACGCCTCCGGCATAGCGGGCGGCCCGAGCAGTAGGCAGGGTATGATTAGTGCCGGAAGCGTAGTCTCCAAAGACCTCGCCTGTCTCCTGACCAATGAACAAAGAGCCGAAATTCACCAGTTTGGGCAGGATACTCTCATCCTTCACAATAACCTCCAGATGCTCGGGGGCATATTCGTTTGATATTTTCACCGCCTCGTCCATATCACTGGCCAAAATCACCTCGCCATAATTTGTCCAGGACGCTGAAGCGATACCGGCGGTTTCCAGCGCCGTCAACTGGGTCTCCACAGCGGCAATTACAGCCATACCCAATTCCCGGCTTGTGGTTACAACAATACCCTTGGCCAGCCGGTCATGCTCAGACTGGGCCAGCATATCAGCCGCCAGAATACGGGGGTCTGCGCTTTCATCCGCCAGGGCAAGAACTTCGCTGGGACCTGCCACAAAGTCAATGCCTACCTGGCCATAGCATTGACGTTTTGCTTCTGCAACATACTGGTTTCCCGGACCGACAATCACGTCCACAGGCGGAATTTGAGCGGTACCATAGGAGAATGCCGCAATACCTTGCGCACCGCCCACAGTGTAAATCTCGTCCGCACCAGCAATATCCATGGCCACCAGAGTCTTATAATTGATGGATTCGGTCCCCTTCACCGCAGGTGAGCAGGCAGCGACCCGCTTCACACCGGCAACCTTAGCGGGGATAACCAGCATCAATGCACTGGAAAACAGCGGATAGGAGCCACCAGGCACATAACATCCGCAAGATTCCACAGGAATCACCCGATGCCCCAGCTCGGAACCTGGAATAATGGTAAGCTTCTTCAGTTCGGTTAAACAACCCAACTGAGCTTGCGCAAAGGTGCGGATATTGTCGGCAGCCTGACGTAAGTCGGCCAATTCCTGATCAGTCATTTTAGCGTAGGCTGCATCCAACTCCTCGCGGCTGACCCGGAAAGAAGTACGAGCATTGCCATCAAAGCGATTGTTATATTCCAGTAGCGCTTCATCACCTCTCTCTCGAACATTTTGGATAATGCCGGCAACATTCTTTTTGCATTCAGCAAGCGTTTCGGCAGGACGGATCATTGCTTTTTTCAAATATTCCATGATTGCATGCCCCTTTGCTTGATTTTTTACACGACATAAATAGGCCTGTCCTGTATTCGTTATTTTAATCTGCCAACCTTAGTCATTGTCAAGCGGCAAATTTTTGTATATTACGGCATTTTCTTGACCTTACTATAGATTTCGTGATATAAATAAATCATTACAAGCGCAGGAGGAGACTGCTATGAAAATTGGACAGGTTGTAAAGCGATATAATGTCCCCGTTAATAGTTTGTACTTCTATATCAATAACGGCCTGCTGGTTCCGCCAAGACGTAATAGCCAGTACATATTCGATGACCGCACACTGGAAGATTTGGAGTGGATACTGGAACTAAAGCAAATGGATTTCCCCCTAAAGACGATTCATCGTCTGCTTTCCCTGCGCCGCATCTCCAATTTCTGCTCCGAAGAAGATCAAAATGAACGCAAAGAGATCTTCTTAGCCCACGATAAAGAGCTAAGTAAAAAAGAAACGGCATTGTCTATCGCCCGCGAAAAAGTACGTTACGCCATTTGCCGGTTTGGCGACTATACAAAACCAGGCGCCCAGTCTGGCGTACCGGTGGATATGTTAGGTCTTTTGTGCTGCCCGCATTGTGGCGGTGAATTGATGATGGACGGGGTCACTATGAATCAGCGCTATGTATTTCATGCCAATCTGAGCTGCGGCTGCGGCTACAGCGCTACTATTTCGGATGGCATTTTTCTTACCAATAATGTAAATACCAGTCTTTATGACAAGCCTGACACTACTCGGGAACTTTATAGAGATCTTCCCTCCAGGACATTGAGTCTATTCGAGCGCTCATATCACTGGTTAGAAGAATACCTGCAAAAGTATACCACTCCGGGCAAGGTGTGGCTGGAAGCGTATCCAACCGCTTGGTTTTTCTTTCATAATCATATAAAGCTGTTGTCTGAAAAAGATTTTTTGATTGTCATCGATAAATTTCCGGAGACTTTGCTTGCGTACAAGGCGGTCATTGAGCAGCAGAACCCACAATGTAAAATTTTGTACATCGCGGATGCCAGTATATCTCCGCCCATCCAAAAGGAATCCATCGACTGCTGTATGGATTTTTTTGCAGTCAACGAATATAACTTTTATCACGAGGGCTTGTTCCTGTCCAAAATGCTCCCATACTTCAATCGAAATGTTGAACTGTTCGGGGTGTATTTTTTCTTTCAGGACGGCAAAAAATCAGTAGCAAAATATTTGGATTCCTATCCGGAGGGATCATCGTCCAATTTTAACATACACTGGTTTATGGAAGAAATAAATAAAGATTTCTGTGTTCTGGAAACTTTGGATTGCGGATCATCTCTGGACTCCGGGCAAAATCTGGGACTGGGTTTCCATATTCCAGGAGAAAAATTACACTTGCAGCCGTACCATGCAAGACTAAGAAAGCATTGATTTGATTTTCTCAACAGTATAAAATTTTATATTTATTTCAAAAACGTCGAAAATCGCCACGGATCATGTTACGGGCGTGAATATCCTTTTCCGGTCAACAAAAAAGAGCCCCAAAACTTGTGCGGGAACTCCTGCCACCACATAGTAATACAAAAAATGAGCGCCGGGCGGCGCTCATTTTTGTCTCAGTCAATATCCTGCTCATATTCCAGAACAGCGCCTGTAACGCCGTCGATAGTGTATTCGTACTCCGTTCGGCCCACATTGAATTCCACCTCATACTCCAGCCGCCCATCATCCCAGTCCTGTTCCACCTTCATCTTGGTAGTCTGACTCTCAGTTACCCCGGCGTGGTTCAGAGCGGCAGCCTTGGCAGCCTCCGCGCCGATATCGGCGGCGGAGGCTGCCGTATTGCCTCCACTGTGATAGCCGTCGCTGTGATGACCCGAATCATGTTCCTGGTGGCGGTCCACCTCATGCTTGAGGATGGAGCAGTCGTGGCCGTGGATGGTGTATTCATACTCCGTATTCCCGCACCAGAATTCGATTTCATATTCCAACCGTCCATCGTCCCAATCCCGTTCAATCTTCATGCCGGTGATATCGCTCTCCGCCAGTCCGGCATGATTCAGGGCCGCCTGTTTGGCGGCATCCTGTCCCACATCCTGTCCGGCAGGAGTGGGAGTGGTTACACCAGGCGCGGAGGGCTCCGGAACAGAGTCTGGGGTAACCGGTACAGAGGGTGTCTGGTTCCAAATGTCCTCCGGTCCGCTGAGAATCTCTCCGGTAAACGCGTCCACTATATATTCAAACTCACCCCAGGCCGTTTTGAGTTCCACCTCGTAATGGGGCAGGAACTCGTCCAACTCCGGGTCCACGTCGGTTGTCACCGAGTCCAGAGCCAGGGTGCCAGCACAGGTCTCTGCAGCCGCAGAGGCGGCCGTCTTACCGATGGGGATACGCTTCTCCCCCGTTTTCAGCAGGTCGTTCAACTCCTCTACCGACAGGGCAGCCAACTGATTAAACGCGTCACCACTGATACCATTGCGCTCTATCACATTCTGAACCAGGGCGGCCTTACCGGAGGAGATGCTGTCAAAATTGCCATACTCCACCCTGAGCGTGCCGTGGTCCACCACCTGACTCAGCACGGAGGTGCCCGGCGCCTGGGTCCGCAGCACCCCGTCCACCGAGGCCACCAGCTCCGCCTGAATCCGCTGGGCCCGGGTCTGGTCGCTATCCTCCACCGAGATGAGGATAGCGGAGGAGATGCTGTCCAGATAGCCCTCCCGCACCAAGGCGCCCACGATGGCGTTCACCGCCACATCCAGCTTGGTACCCTTCAGGTCCGCTCCGCCGTTCATGTCGAAGAGAACCGCCGCCGCCTCGGTATTCAAGGCGGTGCAGGAGATGACCCGCTCCGCCCGGTTGACCTTCAGCTCAATGCTGGGGTTGACATCCAGCGAAACAACGCTGGCAACGGCATAGCTCTGATAATAGAACAGTCCCCCGCCTCCGGCCCCCAGCAGCACCAGTGCCGCGCAGGCGGCGGCCAGCCAGGGACGCAGCTTTTTCCTGGGTTTCATCTCATTGACCTCCACATCAATGACATTTTGATTGGATTTCAGCTCTTTCAATTCCATCACGCTCCCGTTTTGCGCACCGCAGCGGGAGAGAATAGCTTCCAAATCATCAGGGGCAGTGCGCATGATTGCGCCCTCTAGTCTCTGCTCCAATTCCCGGTCAGTCATTGGCCGCTCTCTCCTTTCATCAGGGCTTTCAATTTTTTCAGCCCGCGGTGGTATTTGGACAGGACGGTGGACAGCGGAAGCTCCAGCAGCTGGGCAATCTCCCGGTGCTTCAGGCCGGCAGCGGCGTGGAGGAGGATGATCCGCCTATCCTCTGCCCCCAGTTCGGCCAGTGCCTCCTGAAGAACCTGCCGGTCCTCCGGAGATACGTCTGGCGTTTGGGCTGGAATGGCGTTCCACTCCTCCTCCCCCAGCAGAACCTGCCGTCCGCTCTGGCGCAGGCGGCTCCGGGCCACATTCCGGGCGACGGTGAGCAGCCAGGCCATGGGCGAGCCCTGGGGACGGTAGGACGGGGCACTCTCCCACACTCTGACAAAGACATCCTGGGCCACATCCTGGGCCTCTTGGGCATCACGGAGCAGGGACAGCGCCAGTGCGTACACCGGCCCCCGGGTCAGGCTGTACAGCCTGGAAAACGCCTCCCGGTCGCCCTGGCCCACCCGGCACAGCAGCAGCTCTAACTCCTGGTCCCGGTGTTCCATCCCTTCTTGCGTTGTCTGAACTCCCAGCAGAGTCAGCATAGTCCATTTCTCCTGTCGTATAGGGAACGCGCGAAACAGGACTTTTATTGCGCGTCCAGAAAAAATTTTTTCTACCCATATTATAGTGCCCCTCTCTCCTAAAAACAAGCAAAAAAATTCCACCGCCTCGGATAACCCCAAGGCGGCGAAGCAAATACATTCGTTCAGCCCTCCGGATGGATATTGGCCTTTACCAGCCGGTCCTTCAGGACAGGTCCCAGCCCGGTAGCAATGACCATCTTAATCAGGTCACCAGGAATAAATGGAATTACACACCACTTCATGGCCACATTCAGCGGATTCCCTGACTGGATCATATACCAAATTGTACCCAAGGTATACAGAACACCGGTAGCCGCAATCATCCCCAGGAATTGGAGCGCCCGGCTTTTAGGGAAAAATTTGATAAACAGGCCGGTGATGACCACCAGAGGAATATAGCCCGCCATGTACCCCCCTGTAGGGCCCAGCACCTTACCCAGTCCCCCTTCAAATCCAGTGAACACCGGAACGCCAACCGCACCCAGCATCAAAAATACCAGTGTGGCCACAGCTCCCCGCTGCCAACCCAGAATATAAGGAGTCGTGTAGAGCATCAGGGTACAAAAAGACAACGGGATGGGGCCAAGGGCAATGGCAAAAGGACTGACCGCCGATATAACTGCCGCCATTACGGCCGTCATAGCCAGAGGATAAATACTGCTTTTTGTCTTGCTTTCCATAGTTTTACTCGCTCCTTTTAATTGTAAGCTGTTTTCATATATAGTATACAATGCCGGCTTTGCGTTTGTCAACTATATTTTTTATAAGTTTACTATTTCTTTTTTCCCCAACAATTTCAGGAAATCTTAATCTTTCCTTTAAGTGATTTTAGATTTCCTGTGCTAATATTCTAGTGACACAAGGCAGAAAACCGGCATATCCTTCGGACAGAGCCGCCGGCTTTCGGGAAGGGGATATATTCCATGCCAGAACGGACGATCTATATTTTACTTACCCGGTCAGGGACCTGGTTCTCCCGACTTATTCATTTTGCCACCCGGGACAGTTATACTCACGCCTCCATCGGACTGGACGGTCCGGACGGTCCCTTTTACAGCTTTGCCAGGAAATACCGCTATCTGGCTCTGCCTGCCGGGCTGGTGGAGGAACAGGTCACGGTATATCGCCGGGCTGTCCCCTGCTGCCTGTATGAGCTTACGGTGAGCGAGGATACTTATCTGCGCCTGCGGCAGAAGCTGCGCTCCATGTACGCTCAGCGGGAGGAGTACCACTACAGCGTACTGGGCGTATTCGCCTGTTATTTTAACCTGTCTTTCCAGCGCAGGCACCACTACTTCTGCTCCCAGTTCGTGGCCGGACTGCTGGAAAACTGCGGCGCTGTGGAGCTGCCCAAGCCCCCGGCTCTGGTGCGGCCGGCGGACCTGTGCGGCCTGAAAAATCTGCGGCCCGTTCACCAGGGAGCGCTGGAGGGCATCCTGTCTCAGCCCGCCGCATGAAAAATTTCCCGGATTTTTAAATTTAGGGGTTGACTTTTCCGGCGGGCGCCGCTATAATAGCCACTGTTGTTGCGAGTGTAGCTCATCTGGTAGAGCGCCACCTTGCCAAGGTGGAGGTAGCGAGTTCGAGCCTCGTCACTCGCTCCAAAAAAGAAAGACACGCTGTGCGTGTCTTTCTTTTTTGGCATATACCACCGGACGGCTCCGCGTCAGGTTCACATTGACTTTTCCCCCGCCCTTCTGGTAATATTAAGATGTGAAATTGGGTTTATATGTCCCAGGGAAAATGAGGTATCACCATGGCACAGAAGAAAAATTACGGCAACGACTCCATCTCCGCCCTAAAAGGGGCCGACCGGGTACGCAAGCGCCCGGGGGTCATTTTTGGCTCCGACGGGCTGGAGGGCTGCGAGCACGCCGTTTTCGAAATCATGTCCAACGCCATCGATGAGGCCCGGGAGGGCCACGGCTCCCTTATCACCGTCACCCGGTTTGAGGACGGCTCCATCCAAGTGGAGGACCAGGGCCGGGGCTGCCCGGTGGACTGGAACGAAAAGGAACAGAAGTTCAATTGGGAGCTGGTGTTCTGCGAGCTGTACGCCGGGGGCAAGTACGACAATGCCGGCGGGGACAACTATGAGTATTCCCTGGGCCTCAACGGCCTGGGCTCCTGCGCCACTCAGTACGCCAGCCTCTTTATGGACGTCACCGTATGGCGGGAGGGCAAAAAGTATTCCCTCCACTTTGAAAAGGGGGAAAATATCGGCGGGTTGCAGTCCGAACCCACCGACCGGGGCAGAAAAACCGGCACCACCATCCGATGGAAGCCCGACCTGGAGGTGTTCACCGACATCAATATCCCGGTGGAGTACTACCTGGACGTGATGAAGCGCCAGGCGGTGGTCAACGCCGGGGTAACCTTCCGGTTTAAAAATCAGGTGGGAGGAAAATTTGAGACCACCGACTTTCAATACGACAACGGGATCGCGGACTATGTGGCCGAGCTGGCCGGAGAGGAGCCCCTTACCGCCCCCGTCTTCTGGCAGACCGAGCGAAAGGGCCGGGACCGGGCGGACAAGGCAGAATACAAGGTGAAGCTTTCCGTCTCCTTCTGCTTTTCCAACAAGGTGCAGGTGGTGGAGCACTACCACAATTCCTCCTGGCTGGAGCACGGCGGCTCTCCGGAGAAGGCTATGCGCTCCGCCTTCGTCTCCGCTATTGACGGCTGGCTGAAGGGGCAGAACAAGTACACCAAGGGGGAGAGCAGAATCACCTTCCCCGATATCCAGGATGCCCTGGTGCTGGTGAGCAACAACTTCTCCACCCAGACCTCCTATGAAAATCAGACCAAGAAGGCCATTAACAACCGATTCGTTCAGGAGGCCATGACCGACTTCCTTCGGGCCCAGCTGGAGGTCTACTTTATCGAAAACCCCGCCGACGCTCAGAAGATCGCCGAGCAGATTCTCATCAACAAGCGGGCCCGGGAGAATGCGGAAAAGACCCGGCTGAATATTAAAAAGAAGCTCACCGGTTCCATGGATATCTCCAACCGGGTACAGAAATTTGTCCCCTGCCGCACCCGGGACGTAAACCGCAGCGAGCTGTATATCGTGGAGGGCGATTCGGCTCTGGGCAGCGTGAAGCAGGCCCGGGACAGCGAGTTTCAGGCCATCATGCCCATCCGGGGCAAGATTCTCAACTGCCTCAAGGCCGATTACGGCAAGATTTTCAAGAGCGAGATCATCACCGACCTGCTGAAGGTGCTGGGCTGCGGCGTGGAGGTCCACGACAAGCGGGCCCGGGACATGGCCGCCTTCGACCTGTCCGCCCTGCGGTGGAACAAAATCGTCATCTGCACCGACGCCGATGTAGACGGCTTCCAGATCCGTACCCTGGTGCTCACCATGCTCTACCGCCTCACCCCCACCCTGATTCAGGAGGGATACGTCTACATCGCCGAGTCCCCCCTCTACGAGATCACCTGCAAGGAAAAAACCTGGTTTGCCTACTCCAACAAGGAGAAGGACGATATCGTAGCCTCCCTCCAGGGAAAAAAGTACGACGTTCAGCGCTCCAAGGGTTTGGGCGAAAACGAGCCGGAGATGATGTGGCTGACCACCATGTCCCCCGACACCAGAAGGCTCATCAAGGTGGTGCCTGAGGATATCGAACAGACCGCCCGGATGTTTGACCTCCTCCTGGGGGACGACCTCACCGGCCGGAAAACCCACATCGCCGACCACGGACATGAATTTTTGGAGCTGGCGGATATTTCGTGAGGGGGCTGCAATGAAAAAAAGAGTGCTTCCCATCCTCTGCATTCTGCTTTTGGTCTCCACCGTCGCCTTTGCCGCTCTTTGGCGGCAGGAGGCGGCCCGGAACGAGAATACCCTGCGGCGGATGTGGCTTTCTGCCGCATCGTCGGGAGAACACACCATCACCGACTGTCAGGAGGCCGGAGCAGAATTCCCCTCCTGCCAGGTCATTGCGGAGCTACGGGTTATGGGAGACATCTGTCACCTGGCGAAAGGTGCCGGACCGGACTACACAGACTTGAACGCAGTTTATGGCATTTTGTCCCTGTACCCGGAGCGGTGTTCCGATGTGACAAAGGAACTCCTCCTCGTCTTTCAGACCTCCTCCCAAGAGGGGCTGGACGGCTCCAACTGGCCCCTGCGGGTAAATGAATTGCGAAATATATTGGAGTATGGACGATGAAGGAGGAACTGCGGACCCGAAAAGAAACCCGGCTGAAAAATTATGACTACAGTCAGGCGGGATATTATTTTGTCACGATTTGCACCCAGGTGCGATATGAAAATATTTTATGTAAAGTTGTACCTTTCTCTTGCGAACGGCCGGCCACAGAGGGCCGGCCCTACAGGGGGGCTGTTCCTTCGGTAGGGGGCGGCCTCTGTGCCGCCCCGCTTTCCCCAAACCGTACCGCCCCACTCCTTCAACCTATGGCCTCTGTCATATTAACAAACTTAGGACAATTTGTTCACACTTCTATCAACCAAATCCCTGTTATAAATCCCGGCGTTTCTGTTGATACCTACACAATCATGCCAGATCATATCCACATGGTCTTAAATCTAACGGGGCGGCACGGAGGCCGCCCCCTACCCAGCATTATTGGACGATTCAAGTCTTACACAGATCACTGCTATCGAAATCCCTTCGGCCCGTACTTTTGGCAAGAGGGTTATTACGACCACGTTATCCGCAGCGACGCTGATTTACAGGCAATTCGTGAATACATCCAAAACAATCCGCTCAAATGGATTTTAGATAGGACTGAACCAAATGGCCAAGAAGAAAACGCCAAATGAAAATAAGGCCCGGAAAACAGACCCCAACGTGATGGGCCTGCGGGCGGAGGTGCTGGAACAGCCCATCACCCAAACCCTGGAGATCAACTACATGCCCTACGCCATGTCGGTGATTATCTCCCGGGCCATCCCGGAGATCGACGGCTTCAAGCCCTCCCACCGCAAGCTGCTGTACACCATGTACCAGATGAAGCTTCTGGGGGGCGGGCGCACCAAGTCGGCCAACATCGTGGGCCAGACCATGAAACTCAACCCCCACGGAGATCAGGCCATTTATGATACCCTGGTCCGCCTGTCCCGGGGCTACGGGGCGCTGCTCCACCCCCTGGTGGACAGCAAGGGCAACTTCGGCAAGGTCTACTCCCGGGACATGGCTTACGCCGCCAGCCGGTACACCGAGGCCCGGCTGGATCCCATCTGTGCCGAGATCTTCCGGGACATCGACCAGGACACAGTGGATTTTGTGGACAACTACGACGGCAAGATGAAGGAGCCCACCCTCCTGCCCACCACCTTCCCCAACGTGCTGGTCTCCGCAAACAAGGGAATCGCCGTAGGCATGGCCAGTGACCTGTGCGGCTTCAACCTGGGGGAGGTGTGCGACACTGCTATCGCCTTCATCAAAGACCCCAATCACGATATTATGTCAACTCTCAAGGCCCCCGACCTCCCCACCGGCGGCGATCTGCTCTATGACGGGGCCGCCCTGTCCGAAATCTACCGCACCGGCCGGGGCTCCTTCAAGGTGCGTTCCCGGTGGCGCTACGTGAAGGAAGAAAACCTGATTGAGGTCTATGAGATCCCCTATTCCACCACCAGCGAGGCCATTCTGGACAAGGTGACCGAGCTAATCAAGCTGGGCAGGGTGAAGGAGATCGCCGACATGCGGGACGAGACCGACCTGTCCGGCCTGAAGCTGACCATCGACCTGAAGCGGGGCGCTGATCCGGAGAAGCTGATGGCCAGGCTGTTCAAGCTCACCCCCCTGATGGACAGCCAGTCCTGCAACTTCAATATTCTCATCGCCGGCTTCCCCAAGGTGCTGGGAGTGCGGGAAATTCTGGAGGAGTGGACTGCCTGGCGGACGGACTCGGTGCGCCGGCGGGTATATTTCTCCATGACCAAAAAGAAGGAGAAGCTCCACCTGTTAAAGGGCCTGAGGCGGATTTTGCTGGATATCGACCGGGCTATCAAAATTATCCGGGACACCGAGGAGGACGCGGAGGTCATCCCCAACCTGATGATCGGCTTCGGCATCGACCAGGTTCAGGCGGAGTATGTGGCCGACATCCGCCTGCGCAACATCAATAAGGAATACATCCTCAAGCGCACCCAGGAGGTGGACGCGCTGGCCGACGAGATCGCCGACCTGGAGGATATCGTCAACTCCCCCAAGCGTATCCGGAAAATTATCGTAAACGAACTGACCGAAGTGAAGAAGAAGTACGCCGTCCCCCGGCGGACCCAGATCGTCTACGACCACATGGACGAACCCGTCATGACGATAGAGGAGGAAGTCCCCGACTACCCCGTCCACCTGTTCTTCTCCAGGGAAGGTTATCTGAAAAAAATCACGCCCCAGTCCCTGCGGATGGCCAGCGAACAGAAGTACAAGGAGGGAGACGGCCCCTACCTCCAATGGGAGGCTGCCAATCGGGACGAGCTGCTGGTGTTTACCGACCGGCAGCAGTGCTACAAGACCAGGCTTTCCGACTTTGACGATGCCAAGGCCAGCACCTTGGGGGACTATCTGCCCTCCAAGCTGGGGATGGAGGCAGAGGAGAAGGCCCTTTGGGCCTGTATTCCCGGGGACTACTCCGGGCAGATCGTGTTCTTCTTTGAAAACGGAAAGGCCGCCCGGGTGGAGCTGTCCGCCTATCAGACCCAGACCAGGCGGAAGAAGCTCACCGGGGCATATTCCGACAAATCCCCCCTGGCAGCTGCCTTTTTGCTCAGGGAGGATTTTGAGGCAGCGGTAATCTCCACCGAGGGCCGCTGCGTGGTGTTCCACACGGCCAGCCTCAACCCCAAGTCCACCCGGAACACCCAGGGGGTCAATGTTATGACCCTGAAGCCCAAACATAAGGTAGAGAAAGTGCTACCCCTGGGCCGCACTCATATTCAAAATGCTGCCCGCTACCGGGCCCGCTCCCTGCCCATCGCCGGCGCCCTTCTCAAGGAGGAGGACCGCGGGGAGGAGCAGATGACTCTTTTATGACAGGAGGACCCCTATGACCAAACCCAACTTTGCCCACCTGGTGCGGGACTATATCTGGATCGCCCTGGGTTCAGTGCTCTATTCCGTCAGCTTTGACTGGTTCTATGTGCCTAACCAGATCGGCTTTGGGGGGCTTACCGCTCTGGGCATGATTTTAAACCACTTTTCCTCTGCTATTCCCATTGGCGCGGTGGTGCTGGTGCTGAACATCCCTCTCTTCCTGCTGGGCTGGAAGTTCTTAGGCGGACACACCCTGGTATCCTCCCTCTTCGCCATGACGGCCACCTCCGTGCTGGTGGACCTGATTGCCGCCCTGTACATCTTTCCGCCCATGGACCCCATGCTGGCCTCCATTTTCGGCGGAGTGACGCTGGGTATCTCTCTTGGAATGATCTTCTCCAAAGGGGCCACCACAGGTGGCACAGACCTCACCGCCCGGCTGCTGAAAATCCCTTTCGCCTGGCTGCCCATCGGCAGGCTCCTTCTCGTGGTGGACCTGGCCATGCTGCTGGCCGTGTCCGTCGCTTTCCGCAGCATGGAGAGCGGCATGTACGGCATCATCTCCCTGTACATCTCCACCCTGGTGATGGACGGCGTGCTCTACGGCATGGACCGCTCCAAGGTAGCCTATATCGTCACCTCCAAGCCTCAGGCCATCGCCGGGGAGATTGACAAGCAGCTGGACCGGGGCGCCACCTTCCTTCACGGAGAGGGCAGTTTCTCCAGGGAGGAAAAGCTGGTGCTCATGTGCGCCTTCAAGCAGAAACAGATTGTCCCTCTGAAGGCCCTGATCCATGAGCTGGACCCGGAAGCCTTTCTCATCGTCTGTGACGCCCACGAGGTGATGGGACAGGGTTTCAGGCGGTATCAAAAAAACGACCTGTAGGGAGCGGTCTCTGCGCCGATCCACATAAAAATATATAAAGGAGTGCTTATCATGACTGACTGGACCAAACTGACCAAAAATCTGGAGGAGCGGGGTTTCACTCCCAAAGTCTTTGCCACCAAAGAGGAGGCCGCTGATTATCTGGACAGCCAAATTGATGGGGTGAGCGTAGCCTTCGGCGGCTCTATGACCGTACAGGAGATGGGGCTGTACCCCCGGCTGGCCGCCCACAATAACGCCCTCTGGCACTGGGACAAGGCCGGCCTGGAGCAGGCCGCCGCCACCGACGTGTACGTCACTTCGGTCAACGGCCTGGCCGAGACCGGCGAGCTCATCAACATCGACGGTACCGGCAACCGGGTGGCCTCCACCCTTTTCGGCCACAAAAAGGTCTATTTTGTGGTTGGGAAAAACAAGATTGCTCCCGACTACGACGCCGCCTTGTGGCGGGCCCGGAACATCGCCTCCCCTAAGAACGCCCAGCGCATCGGCGTGAAAACCCCCTGCGCCGTCAAAGGGGACAAGTGCTATGACTGCAAGAGCCCCCAGCGTATCTGCAACGGACTGGTGGTCCTTTGGGGCCGTCCCAAGGGCATTGAGCACATGGAGGTTATCCTCATCGACGAGGAGCTGGGCTACTGATTTGAAAAAACGACTGCTGACCCTGCTGGCCGCCTCCGCGCTGCTGCTCACGGGCTGCGCCGCCCTGCTGGAGCGGGACTATACCTCCGTGACCCCCCACAACGCCGTCCCCACCACCGAAGGGGACCCCTCTATTCTCCGGGCGGACAGCTATCAGGAGCTGGTCAACGCCCTGATCTACTTCGTCAACGGCGGCATGGAGGAGGGAACCGTCCGGCTGTATACCGACGCGGAAAATGTAGAGCCCTTTCTGTCTGACGCCTGTCTGGAGGTAGTGCAAGAGGACCCCCTGGGGGCCTACTGCGTGGAATTTATCAAATACACCGTGGACCCGGTGGTAGCCTACTCCGAGGCCCACCTGGACATTACCTACCGCCGCACCCGAGAGCAGGTCGCCTCCATCGTTCAGGCCACCGGCGTCACCGCCATCCGCAGTGAGCTGGAGTCCGCTCTGGCCTCTTTTTCCCCTTCCCGAACCCTGCGCATCCGCTACTTTGAGGAGGACGAGGCCTTTATCCGGGATCTGGCCCGGCAGGCCTACTACGGCGTTCCCTCCTGCGCCCTGGGTATGCCGGAGATCGACTTGTTCCTCTATCCCCACAGCGGGCAGCAGCGCATTGTGGAAATCCTGCTGCATTACCCTCTGGAGCACTCTGCGCTGGAGGAACGGCGGGCCGCCCTCTCCCTCCGGCTGGAGGTGCTGGCGGCGGAGCTGGCCCCTTTAAACGGCCGGGAGCAGCTTCTGACCGCCGCCCAAGCGGTGCTGGAGGCGGGGGAGTATGATCCTCAAGGCGGTTCCACCGCCTACGACCTCTTTGAAAACGGCGCCGCCGGCAGTGAGGGGCTGGCGCTGGCCTATGCAGCCCTGTGCCTGGAGCTGAATCTGCCCTGCCATGTGGTCTGGGGAGAGTTGAACGAAACGCCCCATTTCTGGAACATCGTGCAAACTGAATCCGGCTGGCGGCACCTGGACCTGTCCGCTCCGGAAACGGAGGACGGCGAGCTCCTGTACACCGACCAGCAGTTCCTGGAGCTGGGCTATCTCTGGGACGGGGGTGTCTTCCCCTCCTGCGTGGAAAGCTGAGTCTGTCAAATTCTTACCATTGTGTTACAGACCTTGCCAAGGCGGGGAAAATCAAGTATAATACGCTTACTTGATTCAATCCCTTTGGAAAGGAGTTCACCATGAGACGACTCAGGCGGTGGATGGCCGCGCTTTTAGCCGCCGCAGCAGCGGTTTCAATTTCTGTCTCCTCCGGCCTCGCCCTGCCTGCGGCCTCTCCCTTTGCAGAGTTCCACATCGGCGCCAGCGACTCGGATGCACCTCAGCGCACCTTGTCCATTGCCCGTTACAGGCGCGGCACAGACGGCCGCTTTCAGCTCAGCGGCACCGAAGAGCAGATATGCCGGCTCAACCGGGTCACCGGGGACGCCAATTTCTTCATCCAGACCAAAGAAGAGAATGTCTGGGTAACGGTAGATTACCTCACCGATATCAACGGCGACGGGATTTATGAGCTGTTGGACGGCGGCTCCAGCCCTGTCTGGGAGGTCATGGACGACCAGGGCGGTTTGGCCGTCTCTCAAGGGCAGACCCCCACCCTGGCTGCGGACCAGATGTATATCCTGTCCTCTGAGCTTCTGGTTCAGCACAGTCAGCAGGCCGTCCAAAACCGCCTTGCCGGAGGTATACACACCCTGGATAAGACGCTGGAGGTCTCGGCGCAGCCGGATTTCCCTTTGTGTATGGTCACCCTTCATCAAGCCGGCTCTGTGGACGGGCAGGAGTATGAGGAAATTTTCTACCTTCAGATCTATGAAGACGTTCTCATTCCCTTCGACGTCTCCTCGGAGGACCCCTATTACGACGCGGTGGTTTTCTGCCTGTTTCGTGGCTACTTTACAGGCACCGGCGGCGGACGGTTCAGCCCCGACGCTCCATTGACCCGAGCCCAGCTGGCCCAGGTTCTCTGGACTGTGTCTGGTTCTCCGGAGGCGGAACCCGCCATCTTTTCCGACGTACCGGAGGATGCTTGGCACTATCCGGCGATATCCTGGTGTCAGCAGACCAAACTCATCTCTGGTCTGGGCGGCAATATTTTTGCACCCAACAGCCTGCTGACCCGGGAACAGATGGCCGCTGTCCTCTACCGCTATGCCCGGCACACAGGTTCCAGCCTGCGGGCTACCGCCGATATGTCCCGCTTTTCCGACCTGTCAAGCGTCTCCCCCTGGGCTTACGGCAGCATGCAGTGGGCCGCCACCAACTGGATTATCGACGTGTCTGACGGCATGCTCCTTCCCAGAAAAACCGTAACCCGTGCGGAACTGGCTGAGGCGCTGTACTGCTATGATATCAACCTGGCTTTTCAGAACTTTTAAATTTCCCGGCCCGGCAGCGTGTCGCTGCCGGGTTTTTTATCTCTTTTCGGTTTAACAGCTGGAATATTTGTCCAAACTACCCATAAAATATATCAGCTGCAAACATGCGAAAGGAGAAGCCATATGCCTCAATCCATTCAGAGCGCATCTCTGCGCCGCCTCAGTCCCGCCAGGGAGGAGGAACGACGGGAACTGATCAGCTCCCTGTCCCGCACCCGTACCCTCATCAATCAAGCTTACAGCGGCTTCAATATGGCCAGCGACAGCGACCTGATTGAGTCCTACGTTTTTGAAATTAACTCTCTTCAGGCTCGCTACAACTATCTCCTGCGCCGGGTCAAGGACCTGGAGGAAAACACATGAATTCCGAATATGCAGCCTGGTGTCTGGCTGGACTGCTGCTGTGCGTTGCCCTGCTCGTGCTGCGCCGGCCGGCAGCCCGGCTGCTCCGTCTGGCGCTGCGCTCTTCAGTAGGTCTGGCGGCCCTGGTCCTGTTTTCCCAGATCGGACAGTTTATCGGCGTCAGTCTGGGGATCAACCTGGTCAACGCCCTGGTACTGGGTCTCCTGGGCCTGCCAGGCTTTGGCCTGCTGCTTATGCTCCAGTGGGTATTGCGGTGAATCTTTTTCCGGGGCGGGCGCAGCTTCCGCCTCTTTTCTTTTTGTCACAGTCATATTTTAAAAAGTCCTTGACAAATTGCGCCGCAGATGGTAAGATAACAACCGTCTCTGGGTGGAAAACGATTCGGAGAGATGTCCGAGTGGTTTAAGGAGCTGGTCTTGAAAACCAGTGACTCGCAAGAGCCGTGGGTTCGAATCCCACTCTCTCCGCCACGGTGTCGGAGCAAGCTCCGTGCCGCTTGCTCTGACTTTTTTCAAAAGTCAGAGTGCGTTCACTGCCTGCTCCCCCCTTTTCAAATTGAGACCGTCCCGCCAGACCTCAACCTGACGGCCGTTTCCGGTGGTTCGCCCGCAATTCAATATCTCTCCATCCTTTACTTGCAGCCATGCAGAAGTACCCAAGTGGCTATAAGGGGCTCCCCTGCTAAGGGAGTAGACGGCTTAAACCCGTGCGAGGGTTCGAATCCCTCCTTCTGCGCCACGCCGGAGCAAGCTTCTGTTGCTTGCTCCGGCGTTTTTTTGCGGTTCTGCACCGCCTGTCTCAGCGTTTTATCAACACAAATGAAAAGGAGCTGCCCATTATGGACCTGAAATTTGACATCAAGGAAAAGGTGGAGGAGCTGGCCGCTAAGCTCCAGAAAGACCCCGCTCTTCTAAAAAGCTTTCAGGCCGATCCCATTAAAACCCTGGAGAAGCTGACAGGCGTGAACCTGCCTGACGACCAGCTCAAGCCCGTGGTCACCGGAATCAAGGCCAAGTTGGCTGCGTCAGACATCGGCGGCAAGCTGGACGGCCTTAAGGAACTGTTCTGAACGCCGCAGCCAAGCACCTCTCAGAGGTGCTTTTTTTGTCAGGAAAGGAGGCTCCTCTATGGACCTATGCGATATCAATCAAATCAAGGCCCTGCTGGCCCGGCACGGCTTTCGGTTCTCCAAATCCATGGGGCAGAACTTCCTCATCGCGGACTGGGTCCCCCGGGAGATCGCCAAAGCCTCCGGGGCCCACAGGGATGTAGGCGTGCTGGAGGTGGGCCCGGGTATCGGCTGCCTCACCCGGGAGCTGGCCGGACGGGCCGGCAAGGTGGTCTCAGTGGAGCTGGACCGGTCCCTGCTGCCCATCCTGGAAGAAACGCTGGCTGATCGGGACAATGTAGAGATCGTCCCCGGAGATATCCTGAAGCTGGATATCCGCCAGTTGACGCTGGAAATGCCCCCCTTTTCCGGGTTTGCCGCCTGCGCCAACCTGCCCTACAACATCACCACCCCGGCTATCACCGCCCTGATCGAGGCCAACTGCTTCTTTGCCATCACGGTGATGATCCAGCGGGAGGTGGCCCGGCGGATTTGCGCCGCCCCTGGTACCGGCGACTATGGGGCCTTTTCAGTATACTGCCAGTATCATACCAAGCCGGAAATACTCTTTGAGGTCCCTCCGGACTGCTTCATTCCCGCCCCAAAGGTGACATCGGCGGTGGTGCAGATGACGGTCCGGCCCGCCCGTGAGCGGGAGGCGGTTACCGACGACCCGGAACACTTCTTCCGGGTGGTGCGGGCCGCCTTCGCCCAGCGGCGCAAGACTCTGGTCAACAGCCTGGCCGCCAATCTGGGCGGTCAGCGCACAAAGGAGGACATTGCCCGGGCCATTGCAGCCTGCGGATTTTCCCCGGATATTCGGGGAGAGCGGCTGTCTATTCCCCAATTTGCCCAACTGTCCCGTGCTCTGCGGGGTTTTGTTTGAACCTTTTAACTATTCCGTCATTTTCCCTCACTTCTCTCTTGCAAAGGCCGGAAAAATGGGGTAAAATAGGGCACGATCGGAATGGATGACCATTTTTACCATTCTTTATAAGGAGGAACTTTTCTATGGAAACTTACGGACTGGAGCAGTACGGCATTACCGGCATCAAGGAAATTGTATACAACCCCACCTTCGAGCAGCTTTTTGAAGCGGAGATGGACCCCACCCTGGAGGGCTTTGAAAAGGGGCAGATGACTGAGCTGGGCGCCGTCAATGTGATGACCGGCATCTACACCGGCCGCTCCCCCAAGGACAAGTTCATCGTCATGGACGAGAACTCCAAGGACACCGTCTGGTGGACCTCCGACGAATTCAAAAACGACAACAAGCCCGCCTCTCAGGAGGCGTGGGAGGCCTGCAAGGCCCTGGCCATCAAGGAGCTGTCCAATAAGAAGCTCTATGTTATGGACGTGTTCTGCGGCACCAACAAGGATACCCGCATGGCCATCCGCTTCATCATGGAGGTGGCGTGGCAGGCCCACTTCGTCAAGAACATGTTTATCCAGCCCACCGAGGAGGAGCTGAAGAGCTTTAAGCCCGATTTTATCTCCTACAACGCCTCCAAGGCCAAGCTGACCAACTACAAGGAGCTGGGCCTGAATTCCGAGACCGCCGCCATTTTCAACATCACCAGCCGTGAGCAGGTCATTATCAACACCTGGTACGGCGGCGAGATGAAGAAGGGCATGTTCTCCATGATGAACTACTACCTGCCCCTGAAGGGCATCGCCTCCATGCACTGCTCCGCCAACACCGATATGAACGGCGAGAACACCGCCATTTTCTTTGGTCTGTCCGGCACCGGCAAGACCACCCTGTCCACCGACCCCAAGCGCCTGCTGATCGGCGACGATGAGCACGGCTGGGACGACGAGGGCGTGTTCAACTTTGAGGGCGGCTGCTACGCCAAGGTGATCAACCTGGACAAGGACGCCGAGCCCGACATCTACAACGCCATCCGCCGCAACGCCCTGCTGGAGAATGTCACCGTGGACGAGAACGGCAAGATCGACTTTGCCGACAAGTCTGTCACCGAGAACACCCGCGTGTCCTACCCCATCGAGCACATTGAGAAGATTGTAAAGAACGTGCACCCCACCTCCTCCGGCCCCGCCGCCAAGAATGTGATCTTCCTGTCCGCCGACGCTTTCGGCGTACTGCCCCCCGTGTCCATCCTGACCCCGGAGCAGACCCAGTACTACTTCCTGTCCGGCTTTACCTCCAAGCTGGCCGGCACCGAGCGGGGCATCACTGAGCCCACCCCCACCTTCTCCGCCTGCTTCGGCCAGGCCTTCCTGGAGCTGCACCCCACCAAGTACGGTGAGGAGCTGGTCAAGCGCATGGAGAAGAGCGGCGCCAAGGCCTACCTGGTGAACACCGGCTGGAACGGTACCGGTAAGCGCATCTCCATCAAGGACACCCGTGGCATCATCGACGCTATTCTGGACGGCTCCATCCTCAAGGCCGAAACCAAGACCATTCCCTACTTCAACCTGGAGGTCCCCACCTCCCTGCCCGGCGTTGACCCCGCCATTCTGGACCCCCGGGACACCTACGCCGACGCCGCCCAGTGGGACGAGAAGGCCCGCGACCTGGCCGGCCGCTTTGTGAAAAACTTTGTCAAGTACACCGGCAACGACGCCGGTAAGGCCCTGGTGGCCGCCGGCCCCAAGCTGAACTGACTATAATCTTAAAACAGGGCGCTTCTGCGCCCTGTTTTTCATCATAAAAAAGGAGGAACCCCACATGGGACTGTTCAAGAAAAAGAAACAGCCGGAGCGTACCCCGGAGCCTGAAAAGAAGTCTCCCCTGGACGAGATAGATCCCTCCGTCCGCCCCGGCGGGGTGTTCATGGTCCAGCTGCTGATGAAGGAGAAGTGTGAGACGCCCTCCCTTGCGCGGATGACCGAGGTACTGACTGCTCATATCGGCAGGGTGGAGGCGGCAAAGCCCACCGACGATATGTCCTCCTCCATGAAGGACATCGCCCTCTTCGCCGCCATGGACCACATCGCCAAATTCAGCAACGGCCAGGGGCCGGTCCAGGTGTCCGTTATGCCCTGCGACACTTTTCATCCGGAAACCATTGACGAGATGAAGCGCAGCCAGATGTGGGACTGCCTCCAGGAGCGGGACCGCATCCTGTCCGAGTGCAAGTACTGCGTCTTTGCCAACGACATCCTGTGCGGCGCCCTGGATCCCCTGGAGCGGGCCAACTTCGATATGGACCTCCTGGAAGCTCTGGTAGAGCTCTTCCCCACCTGCGAGGCAGTGTACTCCCTCAACACCGGCAAGCTGATTCTGGCCGATCTGGTGCGGAACAGGACGGTCACCGGCCTGGATCGGTACATCCGCTACATTGTCAATGCCCGGTTCTTCAACATCAGCGGCACCGGCAACCATGTGGTGGACACCCTGGGCATGACCCTGCTGTATCTGGAGGACCTGCAGTACCATTTCCATGATATGGACCCCAACTGGGTGGTGACCCACGCCTACAACATCGCCGCTTACTGCCTGGCCAACCGCCGGCCCATCAAGGACGGGGACACGGTGGACGGCGTGACGGAGGGCAATCTGGATCAGAGCCTCCAGTGGAAATGCCATTTCGAGGACGCCCTTATCGGCCCAGGCCGGCCCGCTCTCAGCATCCATATGGGACAATATGCCGTCGGCCAGTGACAATCCCAACGCAGGGTGGAGATCCACCCTGCGTTTCCAAATCTATCGTCCCTGCCGCGGTGCAAAAGGCTCCATTGACACCACATCTATTCGTCTTTTTCCAGGGCAATTGTAAACACCGGGCAGCCCTCCGCCGCCGGGGATGCGGCGCACTGGGGAAGGGCGATTTCCACCCCCTTCTCCGTGAGACACCAGCCTCGGAGGGGACGGGCTTTTTGGGCCTTTTGGGGCCAGCTGCCATCCAGAAAGCAGTCCCCCGCCTGGCGTCGCGCCTCTCCCTGCTGGAGGACAGACTGCCACAGGCGTTTTTTCCAGCCACGCTCCCCCTGAAACAGGCTGCGCAGGGGCTCTGGCGAGCCCTCCCGGAGCTTCCATACATCCCCCCACTGTACTCGGGCGGGCCGTCCGTCCCCCCGGACCTCCTGGCCCCGGAAGCGCAGGCTGAGCATCCCATCCCGGAGGAGGGCAGTCTCCCCCGCCAGTTCTCCTTTCCAAGGTGTGAATGGCCTGGCTCCCCCCCGGCGGGCAGCCAGCTCCAGACAGGCCTGCCAATAGACCTCCCGCTCCCACCGCCGCTTCCAGCGATTAGCCAGCCGGGCGTAGTATCTGTCGATCCACCTCCCACCCAGGCCGGCCCCCTCTATCCGGGGCCAGGACAGGGAATACTCCAGCACCGGCTCCCCCTCCAGCGTCAGTATTCGGCGTTCCTCCCGCCAGACCACCGCGGGCTCCCCCCGTTCCTTCATAAAGACGCCTCCCTCCCTCATTTCTCCATCCTATGCCAGGCCTAGAGAGATGTGCAGCCTTCGCGGTTCTTTGCTTTTTAAAGTTTACTTTTTTGCGTCAGTGTGTTAAAATAGAGAAAAACATAGAGAGGCAGGTAGGTCACATGTCAAAATTTTTGGATAAGCAGAGCAGCGACGCCCTGTACCAGGCCATCGTCAGCATCCGGAACGAGGAGGAGTGCCGTGCATTTTTAGAGGACCTTTGCACCGTTTCCGAGCTGAAGGCCATGCAGCAGCGGATGGACGTGGCTCTGCTGCTGGACGAAGGACTGATCTACAGCGAGATTTTGGAAAAAACCGGGGCCTCCAGCGCTACCATCAGCCGGGTAAACCGGTGCCTGCATTACGGAGCGGGGGGCTATAAGACTATTGTCCCCCGCCTGAAAGCGGAGCAGAAATGAGCAGCTACCATTTTCTGGCCAGCTGCTACGATGCGCTGACCTACGATGTAGATTACGCCGCTTGGGCCGGCTACATTGAAAAACACTTTGCCAGACATCCCCTGCCGGGCAGGACTGTGCTGGACCTGGCCTGCGGCACCGGCTCCCTCACCCGTCAGCTGGCCCTGCGGGGATATGAAATGATCGGCGCGGACCAGTCTCCCGAGATGCTGGCTGAGGCGGCGGAAAAAAACCGGGGAATCACCCCCATCGAGCCCATCTTCCTGTGCCAGAGCATGGAGAAGCTGGATCTCTACGGCACCATTGACGCCTGCGTGTGCTGTCTGGACAGCGTAAACTATGTCACTGATCCAAAAAAACTGCAAAAAGCCTTTGACCGGGTTCATCTGTTTCTCATGCCGGAAGGACTGTTCCTTTTCGACATCAACGCCCCGGAAAAGCTGGAGGGACTGGACGGACAGGTCTTTCTGGACGAGAGGCCGGATCTGTACTGCGTGTGGCGGGCAGAGTTTGCGAAAAGGAGCCGCGTCTGCTCCTACTTCATGGATATCTTCCGTCTGGATAAATCCACCGGCCTGTGGGACCGTGGGGAGGAACTCCACCGGGAGCGAGCCTACGCCGTCTCCGAGCTCACTGCTATGCTGAAGAAGGCTGGCTTCACAGATATAAAAACCTGGGGAGAGCTGAAAATGCGCCCGCCCAGGCTGGGCGAGCAGCGCATCTTTTTTACCGCGAGAAAGGACAGCCTATGACGGATGAAATTGTCAGAGCAATCACGGACGACGGTCTGGTCAAGGCCGCCGCCGTCACCGGCCGGGAGCTTGTGGAGCAGGCCCGGAACATCCACAAGCTCCTTCCTATGGGCACCGCCGCCTTGGGCCGCACTCTTCTGGGGGCATCCCTTATGGGGGACATGCTCAAGGAGGAGAAGGGAGCTCTCACCCTCCAGATCAAGGGAGGCGGCCCTCTGGGCACCATTCTGGCCGTTTCCGACCACAAAGGCAACGTTCGGGGCTATGTCCAGAACCCCCATGTAGAGCTGATGGAACAGCGCCCCGGCAAGCTGGATGTTGGCCGGGCGGTGGGGACGAACGGCACCCTCACCGTGATCAAGGACATTGGGCTGAAGGAACCCTACGTGGGGTCCATCGGACTGTTCTCCGGAGAGATCGCCGACGATTTAGCCATGTATTTTGTAGAAAGCGAGCAGATCCCCACCGCCTGCGCCCTGGGCGTGCTGGTGGGACTGGACCAGAGCGTCACTGCCGCCGGGGGATACATCATCCAGCTTCTGCCTGGGGCCGGCGAGAATATGATCGAAAAGATTGAAGCGGGGGTCCGGAACATGGGCCCGGTCAGCGCCGCCTTGGCCGGAGGACTGGACGGCGAGGGCCTGCTGCGGGCCGTGCTGAAGGACTTCGACCTGGAAATTTTGGAGAAACACCCGGTAGCGTACCGGTGCGGTTGTTCCCGGGAGCGGGTAAGCCGCGCCCTGATCAGCATGGGGAAAGAGGAGCTGTCCGACCTCATTCAGGAACAGGGGCAAGCGGAGCTGACCTGCCAATTTTGTGACCAGGTGTATTACTTTTCTAAAGAGGAACTGGAACAGCTTCTGTCTGAGATGTAAAAATCGCGCCCGAACAGTTGTTCGGGCGCGATTTTTCATTTTATCCCTTTAAAAATGACTGACGCCGTTATTGGTCAGGGCCTCCAGGATGTCATAGCGCTCCATCTGGAACTCCTTGGTCTCGGCCAGAGCTTTCTCCATATCCAGATCCATAATCCTGCCGTCCTTGGATACCACAATGCGGTTACCCTTGTCCTGCACCAGCGTCTGCACCGCCACATAGCCCATACGGCTAGCCGTCTCACGGTCCCGGGCGGAAGGTGCGCCGCCCCGCTGGATGTGGCCCAGCACAGTAACCCGGGGATCAATGCCCAGGGCCTCTTTAATCTTGGTGGCAAACTCGTAGACACTGCCCGCACCCTCGGCTACCACCACCATGTAGTGGGTAGTCCCGGCCAACCGGGCCCGGCGGATATTTTCTACCACGTCGTTCTCAAAATCTACGGGCCGCTCGGGGATGAGTACTGCCGTAGCCCCTACGGCAATGCCTACATACAGGGCCAGATGGCCGGCGTGGCGGCCCATGACCTCCACCACAGAGCAGCGCTCGTGGGACTGCATGGTGTCCCGCAGCTTGTCGATGCACTCGATGGCGGTGTTGCAGGCGGAGTCGAAGCCGATGGTGTAATGGGAGCAACCGATATCGTTGTCAATGGTGGCGGGGATACCAACCACCCGGAGATCCATGCCGTCCTTGGCGGCCTGGCGGGAGATGGCCAGCGCCCCTCGGAAGGTACCATCGCCGCCGATGGCCACAATTCCATCCAGCCCCAGCAGCTTACAGGTGGCCAACGCCTTGGCCCGGCCCTCCTCCTCCATAAATTCAATGCTCCGGGCCGTGTACAGCATGGTGCCGCCCCGGTTAATGATTCGGCTGACACTGGTGCCGTCCAGCCGGACAAAGTCGCTGGTAATCAGGCCGCTCCAGCCTCTGCGTATGCCGATGCACTCAACTCCCTGGCCCACCGCCGTGCGCACCACAGCCCTGACCGCCGCGTTCATGCCTGGCGCATCGCCTCCACTGGTCAATACGCCGATCCGTTTAATTTTACCACCCATAACGCAGACCTCCTTCTATTTGGAGCCGCTCCCCGCCGCGCGGGCGCAGCCCTGTTGCTCCCCCACATTATGTCATCATTCCGGCGGCTTGTCAAGAACTGGCGCTCAGAAACGAATGTCCGCAGAGAAGATTTATTGCCGTACTTTCCTTGTCTCCCCTAAGCCCTCCACCTCTTCCCAGTCCAGTATCCGGGTGCACAACCGCTCCAGCAGCGCACGATCATGGCTGACGATCAGCAGTCCCATTTCCCGCTGTTCCGCCTGTCCCAGCAGAAACCGCCACATCCGCGCCTGGGTGACCAGGTCCAGCATGGCGGAGATCTCGTCACACAGCAGAAACCTTACCCCGGGCCGCATTGCCCGAGCCACACAGATACGCTGCAGCTCCCCTCCGGACAGCTCTGAGGGATACCGCTCCAGCCAGCTCTCCCGGACACCCAGGCCCTCCAAAACCCCGGGGTCTGGCTGTCCGGCCTCATACAGGGTGGCCCGCAGCTTCAGCAGGGGATCTACCGCCTCCTCAGGATGCTGCCACAGCAGCTGCACCGGGCACAGTCCCCGGCGTGGAAGGGGCCCGCCATCCAGCATCACCTGTCCCCTGCCGGGCTCCTCCCACCCAGCCAACAGTTTGCACAGGGTAGTCTTTCCCCGGCCGCTGGGGGCAGACAGGCCCAGCCGTTCCCCGGTGCGCAGCACAAGGCTCACCCCTTTCAGCACCGGGGCCGCCCTTCGGCAGGGGTAGCGGAAGGTGAGGTCTTTAGCTTCCAGAATCATCCATACGGCCCCTTTCCTAAACTTTCTTTTCCATTGCGGCGGAAATGCTCTTATACCTCGGGCCAATTTCTGGGCATGGCTCGCCACAGGGCCGCACTGTAAGGGTGGGTCAACCCCTCCCCGGTCTGAAAGCAGCGGGCGGGGACCTCGTCCACCCGCCGCCCCTCCTGGAAAACCAGAATCTTGTGGGCTGCGGCGCAGGCCAGCTCCAGATCATGGGTAATGAACAGAACCCCGGCCCCCTCCTCCGCCAGCTCCCGGAAATGGCCCAGAATCCGTTTCGCTGCCCGGGCGTCCAGGCCGGGAGTAGGCTCGTCGGCTACGATCAGCCGGGGCGCATCCATCACGGCAGAGGCGATAAGCACCCGCCGGGCCATCCCTCCGGACAGTTCAAAGGGGTACATCTCCTCCACCTCGGGGCCCAAGCCGTAGCGCTCCAGGGCCTCCCGGCAGCGGGTCCGGGCGGCCACGTCCCGCCTGCCCCGGCGCAGCTGTCCCCCAATTTTCATCATGGGGTCCAGATAGGTCACCCCCTGGGGGATAAGGGAAATCTCCCGGCCCCGAAGCTCCGCCGCACGCCGAGCGGTGAGAGGGGCTCCATCGTAGAAAATGGTCCCCTCCATCCTTGCGTTCCCGGGCAGCAGGTGGAAAATGGCGTGGGCCAGCAGGCTCTTCCCCGAGCCGCTCTCCCCCACTACCGCCGTCACACGGCCCGGCTCCACCGTAAGGGACAATTCCCGGATGGCGGACACCCCAGTCCTGGACAGCCCCTGGCCATATCGGTCAAAAGTGACAGACAGGCGTTCCACCGTTAAAATAGGTTCCATAGCCGCCTCCTATTCCTGGGCGCTGGCGGGGGCAAGCAGCAGTCGCATCCGCTCCCCCACCCCGGCAAAGAGAGCCGTCACCAGCACCAGCGACAGCCCCGGGAACAGGGCCAGCCACCACCGCCCCGTAGCCAGATACCCCATGCTCTCCGACAGGATTACCCCGATTGCGGGCTGTTCCGGAGACAGACCGAAGCCCAGAAAGGTGACGCTGGCCTCGTGGAGGATGGCGTGGGGAAACTGCAGAATCACCCCTGTGAGAAACTGGGGAAAGAGATGGGGCGCCAGATGCTTCCGGAACACCTCTCCCTGGGACGCCCCCAACTGCCGAGCCATGCGGATATAGGGAGCCTGCCACAACTGGAGCGTTTCCTCCCGCACCAGGCGCGCCAGGGAGGTCCAGTGACTGAGAACCACACCCAGGGTCACCCCCCAAAAGCCCCGTCCGCAGGCGACGGAGATAAGGATTATCAGCAGGATATGCGGAATGCCCATAACCAGATCGACAATCCAGGAGATACACCCGTCCACCCACCCCCCAAAGACGGCACAGGCAGTGCCCAAGGCCAGGGACAATCCCCCGCTGAGCAGGGCGGTGAGGGCTCCGATGCGGATGCTCAGGGAGAGCCCGGCCAGGGTGCGCCCCAGCATATCCCGCCCCATCCAATCGGTACCGAAGAGATGCCCCCAGCCGGGGGGCAGGTTTTTCCGGGTAAAGTCGGCAATACCGGCCCCACTCGCCATCAGTGCTCCCGCCAAAGCGACCAGACACAGGGCCAGTGCGGCAAAAATCACCAGCAGCAGCGTGCTCTTCCGGCGATTTTTCATATCTTAGCCTCCCCCCTTCTAATACGGGGATCAACGACCCCGTAGAGCAGATCGGCGACCAGGCTGCCCCCAAAAACCAAAGCCGCGGTGACCACCGTAATCCCCAGCAGCAGGGGCATATCGCTCCCCAGGCCGGCGGCCACCGCCGCCTGGCCCAGCCCAGGAAAGGAAAAGACCTGCTCCGCCAGCACCGAACCGCCGATCAGCTCTCCGACAGAGGCAAACTGCAGCGTAAGGGCGGGCAGAGCTACTCCCCTCAGCACATGCCGGCAGACGATGTGCGCCTCTCCCCTAGCCCGGGCAAACAGGATATAGTCGCTGTCCAGCACATCGGCGACCTTCTCACGGGTGTGGAGGGCGATATTCGCCGCTCCGGTAACCGAGAGGGTCAGAGCAGGCAACAGGGCGTGGCGCAGCCGCTCCCCCAGGGTGACGGCGGCAGTCTCTGTTCCGACGGGCGCGGAAAATCCAATGGGCAGCACCTTCAGCCACACGGAAAATATCATAAGCAGCAACAGGGCCAGCCAAAAAGACGGCGTACTGGAGACGACCAGGCAGCCTCCTCGTATCAGTCTGTCGGGCCACCGGCCGCGGCGCGTCCCGGCCAGCACTCCCAAAGCCACGCCCAGCACTCCGGACAAAACCCAGGCGCAGACCAGCATCCCCAGAGAGTTGGAAATCCGCTGGCCGATCACTTCCAGCACTGGCCGGCGGTAAAGCAGCGAGGTCCCAAAGTCCCCCCGCAGAGCGTCCCTCAGCCAGTTCAGATACCGCTCCGCCGGGGGCGTGTTCATCCCCCAATACTCCTCCAGACGGGCCGCCTGTTCCTGGCTCATGGAGCCCAGCGCCGCCTGGCCCACATTGGTCTGGAGGGGGTCCAAAGGGGAGGCATCCATCAGCAGAAAAGCAGCCAGGCTCACCCCCAGCAGGAGGAGGGCTATGCGGACCAGCTTTCTTGCGGTAAATTTCAGTCGATGTTTCATTTCCAGCTCCATTGATCCACATTGTTCACAATGGACCAGCCGTGGCCGTGGGGGTGGAGCTTCTGCTCCGCCACGTGTAGGCCGTCCCGGACCCAGTACAGGTGGTCCACATTCACCAGCCACACAAAGAGCGTGTCTTTGGCAATCTCCTCCTGGGCTTTCTGCCACAAGGTATAGGACAGCTCCAAATCGGTGCAGGCCAGGGCCTCGTCCATCCAGGCATCCAGGGCGCTGTTGGAGTAGCCATACATATTTCCTGAGTGGTAGATGCCGTACATATCCATAGGGGTGTGGGCCCCCCAGCCCCAGATTGTGGGGGTGCGCCAGGCCTCGCCGTAGATGGTCTCCCAGTCCACCCCCTTGGGGTCGGCCTGGATGCCCAATTCCCTGAGCTGGTTGGACAGCTCGGCGGCTAGAGCCTGGCGGAGGAAGTCCCCGGCGGGGTAGTGGATGGTGAGCTCCGCCCGGCCGAAGCTCCACATCTCCCGGATGCCGTCTTCCCCGGGGAGCCACCCCGCCTCGTCCAGGAGGGCACCGGCCCTCTCCCGGTCAAATTCCACCTCCGCAAGAACGGGATTGTACCAGGGCATGTTGTCACACACGCTGTAGGCGGGGGCGCCATAGCCGTTGAGCACGTTGTCAATCATGGCCTGCCGGTCGATCCCCATATTGATGGCCTGCCGGATATTGTTGTCGGCGGTAAATTCGGGCAGGGGCAGGTTGACCCCCCGGTTGTCCACCGTCCGGACGGACAGCAGGGAAAAGCCGTCCACGGTCCGGTCGCAGTAGGCGGCGGAGGTGTAGGCCAGGTCAGCCCGCCCCGCCTGAACAGCTAAAAGGGCGGCGCTCTCCTCCATGAACAGAATGTTTACCCGCTTCATTTTGGGCTGTTCGCCGTAGTAACCCGAGTTGGCCTCCAAAATAACCTGCTGCCCCCGGTCCCACTGCTTTAGGATGTACCGTCCGGAGCCGACAGGGTTTGCCCCATATACGGCTGGGTCGTAGGTGTCCTTCGGGACAATACCCAAAGTGGCCATGGTGTAGGGCCAGACAGAGAAGGGCCGGGTCATGTGAAAGACCACCGTGGTGTCGTCCACGGCCTCAGCCCGGTCCAGCATGGTCAGGTCGGTAACGGAGCAGGCATCCCGGGCTGCGTTGTAGGTAAAGGCCACGTCGGCAGCGGTGAGGGCGGTTCCATCGGTAAACTCCACCTCCTCCCGGATTCTTACCGTCCAGGTCAGGCCATCGCCGCTGGCCTCCATGGAGGCGGCCAAGTCATAGCCGATGGTCAGATCCGGGTTGGTCACCGTCAGGGTGGACTGGATCAGCGGCTCATGGGCATGCTCCCCCGCTCCCCAGCCGAACACGGGGTCAAACCCCGCCTCAGGCTCGGAATCGGGGGGCATCACTATGGTAACGGCGCTTTTGTCCCGGGAAGTCTCTTCCGGCGGAGAGGTCCGGCATCCCACCAGCAGGGAGAGCGCCAGAAGCAGACAAAATACTGTTTTTCTCATCATAGCACTCCTTTTTATAATGCAGGGGGCAAAAATATGCACACCTACATAGTCTTGATCTGCCTCATCGCCGCCTCAAACACCGTCTGATAGGGCAGCCCGTGCTCTCTGGCCAGAGCGGCCGCGTCCTCAAACTCCGGCTTAGCGTGGATGACCCCATACCCCCGGGCCAGCTTCACCCTCACCGGCCCCCACTGTGTCTGAACCTGCCTCATGTCAGAGGTGAGAAAGTACTTCCCGCACCGCCGGACCCGCAGGCCGTTTGTAGCGGTGTGGGCAAAAATCTGTCGAACCAGTTCTCCCTCCCGGCCGGGCTCACACAGCACGGTGAGCACATGACCGGGCCGCCCCTTCTTCATGGTGCCGGGGGTGGTGTATACATCCAGCGCCCCCTCCTCCAGCAGTCGGGCACAGGCAAAAGCCAGAGCCTCAGGGGACATGTCGTCGATGTTGCACACCAGCTCCACAATCTCTCCGCCGGCCTCCTCCCGGCACTCCCCCAGGAAGGCCCGGACGCAGTTGGCCTGCTCAAATTCCCTGGTCCCCACGCCGTATCCAACCTTCTCCGTAACCATAACCGGCATGGGACCAAAGGACCGGACAAAGGTTTTCAGCAGAGCGGCCCCCGTGGGGGTACACAGCTCCCCCCGGACTTCTCCCCCGTAGGCAGGCACACCGGTAAGCAGCGCAGCAGTGGCGGGAGTCGGGACAGGCATGACCCCGTGAGCGCATCGCACCGTCCCACTGCCTACGTGGACAGGGGATGCGCAGATCAGACCGGGATTTAGCAGACGGACAGCATAGCACACCCCCACTACGTCGGCCACCGCATCCAAGGCCCCCACCTCGTGGTAGTGGACATCTCCCACCTCGCAGCCATGGGCTTGGGCCTCTGCTCGGGCGATGATGTCATAGACCGCCCGGGCCTTCTCCCTCACCTCCCTGGGCAGAGACAGCCCGTCAATAATTTCCCCGATATGTCCCGGTGTGGCGTGGTGATGCTCATGCGCATGGCCATGGTGCTCGTGGCTGTGGTCGTGTTCGTGCTCCTCTCGGCCGCGAACCGTCACCTTCATGTGAGTACCCGCAATTCCTCCGGTCCTGACAGCCACGGGAGCCACCTCCACCCCAGGCAGGCCCAAAGCGTTCATCATATCCAGGAAGTCTTTCCGCTGCTCCTCGCTCAACAGCTCGTAGAGCGAGGCCATCAGCATGTCTCCGGCGGCACCCATACTGCATTCAAGGTAAAGTGTTTTCATGAAATTCCCTCCATCTGGTTTATCATACTGGCCAGATAACCGGCCCCGAAACCATTGTCGATATTGACCACGCTGCACCCGGAAGCACAGGAGTTAAGCATAGCCAGCAGGGCGGACAGCCCGCCGAAGCTGGCCCCGTAGCCCACACTGGTTGGCACGGCGACAACGGGACAGTCCACCAGCCCGCCAATAACCGAGGCCAACGCCCCCTCCATCCCGGCTACAGCGACAACGCACCGGGCGCTCATCAATGGGTCCAAGTTGGCCAGCAGACGGTGGAGCCCCGCCACCCCCACATCATACAGCCGGGTGACCCGGTTACCCAGAGCTTCGGCGGTAAGGGCAGCCTCCTCCGCCACAGGCATGTCACTGGTACCGCCGGTGGCCACCACAATATGGCCCAGCGCTTTCCGCACTCCCGGGTATGCAACGGCCAGCCGGGGAACAGGGTGGTAGTCCAGGGGAAGGGCTTCGGACACAAATTTTGCTGCCTCGGGAGACAGACGGGTGATGAGGATGTTCCGGCAGCCCCGCTCCCCCATGGCGGAGGCGACACCCGCAATCTGCTCGGGGGTCTTGCCCGCTCCATAAATGACCTCCGCCGCTCCCTGACGCACCCCCCGGTGCAGGTCCACTTTGGCATAGCCCAGGTCGGCAAATGGCTCTCGCTTTAATTGGGACAGGGCTTCCTCCGGCGTGGCGGAACCATCTGCCACCTGGCGAAGAAGCTGCATAATATCATGCCGGTTATCCAAAGTAAAAACCTCCTTAGTCAATTGGGGTTCTGGACCGCAGGTCCAAAGTAATTTCTGAAAAATCCGCCTCAAGGGCAGACAAAATACTTTCCCGACGCTCCAGGGCTAAGGAGAACTGATCTTCCCGCACCTGGAGCTTGGCTCCGCTGCGGGTAAGCCGCAGGCGGAAATCCCAAAAGCCCAGGCCGGACAGAAGTGTCTCCCCCCGCTCCACACGCTCCAGGTCCTTCCCGGTAATGGCCTGTCCAGCCGGAACCCGGGTGGCCAGGCAGGCATAGGACGGCTTATTCCAGGTGAACAGCCCCGCCTGGCGGGACAATTCCCGGATACGTTTCTTGGTCAGCCCGCACTCCCGCAGGGGGGAACGGACCTCCAGCTCAGCCAGCGCCCGCATACCAGGCCGGTCCCCCCCGTCGTCCGAGGCATTTGTACCGTCCAGCAGCAGGGAAAAGCCGTCCGCCGCCGCCCGCTCCCTGAGAAGGGAGAACATCCGCCGCTTACAATAATAGCAGCGGTCCAGCGAATTGGCGGTCACCGCCTCATCGTCAAGAATATCGAGCTCAACCACTACCAATTCCACACCTGCCTGGCCACACAGGCGCCTGGCATCCTCCAATTCAATCTGAGGCTGGAAAGGAGTTTTGACAAAATAGGGGCGAAGCCCGGCCCTCTCCCGGAGTCCCTCGTACAGCAGATAGGCGGAATCTACCCCCCCGGACAGAGCCAGTGCTCCGCAGGGATTTTTTCTGAAAAATTCTCTCAGTGTCACGGCCGCACCCTCCTGATGGAAAGAAAAAGGCATACCAATACGGTATGCCTTCTGGCAAGCCCCGAACTTCTGTATCGGGTATGTCATTTTCATTATTCTATTCAGAGTCAAAGGCCTTCTGGCCCATTCGCGGCTTCCTGCCGCTTGTTTAGTATAGCAAAAGCGCACTGTCTCTGTCAATATGCCCTGGGATGAAAAATCCCGCTCTTTCTATCGAGCGGCTGCATAAAAAAGAAAAGAAAAATTTTGCAAAAACTGTTGACACAGCGGAACAGATGTGGTAATATCTCTCTTGCGCTGATGAGCGCCACTCAATGCGCGAGTGGTGGAATTGGTAGACTCGCTGGCTTCAGGTGCCAGTGCTCGCAAGGGCGTGCGGGTTCGACTCCCGCCTCGCGCACCAACGGAAATCCCCGTATTCATTACGAATGCGGGGATTTTTCTTACTTGTTGACGATCAGGTTCATGCAGGGGACCACCTGCGCAGCCTTAAGGGTACTGCGCAGGGCTCAAAATTGGTTTTCCTGATCCTGATTCTACCGTATTATATTCCGGCCTGTACCGCTAAAAAGATACATGCAAAAAAGTGATGTTCAAAGTTGCCGCGGCAGGTTTGTTGACAAAAGCCGCCCACTTTGCTACGATTACGTCCAAGGACAACTATTTACAATGTAACAAATATCTCTCGCCATCCGGCGGCAGGATTGAAAGGACTCATGAAATGGACAATCTGTTGGACAAATTACATCAGATCCAGGACAGGCTCACCATCAAGCAGAGGACCCTGTGTAAGTTTATTATTCAGAACAGCAAAACGGTCTACCTGATGCCCATCGGAGAGTTGGAGGAAAAATCAGGCGTAGGCCGGGCCACCATTATGCGCCTGCTGAACACTTTGGGCTACAATTCTTTTGTGGAGTTCAAGCGCGACCTGAACGCGGCGTGCAGCATCGGCTTTGAGGCCGACAAGGTGAGCAATCCGTTTTTCTGGTCCAAGTCCAGCGACAGAATCAGCGGCTCTATGGCCGAATGCCTGGAGGAATCCATCTCTTTACTGCAAAAAACCGCAGCCGAAACGGATTCCGACCAGTTCAGCCGCATGATCGATCTTCTGATGAGCGCACAGAAGGTCAATGTTCTCGGGCTGCGTGCTTCCAAGCCTATCGCCCAATATATGACGTATCAGCTCCGCTATTTTGTGGATGCTGTGGACCTGAGCGAAAATGAGAGCATGGTATTCGACTGGATATTCCGGTGCCAGCGGGGCGAGCTGCTGCTGCTGATCAGCTCCAATCCCACCACGGCTACCTCCATCCGTGTGGCCCGGCTGTGCCGGGAACGGGACATGCCCGTTGTCGTGATTACCGACAAACCGGACGCCTCAATACTGGAGTACGCAACCAACCACATCTGTGTCTCCCGCTCCGACTCCTCCCGCCTGTCCATACTCCCTCATATGCTGGTAATCGAAGCCATTATCAATGAGCTTGGCATCCGGATGGCCCCCGTGTCCGTACGGACCGTAGATCAGCTGAACCAGTTTTTGCTGGAACAGAAAATTATTACGGACTGAACCCGCACTCCCGGGTGCGCCCAACGAAATATTGAAGTAAACGCGAGACCTGACAGCCACCGTGTCAGGCCTCGCGTTTTTTTCTTTCATCAGCACATAATAACAAGTGTCGCAAACATTCCGCACTCGGAATATTTATAGCTCTATTTAGCAGCAATCAGGCTGAAAGTTAGTTGTTTTAGCCAATTCTTTCAATGTTTATCTTCTCAGTTCTCACAAATATGTGTGCAAGTCCGGTTCTTATCTCGGAACTTATTGACTCATTTAGGCTAAAATAGTATAATTTGATCCATGAACGGAATATAAGTTCCGAGAGCTTTTATTGATTGGCCAATCAGTGAAGTGATGCGCAGCGACCTATCCGTCAAACCTGATACAAAAGGAGTGTGAGCATGTAATGGTAGCTATTTTCACTGATTTTTCAATCGCGGCCGCGCTGATTCTGTTCAGCCAGCTGCTCCGTTCCAAGATCAAGCTGTTTCAAAAACTGTTTATTCCCGCCAGCCTGCTTGCCGGGTTTATCGCACTGTTTTTAGGTGACCAGTTCCTGGGCGTTCTGTCTTGGTCGGAGTTTTCCGGCGACTATACCTGGGTGCTGGTGGTGCTGGTCTTTGCCTCTGTCGGCCTGCCCGGCATCAAGTTTACCAAGGTGGAGGGCGAACGCATTGGCAGCTATTTTTTCTATAAGCTGGCAACCTTTGCCCTGCAATTCAGCATCCCCGTGATTGTTACCTGTCTGGTCCTTTCCAAAATCAACCTGGGCGTAGACGACCGCTTCGGCCTGCTCCTGGCTGCAGGCTTTATGGGGGGACATGGTACAGCCGCCGCAGTGGGCGCCACCTTTGAAAAGCTGGGCTTCGCCGCCGCCACGGATATCGCCATGACCTTTGCAACTGCCGGCATTCTGGCTGGCATCTTCGGCGGACTGGCTTTTATCAAATGGGCCACCGTCAAGGGCTATACCCAGTATATCAAAGATTTCAGCCAGATTTCCGACGATCTGCGCACTGGGCTTGTTAAACGGGAAAATCGGGATATCTTCGGACGCAGCACCATCTCTACCATCTCGCTGGACCCCCTGTGCTGGCATCTCGGCTTGCTCCTCATTCCCTCCGTTCTGGGCATTGTATTCTGCGACTGGCTGGGTGGAAAAACCGGGGTCTATCTTCCAGAGTACGCCATCGGCTTTCTTTTCGCCCTGGTGTTTTCGGTCTTTCTGAAAAAGGGAAAGATCGAGGAGTATATCGATTTCCGCATCACCGACCGTATCGCCGGAACCTGTACGGACTTTATCGTATTCTTTGGCGTAGCTAAAATCAAAATTTCTGTCATCGTCGCTTACGCCATTCCTCTGGCCATCATGCTGGTGATCGGTGGCATCATCGTATTCCTCACCGTGTACTACTTCGGCCCCCGGATGAACAAGGACAGCTGGTTTGAACGCTCCATCTTTGTCTACGGCTACTCCACCGGTGTCTTTGCCATCGGGATGCTGCTGCTGCGCATCTGCGACCCCAACAGTGAATCCGCTACTATGGCGGATACCGCCTTTGCCGAGTCTATCCAGACTGTTATAGAGATGGTAATGTGGGCGGTGGGCCCCTATATGCTCACCAATGGGACCGGCCTAGTCTTTGGCTCTGCGATGCTGCTCATGTTCGCGGCTTGCATCGCCGTATCCGTAATCTTCAAATGGTGGTACAAGATTCCGTTGGACCAGCGTGGCGCGATCCACGATATTCGGAGTGATTGATCTCTGTGGACCGGCTGCTCTTATCCCCCGCTTCTACCCGCATATTTTTGTTGAAAGACTGAGAGGTAATGTAAAATGGCAATTGATCTGTTGTATTTGAACCAGGACGACGTAGTAAAGGCCGGTGTTACGGACATGCACCATTGTATCGACGTCATGGAGGAGATGTTCGGCCTGATGGGACAGGGCGACTACCTGATGGGCGGCTATGCCCGGAACAGCCACGGTATCGAGCTGTTCCCTCCCGAGTCCTCCCCCTTCCCCAACATGCCCGTGGAGGGGCCCGACCGCCGTTTTATGGCCATGCCCGGCTATCTGGGCGGCCGATTCCATATGGCCGGATTAAAATGGTACGGCTCCAACCGTGAGAATATCAAGAAGGGCCTGCCCCGGTCCATCCTGATGGTCTGCCTGAACGATCCGGATACCGGCGCGCCCATCGCTTACATGAGCGGCAATCTGATCAGCTCCATGCGAACCGGAGCGGTACCCGGCGTGGGAGCGCGCTGCCTTGCCAATGAGGACGCACGGACGGCGGCGGTCATCGGCTGCGGCGTAATCAACCGCACCTGCCTGACCGCCATTCTGGACGCCCGCCCCGGCATTCAGACGGTCCAGCTCTACGACCTGTTCCCTGCCGCCGCCCAGGGCATCGTGGAGTATCTCGGCCGGGTCCGCCCCGATATCCAGGCTGTGGTGTGCGGCAGCATTGAGCAGGCGGTACGCGAGGCAGATGTGGTAACGGTGGCAACCTCCGGCGCAGTGCCCCCTGAGATTGACGACGCCTGGCTGAAGGACGGTGTGCTGCTCTCTCTGCCCGCCGAGGTCAAGCTGCCCAAGCAGTTCCTTTTAAACAGCCGGAAATTTATTGACAACAAGATCATGCACCAGCTATGGGAGGAAGAGTGCCGAGGAATCGGCGAGTTCCATACCACGGTAGGCATCCTAAGCAGCTATTTCGTGGAGTACGCCAACGCAGGCGAGATGAGTTGGGACGATGTGACCAATATCGGGGATGTCATTGCCGGCAAGGCAGAGGGCCGCAGAGACAAAAAGGAGAAGATTATTTTTGTCATGGGCGGCCTGCCCATTGAGGACATCGCCTGGGGCACCGAAGTGTACCGCAAGGCGGTCGAAATGGGCCTGGGCCAGAAGCTGCATCTGTGGGACGAGCCCTACAAGCTGTAATGGCTGCAACTCTCCCAGACCGACACAGCTCCATCGAAAAAACAGATTGTGACCGGGGCGCGCCGCAGAGAGTATCTCCGCGGCGCGCCTGCCTTTAAAATTTACTTTGGATTGTGATAATATGAAAGAAAAAAAACCGCTCCCATTTTCCATCGCTCTTTTCACGCTTCTGGCCTTCTCCGGAATTGCCGGCTATATGATTATCGTCCTCCACGCCGAGCCCCACATCCCTATGCTTCTGGGCACCGCCATCGCCGCCGCCGTGGCCATGACCTGCGGCAGCAGCTGGGAGGAGGTGGAGTCAGGAATGGTGGACGGCATGGCCAAGTCCCTGGAGGCCTGCACCATCCTGCTGCTTATCGGCGTTCTGATTGGCGTGTGGATCAGCGCCGGGGTGGTGCCCGCACTGATCTGTTACGGACTTCGCATGTTCTCCGCCCGCACCTTCCTGGTGGGAAGCCTGCTGCTGTGCGCCGTAATCTCCATGGCCCTGGGCTCCTGGGGCACTGCAGGGACCATCGGTATCGCCCTTATCAGCATTGCCCGGGTCCTGGGCGTCCCTCTGCCCCTGGCCGCAGGCGCAATCGTCTCCGGCAGCTACCTGGGGGATCGGATATCCCCTGTCAGCGACATGAGCACCCTGGTCTCTGCCGTGTCCGGCGTAGATATCCGACGCAGCGTAAAAACCGCGCTTCCCCTGAACCTGGTTTGTCTGCTCCTGTCCGCCGTCCTATACTGGCTGGCGGGTCTGCGGTATGTCGGCGGCGGCAACCTGGGGCATCAGGTACAGGAGTTGACACAGCTGCTTCAAGGCCAGTTCCGTATCGGTCTGTGGACCTTGCTCCCCCTGGCCCTGCTGCTAGGCTGTATCCTGGCCAAAGTACCCGCCATCCCCAGTATCTTTACCGGAATTTTCAGTGCGGCCGTTATGGCAGTCCTGATTCAGAAGCAAGCGCCTGCCGACCTATTGTCCTGCTGCTTTTACGGCTATCTCAGCCAGACCGGCAGCCCCTCCGTGGACGCCATCCTTTCTACCGGTGGAATAGACTCCCTGCACTTCTCCCTCAGCCTGGCTCTGACCGCTATGATGTTGGGCGGCGTGATGGACCGGACAGGGATTATTGCCGCCGTGATGCGCCCCCTTCTTTCCAGGCTGAAGCGCAGCGGCGACATTTCCGCCGCACTGACGGCCTCTACCTTGATCGTCAACATCATTCTGCCTGACTCCTATGTGGCTATCGCAATTCCCGGCCAGATGTTCAGTGGGGCCTGCCAGCGGCAGGGTATTCCCCCGGAGAACCTGAGTCTCTCTCTGGGCAGCGGAGCTTGCTCCTTCTCTCCCCTGATTCCCTGGAATGCCTGCGGCGTGTTCGTTTCCACCGTACTGGGTGTTCCAGTTCTGGAGTATGCCCCCTGTGCCTTCCTGAATCTTCTGGTGCCGGCCGGGGCCGTACTGCTGGGATACAACAGCCTCCGGAAAAGCTAGGACCGCAGTCTCCCGGACGGTCCCTGTCTGTTCTGCTGGAATTCCGCTGCGCCCGTCGTTTTTATACGGTGGCGCAAACGCCTTTTTTATGGTAAAATATAACCGCCGAAAGAATAGGAGCGCTCGGCTTCCGGGTCAGCACGTACCAGACTTGTCCTGGACCGCAGCCGCCAATATGGTTAACCGTCATTGTAGGACCAACCTTACGAAAGGCCAGGGATAAAAATGGAAACTGTATTACGGGAGAAGCACGCACGAAAGGAGAGCGCCGGAAAACCGAACCTGACAGGCATTCCCATACAGATGAAGCTGGATTTTGAGCAGCGCAGCGGGCTGTCATTTGATCATGTTCGGGTACATTATCAATCCTCCGAGCCCGCTAAGCTGGGTGCGCTCGCCTACACGCTGGGGGAGCAGGTCTACATTGGACCGGGGCAGGAAAAGCATCTGCGTCACGAATTGACGCACGTGGTCCAGCAGAAGCAGGGGCTGGCAGCTCCTACCGGGACGGTGGGCGGCCTTTCGATAAACGAGGACGCCCGTCTGGAGCGGCTGGCAGAACACGAGACGGTCTCCACCGGGGCGCTGAAGGACCAGGCAGCGGTTGTCCAGCGCCAGCGCGTGCCGACGCCGGGTCAGACGGCCGAAGAGCGGTTTTCACAACTGGTTAACCGGGTGCGGATTCTTCAGGACCAGGATGACATTCTTCACAATAGGAATGCGGCGAATGCAGTACAGGATATTGCCCAGGAGCTTGTCGATATCGGCCTGCCTCAGGCCACGGCGAATAACATCGCCGCCGACGCCGCTGCGGCTATCCAGGCTGCAGGCAACCATGTGGAAATTGATTTTTTCCGGGATAAGGTCAGGCATGCATATAACCAGCAATCAAACGTCCAGCGCGGCGCGGATTTCAACGCACCACAGAATACGCCCCAGCACACACTGCTGACGCAGCTGCTGACTGTTAACCTCCTTCCATTAATCAACCAAGCGCCTGCCCCGGCTGGAGCAGGCCCAATCCGGTATGCTATCGCGGGCCCCCGCGCACGGAACAATCAGGCTATAATCGACGACGGAATCGGACGGATGAACAACCTGCTCGCCCCTCAGCTCCCAAGGGGAGGGATTCTGCCCCCCGTCGATATAGAAGATACGGCCTTTGGGGGCGTGACCGCTCCCCGACATAATATTTTTGGCCGGGGACTACAGTGGTACGGTCTTGGAGCCGGACCCTCCCAAGTGATGCATGAGCAGGGGCACCACCTGGAAAATTACCTGGGCGTCAACGACTTCGCCAACCTGCACAACTACCTTTACCGGCATTCCGATCCCACCCAGCCCAACCGGGAAAGCGGATGGAACCGTCTAGCCGGCTTTAAGCTGAATACTCCAACCGGCGGCCCGGGATACAATATTAAATTCCCCGAGATGCACTTTCAAAATGTAATCAGCCGAAACCTGCACAGCGGAAACGGCCTGATCCGATTTGGCTTGTTCAATGCAGGCAACGCGCTCCTCTATGAAGCTGCCTCCCTGTTTGGCCAGCCCGGCCGCGGGCAGCAATTCATAGACGACTTCTATCTGGAGGAATCCAATTCAAACAGCACCGGCTATGCGTCCCACTATAAGTCCATAGGATACGGGACCGAATTTCTCTCCACAACGGCAGAGCTCCTGTCGACAGTTAGAGGGGCGCAGGCCGTTATCAACAGCGACCCAACACGGGTGGCAATGTTCCTTTATCTGGCAAATCGCCCGTTGTATCAACAGGTTGACCAGCTCTTCCAGCAGTCTCCAAACAACCCTCTGGGCATAACGCTGGATCAGTTCCTCCATATCATATGACCCCCCTCTGCCCCGGTGCACCAGGCTTTCCACGGGGCCGACAGGTCACCAGAAGACCACATAAGTCAGGACCACCCGTAATACGGGTGGCCCTGACTTCTCTTACATCAAAAGCGACGAAAGCGATCACTTTTTCTGGACGTACTTCAGGCAGTCCAGCATGACTGCCACCAAAATGATGATACCGGAAATCACGAACTGCAGGTTGGCATCAATGCCCAATGTAGTCAAGGAGTAGGTCAGGGCGGTGAAGATGAACACACCTGTCACCACGCCGGAGATTTTACCGATGCCGCCGGTAAAAGACACACCGCCCACCACGCAAGCCGCGATGGCATCCATCTCCCAGCCCTGCCCGTAGGACGCAGAACCGGAGCCGGACATCCGGATACACTCCAGCCAGGAGCCGAAACCGTAAAGGATTCCGGCCATGACGAACGCGCCCACTGTGACCCAGAACACTGAGATACCGGAGACGGAGGCCGCCTCGGGATTTCCACCCACAGCGTACAGGTTTTTGCCGAAGGTGGTTTTATTCCAGATGAACCACACGATGGCTACCGCCGCCACCGCCCACAGGATGATGGTAGGGAAGCCGCCCAGCTGCTTGATCTTAGGCATAATCATGCCCTGGATATCAGACTCGATGCCGCCGAAGGACACGCCTTTAGTGGAGTAGGTGGCCAGGCCGAAAATCATCAGCATGGTGGACATCGTGGAAATAAAGGGGTGCATCTTAAATTTGGCGGTAAAGAAACCGGCAACAGTGCTGAAGATGGTGCACAACACAATACACACCACCAGAGCCAGGAACACCCGCGCAATCACTGACATGCCAGTAAAATCGAAGATGTGCCCGAACACACCGCCGGTGTTGATGCCTTTATGCATCACGATGGTAGCGGCAGTGATGCCCATGCCCATCATACGGCCGATGGACAGATCGGTGCCGGCCAGCATGATAAGACCGGCCACGCCCAAAGCCAGGAACATCCGGGGAGAGGCCTGCTGGAGAATGTTCAGGATGTTGTTCATCGTCAGCAGGTCGACCTTCTTAACGGTGGGGGCGAGGATACACATGGCGATGAAAACCACGGCGATGGCCAGATACAGGCCGTTGCGCAACAGGAAATTCCGGAGATTAAATGTGTACTTATAGTTCTCCCACCGCTGGGCCGCAGTCTCGCCGAAGGTGAACTTGGACATGCGCAGCAGATCGATCAGGTGGTACTGGTGCTCAAAGGCTGCGTGCCGACGGTCCTTCGCATCCTGGAGGTCCTTTGCCAGCTGCATCTTCGCGTCGAACAGCCGGTTCTTATGGACATACTTCTCGTCCTTGATCTCCTGGGCGTCGGCCAGCTTGGCAACCATCTCCTGATGATCCTTGTTGAGCTGCTCTACGGCAGCCTGGTATTTCTCCTGGGCCCAGGCCTTCTCCTGGACACAGCTGGCCGCCACCGCCTGGTAGTAGTCCTGGTCAAAGTGGGCTTTGAGATAACCCTCCGCATCGGCGATAAGCTTAGCAACGTCGTCCTTGTGCTGGGCCTCTACCTTTTTGGCCTGCTCCAGCTCCTTCTGCAGCTGGGCCCGCCTGGCATCCTTCTCCTGGGCCGTGTAGATACGGTCCCGTTTCAGGTTATCCAGGGTGCTTTGGATCTCAATAACCCGGTCCGTTCCGTCCTTGCGCAGGGCGTTGATCTGCTCCTGGATACCGCCGACATATTCGTCGATGGGCTGGCGGAGCTTGCTCTCCTGCTCCGCAGTCAGAATTTTTGTTTGATCTGCCATACGTAATTTCCCCCCTCACAGATATTTCGCGCTGAGCCGCAAAAGCTCTTCCTGATCGGTCTCTGCAGTATTTACGATGCCCGACAGATAGCCGTTGGACATCACGCCGATCCGGTTGGTAATGCCGAGAATCTCCGGCATCTCAGAGGAGACGACGATAATCGTTTTCCCCAGCTTTGCCATCTTGATAATCAGCTCATAAATTTCGTACTTGGCGCCCACGTCGATGCCCCGGGTGGGCTCATCCATCATAAAAATCTGGGGCTCCCGCTCCAGCCATTTACCGAAGATGACTTTCTGCTGGTTGCCGCCGGACAGGCTGGTAATCATATCGTCCGGGCCCATGCACTTGGTTCGCATGGTCTTGATCTCCTTGCTGGTTGCCTTTACCATCTTGGGGGTGGACAGGGCCGGGCCGGACTTATACTGTTCCAGACTGGCAATGGTAGTATTGAAGGTCAGGTCGCACTTGAGGAACAGACCATTTGCCTTGCGCTCCTCAGTAATCATGGCAAAGCCATGCTCGATGGCCTCCTTGGCGCTGTTGAAGTTCATCAGCCGGTTCTTGAAATAGACTCGGCCTGAGGCCCGGGTCCGCACGCCGAAAATGGTCTCCAGCAGTTCGGTGCGCCCGGCACCTACCAGGCCGTACAGGCCGAAGATCTCCCCCTCCCGCACATCAAAGGAGATATCCTGGAGGTGGGGCGCGTACTTGGTGGACAGGTGCTGGATAGATAAAATGGGGTCGCCCGGGGTGTTGTCCACAGGCGGGAAGCGGCTCTCCAGGGAGCGGCCCACCATGGCGGTGATCAGTTCGTTCATATTGGTGTCCTTGGCCGCCTTGGTCATGACCAGATTACCGTCCCGCAGGACCGAAATTTCGTCGCAGATTTCAAAAATTTCATCCATCTTGTGGGAGATATAAATCAGCGAGATGCCCTGCGCCTTCAGCATCCGCATCATCTCAAAGAGCTTCTCCACCTCCTGGACCGTCAGGGAGGAGGTAGGTTCGTCCAGAACAATCACCTGGGAGTTGTAGGAAATCGCCTTGGCGATTTCACACATCTGCCGCTGGGAAACGGACATATTCCTCATGGGCTGAGTCAGGTTCACCGTCATCCCCAGCTTGCGGAACAGCTCGGCCGCCTTCTTCTTCATGTTCCCCTCATCCACAATTCCCGCGGAGTTGGTGGGGTAACGGCCCAGAAACAGATTGTCCATGACATTCCGTTCCAGACACTGATTCAGCTCCTGGTGGACCATGGCAATTCCGTTTTCCAGGGCATCCTTCGGACCGGAAAAGCTGATTTCTTTTCCGTTTAAATAAATCTTTCCCTCGTCCTTTTGGTAGGTGCCGAAGAGGCACTTCATCATGGTGGACTTGCCAGCCCCGTTTTCGCCCATCAGGCCCATGACGGTTCCGCGCTTCAGATCCAGGTTGATATGGTCAAGCACCCGGTTCCTGCCGAATGACTTGCTCATACCCCGGATCGACAGGACGACTTCGCCTTTTACATCAGCCATTCTCGTCTCTCCTGTTCTGCAGATTGGCAGTTTCAGAAGCTCTGATCCTGCCGGTTTTTCCTTCAAAATGTGCATCAGGGAGAGGATTTTCGCCGGACGGAGGGCTGTTTCCTCCGAACGGAGAATTTCCTCTCCCTGATAGCGAGTCATTTACTTGTCAGCGGGGAAACGGTTTCCCGGCCCCGCCAGTCGGATTACTGGTTGAGCAGAGCGGTGTAGGAAGCGGAGTTATCGGTCTTCACCATATTGATGGCGAAGGCGTCATACTGGCTGGGGTTGCCCAGGCGGTTGGTAATGTTGGCCTCGGTCTGGCCGTCGCCGCCGATGTATTCCACGTTCAGGTTCAGGATATCGTCATAGTTCTGCAGCAGGGGCTGATAAGTGGCGCTGAGGAAGTTATCGGCCGAGTTGTAGATATTCAGCCAAACGTTCTTGGTGGGGTGAGCGGTGGCGTCCAGCTGGTTGGCCACGGGGGCGTAGGGCTTGGTGGCGTCCAGGAAGTCGTTGTAGTTGTCGGCGGTGACAGCCACGTTCAGGGCGTAGTAGGAACGCTCGGCGTCCACATACTTGAACACGTCGGGGCTGAGCACGTTGCCGGCGTCATCGGGGGTGCCGATACCGGTGTCGATGTCCACGCCGTCCAGGGCGTTGCGCAGCACACGCAGGGTCAGGTAGGCCTGCACGTCGGCGTGCTGGCTGATGGTTCCGCCGTAGCCGTCAGCGATGGCGGCGACAGCGTCGGCGTTGGCGTCATAGCCGAAGGTGGGAACCTTGTTCTCCTTGGACCAGGCGTTGAACATAGCCATGCCCATGCCGTCATTGTTGGAGGCAACAACGTCGATCTGGTCGCCGAAGGTGGAGACCCAGGTGCCGATGGTGTTGCCGGCGGTGGCGGCGTCCCAGGTGGCGCCGGCAGAGTTCTTCATCTCCTGAGAGGCCAGCTCACGGACGGTATACTCCTTGCCGCCGATGGTCAGCTTGCCGTCCTTGACGGCGGTAGCGGAGCCGTCAGCATTGATGCCCACGGCGTCGCTCTTGATGTTGCCGCCCTCTTCAATGGCGGTGTCCAGAGCCTTGCGGACGCCCCGGGTACGGGCGATGGAGTCGTTGTGGCCGATGTCGCCGATGGCCAGCACGTAACCGATAACGCCGTCGCCGTTGCGGTCGATGGAGTCGATATTGGCGGTGATGTAGTCCAGAATCATCTGGCCCTGGAGCTCAGCGCCCTGGTTGGCGTCGAAGCCCACATAGTAGGTGTCCTTGTTGAAGTTCAGGGCGTCCATGTCCAGCTCGCCGGTGGAGCTGTTGGAGGGCTGACGGTTGAACCAGACCAGGGGCTTGTCCTTATTGGCGATGTTTTCAGGGGTTCCGGTGGGCTGATTCGCGGAGGTGCCGGCATTGGATCCGGGGTTGGAGGGCTGCTGGGGCTTGTCGCCGCCGCCGCAGGCGGCCAGACCCAGAACCATCGCGAGAGCGAGAGCCAGCGCAAGAGTCTTTTTCATAGTTATTCTCCTTTTGTATGAATAGTCAAAATGGAATATCGCCCGCAGAAAAACCACGCACATCATCCCATTTGCCTTGATTAATAGATTAAGACAAATCGCTTTAAAAAGCAAGCAAAATTTCACTGCAGGGTATATATTGTGCATTATGCAAAAAATTTTTCTTAAAAATTGTTTAATTTGACCAATTTCTTTGCCGGCTGAATTTGGACATTCTGACCCTCTGTATTCCGGCGCAAGCCTAAAACAGCTCTTGATAATCACCGGAAAAGCCGCTATAATAGCAGCTATACTGACGTGCGGAAGGGTGTGCTCCCGCATAAGGGCGTGGGGTGCGGGCATGCTCCACGTCCTGCTTTATATTTCTCTTATCCCAGACCGTCTTACTTCATCCCGCAAGCTAACTCTCATCGCCGAACGCCGGCAGCCCGCCGGGCCGGGCAGGACCGGAGAGATCCTTCTATATCCCAGAAAAAGAAAGGCGGCATACTATGAACTGGCTGGACCTGGCGCTCTATTTACTCATTTACTCCTTTTTGGGCTGGTGTACCGAGGTGCTGTACTACGCCGTCACCAGACGGAAGTTCTGCAACCGGGGCTTTCTCACCACTCCCTTCCTGCTGTCCTACGGTGCGGCCTTCGACCTGATGATCCTTACCCTGCCTGCTCTGGCCGGGCGGTATGTAATACAGTTTTTCTTTACAATGGCCATTGTCTCGGTATCGGAGAGCTTTGCCGATTACTTAAACCGGCGGCTCGGCCCCAAGGTAAACTGGGGCGGGGAGCGCAGTCGGGCACTGGGAGGCAGCTTGGGTGGACTGATCTCCTCTGCGGCGGTATCCGCCGTCTTTTATGTGACCTACCTGGTGGTGCACCCCCTTCTGCTGGGGCTGACAACCCTGATTCCCCGGCCGTTCAAAACCGCCGCCGTGTTGGTCCTCTTCATCCTGATGATGGCGGACTTCGCAGGGGTGCTTTACACTCTTCACACCGGGGGTGCCCGGGCCTATGAGCGCCGGGAGGCCCGCAGCAGCGAGGGCCGGATTGCCGGAAAGATGACCGCCGCCGTGTGGCGCCGGCTCCAGAAAGCCTACCCCGGCATCCGGGAAATGACCCCGGAGGAACAGGGGGCCTACATCTTCGCCAAGGGAGTTTGTCTGGACAAGCTTGTGTGGGTGTTTCTCACCTCCGCCCTGCTGGGAGACATTATCGAAACCTTCTGGTGCGGCCTGGTGAACGGCCAGTGGATGAGCCGGTCCAGCGTGCTCTACGGCCCCTTCAGCTTCGTCTGGGGACTGGGGGCAGTGGTGCTCACCGTTACCCTCCAGCGGCTGGCCCATCGGGATTCCTTTTTTGTCTTTGCCGCCGGCTTTTTCATTGGTGGAACCTATGAATACATGTGCAGCGTGTTTACCGAGCTGGTATTCGGCACCGTCTTTTGGGACTACAGCCATATGCCCCTGAACATCGGCGGACGGACCAACGTGCTGTTCTGCTTCTTCTGGGGAGTGCTGGCGGTATTCTGGATCAAGATCATCTACCCCAAAATGTCCAGACTGATTGAGGGCTTTCCCGCCTTGGCCGGCAAGATTATGACCTGGGTTGTGGTGTTCATCATGGTGTGTAACGGTCTGCTCACCTGCGCGGCCATGCTGCGGCACAGCGCCCGGGCGGTCCGGCCCGAGCCCGCCAACGCCTTCGAGGAGTTCATCGACCGGCAGTACGGCGACAGCTTTATGGAGCGCCGGTGGCCCAACATGATTGTGACGGAAAAATAAAAGCGCCGCGGTCCCCGATACGTCGCTGTGTAAAACCTCCCCTTGTAATAGAGCGGCATTTCGATTATAATTGAGGTTGACACAGCCCCGATTATCCTGCCATCGCGGCATATTCTACAGAACAAGAAAAGACCGGATCTGGGAGGTTCTTATGGCTGATCGCAACCTATGGCTGGCCCGCCGGCGCCGGGTATTCAACATTGTGGAGGTGGGGGCCTCCGAGGACCGGTTCAGCCGCCTTTACGACCTGGTCAACTCCCTGGCTATCGTCGTCAACCTGGCTGCCAGCATCCTGTATACCTTTGAAAATTTCCGGGCAGACTTCGGCGGAGCGATTCTTTCCGTCGAGGCGGTCACCGTGGCCTTTTTCGCGGTGGATTACTGTCTGCGTCTTTGGACGGCCCGCTTTTTGTACCCCAAGCTGCCTGAGCCCCGAGCTGTCATGACGTACATACGCTCCTTCAGCGGGCTGGTGGACCTGCTCTCCTTCCTGCCCTACTACCTGCCCATCTTCTTTCCCTCCGGAGCGGTGGCCTTCCGGATGTTCCGGGTGGTACGCATCTTCCGTCTGTTCCGCATCAACGCCTATTACGACTCTCTCAATGTCATCACCCAGGTTATCGCCAGCAAGAGGCAGCAGCTGATGTCCTCCGTATTCATTATCCTGGTGCTGATGCTGGCCTCCAGCCTGTGCATGTACAGCCTGGAGCACGAGGCCCAGCCAGAGGTATTCACCAACGCTTTCTCCGGCATCTGGTGGTCGGTGTCCACCCTGCTCACTGTGGGCTATGGAGATATTTATCCCATCACCACCACAGGCAAGCTGTTCGGCATCGTCATCACTTTCCTGGGGGTAGGAATGGTAGCTATCCCCACCGGCATTATCTCCGCCGGTTTCGTGGACCAGTACTCCCGGATCAAGCGGCTCAGCGAGTACGCCAATGAGTCCGACGTTCACTTTATCAAGGTCAATCTGTCCCAGAAGGACTCCTGGGCCGGCCGGACCATTCAGGCGCTGGGGCTGCCCTCCGGCATTATCGTAGCCGCTATCCAGCGGGACAGGCAGATTGTGGTACCCCGGGGTGGTGTAGAGCTGCGCGCCGGCGACATTCTGGTTCTGGGCGCCAGGTCCCTGGGGGACGACCGGCACATCGACCTGAAGGAGATGATCCTGCGCCGCCAGAATCCCTGGAACGGGCAGCGCATCCGGGACCTGGATATCTCCCGCCAGACCATCATCGTCATGGTGCGGCGAAAAGGGAATGTCCTGATTCCCAACGGTGACCTGATACTCAAGGAGGGGGACAGCGTTATTCTTTACACCCAGTCCCGCCTGCCTCATGCCACCACCATTGAGATTTAAACCGTTCCCCGCCTGCCGGCGGTATTGGTACAGAAAGGTGGTATTCTCGTGACGCCTACCCCTTTGAACATCCAAATGCTCGGCGGCTTTTCCATCTGCCGTGGCGGCGCGGAGCTGTCCTTTGGCAGCCGCCCTCAAAAGCTCTGTCTGCTACTGGCCTGCCTGATACGGGAGCGTCCCCGTCTCGTCCCCTATGAGGAGCTTGTGGGATTGATCTGGCAGGGCAGGTCTGTCAGCCCTGGCTCTCTCAACTCCCTGAAGGCTCTCCTTCACCGGGCCAGGGGCTGTCTGGATCAGCTGAGCGAGGGTGCCGGCAGGACTTTAATCTTCAGCCGGCAAGGTTGCTGCCAATGGAATCCGGACCAGCCCATCACGCTGGATACAGAGGAGTTTTCCCACCTGGTGCAGTCGGGAGAGGCCGCCCCAGATGAGGAGGGACGGCTGGAGCTGTGGAGCCGGGCGCTGAAGCTGTACCGGGGCGATTTCCTCCCCGCCCTCAGCGGCCATCCCTGGGTGGCTGCCACCGCCGCTGATCTGCATGGCATATATCTCCAGACCGCACTGAAGGTTCTCCCTCTGCTGGATGCCCAGGGCCGGATTCCGGAGGCAGCGGAGCTGGCCGGCATAGTTTTTACCCTGGAGCCCTGCCGCGAGGATCTGTGCCGATGGCGTATTGAGACTCTGCTCCGGCTGGACCGGCACAGGGAGGCCGCCCGGACCTACGAGGACTTTCAGGAACGGCTGCTGGTCAGACGGGGAGTTATGCCCTCTGACAGCCTGAGGGATCTGTACCGCAGAGCCCAGAGCCGCCGTGACCCCAGGGCCGTCTCCCCTGTCACCCTGCTGGAGCGCCTCCAGGAGCCCCCTCACCCCGGCGCCCTGCTGTGCGACTACGATTTTTTCCGCATCGTCTGCCACTCCATGGCCCGGATGGCCGCACGGAGCGGCGACCCTCTCCATATCGCCCTCATCTCCGTCCAGTCAGCCAAAGATACCTCCCTTCCTCGGCACAGCCTGAACCGGGTTATGGACCACCTTCAGGACGTCATCCGCCGGCATCTGCGCCGGGGCGACGCCGCCACCCGGTGCAGCGCCTCTCAGTTCGCTCTGCTGCTCCCCCAGGCCACCTATGAGAACGGGCAGATGATCTGTACCCGGATTACCCGGGCCTTTATCCGGCAGTTTCCCCACTCCCCTGCCGTTCTGCACGTCTCCCTTCAGCCGCTGCTCCCCGCCCGGGAGAGTAAGTAGCCTATCTTTTCGAAAGGAGGCCCCCTATGGATAAGGCCGTCGTGGCCCGTCCCCGCTTCGCCCCGGGCCGGAGAATTATTGCCGTCAGCGACATCCACGGCAATCTCCCCTTTTTTCAGGCCCTGATGGACAAAATCAGGCTTACGCCCGAGGACATTCTTATCCTGCTGGGGGATATGCTGGAAAAGGGCAGGGACAGCCTGCCCCTGCTGCGTCATCTGATGGAGCTGTCCCAAACCCGCACTCTGTACCCCGTCTGCGGCAACTGCGACGGGCTGGTGCTGCGCTTCTTTGAGAGCGATGAGCTGGACCAGCGTTTTTTCGCCTCCTACCTCCCCCGGCACCCCGAGTCCACCCTCCGGCAGTTGGCCCGGGAGGGAGGCTTTGAGCAATGGGACGACCTGCCCCGGCTGCGGACCGACCTGCGTTCCGCCTTTCCGGCGGAGTGGGCCTGGCTCAGGGCCATGCCCACCATTCTGGAGACGGACCATCTGGTCTTTGTCCATGGGGGCGTCCCCTCCCTGGAGGGGATGGAGAAACTGAACCGATGGGGCTGCATGAAAAACGACAACTTTCTCGGCCAGGGGCGCGCCTTCCCCAAGTGGGTCGTCGTGGGCCACTGGCCGGTCACCCTCTACGACGAGCACATCCCCTCCGCCGCCCCTATCATCGACCGGGAACGGAAAATTATCTCTATCGACGGCGGCTGTGTCCTCAAGCTGGACGGCCAGCTCAACGCTCTTATCCTCCCCTCAGAGGACAGCGGGGATTTTGCCTGGACCGCTTGGGACGGCCTGCCCACCGCCGTGGCCCTGGACGGACAGGAGGCCAACTCCGACACAGTGAACATCCGCTGGGGCCGGTCCGCCCTGGAACTGCTGGAGAAGGGCGGTGAGCTGTCTCTGTGCCGCCACTGGGAGACCGGCCGGGAGCTTTATATCCTCAATGAATTTCTGCGTCAGGGCCCCCGGGGACTGGAGTGCGAGGACTCCACCGACTACCGCCTGAATGTGTCCCCCGGAGATGTTTTGACGGTGGTAAGAAAAACCAGCGCCGGTTTTTTGTGCAAAAAAGATGGGGTCACGGGCTGGTATTATGGGCGATTATCGGATATAATGAAGTAAAATACTGAAATTCCCCGCCTGCGGCGGGGAATTTCAAATCAAAAGGATTTGAATATATGTTGGATTTCCATCCCCTCCGGCTGGAGGATCTGCCCCGCCTGCGGCAATTCTTCGGCTACAGCCGCAGCCGCATCTGCGACACCACCCCCGGCACCGTCTTTATCTGGCGGGACATCTATAAGACCGAGTGGGCTGTCTACGACGGCTCTCTCTATTTCAAGGTGGATTACCCCGGCCTGGGCGCCACCTTCACCCTGCCTCTGGGGGGCGGCCGCCTGGAGCACTTCAGGCAGATCGCCGACTACTGCTGCCGGCGGAGCATGCCCATCTCCTTCTACCCCGTCCCCAAGGACGAGCTGGAGCAGCTCCAGGAGTTCTTCCCCGCCAGCACCGCCGTGGGGGAGCGGGACAATTTTGATTACCTCTACCGGGCGGAGGACCTGAAATATTTCCGGGGAAAAAAGCTCAGCGGACAGCGCAACCACGTGAACAAGTTCTTAAAGACCTATGGCAGCTGGGCCTTTCGGCCCATCGCCTCTGAGGACATCCCCGCCGTCAAGGCCTTTCTGGACGGCTACGCCGCCCGGTGGGACAAGGGGGCGGCCACCTTTCACGAGGACATCGCCAAGACCCACGAGGTGCTGGACAACTACCAGACCTATGATCTGCTGGGAGGCGTGCTGCTGGTGGAGGGCCGGATCGTGGGCTTCTCCCTGGGGGAGATCATCGGCGACACCCTGTTTACCCACATCGAGAAGGCCGATCGGGACTATGAGGGCTGCTATCAGATGCTGGTGGCCCAGTTCGCCCAGCAGTTCGCCCAGGAGGGGACAGTCTCCTTCATCAACCGGGAGGACGACACCGGGGATCCGGGCCTGCGCACCAGCAAGCTGTCCTACCACCCGGTGGCCCTGCTGGAGAAGTACACCGTCACGGTGGACGAGCCCTGCGATTACTGCCAGATATAAGAAAAACCCGGCCAGCGGCCGGGTTTTTCTGATTCAGGAATAGGGCTTGTCGGTCTCGATGTACACGCCCTGGTCGGCGCTCCAGCCCACGTAGAAGTCCAGCGCCTTGCCCAGGTCCCGCAGCTTGAAGTAGTTGCTGTCGCCGATCTTGTACACCGTGGGGGTCTGCTCCACCCCGTTCACCGCCAGCTTGTCGTTGGTGGGAGCGGCGGTTTTGGCCTCCGCGGGCGGGGTGGTGGGCTTGGGATCAACCGGCTGTTCGGGCTGCGGAGCGGGAGCCGACTGGGGCTCGGGCGCCGTTCCGCCGGAGACGGCGCCCGAGCCCCATTTCTCCCCCTGCTTTACCGCCGCGAGGCCGTCAGAGACATCCCCTGCCCCATCATATTGAAGCGCAACTCTTGGCCTGTCTTGTCGATAAAGAGACTCTTTCCGTTCAAAGTCACCTCCGCCAGGCCGCTGCAAAAACTCCCGGCGTTCCGTCGGTCATTCCACCGCTTTTTTTGCGGCCTCCAGGTCATTGGCCACCGCCAGCAGGAGGGTCTCCCCCCGCCGGTCCACCAGGGCCTCCTCCAGCTTGGGAATCTCGGCGGGGCGGTAATCGGTGTTGGCGTCAATCTGGCTCTGTATGTAATCCTTCAGAGCTCTCTCCGCCGCCTCGGCCTCGTCAGCGCCGGCAAACACCAGCACCGCCCCTTCCTCGCAGGTGGCGCCGGCGGAGCGCAGCACGGCGCAGTCCTTCAGGTCCTCCCGCTCCAGGCCGCAGTCAGCCAGCTTATACAGCAGAAAGGCGGTGTCGCCGTCCAGCTCCTCCAGCTCCTCGGAGAAGGCTCCGGCATCCGCCATGGCCTTTACGTGAGAAGTCCCGTACAGGGGCGGCGCATCATTCTGTTCCCTGCCGCAGGCGGTCAGCCCCAGAGACAGCGCCAGGGCCAGCGTAAACGTCAGCAGTTTTTTCATCCTTGCACACTTCCATCCTCAGTTGATATGTCCGGCTCCGCCGCTCCAGGCAGTCCGTCCGGATACAACTCGTCAAACTCTACCGTGTGAGTTTTCAGATACTCCAGCCACCGCTTGCAGGCGTCCTTCACCAGATGAACGCCGTCCCGGCTGACCCCCTCGGGCAGGGCGCCGTTCTCGTCGGCAAACTCCGTATACAGGTCCAGATATACCACCTGCTTCTCCTCCGCCGCCTGCCGCATCAGATCGTTGTACACCCGCAGATGTTCATTGGTCAGGTTGTATTTATTGCCGTTGTACTCCTCGATCTGCTGCTCATTCAGGGGAATCAGCCCCTGAATATAGATGACCGCATTGGGCTGGACCTTGCGAATCTCATCAATGGCAGCACAGTAGCTGTTATAAAAGCCCTTGTCGTTGTGGATACCCAGCTCATTCACTCCAAGAGAGAGATAAACCTTGCCGTACTCCTCCAGGGCCAGCGCCTCCAGCAGGGTATATTTTTTTCCGTCAATCTTCAGCGCTTTCTTCTCCGCCAGCTTGAAGATGGACAACCCGTTGGAGGTCAGGTTCCTGCCGGTACCGATACCGCTGTATAACATCAAACCGTCGGTACGGGAGTCACCCACAAAGGCCGCGTCATCAAAGTAGCCGTTCTCCACCGCCTCCCGTTGGGGAACAGGCTGAGAAAAGTCATAGGGGACGGCCTCCGGCGGGTCTACAGCCACGTCCGGCGGAGGCTGGGCGCTGCCGGAGGAGGAACCCATACTGGAAATAGCAGAATCAATCTCAGAGGAGGAGGTCCCCATCGGGGGCTCACTGCTCTGGCCGCCGGGCCCCTGGGGCGTGCCCCCCGCCCGAATGGAGAATACCACCGTCATGATCAGGGCCAGCACCGCAGCAGCCCCGACAGCCCAGAGCAGGATGTTCCGCCCGTTCTGTAAAACGTGTTTTCCCCGGTAATTCCCTGACATGAAAGCTCACCTCCTCCCCGCAGTTTCTGTCGAAATCTTTCCTAATCAGGATAGCACATTTCGGATAAATTTCAAGTGACAAAATCGTTACAATTCCCCCTCAATTTGGCTGATTTCTTGTAACAGAATCGAGATACAGCGAACCCCCGGCCTTCAAAAAGGCCGGGGGCCGCGGATATGCTGTCAGGCCCGGCGCAGCAGACCCACGCCGATAGGGGTGGGTCCGGTGTGGACCCCGATAGTCACTCCGATCTGATAGGGGTGCCTGACTTCCGGCCGGTCACAGCCCAGGGCCAGCAGTCCCTGATATATCTCCTGGGCGAACACCCGGTGCTCCTCCCCATCCAGGCCGAAGCCGGTGGCCACCCGCCAGTCCGTCAGGTCAATCTTTTCCCGCTGCAGATAGCGGAAAAACAGCTCCCGCACCTTGATTAGCGACTTCTTTCTCCCCTGGGCAATTCCGTCGGAGATCAACTCCGCGTCCTTATAACCGATAAGGGGCTTCACCTTCAGCAGGGTCCCGGTGGCCGCCGCGGCACGGCCGATCCGACCGCCGCGCCGCAGGTACTCCAGGTCGCTGGTCGTGAAGAAAATGCGTCCGGTGGAGCGAATCGCCTTCAATCGCTCCACCGCCTCCTCCAAAGTGCAGCCCGCGTCCCGCAGGGCGGCCGCCTCCATCACAAACAGCCCCTGGAGCACTGTGGCAAGGGTCGAATCCATCACCTCCACCCGGGCCTGGGGATACTCCTCCCGCAGCTCCTCCGCAGCGTTGAGCGCCGACTGGTAAGAGCCGCTGAACCGGGCGTTAAGGCAAATGCACAGGATGGGCAGGCCCCGAGCCGCCGCAGGGCGGAAGGCCTCCAGATAGTCGTCCATGGTGGGCATGGAGGTTTTAGGAAATACGCCGGGCGCATCCGCCATCCGCCGGTAAAACTCCCGGGTGGAGATATCCTGCTCCTCCCGGTAATAGGTCTCGTCCCCAATGGCCACATAGAAGGACACCATAGATACGCCCAGATGCTCCGTCTCCTCCCGTCCCAAATCACAGGAACTGTCACTGACAATATGGAATTTCATATTTTCTCCTTTAGTTTTTTGGCCCTTCTCTCCCCAAAGGGCCGTGACCGGGCCGCGCCCGGTGGCACACGGGTAATGGGTATTATTATCAATTATATAACAGATTTCCAAAAAACTCAACTGCTTTTTGGAATATTTACGCTTGACTCCCATTTTCCGCCTTTTCCCGCCCTGGAGACCGGAGCCAGCACCACAGGGGGAGAAGATATAAGTAGAAGGACAGGGGCAGGGCCTCTATCCCCGCCTCCAGCGCCGTCAGGGGGACACTGGCCGCTATGGCCCAAGGCACCAGCCCGGCCAGGTTGACAGTGGAGTTGCCGATGTTCTCCGCCAGCTCCATGGCAGGCAGTCCCCGCCTGCGGTACTCCTCTCCCAGCAGCTGGGCGTTCATCACAATGGCCACTGTCTGATTGCAGAACAGCGCACAGCACCCGAAAGAGGCCGCTACATGGACTCCGAACAGGCCGAAGCGCTCCACCAGCCTCCCCATCCGATCGGTCACCGGGGTGAGCAGGCCGGTACCGCTGAACATCCCGGAATAGGCGCAGGACAAAACCACGATCACCACCACCCCGGCCATAGAGATCAACCCGCCCCCGGACATCAGCTCTGCCAGGACGGGCAGGGCGGGCCGGTAGCCCAGTACACAGGCCCGGAGCAGCTCCCCTGCCGGGATATGCTGGATCAGCAGAGCGCACCCGGCCGACAGCACACAGCTCACCGCAATGGAGGCTATGGCGCTCACTTTCAGCCAGGGTAGGATCAGCAGGGCGGCGGCGGGCAGGGCGGTGTGCCAGGTAAGGGAAAAGCCCTCCTCCAGGGCGGAGATAACCTGGGCGTCCACCTCCCGAATCGGATACAGGACAGAGAGCACCCCATAGAGAATCAGGGTGAGGAGCAGCGGAACGGGGGTGGTCCGCCACATCCGCATCTGGAAGTCGTGCTGATCCACCCCGGTCACCGCCGACACCAGCGTCACCGAGGAGGAAGCCGGAGACAGCCGCTCTCCAAAATAGATTCCCGACATAATAGCTCCCGCCGTCACCGCCAGATTAGCTCCTCCCCCGCGTGCGATAGTCATCAGGATAATCCCCGCCGTCCCCGCCACGCCAAAGGAGCTTCCGAAAGCCAGGCTGAACACTGCGGACAGTCCGAAGGCCACCAGTACAAAGGTGCTGGGCGTGATAATCCGGACGCCGCACCAGACAAAGAAAGCCACCGTCCCCCCTGCCCGCCACAGGGCGGTGAGCAAACCCAGCAGCAGCAGGATGCGGATCACCTTCACAGAGGTGGTCATCCCTTCCACCGCCATCTTCAGCAGCGCGGGAGCCGAGGTCCCCCGGCGCACCCCTACCATAAAAAAACAGACAAAGCCCGCCAGCAGAGCCCAGGCCAGAGAGTATCCTCCCGCCATACACCCAGCCACACAGGCTAAAAACACCCCAAGGGCCGCCAATAAATCCATGCCGCTCTCTCCTAAACTCAATCTATGGGGGATTGTATCACTTCCCTCCCGGTTTGTCATCTTCTTTTCATCCGCTTCCTTTTTACCTTTCGTGTTGCCAATGCCCAACTTTCATAGTTCTTCGTTATAATACACAAGCTAAAACATCTGTATCAATGAATCAATTGGATAAGTGCCGTCAATCAAAAAGTAGTCTACACCATATTGCCGGCACATTTTTAAAATTTTCGCATTATCATGAATTAAGGACTCCATTGTACAGTCTGAATCATCACACCTCGCTTCTACTGTGCAAGCGTTCGTCTGTATATCGTGATAATTGCGCCGTATGTACGATTCACTCATTACCAGGCAACGGTATTTGATATATCGAATATAATTTTCTCCAAAATCTTCCGCCCAATTAAAAGGAATGTAGCAGCCCTCAATGATAAGATTTTGTTGGTTTTCAATTGCGGTTTTTATTATTTCTCTTATGATAGGCCATAAATAAGACGTTAATGCTGTATCATCACTCATCGGAGTAAGCATTGTATTTTTGCTCCGGATCAGTCCCATTTTCAGATGGTCAATCGAAAGATATGGGTATTTATATTTTTCAAGAAGTCTTTGCGCCAGTGCGGTTTTCCCTGTATGCGATGCTCCTGCTATCAATAAAATCATACTGCTCCCTCTCCAAAAATTTTTATCACATTCTTATCTTACCATATCACTGTATTTGCTGCAATTGTCGGAGTTCTCTGTCAGCAACACGAAAGGTAAAAGGGATTCATCCGGTTCCCTCTTTTCTTTTTCTTTCGCCTGTGTTATACTATAAAATAAATTTGTATGTAAAGGCTGGGAACTTTTTGGATAACGTCACCCTAATTGGTATGCCGGGCTCCGGAAAAAGCACCGTGGGCGTATTACTGGCCAAGCTGCTGGGCTTTCAATTTCTGGATGTGGACCTGCTCATTCAGGAGCGGGAGGGGGCCCTGCTCCAGGAAATTCTGGACAGCCGGGGCACGGCGGCCTTTCTTGACGTGGAGGAGGCGGCGGTGCTCAGTTTGAACTGCCGCCGCACGGTTATCGCCCCCGGAGGCAGCGCCGTGTGCCGGGAGGGGGCGGCCCTCCATCTCAAACGGATGGGCCCTGTGGTTTATCTCCGGGTCCCCCTGAAGGAACTGGAGCGGCGGGTCCAGAATCTCTCCACCCGGGGAATCGCCATGGAGCCGGGTCAAACCCTCGCTGACGTAATGGCCTACCGGGAACCCCTTTACCGCAAATATGCCGACCTGACAGTGGACTGTTCCCCGGGACAGGAGCTGCTCCAGACCGCCCGGCTGGTTACAGATCAACTGCGGGCCTACGGCAGATAACGCCCCAGCCCGCAGGGTACAAAAACGCGGGCCGCGCCGGAGAAGCGCTCCGGCACGAAAGAGAAAGGGAAGAATTCTATCCTATGACATTTAAAGACCTGGGGCTGAACGCCCCCATTTTGAAGGCCCTGGAGGAACAGGGCTACAAACGCCCCTCTCCTATTCAGGAGAAAGCCATCCCCCCCGCCCTGGCCGGGCGGGATGTGCTGGGCTGCGCCCAGACGGGCACCGGCAAGACCTGTGCCTTCGCCACCCCTATTCTGCAGCGCCTGGAGGCCAAATCAGGTCCCAAACGCCCCATCCGGGCTCTGATCCTCACCCCTACCCGGGAACTGGCCATTCAGATCGGCGAGAGCTTCCAGGCCTACGGCAGATATCTCAAGCTGCGCCACGCTGTCATTTTCGGCGGAGTGGGGCAGAATCCTCAGGTGGACGCCCTGAAACGGGGCGTTGATATTCTGGTAGCCACCCCGGGGCGGCTGATGGACCTCCATGACCAGGGCTTTGTCTCCCTGGACGCTTTGGAGATTTTTGTCCTGGACGAGGCCGACCGGATGCTGGACATGGGCTTTATCCACGACGTGCGCAAAATTTTAAAGTGGCTGCCCCCAAAAAAGCAGACCCTGTTCTTCTCCGCCACCATGCCCCCTGAGATCACCGATCTGGTAAACTCTCTGCTGAAAAACCCCGCCAAAGTGGCAGTGGACCCCATCTCCTCCCCCGTGGAGGTCATCCGCCAGAGGGTCTACCTGGTGGACAAGGGAAACAAGACCAATCTGCTGGCCTACCTGATGGAGGGCAAACGGGTTAAAAATGCTTTGGTGTTCACCCGCACCAAGCACGGGGCCAACAAGGTGGCTCGCGATCTGGGCAAGGCCGGCATCTCCGCCGCCGCCATCCACGGCAACAAAAGCCAGACCGCCCGCCAGCAGGCTTTGGCCGACTTCAAGGCGGGGCGCATTCGCTGCCTGGTTGCCACTGACATCGCCGCCCGCGGGCTGGACATTGAAGAGCTGTCTCACGTGTTTAACTACAATCTGCCCGAGGTGCCCGAGACTTATGTCCACCGCATCGGCCGCACCGGCCGGGCAGGCCGTGGGGGCGAAGCCGTCTCCTTCTGTGACTTCGGAGAGAAGCCCCTCCTCCGCGACATTGAGAAGCTTATCGGCAAAAAAGTCCCGCTGGTAGAGGATCACCCTTACCCCATGCAGATCTTCCAGGCCCCCAAGCGGGACAAGAACGGCAAGATCATCAATGAGGAGGATGCGGAGGCCCGCCAGGCCGCCCGGGAACTGCGCCGCCAGCGGGAGGAAGCCCGAAAAGCCGCGGAACTGGCCAAAGAAAAGTTTGTAAATCAATCTCAGGAACCAGTCTCCAGCCTGCCGTCCCCTGCCGGAAAGAAGCGCCGCCGGAAAAAGAGGAATTCCGCCGCCCCGGAGGAGGTCGTCCTCCGCCCCACTGTTCCCAAATGTGAGGAAGAACCGGCTTTCGACTATCTGCCCGCTCCCTCAGCGCCTCCCAAGCGGGGGGTGCGGCCCGGTTCTCTCCTAGACACTGGAGACTCCATGCCCAACACGGAATTTCATCGGCCCAATCCTCTGGACAGCGATACCATTATGGACGCCACCGCCCGACTGCTTGCCCCTAAGAGGTCTCTGCTGTCCTCTCTCCTCCCCAGACCGGTGGAAAAACCCAAAAAGCAGGAAAAACAGCAACCCGCACCTCAAAAAGCTAAACAATCCAGGCCTAAAAGGCCCAAGGTGGAACGGAAGCCCGCAGCTCCGAAGGACCAAAAGCCTGTAAAGCAGGATGCCGCCTCCCAGCCGCCGAAACAGAAGAGTTCTTCCAAACCTCCACGCCGGGACCGACCCCGGGGCACCCCTTCTGCGCTTTCCCGTAAAAACCAGCCCAAGGACTCCACCGAACAGGCCAGCCTGATGAAACCCTACTATCTGGATATCGAGCGGTAATGCGCAGGGGCTGTCTGGGGAGCCGGTCTGCCAAATAGATTCGTCTTTGTGAAAACGGGCCGCCGAGGACGGCGGCCCCTGCATAAAAATATACATATGGAGGAGATCAATATGGATTACCAAGCCCTATACCAGCAGAAGCTGACCACCCCGGAGAAGGCGGTAAAAATCGTCAACTCCGGCGATTGGGTGGATTACGGGTGGTGCACCAATCATCCTGTTGCCCTGGACAGGGCTCTGGCCGCCCGGAAGGACGAGCTCACCGACGTGAAGGTGCGCGGCGGCGTCACCATGTGGATGCCCGAGATCGCCAAGGCCGACGACGCCGGAGATCACTTTACCTGGAACTCCTGGCACTGCAGCGGTGTGGACCGCAAGATCATCGGCAAGGGAATGGGCTTCTTCGCCCCTATGCGCTACTCCGAACTGCCCCGGTTCTACCGTGAAAATGTTTCGGTGGACGTGGCCATGATTCAGGTCACCCCCATGGACAGCCACGGCAATTTCAGCTACGCCCTGGCCGCCTCCCACCTGGCCGATATGTTGGACAAGGCCAGGGTTATCATCGTGGAGGTAAACCGGAATATGCCATGGGTCTACGGTTTGACAGGCTGTGAAATCAACATCGCCGACGTGGACTATGTGGTGGAGGGAGACAATCCCGCCGTGGCCCAGCTGGGCGGGGGCGGTGAGCCCACCGATGTGGACCGCGCCGTGGCCAAGCTCATTGTGGAACAGATCCCAAATGGGGCATGCCTCCAGTTGGGGATCGGCGGCATGCCCAACACTGTGGGCTCTATGATTGCCCAGTCCGATTTGAAGGACTTGGGCGTCCATACCGAGATGTACGTGGACGGCTTTGTGGACATGGCAATGGCAGGCAAGCTCACCGGCCGGAACAAGGCCCTGGATAAAGGCCGCCAGGTTTACGCCTTTGCCGCCGGCACTCAGAAGCTCTATGATTATGTCAACCGCAATCCCGCCGTGATGGCCGCCCCGGTGGACTACACCAACGACGTGCGGGTGCTGGCCCAGCTGGATAACTTCATCTCCATCAACAACGCCATCGACATGGACCTCTTCGGCCAGATCAACGCTGAATCCGCCGGTCTGAAGCACATCTCAGGCACCGGCGGCCAGCTGGACTTCGTTATGGGCGCTTACCTGTCCAAAGGCGGAAAGAGCTTCATCTGTATGTCCTCCACCGTCACCGGCAAGGACGGCGCTGTGAAGAGCCGCATTGTCCCCACCCTCACCCCCGGCTCTATCGCCACTGATCCCCGGTCCTGCGTGCAGTACATCGTCACTGAGCACGGCATGATTAATCTGAAAGGCCTGTCCACCTGGGAGCGGGCCGAGGCCATTATCTCCATCGCCGACCCCCAGTTCAGAGAACAGCTTATCCAGGACGCCCAGAAAATGGGAATCTGGAGAAGGAGCAACAAGTAAAGTCAAAAATCCCGGCCTCTCGGCCGGGATTTTTTATGGTTCCATTCGTTTTCAGCACCTTACAGCTTTCCGCGGATCAGCTCGCCCATTTTAACCGTACCTACTGAAGTCTCGCCGGACTTGGCGATATCGGCGGTACGCCAGCCCTCGTTGAGAACGGCGTCCACCGCCCTCTCAACGGCCTCGGCCTCGGCAGGCAGGTCAAAGGAGTAGCGGAACATCATAGCCACAGACAGAATAGTGGCAATGGGGTTGGCCTTATCCTGGCCGGCGATGTCGGGGGCAGAGCCGTGGATGGGCTCATACAGCCCGGGGGAGGCGTCTCCAATAGAGGCGGAGGGCAGCAGTCCAATAGAGCCGGTAATCATAGAGGCCTCGTCGGAGAGGATATCTCCGAACATGTTCTCGGTAACCACCACGTCAAACTGTCCCGGGTCTCGCACCAGCTGCATGGCGGCGTTGTCCACCAGCACGTCCTCGTACTGCACATCGCTGTACTCCTCCGCCAGACGGTGCATCACCTGCCGCCACAGACGGGAGGTCTCCAGCACATTGGCCTTGTCCACGCTGGCCAGCTTTTTCCTCCGCAGGCGGGCCAGCTCAAATGCCCGGCGGCCGATGCGCTCAATCTCCTTCTCGGAGTAGGCCATTCGGTCAGCAGCCTCTTCCCCCCGATCCTCAGTGGTATAACGCTCCCGCTTTCCGAAATAGATGCCCCCGGTGAGCTCCCGGACGATTATCAGATCAATTCCCTCGTCATTCTTCAAAGGGCAGGATTCCGCCAGAGCAGGCCGCAGGGCGGCGGGGCGCAGGTTGGCATACAGCTCCAGGTCTTTGCGGATAGACAGCAGAGCGGTCTCTGGGCGCCTGTCCGGATTAGTGGAATGGCCCCATTTGGGTCCTCCCACCGCTCCCAGCAGCACGGCGTCGCAGGCCTTGCACTTCTCAGCGGTGCCGTCTGGGTAGCTCTTGCCCACCGCATCGACGGCGCAGCCGCCCATGAGAACATCCGTATATTCAAAGGTATGGCCGAACCTCTCGCCAATAGCGTCCATCACCTTGACTGCCTCTCCCACCACTTCGGGGCCAATGCCGTCGCCCTTGATGAGGGCAATTTTATAGTTCATAAAACCTCTTCCTTTCCTTCCGGCCAGACCTGCCGACATTTCTCTATCTTCGCGCCTGCCTCCTCAGAGATCAGCACCATTGCAGACTGGGACAGGTCGTTGCCCATGAACTGCTCCGTCTTCAGCAGCTCCACGACCTTAGGCCACCAGAGCTCCACGTCCTCCGTCTCCAGCCAGACCGCCAGAATGTGGCCGTCCTCGTCCACATAGTCATAGCCATCGTCGGTGACCGCACCCTCTGACCAACCCTCGATGCGGTCGGGCAGAAGGTAACGGATATCCAGATCGGGATTCACCATCTTCCGGGAATCCATGCTAATGACGACAGCTGGCATTACTTTGCCACCCCTCGTTCCTTCAGAGAGTTGAGCAGACCGCCGCTTTTAATAATTCCATTGATAAACTCTGGGAAAGGCGCGGCCTGGTAAGTCTTTCCGGTAGTCACATCGGTGATTACGCCGCTGGCAAAATCCACCTCCACCCGCTCTCCAGCCCTGATCTCCTCGGCGGCCTGGGGACACTCCACAATGGGCAGGCCGATGTTGATGGCGTTGCGGTAGAAGATGCGGGCGAAGGAGGGGGCAATCACACACCTCACCCCGCAGGATTTGATAGCCAGAGGGGCGTGCTCCCGACTGGAGCCGCAGCCAAAGTTGGCCCCGGCCACGATGATGTCCCCCGCCTCTACGGTGGAGGCAAATTTTTCGTCAATATCCTCCATGCAGTGGCTTGCCAACGCCGCCGGGGAGGGGTCGTTCAGGTGCCGCGCCGGGATGATCACATCGGTATCCACGTTGGCGCCGTATTTGTAAACTTTCATGGTATCCTTTCCTTTCCTACGCAATGATTACATGGTAACCCGGTTTTGTTTTGCCGATCTCAATATGCTCCTGATATCCGGCGATATAAAAGGGGATGTTGTCCTCCTCCCCCTTAGTCAGGCGGCCCTTGACCTTCTCCCATACCTTGATGACCACAAGGAAATCCGGGTGCCCCGCCGCCAAACCGGGCTGCTGTTCCTCCTCGATCCAGAAGTACTCCCCGCCGTAATTCCGGCGGGCCACTTCAAATACATAACAGCCTGTCATGGAGTAGAGGTCGAAAAAAGCCTCCTTCTTTAATTCCTCACGCCGCTTCCCAAGCCCATCCAGCATCTCGTCGATCTCCGCCAGGCTCTCGACGGAATAATCCAGCGGAGTATCAAAATACTGCTGCATGTTCTGGACGAAGTTGTTTGCGGTGTTGACTACATCCTCGGTCAAATCCCGCACAGCAGCCTCACTTCCTCGGGTCGGCCACGCACCCGGCGATGGCGGAGGCGGCGGCCACGGCGGGGGAGGCCAAAATAATCTCTGAGGTGGTGTGGCCCATGCGGCCCACGAAGTTGCGGTTGGTGGTGGACACGGTGCGCTCCCCCTCAGCCATCACCCCCATGTGCCCGCCCAGGCAGGGGCCGCAGGTGGGGGTGGACACCGCCGCGCCCGCCTCGATGAAGGCCTGGATTAATCCCTCCTCCATGGCCTGAAGGACGATGGCCTGTGTGGCAGGAATAACCACACACCGCACATTATCAGCCACCTTTTTGCCCTTCATAATGGCGGCGGCGATGCGCAGGTCGCTGATGCGCCCGTTGGTGCAGGAGCCAATGACCACCTGGTTGATGGGGGTTCCGGCCACCTCAGACACCACCTTGGTGTTCTCGGGCAGGTGGGGCAGGGCCACGGTGGGCTCCAGCTTGTCCAAGTCGATAACCACCTCCCGGTCGTAGACGGCGTCCGGGTCGGCGGAAAAAGCCTCGCAGGGGCGGTTGACGCGGCCGTTGATATACTCCATGGTCTTTTCATCCACGGGGAAAATACCGTTCTTGCCGCCCGCCTCAATTGCCATATTGGAAATGGTAAACCGGTCGTCCATGGACAGGGAGGAGACCCCCTCCCCGGCAAACTCCAGGGACTGGTACAGAGCCCCGTCCACACCGATCTCCCCGATAAGATGGAGGATCACGTCCTTGCCGGACACGTGGGGCTGGAGCTTACCCTTCAGGGTCACCCTGATGGCGGAGGGCACCTTGAACCAGAGCAGGCCAGTAGCCATACCGGCGGCCATGTCAGTGGAGCCCACGCCGGTGGAGAAGGCCCCCAGAGCGCCGTAGGTGCAGGTGTGGGAATCGGCTCCGACGATGACCTCGCCGGGGGCGCACAGCCCCTTCTCGGGCAGGAGGGCGTGCTCCACCCCCATCTGTCCCACATCAAAGAAGTTGGTAATCCCATGCTTACGGGCAAACTCCCTAGCCTGCTTGCACAACTGAGCGGACTTGATGTCTTTGCAGGGGGTGTAGTGGTCCAGGACGATGGCGATTTTGTCCCGGTCGAAGACTTGGGTAAAGCCCGCCTTTTCAAACTCGGTGATGGCCACGGGAGTGGTGATGTCGTTGCCCAGCACCAGGTCCAGCCTGGCCTCGATAAGCTGGCCGGGCTCCACCCTGTCCAGCCCGGCGGCCTTGGCTAAAATTTTCTGCGTCATTGTCATTCCCATAGAAACGATACCTCCTTGCGGTTTATGGAAGGGATTTTACCACAGGGCTTGTCAAAAGAATGTAAAGCATGTTACAATAAGAAAAATTTTTTAGGGGGCCAAAGCATGGGCCATCTCGGTTTTTCCTATGTGGGACTTTTTTACTTGATTTTGCTCTTTCTTCCCAACCTGCTTTGGGCCAAAAATAAGCCGGAAGGCTACGACCCATCCGGAGAAAACCCCGTTCTGCTGCTGTTGGAACGGGCAGGCGAGGTCTCCGTTACCTGCTGCGCGGTGATGTTCTCCGACTTCAACCTGCGGTCCTGGTCCCTCTGGAGCCTGTGGCTGGCCGCTTCTCTCTCGCTCATGTCTCTGTATGAGATCTGGTGGGTGCGGTATTTCTGCTCGCAAAAGACACAGAAGGATTTTTACTGCAGTTTACTGGGCGTCCCCGTGGCCGGGGCCACCCTGCCGGTGCTGGCCTTTCTCCTGTTGGGCATTTATGGCAGGGTGGTCTGGATGATTTTGGCGGCGGTCATTCTGGGGATTGGACACATCGGTATCCATCTCCAGCACCGCCGACAGTCGGAGGGCCAGCTATGAACCACGAGCTGGACTTCCCCGCCGGGATTTGGGAGCCTTTTGCCCGGAGCCGTCCGCCGGTGCGCTGCTCCCCCGGCTACCTTATCTATTTACAGAACACGGAGGCCACCTGTTTTTACTACCTGAAATCGGGCAAAGTGAAAAGCTTTATTCAGTCGGAGGACGGCGTGGAGCGGGTGCTGAATATCTACCACATCGGGAGCCTCTTCGGAGAGGCCTCCTTCTTTGACGAGCTGCCCCGGGTGTCCTCAGCGGCGGCGCTGACCCCCTGCGAGATTGTCCCCATTGACCGGGAACTGGTGACCCAGGAGTTCGCCAAGAACCCGGAACTGGCCCTGGCCATGATGAAATACCTGGCCCGGACGGTGCGGCTGCTCTCCGGCCAGGTGGACCAGATGGCCTTCCGCCCCGCCCGGTGGCGGGTGGCCAACTATCTTCTCACCCTTACCCCCGCCGCCGGGGTCCTCTCCTGTACCCAGGAGGACATTGCCGCCGCCGTCTCGGCCAGCCGGGTGACGGTGAGCCGCATCCTCAATGAGCTGGCCCGAAATGGCTGGGTAGAGCTGGGCTACCGCAGTGTCAGGGTGGCCCAGCCGGAGGAGCTTCAAGCGTTATGTAAATTATAAGAGGACACGGGACTGCTGAACTGCTCCAGTAAAAACGGACAATAGACAAAAGGCCCCCTGTGTAGGAAAAT
>CANEFX010000013.1 GCA_947426945.1 uncultured Bacillota bacterium
CGACCCGCCGGGACCGGTCCCGCCCCCTGTGGAGGAGCCCGACCCGCCGGGACCGATCCCGCCCTCTGTGGAGGAGCCCGACTCGCCGGGGCCGGTCCCGCCCGCCGTGGAGGAGCCCGGTTCTGTGGAGAAACCCTCCCTGCCCAGTCCCGTTGAGTCCCCCGCACAGGGAGAAAAAAACAGCGGCATATCCCGTTTGCCTTTGGAAGCTGCCGAAAAAACGAAGGACGCTCCAGCTCCTGCGCCGCAGGTGCCGGTCCCGGCGCAGACAGCCTCGCCCGCCGGGGAGACCCGGCAGGCCGCGGATACTCCGGTGTTGGAGGACCCTCCTGCGCCGGCGCCCGGTCTGCCCGCCCCTGTGGTGCAGGTAATGGCGGGCACCGCCATTACCGTCGGGCTGATAACCGCGGCTGTGGCGGTAAAGCCTGCCGCTGTGCTGAACTGGCTGCGCAGGCTGCTTCACAGGCTATAATAACACAAAAACCACTGGCTCAGCCAGTGGTTTTTCTATTCCTGAGGCGTAAAAACGTATCCCTTGCGGCGCACAGTAGAGATGTAGTTTCTTCCGCCGCACAGCTGGGTCAGCTTCTGCCGCATGGAGGCCACCCGTGCCTGGAGGTTGTGCCGGCTCCTGCCCATAGGCTCCTGCCAGATGCCGTCATAAATTTGCTCATAGGAAAAAACCCGGCTGGGATACTGGGCCAGAAAGGCCAGAATATCAAACTCGATTCGGGCAAAATCCCCGATCTCTCCGTCAAAGGAGACGATGCGCCGTCCGGCGTCGATGACCAAAGGTCCATACTTCAGTACGGCGGCAGGGCGCTGGTCCCCTCTGGGTCGGATGCGTGCCCGTACCCGCAGCTCCAGTTCCTTCATGGAAAAGGGCTTGCATACATAGTCGTCGCCGCCCAAGGTCAGCCCCTGGACCCGGTGCTCCTCCTCGGTATAGCAGGACAAAAATACGATGGGAATGGCGCTGTCCGCCCGCATCTGGGCGCACAAATCAAAGCCGTTTTGGTCAGGGAGCCCTACATCCAATACCACGCAGTCCAGTCTTACCCGGCGGATCAGCTCCAGCGCTACAGCGCCGGTAGCTGCCCGGAGCACCTGGAAGCCGGCAGTGGTAAAATGATCCTCTATGCTGTCCACCAGCTCCCGGTCATCATCCACAATTAAAATACGCAGTTCCCTTTTTTTCTCTGACATTTTCGCCTCCAAAAGTCCGCTGACGTTCCTTTTTGACGAAACCCACTTCTTTTCAATCTGCCGAACCGGTATAATGGAGGAGCGATTTTCGACGCTCCGCGCTTCTGAGAGAAGGTGTACCACCGAGTATGAAAGAGCTATTTGTCCCCCTGTCGGCTGCAGAAGTCGATTCCATTCTGGATTTTATCGACAGGGAGTTGATCCAACAGCATATTTTGACGGCTCCCCGTCTATGCCTGCTGGCAGCTGTGGAGGAGCTCTTTTTTGCCGCCCTTGTTCTGGCCTCCGGCCAGAGGGGGCAGGTCCGCTGTACGTTGAACGGTTCCAGCGGGGTCCGGATCTCCTTTCAGACAGAGCGTGGAGCCGTCGTACCAGACCAAGAGGAGCTGTATCTGCCGGAGGGGATTTCCCTTGTCAGGGAGGAATTTACATACGCCCTTGCGGCTTCAGCAGGGTGAAGCTATTCCTGGATATTTAATATCCCGCTGAAGCCGGTCATCTCAAAGACCTCCATAATCGCAGGGCTGACGTGGGTCAGCGTCAGACTGCCCCCGGTTTTATTTACCTGCTTCTGCAGCACCAGCAGGGCGCGCAGCCCCGCGCTGCTCACATAGGCCAGATTGGTGAAATTCAGTTCGATTTCGGCGTATTCTCCGGCCACCTTTAGAAAGGCCTCCTGAGCCCCGGGGGCGGAAGTGGTGTCCAGCCGGCCTTCCAGACGCAGCTCCGCCCCGCTGGGGGGCCGTTTTACCAGTTTAATATTCATAGTATGCGCTCCTTGCACCTTCAGGCTTTTGCATAAAAAGCTGTTTTTGCAATTATATCACAGTTTTTGCGGAGCTGACAATTGCTTTTCGGCCTCTGTGCAAAAATGACAGGTTTTCTTCAAATATAGAAATTGCAGAAAATGGCTGCCGACTCTATCATGGAAGTATAGGGAGAGGCGTCAGCGGAACATATCCCTGGTCTGCCGTATTCCAATTATTATGGGAGGTGAATATTATGTTTGCACAGGTAGTGGCTCCAATTGTAAGTCTCCTTAACAGCCTGATGGCCCCCCTGCTGGCCATTGTAGGCGCATTGGGCGCCCTGTATTGCGTGGTATTGGGCGTGAAGTATGCCAAAGCAGAGGAGCCCCAGGAGCGGGAGAAGGCCAAGGGCGCGCTGAAAAACGCCGTTGTCGGCTTTGTCCTTATTTTCGTGCTTATTCTGGCCCTGAATTTGCTGATGCCCGTGATGATCAACTGGGTCAACAGCCAGGGCGCGGGCACTATCATCACCGGCGTCGGCTCCGCGCAGGCCTGAGGAGAAGGCGCTGTCCCCGCCCGCGATTGATTCGCGCCAAGTCAAAATGAACCATAAAAAGACTTCCCCTGATGCAGGAACGTAAAGCCGCATCAGGGGAAGGTGTATTTTTAGGGGTCTGGAACCGTTCAGGGCCGTTTTTTGATGTGTGTTCGAAAAACGGCCCTGAATTCCGTACTGTGAGCGGGGTGTCTGCCGGGGTTTACAGGGATGCGCTGGGCAGGTTGTCCACAAAGGCCCGCAGCTGGGACCGGCTTGTGATCTGACCCAGCTGGAGCAGGATGGCCTGGCGCTGCTCCGGCGTGCAGCGGTCGTAGAAGGCAGAGGCCGGGGGATTGGCCTGCAGCAGCTCACCGAAGGTTACCGCCGCGTTCATATTGATGTCCATACAATCACCTCAGGGCCAGTATGCCCCAAGGGAGGGAAAAAATACATCAATAGGTGTGGCTGCAGACCTCTAAAATCTTGGCTTGAATGGCTTTCAGATCTTCAAAAGTCTCGGGGCGGCGGCGGGGGTCCCGGAGGATGGCGGCGGGATGGAAGAGGGCGGTCATCCACACGCCGTTTTTCTCGAACCACTGGCCGTGCTCCCTGGTAATTTTAAAGTCCTCCTTAATAAGTTTGCAGGCGGCGATGCGGCCCAGGCAGATGATGATCTTGGGCCGGAGGAGGGCCACCTGACTGCGGAGGTAATCAATGCAGGCCTCCTGCTCGGTGTTCAGAGGGTCACGGTTTTTAGGCGGCCGGCACTTGACCATATTGGCGATGTAGACATTCTTCTCCCGGCTCAGGTCCACCATCTCCAGCATGTCGTCCAGCAGCTTGCCGCCCCGGCCCACAAAGGGTTTGCCCTGGAGGTCCTCGTTTTCCCCCGGGCCCTCGCCAATGCACATGACCTCGGCATCCCGGGGACCGACGCCAAAGACCACGTTGTGGCGGGTGTCAGCCAAAGCGCACTTCTGACAGGACAGACAGGCCTTTTCCAAAGTAGCCCAATCGTTATACAGCATATCCTCTCCTCCTGATACAGATTTCGACTTAGTATAACATATTATCTTATGCCGGGAAAGGAATTTTTCATAAAAAAATAGCCGTAAAAAAATATTTACAACTTTTATGGCAGTTTTTGATACGGAGGAGGAAAGGAGGAGCGGCTTGAATGGTACAAGATATGGACAAACCGAAGAAATGCGCGCCGTATATCTTGTATGCAGCGGCAAAAAAATAGAGATTTTCCACGAAATAGAACGTGTGTTTTTAGCACAGAAAACGAAAGTTTTTCGTGTAAATTGCGGAGTTTGGGACAAAAGAGGCAGAAAAAAATACTTGCTTTTTATGTCAACAGGATTTATACTGGAGAGGCTAGTGGAGCAAAATGGAGTAAAATCCCTGAAAAAAGCATTAAAGTGGGGCGAGGTGAGAAGCGGTGACCGGCACATATGAGCACAGCGTAGATGCCAAGGGCCGGTTGTTTATCCCTGCCAAGCTCCGGGAGGAGCTGGGAGCCGCCTTTTACCTGGCCATGGGGGTAGACGCCTGCCTGGCGATTTATCCCCAGTCCACCTGGGATCGCTTTACCGAAAAATTTGCATCCCTGCCCATGAGCCAGTCCAAGGCTATGCGCCCCCTGTTCGCCAACGCTGTTCGGTGCGAGCTGGACAGCCAGGGCCGCATCGTGATTCCCCAGAAGCTGCGCAAGTACGCAGGACTGGAAAAGGAGATCGTCATTATTGGGGTCCACGACCGGGCGGAGATCTGGTCGGCTGAGGCCTGGAATGCCCAGGAGGCAGAGGAAATGACCCCCGAAAAGATGGCTGCCTGTATGGCCGAGCTGGGGTTCTGATATGAGTGAATTTACCCACCGGCCCGTCCTGCTGGAGGAGTGCATCGAGGCTTTGAATATCCGCCCGGACGGAATCTATCTGGACGGTACCCTGGGCCGGGCGGGCCACAGCCGCGAGATTGCGAAGCGGCTGACCACCGGCCGCCTCATCTGTGTGGACCGCGATCAGACGGCGCTGGACGCCGCCCGGGAGCGGCTGGCCCCCTGGATGGACAAGGTGGAGCTGGTCCACAGTAATTTCGACCGGGTGGATGAGATCCTGGACAGGCTTTCCCTGCCGGGTACGGACGGGATGCTTTTTGATTTGGGAGTGTCCTCTCCCCAGCTGGACGATGGAAGCCGGGGCTTTTCCTATATGTCTGACGCCCCCCTGGACATGCGTATGGATCGGGAGGAGAGAGTCACGGCCGCCGATATTGTCAACGGCTGGCCCCAGGAGGAGTTGAGACGGATCATCTCCCAGTACGGCGAGGAGCGGTATGCCTCCCAGATTGCGGGGGCCATCGTCCGCCGCAGGGCGGACAAGCCCATTTCCACCACCCTGGAGCTGGTGGAGGTAATCAGAGGCGCCATGGGGGGAAAAGCCCTGCGAGAGAAGCAGCACCCTGCCAAGCGCACATTTCAGGCCATCCGCATCGCAGTCAACGACGAGCTGGCCAGCGTGGATCGGATGCTCCGGCTGGCCGTGCCCCGGCTGAATCGGGGAGGACGGTTGGCTGTGATTACCTTTCATTCCCTGGAGGACCGCATTGTGAAAACCGGCCTGGCCGCTTTTGCCAGGGGCTGCACCTGTCCTCCGGATTTTCCGGTCTGCGTCTGCGGAAAGACTCCGGAAATCAAGTTGATAAACAAAAAACCCATCCTGCCCACCAGGCAGGAAATTGAGGAGAACCCCCGGGCTCGCAGCGCCAAGCTGCGGGTGGCGGGGAAGCTGTAGAGGAGAACACAAGATGGCCGCAAACCGACGCCGTACCACAACTGTATACAGTACATACGGCAGCGCGGCCTATTCCCCTCTCTATGATGGAAACGCGGCCCGCCTTCCTAGGCGGGAGGAGGAACTGCGCCGCACCCCCGTACCCCAGCCCAAGCGGCGGGAACAGGTGCGCCGCCATGAGCGGGCTCAGGTGGAGGTGCGGCAGGCGGGACAGATCGCACCCTTTGCGGTGATCGGATTTCTTGCAGTGGCTGTCTTTGCTGTAATGCTGATTACCAGTTACGCCCAGCTGACGGTGGCCAACGACGAAATGGTCTCCCTGCGTCGGGAGCTGTCTGAGTTGCAGAAAGAAAGTGTAACCCTGTCAGCCCAGTACGAAAAGGTTTTTGACCTGGCCACCATTCAGAAAGCGGTAGAGGATACCATGGTGCGTCCTACGGGTGATCAGGTGGTCTATATCGACCTGTCTGAGCCGGATACGGTGACTGTCCACCAGGAGACAGGTTCCGGTTCCGGTTGGACCGCCCTGTGGAGCGGGGTGGGAAATGTCTTTGGAAGTATTATAGAATATTTCCGCTGACCCGTACATAGAGTGAATACGGGCCGGCGGGCAGGCGCGCAAGCTCACCGGTAAATAGAGAATTTCGGGCGCAAGAAAGTGTGTTTCTTGCGCCCTTTTCCGCAAGGGGAGGGGATTGCCCATGAGAACCAGAAGAAAGTATGAGCAGGGCCTCAGCTGGGCGGGCACACCCACGGGCGCAACCCGGGGGAGCCACTCCAAACGGGCGATTTTCCGGCGTACCATTTTTCTGATGGGTGTGTGCGGCATATTGATGTTTGCGCCGCTGGCCTGGAAGCTGTGGAATATTGCCATCGTTCACCACGAGGAGTATCAGAAGCTGGCTGCCCAGCAGCAAACTCTGGATTTTTCCATCTCCGCCAGCCGAGGAAATATTTATGACCGGAACGGCAATATCATGGCCATGTCTGCCACAGCCTATAAGCTGATTTTATCCCCCCTCGACCTGATGAAGAGCGTGTCCAATAAAGACGAGGACGGCAAGCCTCTGGACGAAGCCGTCTATGAGGCCAAGGTGGCCGCGCGCCAGGACGAGATGGTGGAGGAACTGATGGCCCTGGTTCCCACCCTGGACCGGGAGAAGGCCGTCAAGCAGGTCCACAACACCAAGGCTGCCTACTGGGAGGTCAAGACCAACATCGAAGAGGAGGAGGCCGAGACCCTGCGGGCCTATATCGCGGAGCACAAGACCGCCTCTTATCTCTATCTGATTACCAGTACCAAGCGCTATTACCCATACGCAGGACTGGCCGCCCAGGCGCTGGGCTTTGTCAACGACAACGGGGGCGCCTACGGTATTGAGGCGGTGTACAACGAGCTGCTGGAAGGAACTGCCGGCCGGGTGTACACCACCCGCACCGCCGGAGGAACCGAGCGGTTTAACACCTACGCCCAGTATATCGACGCGGTGGATGGTTATGATCTGACTCTTACCATCGACGCCACCATTCAGTCCTACATTGAAAAAACCTTGGAGGAGGGAATCCAGGAGTTTGACGTGCGCAACGGCGCCTTTGGCATTGCCATGGACCCCAAAACAGGGGCCATTCTGGGCATTGCAAGTTCCCCGGACTTCGACCCCAACAACTATGCTTTGATTACCAACGATCTGCTCAACAGCCAGCTGGACGAGGAGACTGAAAAAATATTTCAGAAGCTGAAGGCCAACAATACGGAGAATCTGGCCGACAGCGAGCTGATGGTCAAGGCAGAGAGCCAGGCAAGGTCCGATGCCCGGAATACTCAGTGGCGCAGCAAGGCTATAGACTCCCGTTATCAGCCTGGCTCCACCTTCAAGGCTCTGGTGCTGGCTGCTGCCTTTGAGGAGGGGCTGGTCAGCGAGAACGACACCTTCTTCTGCTCCGGCTCGGTGGTGGTGCCCGGCTACCCCGATCCCATCCACTGCTCCAGACGCCAAGGCCACGGCCACCAGACCCTGGCTGAGGCGGTAGGCAACTCCTGCAACCCTGCCTTTATAGAGATCGGCAGCCGGCTGGGCAAGGAGCGGTTCTACGACTATTTCCTGGCTTTCGGCCTGGGGGAGCGGACGGGCATTGACCTGCCTGGCGAGGCCAGCACCAAGGGGGCTATCTGGGATCGGGAGAAGATGAGCAACGTGGACCTGGCGGTGGCCTCCTTCGGTCAGAACTTTGAGGTTACCCCCCTGCAGATGATCTGTGGCTTTTCAGCCGTCATCAATGGAGGCAACCTGGTAAAGCCGTATGTGGTTCAGACGGTGACCGCCCAGGACGGCACTGTTATTCAAAACACCCGGACCGAGGTGGTTCGGCAGGTAGTCAGCCAGCAGACCAGTCAGAGGGCGGCGGATATTCTGGAGCAGGTGGTGTCAAAGGGCACTGGTAAAAACGCATATGTGGCGGGCTATCGTATCGGTGGCAAGACGGGCTCCTCCGAGACGGGGGAGGCCGACCGTACTATCGTTTCATTTATGGGCTATGCTCCCGCCGACGACCCCCAGGTTATCGTCCTCATCGCCTATGACAGGCCGGAGCCCAGGGAGCTGGGGGTGAGCTGCGACTGGTCCACCACCGGCATCTACATCAGCGGCGGAAGCATGGCCGCCCGGAAGGCCGGCCCCCTCATTGCTCAGATTCTGGACTATATAGGGGTGGAAAAGGTATATAACTCCGACGAATCTGCCGCTGTTGACGTGTCTATGCCCAAGGTGGCGGGCAAGTCGCTGGCCGATGCGGAGAGCGACCTGAAAAAGAAAAACCTGAAGTTCCGCACCATCGGCGAGGGGAATACCGTCTCCCGGCAGGTTCCGGCTGCCAATACCAGTATACCGGGCGGCTCCACCGTAATCCTTTATCTGGGTGACGCGACCCCGGAGGAGAGCGCCGCCGTCCCGGACGTTACCGGAATGACCTACGAGGGGGCCAAAAACGCCCTGGAAAAGGCGGGCTTCTTTATGAAGGCTTCGGGCGTATCCACCTATTACGGCAACTCCACCACTGCCGAGGGCCAGAGTGTGGCCGGAGGCGACGTGGCAGCTATCGGTACTGTGGTGAACGTGAAGTTCTTCAATGTGGTGGAGGACTAGGTAAAAGCCTCCTTTGGCAAAGGAGGTGGCGCGGCCCGAAGGATTGTATTTCGCCGAAGGCGAAATACATACAATAAAATGAGATTTTGCAGATTTCATTTACTTCATATATTTTGCTTCGCAAAATACAATCCTCACCGCCCTCCGGGCGGAGAGCCCTACCCCTGTCAGGGAGAGTCGGCTCTTTGCCAAAGGGGCCTTAAAGCACGACTTATATAGAATGAAACCGCACCCGTGAGGGGTGATACCATGATCCTGCGCGACCTTTTGGCCGGCGTTCCCCTCACGGGGGGAAGGCCTGATCTGGACATGGAAATTTATTCCATATCCTACGACACTCGGACCCTGGAGCCCGGTGCGCTGTTTGTGGCCCTGTCCGGCAGCAAAACCGACGGCCATCGTTACATCCAAACCGCTCTGGACAAGGGGGCTGCCGCCGTGCTGTGTGAGCGGGCCCCGGGAGGAGCGGGCCCCTGGCTGATTACAGAGGACAGCCAGCTTGCCCTGGCCTTGATTTCGGCCAACTGGTTCGGTCGTCCGGGGGACAGCATGGTCCTGGCGGCCGTCACCGGCACCAACGGAAAAACCACCACCACAAGTCTGCTCAAGGAGCTGCTGGAACGGGTGACAGGGGCCAGAGTAGGCCTGATCGGCACCAACCGGAATATGATCGGCGGCACAGAGCTGCCCGCCCAACGCACCACCCCGGAGAGCTATGAGCTGCAGTCTCTCCTGCGCCGGATGGCGGACGAGGGCTGTGCCTATGTGGTGATGGAGGCCTCTTCCCACGCCCTGGCTCAGCGCCGGACGGCGGGACTCACCTTTGACACGGGGGTGTTTACGAACCTGACCCAAGACCACCTGGACTACCACCACACCATGGAGGAGTACCGGGCCGCCAAGGGCCTGCTGTTTCAACAGTGCAGACGGGCCGCTCTTAATCTGGACGACGAGGCGGGCCGGTGGTACCGGGAGCGGGTGAGCTGCCCCGTATTCACTTACTCGGAGAACAAGGACGGGGCTGACCTGTCCGCCAAAAATATCCGCCTGTTCCCCAGCCATGTAGAGTTTGAGGCCCTGATGCAGGGAAAACTCTGCCGGGTGCATCTGCCCATTCCCGGGGGCTTTTCGGTCTACAACGCCCTGTCCGCCCTGTCCGCCGGTCTGTGCCTGGGACTGGCGCTGGAGGATATGGCCCGGGCGATGCCCTCCGTCCGGGGGGTAAGAGGGAGGATTGAGGTGGTGCCCGTCCCCCGGGCCTACACCGTAATCATCGACTACGCGCATACCCCCAACGCTTTGGAAAATATTCTTTCCACGGCCCGAGACTTTACCGCAGGACGGCTGATCTGCCTCTTCGGCTGCGGCGGCGACCGGGACAAAACCAAGCGACCCGTCATGGGAGCCATTGCCGGAGAGCTGGCTGATCTGGCCGTGGTGACCTCCGACAATCCTCGCACCGAGGACCCTCTGGATATCATTAGCGACATTTTGTCCGGGATGGAGGGGGCGGACGCCGCCCTCCACGTGGAGCCCGACCGACGGGAGGCCATCGCCTGGGCGCTGGAACAGGGGTGTCCGGGGGATGTGATTGTCCTGGCCGGCAAGGGACATGAGACCTATCAGGAGATCGACGGCGTCCGACATCATATGGATGAGCGGGAGATTGTGGCAGACTGGTTCAAACGGATAGAAGAGGGACAAAAAATGACTGGAAAAGTTCCGGCTGATATGGTATAATCGCTTGCCTTATGTGATTCAAAAGAGAGAAACCGGGAGGAGTTACCATGACATATATCCTCAGCTTTATCGTGGCTTTCGGCGTGGCCGCCATTGTGGGGCAGCTGCTGATCCCGCTGCTGCGCCGGCTGAAGGCCGGCCAGGCCATCCGGGCCGACGGCCCCACCTGGCACATGTCCAAGCAGGGGACCCCTACCATGGGGGGCATCATGTTCATCCTGGCTATCGGCGCGGCCTGTGCAGTGGCCGGCTGGGAGGAGATACGGGCGGGAAACTATAAGCACCTGTATGTCTTTCTCTTTGCCTTGGTGTTTGGGATTATCGGTATGATCGACGACTTTCAGAAGCTGCGCCATCACGCCAACGAGGGCCTTACCGCAGCCCAGAAGTTTCTCCTGCAGCTGGCGGCCGCCATTGCCTTTACGGTGCTCATGCGGGAGGAGGGCTATCTGACCCCCAATCTGTTTATCCCCTTTTTGAACCTGATATTTCCTTTGCCCTGGGCGGCGTATATGGTCTTTGCCGCCTTTGTTATGGTGGGTACGGTGAACGCTGTCAACCTCACCGACGGTATCGACGGCCTGGCCACCGGCGTCACTATCCCTGTGGCCCTGTTTTACATGGCCGCTTCCGCCTGGTTCGGACGAAATGATCTGGCGATCCTCTCCGCCGCCCTGGCGGGGGGACTGGCCGCGTTCCTTATCTATAATTTCCACCCGGCAAAAGTGTTTATGGGGGACACCGGCTCCCTTTTCCTGGGGGGGATGGTATGCGGCCTGGCCTTCGCTCTGGATATTCCTCTGGCAATTCCCGTCATCGGCTTGGTCTATGTGGCCGAGGTGCTGTCTGACATCATTCAGGTAATTTATTTTAAAAAGACCCACGGAAAACGGTTTTTCCGCATGGCTCCCCTCCACCACCACTTTGAGATGGGGGGCTGGAGCGAGACTAAGCTGTTCTGCGTTTTTTCCGGCGTTACTCTGGTCCTGTGCTGTCTGGGCTTTTTGGGGGTCATGTACCGATATCCGATGTGAGTGCAAAGAGCCCCTTTGCCAAAGGGGCCTTTGGAAGCAGACCTGAAAGGAGGAGGTGCCCTGTTGGCCCGCAAAGCGAAACGCGATCTGACCATGGAGGAGCAGCTGGCTCGAGGCCCGCTGGACCTGCCATTTCTCATGCTGGTGCTGCTGCTGCTGGGCATCGGGCTGGTGATGCTCTTCTCCGCCTCCTACTACACCGCCTTCCGGGACTCCAAACCCCCGGTGAACAACAACCCTTATTTCTATATCACCCGCCAGGCCCTCTACGCCGGGGCCGGAGTAGCGGCCATGTACCTTATTTCCCGAATCAACTACCAGCACTTCCGCTGGATGGCGCCGCTGGCGCTGGGTGTGTCCATCGTCCTGCTGATTATCTGTTATATTCCCGGACTGAACGCCCCCATCAACGGCGTGCGGCGGTGGCTGAATATCCTTTTGGTAGCGGGACCCACCTATCAGCCCTCGGAGATTGCCAAGGTGGCGGTGGTGCTCTTTTTTGCCGCCCGATTGTGCAAGCGGGACACGGAGCACAAAAAACGTTTTACCAAGCGCACCGCCACCGGACGGGCGCTGAACTGGCTGGAGAAGATCGGCTTTCTGGAGCTGGTGCCCTACGGTGCGGTGCTGGTGGTGGTGCTGGGCTTAATTGTTTTTGAGCCCCACGTGTCGGGCGCGCTGCTGGTGGCGGTGGGAGCCGCCGCTGTGCTGCTGGTGTCGGGCATCAGCCTGTGGTGGTTCATCGGCCTGGGCGGCGCGGGAGCGGCCATGGTGGGCCTGATGTATGTGACCACTGACTATGTAAAAATGAAATTTGCCCTCTGGCTGGACCCCTGGGCGGCAGACCCCCGGAACGAGGGGTTTCAGTTCCGCCAGGGTATGTACTCCATCGCCTCGGGCGGCCTGCTGGGCCGGGGGCTGGGCAACAGCAACCAGAAGTACGGCTTTGTCCCCGAGCCGGAAAACGATATGATTTTCTCTATTGTGGTGGAGGAGCTGGGGCTGGTGGGGGCCTTTTTAATCCTGCTGCTCTTCGCCCTGCTCATTCTTCGGGGCTACTGGATCGCCCTCCACGCCCGGGACAAATTCGGAATGCTCACCGTGGTGGGCATTATCACCCTGCTGGCCGCCCAGACGTTTTTCAACATCGGCGTGGTCACCGGCCTGATCCCCAACACCGGCATTTCCCTGCCCTTTTTCAGCTACGGCGGCACCGCCCTGATGATACAATTGGCGGAGATGGGTATGATTTTGAGTATTTCACGTCAGATACCAGCCCCTAGAAAGGATTGACGAGGTGTTATGATGAACGTACTGTTTACCTGCGGCGGCACCGCCGGCCATGTGAATCCGGCAGTGGCCCTGGCCCGCATCTTTCAGGAGAGGCACCCCGGCTGCCGGGTCCTCTTTGTGGGAGCGGATGGGGGAATGGAGAACAAGCTGGTGCCCAAGGAGGGCTATCAGATCCGAACGGTGACCATCACCAATTTTCACCGCTCCTTCGCCCCGGCTGAGATTGTCCACAATTTGGGCACTCTGGTAAACCTGGGCAGGTCCAAAAAGCAGGCCAGGGTCATTCTGGACGAATTTCAGCCCGACCTGGTGGTGGGCACCGGGGGGTATGCCTCCTTCCCCGTGGTCAACGAGGCCGCCCGCCGGAAAATACCCACTGCCGTCCACGAGTCCAACGCCGTCCCCGGTCTGACCACCAGGGCGCTGTCCAAGGTGGTGGACCGGGTTATGGTGGGCTTTGAGGAAAGCCGGGAGCACTACGAGCACCCGGAAAAGGTGGTGGTCACCGGTACGCCGGTCCGGGGGGACTTTTTTAAATACACGCGGAAAGAGGCCAGGGCCAGACTGGGCTTTTCCGACGACCGGCCCCTGCTGCTGTCCTACTGGGGCTCCCTGGGGGCGGAGGTCATGAACCAGAAGATGGTGGACTTTATCGCCAAGGAGTGCTACGAGGGCGCTCCCTGGCGGCACGTCCACGGTGCGGGCCGGGATTATCCATGGATGCAGGAGGAGCTGCTCCGCCGGGGACTGAAGCTGGGGGACAACGGCATTGAGGTCCGGGAATATATCTACGACATGCCCTTGGTGATGGCTGCGGCCGATCTGGTCCTCTGTCGGGCAGGGGCCTCCACCATCTCGGAGCTGGCCGCCATCGCCAAGCCCGCTGTGCTGGTGCCATCCCCCAACGTCACTGCCAATCACCAGGAGAAAAATGCCCGGGTGCTGGCTGATCAGGGAGCTGCGGTCCTTCTGCGGGAGGCCGACTGTGTGGAAAACACCCTGTACGACGAGGCTGCTCTCCTCCTCCGGGAGCGGGACCGCCGGGAGAGCATGACCGCGGCCTTGAAGGCCATGGCCGTCCCCAACGCAGCGGAGAAGATTTATGAGACCCTGCGGGAGATTATGGAATAACCCCGTCCCGCCGCAGCAAAAAAGCCTCCTTTGGCAAAGGGGCCTTTGGGCGCGATAACCAACCGCTCCTTTTCCGCATAGGATAGCCCAGATTCCAACGATTTGGAGGGCTATCCCATGAGCTATTATGAAATTCAGGGCGGACGGCCCCTGCACGGCGCGCTGGCCATCCACGGTGCAAAGAACAGCGTTCTGCCCATTCTGGCCGCCTGCCTGCTGGCGCCCGGGCAGAGCGTGATCCACAACTGTCCCGACTTGTCCGACGTATCCGCCACCCTGGATATCCTGCGTCTGCTGGGCTGCCGGGTGGATCGGGAGGAGAGCACCGTCGTGGTTGATGCGTCCGCTCTTGGCCGCAATGATATTCCCGAGCATCTGATGCGGGAAATGCGTTCCTCTGTCATCTTTCTGGGAGCGCTGCTGGCCCGGCTGGGGAGGGCGGAGTTGTCCTACCCAGGGGGCTGTGAGCTGGGGCCGCGGCCCATCGATCTGCACCTGTCCGCCCTACGGGCCCTGGGGGCCGAGATCCTGGAGGAGCAGGGGACCCTGTGCTGCCGCTGCGGACAGGAGGGGCTGAACGGCCGGGAAATCTGCCTGTCCATTCCCAGCGTGGGGGCTACCGAAAACGCCATGCTGGCCGCCTGCGGCTGTCCTGGTCTGACTGCCATCGTGGGGGCGGCCCAGGAGCCGGAAATTGTGGATCTGCAGAATTTCCTGCGCTGTCTGGGCGCCGAGGTCAGGGGCGCGGGCACCCCGGCCATTACCATCCGGGGAGGAGCGCCTCTCCACCCGGCGGAGTACCGGGTGATGGGCGACCGCATCGCGGCGGCCACCTACCTGTGCAGTACGGCGGCCGCCGGGGGAGAGGTGGAGCTGACCGGCGCTCCGCCGGATACCCTCACGGCTGTGCTGACTTGCCTGGAGGAAGCCGGCTGTACCCTGCATACCGGCCCGGACCGCATTGTCCTGTCCAGCTGCGGCCCCCTGCGGGGAATCAGCCCGGTGCGCACCGCGCCCTACCCCGGTTTTCCTACCGACGCACAGGCAATCCTCATGGCCGCCTTGGCGGGAGGAGAGGGGGCCACGCTCTTTGTGGAGAACATATTTGACAGCCGATACCGCCATGTAGACGAGCTGCGCCGCATGGGCGCGGATATCCAGGTCGCCGGCCGGGCCGCTATGGTTTCCGGCGTGGGAAAGCTCCATGGGGCCGCTGTCCGCAGTCCTGACCTGCGAGGCGGGGCTGCCCTGGTGGTCGCGGCGCTGGGAGCCGAGGGGATCACCCGGGTGTCCCAGCTGCGCCACATCCGGCGGGGCTATCAGTCGTTGGACAAAAATTTGCGCGCCCTGGGGGCGGGCATTCGAGAACTTCCGTAAGGAGAAAATGTGCAGGCGTCCGTATGCGGCCCCCAAACGGGAGCCCGGCGAAGCAGAGCGAAGTTTGGGAGGACGACATGGCAAGACGCAGCAGCCGCAGCAGCAGAACGCACAGAAGAAACAGGGGCCGCTTTGGGCCGCTGTTTAAGCTGCTGTGTGTGCTGGGGGTGGTCGTGGCGCTGACAGGGGGGGCCACGGTATTTTTTCGGGTGGAGACAGTGACGGTTACCGGCAATCAGCGCTATACCCAGGAAGAGATTATCGCGGCCTCCGGAATTCAGATGGGGGATAATCTGTACGCCCTGAATAAAGTTCGTATTGACCGAAAAATCCGGACCCAGCTGCCCTATGTGGGGGAGTTGTCCATCAACCGGGCTCTGCCCAGTACCATCCTGATTACTGTTACCGAGTGGGAGGCGGTGGCCCAGGTGGCTGTGCCCTCCCCGGAGCAGGCGGCCGCCGCCCAGGAGGAGTTGTCCGGCGGAAAGACGGAGGGGGAGGAGGTGGTCCTGGCCCAGGAGCCTTGGCTTATCAGCGTGAAGGGCAAGCTGCTGGAGCAGGCCCCGGAGGACAGTGCGGCAGTGACAGTCACCGGGCTGACCGCGATCGCGCCCCAGGCGGGCGGCATGCTGCGGGTGCCTGAGGGAGAGCAGACCAGGCTGGAGGCTCTCACGGCACTGCTGGGTGCGATAGAGGAGGCGAAGCTGTTCTCTCAGGTATCCCGGATCCGCCTGGAGCCTACCCGGCTGACGGTGCGGTACGCGGACCGTTTTGACGTAAAAATGCGGCTGAACGCCGATTTCGGCTATAATATCCGGCTGATGCAGGCGGTACGGGAGCAGATGGAGGTGAAATACGGGCCGGAGGCCTCCGGCTCCATTGATCTGACGCAGGAAAAGCATGAGGCGGTTTACTCTCCGGCAAAGTCGGAGGGGCAGTCGGAATGAAAAATGTGGAAACTTTGGTCGGATATGTGATTTCCTCTTGACCTATGGGAAAAACTGCGGTACAATGAGACAAAATCTTGATGAAATCCGGGAGCGGCCCACAAGACCTTGCGGGCCCCCACTGTACATAGGAGGAACAGCAATGGCGTTTGGATTGGATATGGGCCCTGAGAGTGTAGTCAACATCAAGGTGATCGGTGTGGGCGGCGGCGGCAACAACGTGGTTAACCGCATGGTCCGCACCGGGACCAAAGGTGTGGAATTTATCGCAGTCAACACGGACAAGCAGGCGCTGGAGGCCTCCAGCGCCACTAACAAGATTCAGATCGGTGAGAAGCTGACCAACGGACAGGGCGCCGGCGCGGACCCGGAGGTGGGCCGCAAGTCCGCCGAGGAGAGCCGTAAGCAGGTTGCGGAGGCTTTGGAGAATACCGACATGGTGTTTATCACCGCCGGTATGGGCGGCGGCACAGGAACGGGGGCGGCTCCCATCGTGGCCGACATCGCCAAGGAGCAGGGTATCCTCACCGTAGGAGTGGTGACCAAGCCCTTCCGCTTTGAGGGACCACGCCGGATGCGTCAGGCCGAGGCGGGCATCGCCGAGCTGCGCGCCAAGGTGGACTCTCTGGTTATTATCCCCAACGAGCGGCTCAAGCTGGCCAGCGACCAGAAGATCACCATGCTCAACGCCTTTGAGATTGCCGACGACGTGCTGCAGCAGGCCGTCCAGTCCATCTCTGACCTGATTAAGAACACCGGCTTTATCAACCAGGACTTTGCCGATGTGTCCGCCGTCATGAAGGATGCCGGCCGGGCTCACATGGGCGTAGGCCGGGCCGCCGGCAAAAACAAGGCGGAGGAGGCCGCCAGAATGGCCATCTCCAGCCCACTGCTGGAGACCTCTATCAACGGCGCCCGGGGCGTGCTCATCAACGTCACCGGCTCTATGGATATCGGGCTGGAGGAGGTGGAGACTGCCGCTAACCTGGTGCAGGAGGCCGCTTACCCCGATGCCAATATCATCTTCGGCGCCGCCTTTGACGAGACGCTGGAGGATGAGATTCGAGTTACCGTCATTGCTACCGGGTTTGAGGAGGATCAGGCTGTCCCCTTCCCCTACATGCAGGAGCAGCCCGTTTACCAGCCGGTGGCTGAGCCTCCGGCGGCGGAGCCGGCCCCGGAACCCGAACCGGAGCCTGAACCGGAACCGGAGCCTGTTCCAGAGGCCCCCAAGCCCGCCGTGGCTGATGACGACTGGGATATGCTGGAGCGCATTTTCAATCGTAAGAGATAAGCTGAACCGCCCTGCCAAAAAGCAGGGCGGTTTTCTCATAGAAACAGCACCAGAATGGAGGTTAGAATACCGCAGACGCAGATGGCGATGGAGCTCATGGCCCCCTGAACCTGGCCGATCTCCATGGCCCGGGTGGTGCCCAGGGCGTGGCTGCACGCGCCGATAGCCAGCCCCTCGGCCACAGGATCGGTGACATGGAACAGCCTGGCGAACAGAGGGGCGAACACCGCCCCGGTGAGGCCGGCCGCCATCACAGCCGCCGCCGCGATGCCGCCCACGCCGCCCCGGCTCTCGGCGATGCCGATGGCAATGGCGGTAGTGACGCTTTTGGGCAGGAGGGAGGCGGCCAGGGCGTCGTCCACATGGAATAGCCGGCACAGGAGCAGGATGCTGCCCACGCTGGTGAGGCTGCCGACCAGACAGCCCGCCAGAACGGGCAGGAAGTGCTTCTTCAGGACGGCGCGCTGGTTGTATATGTTCAGGGCCAGCACGGCGGTGACGGGGCCCAGCATCAGCTTGATAAAATCGCCGCCGGCGGCGTAGCGCTCATAGGGGATGCGGAAAAGGACCAGGAGCGCGATAATCAGGGCTGAGGCGGTGAGCAGAGGGGGCAGGAGCCCCAGCTTTTTTTGCAGCTGCCGCCCCGCGCACCAGGCGGCGGCGGAGAGGGTCAGTCCGAACAGGGGAGAGGAGAGCATGGCGTTAAGCATGGGGCTCGCCCCCCTTTCCCATCCGGCGGATGAGAAGCTGTACCACCCAGGCGGTGACGCAGTAGACCAGCGGCACGGTGAGGAAGCTGATCAACAGGAAAGGGACCAGCTGGCCCAGAATGGCGGGGGCGTGCTTGATGACCTCCACGCAGGAGGGGAGGAAGAAAAAGGCCATGTTGGCCACCAGAAAGGCGCTGAAGCGCCGGATGTGCTCCGGCTTGAGGACCTTTGCAAACAGCAGCAGGGATAAAAGTAGCAGCGCGATGACACTGGCCGGAAAGGCCACGGGGATGAGAGCGGATATACCTTCGGAGACAAGGCACAGACCGAAGATAATGGTCAGTTCGCCCATGATATTCAAACAGCTTCACCTCGGAGAGGAAAATTTTGCCGCCCACAGCCAGCACAGCCCGCCCAGCTGATAGGCCAGAAAGTCCCAGGGGTCAAACACCGCCCCAGGCTTCCACAGGGGGGCCAGGACTTCCCAAGCCAGGCCGCAGGCCAGCAGGAGGGGGACGGTGTGCCTCAGGCGGTTCAGACTGGGAAGCCCTCCCCAGTCCAGCAGCAGGTCGGTCCAGGCCAGGATGGCCGCCCCGGCCCACAGATCGTTGGCGTAGCAGCGGAGAAACCAGCCCGGCCGGCCCTGGATAATCTGGGCCAGCCAGAGGTGGTTCAGCAGGTAGAAGCCCCCCGCCCCCAGCAGGACAGACAGGTCCAGTTTGTTCCGGCTCACAGGAAGGACAGCAGGAAGATCGCCCCTGCCACACCCAGGATTACCGCCAGCACCACCATGCCGAAGGACAGCGGCTCCCGCTGTTCGGGCCGCAGGACAGACAGGCTGATACCGGGCTGGGAGGCCAGCACCTGGGGATCGGTCTCTTCACTGTCCTGGAGGACAAGAAAGGCGTTGGAGTAAATTCCTCTGTCCAATAATTCACAGGCCTGCTCCCGGGACAGGCCTGTGCCCAGGATCAGGGGAGCAGAGGCGGCCAGCTGTTCCGCCTCCTCTTGTTTGAGGGGCTGGCCCAGAGGAGAATCCTTTGGAAAACAGCCGCTTTTGGACAGACGGATCAGGTCGGAGACGCCATCCAGTTCGCCTGGGGTCCGGGCCCCTTTCATAACAAGGGTATAGGTGACGAGGGCTGAGGTCCCGCCGCGCAGCTTCCGGCCGCAGTTGGGGCAGAACTGGTCCAGTCCGGTAACGACAGCCTGACAGCCTGGGCACCGGGCCGGAGCGGCAGCCTGGGCGCTCTCCTCTCCCAGCAGCAGCCAGTCGGAGGACACGCCGAACAGCCGGCACATGGCGGCGACATAGGTCACGTCCGGGTTGGCCTGCCCCGCCTCCCATTTGCTGACCGCCTGCCGGGATACTCCCAGCTGGTCTCCCAGCTGTTCCTGAGACAGCCCCGCCTGTTTCCGGGCCAGGGCAATCCGATCTTTCAATTCCATAGAGCATTACCCTCCGTTTTCGTTGGATGTGGGCTCAGTATACCAAAAACAGACGGACGCCGCAAGAAAGAAGAGCTGGAAATGTGTCAACCACAGGTTGACTGCCCTGAACTCGGGCCCTTGGGCTATATCTGCCGTCGGGTCCAAACGGTCAGTCCCAGACAGCTGTGGCGAAGTAGTCCTCCGGAGTCTCAGCCCGACGGATGAGGCGGGTGGAGCCGTCCTCACACAGCAGCACCTCGGCAGAGCGCAGCCGGCCGTTGTACTGATAGCCCATGGCGTGGCCGTGGGCCCCGGTGTCGTGGATGACCAGCAGATCGCCGATGGAAATCTCGGGCAGCATCCGGTCCACGGCGAACTTGTCGGAGTTTTCGCACAGGGAGCCGGTAACGTCGTACCTGCAAGTGCAGGGGGCGTCCTCCTTGCCCATAACGGTGATGTGATGATAGGCCCCGTAGATGGCCGGGCGCATCAGGTTGGCGGCGCAGGCGTCCACCCCGATGTACTCCTTGTGGATGTGTTTCTGGTGGAGCACCTTTGTCACCAGGCAGCCGAAGGGGGCCAGCATGAACCGGCCCAGCTCGGTGCAGATAGCCACGTCCCCCATGCCGGCGGGGACCAGAATCTCCTCGTAGGCCTTCCGAACCCCCTCGCCGATGACAGTGATATCGTTGGCGGGCTGATTCGGGCGGTAGGGCACCCCCACGCCGCCGGAGAGATTGATGAAGGTGATATGGGCCCCTGTCTCCTCCTTCAGCTCCACCGCCGTTTGGAACAGGATGGCGGCCAGGGCTGGGTAGTAGTCGTTGGAGATGGTGTTGGAGGCCAGGAAGGCGTGGATACCGAACTCCTCCGCGCCCAGCTCTTTCAGACGGCGGAAGGCCTCGGTCATCTGGGGCCGGGTGAGGCCGTATTTGGCGTCGCCCGGGTTGTCCATCACCTGAAAGCCCTCCTTGCTCTCCCCCAGGGTGAAGGTGCCACCGGGGTTAAAGCGGCAGGAGATCTTTTTGGGAATATAGCCGATGGTGTCCTTTAAAAAGTCGATGTGGGTGATGTCGTCCAGATTGATGGTGGCTCCCAGCCGGGCGGCCAGGGCAAACTCCTCCGCCGGGGTGTCGTTGGAGGAGAACATGATCTCTCCCCCCTGAAAGCCGCACCGGTCGGACATCATCAGCTCGGTGAGGGAGGAGCAGTCCACGCCGCAGCCCTCCTCCCGGAGGAGCTTTAAAATCTGGGGATTGGGGGTGGCCTTGACGGCGAAATACTCCTTGAAGCCCGGGTTCCAGGAGAAGGCCCGGTACAGAGCCCGGGCGTTTTCCCGGATGCCCCGCTCGTCGTAGAGGTGGAATGGGGTGGGGTAATCCCGGACAATCGCCTGGAGCTGTTCCAGGGTCACAAAAAGCTTTTTCATAGTGCTGCTCGCTCCTTTTTCTGTATATAAGGCAACAGACAGTCTATCTAATTTGCGCCGATTTGTCAATAAAATTCCTTGACAATACCGGCCCGGAGATGCGATACTTATACCCGAAATCAGAAAAGTGAGGGGTTTGGCTTATGGCCTATACAAAAGAGGAAATTATCCGCATTGTCCGGGAGGAGAAGGTCGAGTTTATCCGGATGCAGTTTACCGATATTTTCGGACAGATGAAGAATGTGTCTATCACTGCCTCCCAGGTGGAGAAGGCGGTAAACAACCAGATCATGTTCGACGGCTCTTCCATTGAGGGCTTTACCCGTATCCATGAGTCGGACCAGTGCCTGTACCCCGACTTGAACAGCTTTGCCATTGTACCCCCGGAGGCGGCCGGCGGCAGGGTGGCCCGGATGTTCTGCGATGTGTACAACCCCGACGGAACCCCCTTTGTGGGCGACCCCCGGGGTGTGCTGCGCCGGGTGCTGCGCCGGGCCCGGTCTATGGGGTTCGACGTGTTCAACATCGGCCCGGAGCTGGAATTTTTCCTCTTTGAGACCGACAAGGACGGCCACGCCACCACCAACACCAAGGATGAGGCAGCCTACTTCGATCTGGGTCCTCTGGACCACGGAGAGGCCACCCGGCGGGAAATATGCCTCAATCTGGAGAAGCTGGGCTTTGAGATTGAGGCCAGCCACCACGAGTGCGCTGTGGGTCAGCATGAGATCGATTTCAAGTACAACGACGCCCTGGACGGGGCGGATAAGATCATGACTTTCCGCCTGATGGCCAAGAGCGTGGCCCAGAAGAACGGTCTCCATGCCACCTTTATGCCCAAGCCCATCTACGATATCGCGGGCAGCGGCATGCACCTGAACATGTCCCTGTTCAAGGACGGGAAAAACGTATTCTACGACGCCAACGGGGCGCGGGGCCTGTCCCAAACAGCCTACTCCTTTATTGCCGGGCTGCTGGAACACGTTCAGGGCTTTACCGCCGTCACCAATCCCCTGGTTAACTCCTACAAGCGGCTGGGCGCGGGCCATGAGGCTCCCCGCTACCGGGCCTGGTCGGCCTCCAACCGCTCCGCTCTCATCCGTATCCCCGCCGCCCGGGGACAGGCCACCCGGGTGGAGCTGCGCTCCCCCGACCCCGCCTGCAACCCCTATCTGGCGGTGGCCGTCTGTCTGGCCGCCGGCCTGGACGGCATCGCCCGGGGTCTTACGCCGCCCCCGGAGATCACCGGCGATATCTACGCCATGGACGAGGCTACCCGGAGGGCAAACGGCGTTTACACCCTGCCCGATACCCTGAAGGACGCCCTGGAGGAGCTGGAGAAGGATGCACTTATTCTGGATGTGCTGGGCCAGCACGTGGCCGAACACTATATCAAAGGTAAGATGAGGGAGTGGAACGAGTATCAGACCAGAGTGTCCAGCTGGGAGCTGGAGAAATATCTGGTTATCTATTGATCCCTTGCCGGGGGCGGCTGCGGCCGCTCCCGGTCTTTCTGCGTAAAAATGTGCATACGCTGGAATCGGAAAGGGGCGATGATATGCGATTCACAAAAATGGAGGGCTTGGGCAACGACTACGTCTATCTCAACTGCCTGGAGGGGGCGCTGGAGAATCTGCCCGCTTTGGCCGTCCGGCTGTCCGACCGCCGTTTCGGCGTGGGGGCGGACGGGCTGATCTGCATTAAGCCGGGCCGGGACGGCGATTTTACCATGGAGATGTACAACGCCGACGGCTCTCGGGGGGCCATGTGCGGCAACGGCATCCGCTGTGTGGGCAAGTATGTCTACGACCGGGGGCTTACCCGCAAGACCTGTCTCACCATCGACACAGACGCCGGCCCCCGCCGGCTGGAACTCCATGTTCTGGGCGGGGCGGTGGATTCGGTGACGGTGGATATGGGAGCGGTGCGGGTGGAAAAGCCCGTTACGCTGGAGGCAGAAGGAGCGTGTTTTACTGTGATTCCCGCCGATGCGGGCAACCCGCACGGGGTAATTTTTTGTGAAAACCCGGAGGAAATTGATTTGACGCGGCTGGGGCCGGTCCTGGAGTGCCACCCTGCCCTGGGAGAGAGGCGGAATATTGAGTTTGCCGCCTGCCCCGACCGGGGGCATGTCCGTATTCGGGTGTGGGAGCGGGGCAGCGGAATTACCCTGGCCTGCGGTACCGGGGCCTGTGCCGTTTTCGCGGCTGCCCTGGAGGAAAACCGGTGCGGAACAAGGGCAGAGGCAGCTCTGCCAGGGGGTGTGCTTACCCTGGAAAAACGGAGAGAAAATATCTTTATGACCGGCCCTGCCCGAACGGTGTTTGAGGGGGAACTTCCATAATCGACAAAAAACTTTCCTTGACAACCCAGGGGGATACCCTTATTATATAAGAATCGCGTCTAAAGGGAGGGAGGCTGCCTTGGAATTTGTCACCAGCCGTCAAAACCCGTTGGCGGTTCGAATCCGAAAGCTGAACAGTTCCCGGGCCGCCCGGCGGGAGGCGGGTCTGTTTTCCGCTGAGGGGCCCAAGCTGCTGGAAGAGGCGGTGAAGGCGGGGGCTGCCGTCCACACAGTCATTACTGCGGAAGGGACGCAGGCAGACTGTCCGGGAAATGTCCGGCGGGTGGAGGTTCCTCCCGGCCTGTTCAAAGGGCTGTGTGACACCCAGACCCCCCAGGGGGTGCTGTTTTTGGCCGAAATGCCGGCCCTGTCTCCGCCGGAACGGCTGGAGGGGGGGCGCTGGCTGGTGCTGGACGGTCTGCAGGACCCAGGTAATGTGGGAACTATCTGGCGCACCGCCGACGCTTTGGGGGCGGACGGCCTGATCCTGGCCGGCCACTGCGCTGACCCCTTCTCGCCCAAAACGGTGCGGGCCACTATGGGGGCCTGTTTCCGCCTGCCTGTCTATGAGGCGGAGACGGAGGCCCTGCCGGGGCTGCTGAAGCGCTCCGGCCTGCCCCTGTATGCCACCGCCCTGCGGGAGGATACTGTGGATATCAAAACAGCACAGCTGGACCGATGCGCCGTGGTGATTGGAAGCGAGGGGAGGGGCGTCTCTCCGGAGCTGCTTCGCCTGAGTGAAAAAACCCTCAAAATTCCTATGCGGAAGCGGTGTGAATCACTGAATGCGGCGGCGGCCGCCGCCATTGTACTGTGGGAGATGGGCCGCTAGTCTTTTTTCCGGTACAGCCCCCGGACAATCAGGAAAGCGGCCAGGAGCAGTAGGAAAAAAGTGATGTAGGCAGGGACATACCCCCCCAGCCAGTCGGCCAGCAGGCCAGGCAGAGGGCCGAATACCAGCATTCCGGCGGTAAAGGCCAGGGTGATGGTACGCACCGAGCTTTCGTAATCAGCGCACAGGTCTCCCGCCCACCGGGCGGGGGAGACGGCGGTGATAGACATCCCCAGACCGAAGGCAGTAATAGCCAGAATGGGAAGCAGGGTCCCGCCCATCGGGGCCAGAGTGCACAGCGCCAGGGAGAGCAGCAGTGTTCCAAAGGAGAACAGGTTGCCGCCCCGGCCTCCCAGCCGGTCGTAGACCTGGCCGCAAAGGATTTTACCCAGACTGATCATGGCTCCCAGATAGGACAGCAGCCCGGCGATAAAGAGACTTCCGTATCCGGAAGAGGTATAGAGCATGGTCAGGTGGGAGAAGCCCGGCCCGCCGGAGGCTCCCACGAACAGGGCGGCCAGCAGGAGCAGGCCCCACTGTCCTCCGGATAATCCGGCATGCGCGCCGCTGCCGGCGGCCAGCTCCGCCTGACTGCTGCCGGAGCGGATATAAGGGGTCAGGCCCATCCGGGCCGGGTCGTCCCGCACCAGCAGCCACACCAGAAGGGCGCACAGGAAAATAACGGCCCCCTCCCACAGAAAGGCGGCGGCCATGCCGTGCCGTTCCATAATTTTGGTGAGGAGCACCGGGGCAAAGACGGTGGACACCCCGCTGCCCGCCGAGGCCAGTCCCAGCGCCAGTCCCCGCCGGTCCTGGAACCAGCGGCCGACGGCCAGGGAGATAGGGACCATTCCCGCCCAGCAGTAGCCGATCCCAGTGAGGGCGGCGGCGGCGCAGTACATGGGAAAGCTGCGCGCAAAGGCGAAGCAGACGCAGGAGAGGCCCGCCAGCAGTATGCCCAGGCTCATGATCCGGCGCAGGCCGAACCGGGCGCACAGTTGGTTGACGCACAGCAGGGCGGCCAGAATGAACAGGCTGCGGACGGTGGTGATCCAGGAGCCTTGGGCATCAGTAAAGCCGTTGAGACGGATAATTTCAGGCTGATAGACCGAAAAGACGTTTACCCCCAGGCCCATTACTGCGAACAGAGCCAGCGCCCCGCCCAGACAGACCAGCCAGGCATAGTGGGGTCGGTTTGACATAAGAATCACTTCCTAACAGAATAACCATACCTTGGAATGGGAAATTTGTAAAGAGCAATTTGAGGGAAAGGGGAGCGGGCCGGATGGCGGAACTGAAATACTGGCTGTGGCTGACCACCAGGAAGGGGCTGGGCCCGGCGGGGGCGCTGGCGGTGGTAGACCACTTCATTACCCCGGAGCGGGCCTACTATGGGGAGCGGGAGGACTATGAGGCTCTGCCTCTGCCCCCCTTTGTCCGGCAGTCTTTGCTGGACAAGAGCATGGACGAGGCCGACAAAATTCTGGGCGATTGTGACCGGCTGGGTGTGCGCCTCATGACGGTTCAGGATGCCGGCTATCCCCAGCGGCTGCGGCAGATTGCCCTTCCTCCGGTGGTGCTGTATATCCGGGGAAAGGAGTTTCGCTTTGACGAGGAGCCGGCTATCGCCGTGGTGGGGATGCGGAAGTGCTCTCAGGCGGGTCGGACCCGGGCGGAGAGGCTGGGTATGGAGCTGGCGGTTAACGGGGCGCTGGTGGTGTCCGGCATCGCCGAGGGGATCGACTGCAGTGCTGTACGAGGCGCCCTCAAGGGCGGCGGGCCGGTGGTGTCGGTTCTGGCCGGAGGGGTGGACGTGCCCTTTCCCTGGGAGAACCGGTATCTGTTTGAGGACGTGGCCGCCGCAGGGGCCCTCATCTCCGAATATCCGCCGGGCACGCCCCACAAGGGAAGCCACTTCAAGCCCCGCAACCGCATTTTAAGCGGGCTGAGCCTGGGGGTGCTGGCGGTGGAGTGCGAGCCTCAGGGGGGCACCATGCTCACCGTCAACCACGCCCTGGAGCAGGGCCGGGAGGTGTACGCCCTGCCTGTCGGGCTGGATGAGAAGTGTGCCCGGGGGACCAACCGGCTGATCAGCGACCGCAAGGCCAGGCTGGTGGAGAGCGCCGGGGACATTTTAGCGGACTTTGTGGACCTGTACCCAGCCAGACTGGCAAGGCTGGCTCCTCTGGCCCGATCGGTGGCGGAGGCTCGACTGTCGGCGGACAAGCCAGAGGCTTCGGACCGGCCCGAAGAGGCGGCCCCTGCGAAGAAAGAGGCGCCCGGACGTGAGTTGATTCCAAGGGAAAAGCAGAAGGAGCGGTTCACTGACGACGAATTGGCGATTCTGGCCGCAACGGCCGGATCCGCCCTCACCGCCGACGAGATCGTGGAGAAAACCCAGATTCCTGCCAGGCGGGCGCTGTCCGCCCTCACTATGCTCCAGCTCCAGGGGGCCGTGGAGGAACGGCCGGGCCGCAGGTTTTACGCGGCGGTGGAGCTGGAAAACTAAATTCGTAATCAATCTCTGGAGGTAAATCCAAAGTGGCAAATAAAACAGACTTAGTCATCGTAGAGTCCCCGTCCAAGGCCAAGACCATCGGAAAATACCTTGGGCCGGGGTATGAGGTAAAGGCGTCTATGGGCCATGTCCGGGATCTGCCCAAAAGCAAGCTGAGCGTGGATATCGAGGGCGGCTTTGTGCCCGATTACCAGCCCATCAAGGGCAAGGAGGACGTGATCAGCGACCTGAAAAAGGCGGCAAAGCGCAGCGGGAAGGTCTATCTGGCCACCGACCCGGATCGGGAGGGAGAGGCTATCTCCTGGCATCTGAAGGAGCTGCTCAACATCCCGGATGACAAGACCTACCGGGTGACCTTCAACGAGATCACAAAGAACGTGGTCAACCAGTCTATTGCCGCTCCCCGGGCCATTGACCAGAACCTGGTGGATGCCCAGCAGGCCAGACGCATCCTGGACCGGATCGTGGGCTACCAGCTCTCTCCGCTGCTGTGGAAAAAGATCCGCCAGGGGCTGTCTGCCGGCCGGGTGCAGTCGGTGGCCACCCGCCTTGTGGTGGAGCGGGAGCTGGAGATTCGGGCCTTTGTTCCCCAGGAGTACTGGTCTGTTGAGGCAGAGCTGGAGCGGACGGCCCCCAATCTGGGTTCCTTCAAGGCTCAATTTTACGGCAGGGACAAAAAGGTGGAGCTGCGCAGCCAGGAGGAAGCGGAGGAGGTTATCGCCGCCGTCTCTCAGGGGAACTGGTCGGTGGCCAAGGTGAAGCGGCAGGAGAAAAACCGCCAGCCGGCCCCTCCCTTTACCACGTCTACCCTTCAGCAGGAGGCCAGCCGCAAGCTGAATATGTCCCCCGCCCGCACCATGGCGGTGGCCCAGCAGCTCTACGAGGGCGTAGATGTTGCCGGGCAGGGAACGGTAGGCCTGATTACCTATATGCGTACCGACTCCCTGCGTCTGTCCGACGAGGCGGTGTCCGCCGCCCGGAGCTTTATCGTTCAGCGGTACGGGGGCGGCTACTGCCCCGCTCAGCCCAGAAAATTCAAGACCAAGGGCAGCGCCCAGGACGCTCACGAGGCTATCCGGCCCTCCGACGTGACGCTGGTCCCAGAGGAGATCAAGAAGGACCTGACGAGCGAGCAGTTCCGGCTGTATAAGCTGATCTGGTCCCGGTTCCTGGCCTGCCAGATGGCCAACGCCGTCTACGACAGCCTGTCCATCGATGTGCAGAACTCGGGCTGTATTTTCAGGGCCAGCCACTCCTCTTTGAAGTTCTCCGGGTTTACTGCTGTCTACGAGGAGGGCAGGGATGAGGAGGAGGAAAAGGCCTCGTCTCCTCTGCCCGATTTAAAGGAAGGAGAGACCCTCACCCACAAGAAGCTGACAAAGGATCAGCACTTTACCCAGCCCCCCGCCCGGTACTCCGAGGCTACCCTTATCCGGGCCCTGGAGGAGCAGGGCATCGGCCGTCCCTCCACCTACGCCCCCACCATCTCCACCATCCTGAACCGGGAGTACGTGGTGAAGGAGGGGGGCAGGGCCCTGCGGCCCACCCCTTTGGGGGAGGTGGTTACCGGCTTGATGAAGGACAAATTCCACGATATCGTGGACTACGATTTTACTGCTCAGATGGAGCAGCGGCTGGACAAGGTGGAGGAGGGAGAAGCCGACTGGAAGGCCCTCCTGGCCGATTTCTACAGGGATTTTGACGCTGAGCTGCGGAAGGCGGAGCGGGACCTGGACGGGGAGCGTATCAAGGTGCCTGACGAGGTCTCTGAAGAGATATGCCCCCAGTGCGGACGGAACCTGGTCATTAAATCGGGGCGGTTCGGACGCTTTCTGGCCTGCCCCGGCTGGCCGGAGTGTGACTTTACCATGCCTCTGGTGGTGGAGATGCCGGGCAGATGCCCCCAGTGCGGCGGGCGGCTGTTCAAGCGTACCGGCAAGTCCAAAAAGACGGGCAAGCAGTACACCTACTACTGCTGTGAGCGCCGGAGCAGCAAGGACGAACAGCAGCACTGTGAGTTTGTCACCTTTGATGTGCCGGTGAAGGAGAATTGTCCGGTCTGCGGCCAGACCATGTTTAAAAAGTCAGGCCGTGGGGCGAAAAAGCCCTTCTGCATCAACGAGAAGTGCTCCAATTTCACCCCCGAGGACAAACGGGGCGGATGGAAGAAGCCAGCCGCCGGGACTGGCTCCGCTTCCGTGGAGACAGAGGAGAAGAAGCCGGCTGCTAAAAAGGCGGCGGCTAAGAAATCGACTGCCAAAACTGCGGCAGCTAAGAAGCCCGCCGCAAAAAAGACAGCGGGAAAGAAAGCGGCCGCGAAAAAAACCGCCGCGAAGAAGGAAGCCTGACCTATGGACAAAGTGATCGTCATCGGCGCGGGCCTGGCGGGGAGCGAGGCGGCCTGGCAGCTGGCGCAGAGGGGTATCCTGGTGGAGCTGCGGGAGATGAAGCCAAAAAAAATGTCCCCCGCCCACCACACCGGATACTTTGGGGAGCTGGTGTGCTCCAACTCCCTGCGCTCCGACCAGCTGGAGAATGCGGTGGGGCTGCTCAAGGAGGAGCTGCGCCGGTGCTCCTCCCTCATTATGGCCTGCGCCGACGGACACCGGGTGGAGGCGGGAGGGGCCTTGGCCGTGGACCGCCACGCTTTTGCCGCCGCCATCACGGAGCAGATAAAAAACCACCCCAATATCACCGTTGTGGAGGGGGAGGTTGTAGAGATTCCTGACGAGGGCAATGTCATTATCGCTACCGGGCCGCTGACCAGCGAGGCGCTGTCGGAGAAGATAGCTGGGCTGTTCCCGGAGAGCAGATACCTCAATTTCTTCGACGCTGCCGCGCCCCTGGTCGCCTTCGACAGCATCGACATGGACAGCGCCTGGTTTGCCTCCCGCTACGACCGGGGGACGCCGGATTACATCAACTGCCCCCTGACGGCGGAGGAGTACGACGCCTTCTGGACCGAGCTGACCCGGGCCCAGGAGGCGGAGGTTCACGGCTTTGAGGACGCGGGGGTGTTTGAGGGCTGCATGCCGGTGGAGGTGATGGCCCGCCGGGGGCGGGACACCCTGTGCTACGGCCCGCTGAAGCCTGTGGGGCTCAAGGACCCCAGGACGGGGAAGGAGCCCTTTGCTGTGGTCCAGCTGCGCAAGGACAACGCCCAGGGCTCTATCTATAACATGGTGGGCTTTCAAACCCACCTGCGCTTCCCGGAGCAGAAGCGGGTATTTTCCATGATTCCCGCTCTGAAAAACGCGGAGTATGTCCGCTACGGGGTGATGCACCGGAACACCTTCCTGGATTCTCCCCGGCTGTTGGACCGCTATTACCGGGTGCGGGGGCAGGAGCGGCTGATGTTTGCCGGGCAGATCACCGGGGTGGAGGGTTATGTGGAGTCTACCGCCTCCGGCTGTCTGGCCGCCCTGGAGCTGGCCCGCCGGCTGGAGGGCAAACCGCCTGCCAATTTTCCCCAGGAGACCGCAATGGGCGCGCTGGCTCTTTACATCAGCGACCAAAGTGTGGTAAACTTTCAACCGATGAATATCAATTTTGGCCTGATCCCTCCGCTGGGCTGGCGGGTGAAGGGCAAGCGGAACAAGAACGCCGAAATCTCACGCCGCGCCCTGGAGGTGCTGGGCAGGCTGGAGCTGAAGTAGGGGCGTCAAAAGCCTCTTTTGACAAATTGGCCGCCATCTGCAAACACTATAACGTATCCGCCGACTACCTGCTGGGCCTTATTGATGAGCCCAGACCGCTGAAGAAAGAGGGAAATCCATGAAAATCATCGTAGACGCCATGGGCGGAGACAACGCGCCTCAGGCCCCGGTGATGGGGGCCATTCAGGCCAACCGGGAATACGGGGTGGACATTATCCTGGTGGGCAGGGGGGAGGAGATCCTAAAGACCCTGGCGGCCAACGGCGTGAGCGACCTGCCCGCCGGGGTGGCCGTGGCCCATGCCAGCGAGGTGGTGGAGATATGCGACGACCCGGCCACCGCCTTCCGGAAGAAGAAGGACTCCTCTCTTACGGTGGGACTGAATCTGCTGAAGGACGGCACGGGAGACGCTTTTGTCTCTGCCGGCTCCACCGGAGCCCTGCTGTCCGGAGCAACGCTGGTGACCAAGCGGATCAAGGGCATCCGCCGGGCGGCTCTGGCCCCCGTGGTGCCTACGGGGAACGGCGGGGCGGTGCTGATCGACTGCGGGGCCAACGCCGAGTGTCCCCCGGAGTACCTGCTTCAGTTTGCCTACATGGGCTCCTACTACGCCGAGAAGGTGCTGTGCCGCCCCAATCCCAGGGTTGGGCTGCTGAACATCGGGGCCGAGCCCTCCAAGGGCACCGCCCTTCAGACCGCCGTCTATCCCATGCTGGAGGCGGCGGGAGAGGCCGGCCGCATCAACTTTGCAGGTAACGTGGAGGCCAGGGAGGCTGTGGAGGGCGCGGTGGACGTCATCGTGGCCGACGGCTACTCGGGGAACATCTTCCTCAAGACCATGGAGGGGACCGGGTTGTTTCTGGCCCGGGAAATGAAGAAGATGTTTAAAAAGAACGCCGTGACCAAGCTGTCCGCCCTGCTGGTGTCCGGCGGGCTGAAGGACTTTAAGAAGCTGATGGACTCCGGCGAGGTGGGAGGCACCGCCCTGCTGGGCATCTCCAGGCCTGTCGTCAAGGCCCATGGCTCCTCCGACGCCTACGCCATCCAGAACGCTGTCCGTCAGGCCAGGGACTTTGCCTCCTCCGGCATGATTGAGAGTATTACCGAGCACATCGACCTTATGCGCCTGGATGCCCCGGCGGCCTCTGCAGAATAATGAAACAGTTTGGGACCGGCGTGTACCGCACCGGTCCCGATTTTTATGAAAAGCTCTTGCATGCCGGAGAACTTTGTTTTACAATGAAAATACATCAACCTTTACAAGGAGGAGACAATCATGGCAAAACCGACCTTTGATCCCCGGCCGGGGGAAGAAATTTTTGTACAGAAGGTGGGCTGCGACTGCTGGAAGATGCCCCAGGTAGTGGGCAAGCGGCAGATTTCCGGCAAGCTGTACATGACCGACCAGCGGGTAGCCTTCCTGGCCTCCGGGCTGGTTGGCACGGCGTCTGTCAGCTGGGAGATCGAGATGAAGGACATCGCCTCGGTGCGCACCTGCACTACCCCGCCCTGCTTTCCCTTTGGTGTGGAGATTACCATGCGGGACGGAAAGGTGTATCTGCTGGGAATCATGAAGCGGGATAAATATGTAGATTGGCTCAACGCGCACATTTCTTGAAATATGAAACACCGCCTTCCCCAGACGGGGAGGCGGTGTTTTATGTTTTGAGAGAAATTCATTTCACTTTCAGCATCCGGCTGGCATTTAAAATCGCAAGGACAGATACCCCCACGTCGGCAAAGACCGCCGCCCACATGTTGGCCAGGCCCAGAGCGGAGAGGACCAGCACCAGCAGCTTCACCCCCAGAGCAAAAACCACGTTCTGCCGGACGATAGAGAGAGTTTTGCGGGCGATGCGCACCGCCGCGGGGAGCTTAAGCAGGTCGTCGTCCATAAGGACGATATCCGCAGCCTCGATGGCCGCGTCGGAACCCAGGGCCCCCATGGCCACCCCGATATCCGCCCGGGACAGGACGGGAGCGTCATTAATGCCGTCCCCCACGAATACCAGCTTCTCCCTGGGATTTTTCTCCGCCAGCAGAGCCTCCACACGATCCACCTTGTCCGCCGGGAGAAGCTGGGCGTAAAATTGGTCTAGACCCAGCTCGCCGGCCACCGCCTGGGCGGCCCCCTGGGTGTCGCCGGTGAGCATGACGGTGCGCCGCACCCCTGCCGCCTTCAGCTCCCGCAGCGCCTGGGCAGAGGTCTCCTTGGGCCGGTCGGCAATGACCAGGTGTCCGGCGTATCTGCCGTCTGCCGCCACGTGAATAACGGTGCCCGGATGGTCGTGATCCGAGGCGACGGGGATGTTTTCACGGTCCATCAGCTTCCGGTTGCCTGCCAGCACGTGACGGCCGTCGATCACCGCCCGGACGCCGTGTCCGGCAATCTCCTCCACATTTACGGCCCGCTCCTGTTCAGGGACTCCGCCCCAGGCGGCCACGATGGAGCGGGAGATGGGATGGCTGGAAAACTGCTCCGCCAGGGCGGCCAGCTCCAGCAGCTCGCTTTCTGCCATATCCTGGGGGTGGACGGCAGTGACGGAAAACCTGCCCTGAGTGAGGGTGCCCGTCTTGTCAAAAACCACCACGCCAGCCTGGGCCAGGGCCTCCAGATAGTTGCTTCCCTTCACCAGAATGCCCTGCCTGGACGCGCCGCCGATGCCGCCGAAGAAGCTGAGGGGAATGGAAATCACCAGGGCGCAGGGGCAGGACACCACCAGGAAATTCAGGGCCCGGGGGACCCAGGTGTCCCACCGGCCGTCAGCCAGGGAAGGGATTACCGCCAGGGCCAGAGCGGCAAAGACCACGGCGGGGGTGTAGTACCGGGCAAATTTGGTGATAAAGTGCTCCGCCTGGGCCTTCTTCTCACTGGAGTTCTCCACCAGGTCCAGGATGCGGGTGACGGTGGATTCCCCAAAGGGCTTCGACACCTTCACATGGAGCAGGCCGGACAGGTTGACGCAGCCGGAGATCACCTCGTCCCCTGCGGCCACGTCCCGGGGCAGGGACTCGCCGGTGAGGGCGGCGGTGTCCAGGGCGGAGCTTCCCTCCAGGACTACCCCATCCAGGGGCACCCGCTCCCCGGCCTTGACGACGATCATATCTCCCACCGCCACCTCCTCCGGGTCCACCTGAACCAGCTGGCCGTCCCGCTCTACGTTGGCGTAATCGGGGCGGATGTCCATCAGGGCGGAGATGGACTGCCGGGACCGGGAGACGGCCACGCTCTGAAACAGCTCTCCTACCTGGTAGAAGAGCATCACGGCCACCGCCTCGGGAAATTCGCCGATCGCCAGGGCCCCAATGGTGGCCACGCACATGAGGAAATTTTCGTCAAAGACCTGGCCGTAGGCGATGTTCCGCGCCGCCTTCCACAGCACGTCCCAGCCGATGACCAGATAGGGGATCAGGAAGGAGAGAAGTTTAAGCGGACCCCACATATATGCGGTATAGCTGGTTTTCAACCAATCGGCGGGCGGAGTCCACTGCCCGGTGAAATCGATGACCCACCGGTCTGCCGGGTAAATCTGGTCGGGAATGAGAACGGCGATGATAAATAGTGCCGCGGCAATCAGGATGCGCCACAGCATCTTTTTCTGCTTTCGAGTCATATAAAACACCTCTTTACACAGGCTTCTCCAGCAGGGCGATCCCCTCGGGCACTCTGCCTGGAATCACCTCCACCGCCACAGGGGCCAGCTCCAGCCCCTCCAGAAGCTGCCGGTAGGTCTCAGGGGTGAAGGCGTGTTCGTAGTGGAAGCCCACGCCCTGATAGATTTTAATCGTGGCCCCGTAGACCGCCCCCACTTCCCCCTGGAGATAGGTGGGCAGGATGAGCCGTCCTCCAGGCGCGGTAACCCGCCACAGCTCCTGCACCGCTTTTTCCGGTTCTGGAAGCAAATGGAGGACGTTGGCGGCGATCACTGCCCCAAAGCTGCCGTCCGGATCGGACAGAGCGGTTACATCCCGCTGAGCGAAGCCGATGTTGGTCAGCCCGCGTCTTTTGGCCTTTTTCCGGGCCTGCTCCAGCATGGGCAGGGACAGGTCGGTGCATAGCACAGAGGCGGCTTTTTCCGCCGCCGCCAGGGAAAACGCCCCCGTTCCGGCGGCGCAGTCCAGTACCCGGGCCCCGGCGGGAACCAATCCGGCCACCTGGGCCGCGGCGGTGGCGTTGACTGCCCGGTTGCTCTGCTCCGCCAGGTCGTAAAACCGGGCCCACCGGTCCCAGAAGGTGCTCACAGCACGATCTCGCAGTCGGGCTCCACCTTTTTGCAGGCTTTTACCACTTGCTTCATGATATCGTCAAACCGGGCGTCGTCGGCATCCACCGTCATCTTCTGGGTCATAAAGGACACCGAAGCGGCGTTCACCCCGTCAATTTTTCGGATGGCGTTCTCCATTTTGGCGGCGCAGTTGGCGCAGTCCAGGTCGATGAGCTTAAAGGTCTTTTTCATGGCAATATGTCCTTTCTGAATTTGAAGTATGGGACTCTTTGTGGAATGAGCGGTTACAGGTCTACTCTAGAATGTGTTCCATACCCTGGGCCAGAATATGAATGACATGGCTGTCAGACAGGGAGTAGTACACCGTCTTGCCCTCCCGGCGGAATTTTACCAGCTTGCTGTTTTTCAGTACGCGGAGCTGGTGGGATACGGCAGACTGAGTCACCTCCATCAGTTTGGCAATATCGCACACGCACAGTTCCGACTCCAGCAGGGCGTAGAGAATCTTAACCCGGGTGCTGTCTCCGAAAATTTTAAACAGCTCCGCCAGGTCGTAGAGCTGTTCGTCGGGGGGCAGCTGGGTCCGGACGCGCTCCACTGCATCGCTGTGGACCAGGGCCTCCTCACAGCAGGGGACTGTTTTCGCTTTCATAGCGGCCTCCATTCTTAATATGTGAGCATTTGTTCATGTGTTGGAGCTATTGTACCATGGAATATTCCGACTGTCAAGGGGGGCGGGAAAATTTTTTGGCCGGCAAAAAGGCTCCCCGAGAGGGGAGCCCTGGAGGGAAGGACGGAGTGCGCAGCCGCTCAAAGGGAGCCGGCCGGGACTTGCTCCCGAGACTCACAGGCGCCGGCTGAGAGTATCTCAATGCGGCGGATGATATCCAATATCAGCTGGATATCTTCAGCGCTGAGACCGCGCAGAGCGTGGACTGCCGCCCGGAGCGCCGGCGGGTCCTGTATTCCCGGATCAAAGAATTCAGAGGGGGTCATGTTAAAATAGTCAATAATGTTGAATAGCTGTTTCATGGAGGGCATGCTGCGTCCTGATGTAATGGCTTGTACATAGCCCTTGCTCTGACCCAGCTCCATGGACATCTGATACTCCGAAATGTTGTGTGCCAGGCGTAGCTGGGTAATACGCTCGGGGATAAAAGTTTCGTCCATCCGACATCAACTCCTTACTTTTGATAATACCGGATTTCTGCCCCCGAGCGTCTGATTATTTTATCTATATTTGTTAATAAATGACTAATATGTATAGTTATTTACCGATACCAGTGTCGGATTTTTGCTTTATAGGACTGCGTAGAGTAGTCCTGTGTCCGGCATCCCGGCGGAAAAGGGAGCTGGGATTAAGCGGAATGGGATAAAATATCAACATTTGTTTATTTAAAAATCTGGCCGGTATGGTGGATAGACATCGGTCCTTCCAGGTGGTAGTATGAAAAAAACTTCGGACGCCCGAATAATTATGTCTGTACGGCAGGCTTTGTCCGGCGCGCCCAAACCGCCGGGGAGGGATGTTACATGCAAGAGCAGCTGTTTCCCTTTTCAAAAAACCGCTATTTCAAGAAAAAACGGATGCGCTCGGTAGATTTCCGGCGGGACCAGGCTTTTGCTGACGGCAAGCTGTCCTTTCTCAGCCACTGGGTATTTGGCAGCGGAGTCGCCATGGGACTGGGCGTGGAGCGGATGGACTCCGACTCTCTGCTGGTGGAGCCCGGCGTCGCTGTAGATCCCCAAGGGCGGTATCTGATTGTGGATGAGCCGGCGGTCTGCCGGGTCAAAGCCCTGGACGGCTTTCAGGAGCTTCGGGGGGAGGGAGCGCTGCTGTGGCTTGTCTACAGGGAGGAGCTTCTGGATCCCATGTTTGTAACGGACGACGGGGAGCAGTCGATGCAGTATGCCGTGGCGCGGGAGCGCTATGCATTTGTTCTGAGCGAAGAAGAGCCTCTTCCGGCCTGTGCCGCGGAGCGGGCGGTATTCTCCCGCTGCGTCCTTTTGGAGGATGAGGATGTCAGGGTCACCCAGATTATACCCCGGGTCCTCTCTGCGGGCAGGATTACGCGGCTGACTCTTTCCGTCGAGTGCTTCTGCCCGGAAACGCTGGAGCTGGACCTCTCCTATGCGCCGGTAATCCCCGGATTTGTGGATGCGCTGTCCGGCGGTCCGCCCCGGCTCTCCCGGCGGCTGCGCCTGTCAAAGGGAGAGACTCTTCTGACTCTGCCCATCCGCCCCGCCCAGGCCGGGCAGGCGGCGCCCTTTACCTTGGCTGAAACGGCGCTCACCGTGGAAAAAAGGGGCGTGCGGCAGAATGCAAGGCAGAGCTTCTTCGAGGAATTTCCTGTCGCCGCCGGCGACCCGCTGCCCGCGCTGGAGGAACTGCTGGTTTCCCGCTCCCCCCAGGAGCTCTGGGAGGAGGAACGGGGCGTTCCCATTGCCGGCCTCCGATTTGTCCGATGCGGGGACAAGTGCCTTTTGGATGACGTGATCCCCTTCGGTGCGAGAAACCGGGTCGCCGTGCCCTATCTGCGGGAGAGCCTGCGCCGGGCCGGCGCCTGCTATGAAGCGCTCCCTTCGGAGGAAGGGATTCCTCTCTTAGGGACACTGGACGCGGAGCGGGACGGAGGAGAGCGGGAGGAGCGTACAGAGGTTAGGTGGATGACATCAGGCAGCGTGCAGCTCAACGCCGGGGTGAACCGGAAAGCGGGCAGCGTGCTTACCTCGGATGAAATTGCCCACGGCTTGGGGCCGGGGACAGTCTATGTGGAATTTGGAATTGAGGATATTTATCCGCTCCCCAGGCTGGATCGGAACCGGACGGAGCTGCTGCTGGGGGATATTTCCCTGTTTGAGCAGGCAGGCGGGACCTATGACCGGGATATGGACCGGGGCGTCCGGGTCCATCCGGACAAGGGTACCTTTGAAATGGCAGTCCGGCTGGGCTGTGATCTGCACCGGTCGATGATCCGGCTGCGCTGGTTCGCCTGGAAGCCGGAGGAGGATAGGCCTAAAGCCGAGGAGCGGACAGGAAAGCTGCTGAGACTGACGCCGGACGTGGTGCATGCCGTGCCCGGCGAGGTGCTTTGCTTCATCCCGGTGTTTACCCAGGGCGAGGCCGCTCCCTGCGACTTTTTTACGGCGGACAAGCAGGGGGGAGCCATTACCCGGGACGGTGTATATACGGCGCCCTCCCGGGAGGGATTGTATCAGGTCTGTGCCCAGGTGCAGGGACAGCCGGAGGAGCGGGCCAACGCCTTTATCATTGTGAAGGCCCGGGAGAATGCGGATGAGCCGAACGGTGTTTGACGGACTGCGGCTGGTGCGCCGGGAGTGGGAGAGCGGTATTGGCTGGGCCGATGTCTGTGTCGGGCCGGACGGAGCGGAGCATATTCGCCTGGGAATTGGGGATGCGGCGTGCCAGAGGGATTTTTTGGCCGGAAGGCCCGGCGTCCCCGTCCGGCTGGACCGGGGGATATTGGAGGCCCTTCTTCCCAGCACAGGGGGGATGGGGTTGGAACGGTGGCTGGAGGAATGCGCCCCTGCGCTGGGTCAGCGGAGGGATGCCTGCATGGCTGTTGTAGCGGGGTGTATTGAGTGTCCCCTGCCCCCCTGTGTGATCGCCCTCTCCGCCCACCCGGGCAACCTGCGATTTTCTCCCGGAGGGGCGTGGCTGCAGATGCTTCCGGACTGGGGGAGCTGGCGGGCGGGATTGAATGACGCCGATGCGGTGCGGGCGGCTGCCGTCCTGTGCCGCGGTCTGCTGGTCTCGGAGGAGTCTGGTTTCAGAGGGCGGAAGCTTCTGCCCGAGCTGGAGCTGCTGGTCCGGCGGGCAGACGGCGGAGATTATCTGGAATGGGGACAGCTGCAGCGAGATCTGGCTGCCCTCCCGGCATCTGTGCCCGGCCTGCGTGACCGGATACTGTCAGGCCTTCGGCAGGTTCAGGCCCGGCTGGCCCGGTTTGTCAAGCCAGCCCTGTATCTGGCGGCAGGAGTTCTGCTGGCAGCGGCCTTGCTGTCGCTGGCAGGGAGGTACGAAAGCCGGCGGACGGAGCGGGACCTGCTTTGGCCCGGGATGACCCCTGTGGGCGGCCAGGAGCTGGGGGGAGAAAAGAATGTGCAGCTTGAGAGATAGATGGAAGAGTCCAGGCTTTCGGAGGCTGGCTGTGCGGCAGGCGGCAATCCTTCTGTGCGCGGCGGTAACAGGGATCGGATGGAGTGTGTTTCGCTCCGGAGCTTACCTGCCCACACTGGACGGGAATGTGTACGCTATGGACCCCACTGATAACTCGCTGTTTATGGTGCTGTCCAGAGACGCCAACAACAGCCTGGTCCATATTGACTACAGTGGGCGTCTGCTTCACTACGCCGTGACGGAGACCAACCAGGCCTTTGAGAATCTGGTGGTCCTGAACGATACCATCTACGCGGTGCTGACGACCTACGATACCGGAGAGACCAATCAGGCCCTTGTCTCCCTGTCCATGGACCGGTCGGCTATGCGGGTGCAAACCCTTTTGGAGCTGTCACGGCTGCCGGAGGCGGAAGGGGCCGGCATTACCTGGACGGGCGTATATCTGCCGCTGGAGGATGAACCGTCGGGCCTGCGCCTGGGGGGCGTGGACCAAAGTGGCCGGGGATATCTGCTGGATTGGGAACCGGAGACGGGACGCACCCGTCTGAAGCGGGTCCTGGAGGGCGAAGAGATATACAAGCTGAAATATGTAGATGACGGCCGCTATGTATGGATTGACACCCGGGGCCAGGCCGGACAGTATATCGGCGGCACATGGCAGAGAGACCTTCTCGGTGGTTTGGCGGAGACGCCATATCATGTCTCCACCTGCGGTGATCGGGTGTTCATTGCGGACAGCGCGACCGGAGACGTATTTGAGCTGGAAAAAGACGGTTCGGTCCGGCTGCGGTGGCGTGGGGAAGAGGAACTGGGCCGGTCAGGCTGCCGGTATCGAGATATTATGATCTTCACCACCGTCCGCAGCGGAGACGATATTGAGGCAATTGCACTGTGCGCCGCAGAGGAGGGAAAGGCCAATGTGGTGGTTGGGCCGGGCGGGACCATAACCGCCCTGCACATGGGTCCGGCCCGGGTTTGGATGGTGTTTCACCGCAGTGGAACGGCCATGCTGATAAGCTGGGCCCTTCTGACGGCTGCTGCGGAGCTGCTGCGGGCAGTCCTTCGTTCGCCGCGCATGACGGTGCGGTTGGCGGTGTGCGAGTTGATGATGGCCGGAATCATGCTTGGCGCGGTGGTGGGCGCGCAGTACGCCTTTTATCAGACCACCATCCGGGAGGACGCGCAGCAGAAGCTGCGGCTTCTGGGCGGAAATCTGGCCGACGTGCTGAGCTCGGAGGCGGCGATGGCCAGCCGGGAGGTGGAGCAGGCCGTGGACGAAGTCATCCGGCGGGCCGCCAACAGCGAGCAGTACGCCGTCAATGTGGTCTGGTCCGGCAGCACCCCGGTTATCGGTTATGACAGCCAGGTCCCCGCCGGCTACCGTGTGATGGATGTAAAGAGCCGGGGCTACCGCTCCGCTGTTGAGGATTTTCTTTGTGGGGATAGCGGCCACGCTCTGACACAAAGCCGCAATGCCATGAATATCAACGAGTATGTCTACATCCAGCGAGTTATCCAGGGGGAGCTGGCGGGGTGTGTGACGGTGGCCCAGACAGAGCAGGATGTGCTGGCCGGCCGGTCCGGTTTCTGGGTCAGCATAGCGCCCATCCTGGCAGCCTGCCCCTTCCTATTTGCCGCGTTAATTTTTGTCACATGGTATCTGCTCCGGCCTTTGGGTGTAATCCGGGAGGCGATGGAGGAATTTTATAAAACGGGAGGCGGGAACCGGATGGACCTGGAGCGCATGCCCAGGACGGAGCTGTATCAGGTAGGACAGGTATTCAACCAGCTTTCTTTACAAACCAAGGTGCAGTTCAATACTCTGTCCACCATCAATAGCGCCTATGTCCGCCTGGTTCCTGACTGCCTGCTTCAAATGCTCCGCAGAAAGGATGTTTTGGAACTCTCCGCCGGGGAATACGCGGCGGTGGACGGCGCCCTGCTCATGCTGATACCCCAGCGTCCCGCGCGCACTGCCCAGCTGCTGGAGGAGATGGCCAGGCCGGCGGCAGAGCAGATTCAAAGCCATATGGGCATGATTATCGACTACGATGAGAGGCTTGGGGCCTTTACAGCAATTTTTTCCTCGGCGGAGCAGGCCGGGGACTGCGCCAGAAGGTGCGTTTCCGACCGCAGCGGGGAGCGGAAGGTGATGGCCGCCGTATTTACCGAGTCGGTGGAAATGGGGGTGTTCGGCTCGGAGAAGCTGCTGTATCCCATGGCGGTGTCTGCGGCGCTCCACCGGCGTCAGGAGGTGCTGTCCCTGCTCAGCAGGTTCGACGCCGTTCTGGTGCAGGGCGGCGGGGCCGGGACCCATCTCCGGCTTTTGGGCTGGGACGGAGAGATGGCCTACTGGGAGGACCCGGCCTGCCGCTCCGGGTCCTGGCAGGCCCAGTGGAAGGCGGCGGCGCCTCTCTGGGAGGAGGCTATGGTCCTGTTCCGGGAGGAACGCTTTGCGGAGGCAATGCGGAGATTTGCCCGCATTCTGAGGGTTATGCCCGGGGACCAGGCGGCGCGGTGGTATCTGTTCCGCTGTGAGACCCTGCGGGATCACCCGGGGGAGCATCCGGACGTCGGGCTGCTGTTTGACTGGGAGGAGCGCCATGGATAAGGACGCTGGATTCAAACGGAAGAGGGAGGACTATTGGAGGATCGGCCCCGTTTATGTCTGGAAGTGGCTGGCGCTGTCCCTTCTCATGGGCGGATGTCTTGGGGTGCTGGCCGTCTGCGGACTGCCTGCCGGCCTTTTTTCCGCCCGAAGCGGGGAGCCGCCCTCCTACCGGTATACCGACCGGCGGCTGATGGAGTTGTCCGGCGTGGTTCGGATTACGGACGATTCCGGGACAGTCCGTTATGAGGGAGAGGTAAGCCAGGGGGATTACACCGGCTCCGGCCGGGTCTACGACAGCGAAGGACAGCTGGTGTACAGCGGCCCGCTGGTAAAGGGGATATGCGAAGGGCCGGAGGCCAGGGTATACGCCGGCGGCTTCCTGGTCTATGAGGGGGAGATGGCCGACGGCCGGTATGAGGGACAGGGCCGGCGGATCGACCCGGACAGCGGTATAATCAGCGAAGGAACATTTTCCGGCGGAGTTCTGCAGGGGGAGGGCCGGCAGTTCAGCCGGGAGGGAAGCCTGCTTCGGGCCGGGACCTTTGCCGGGGATCTGCTGAACGGCGAGGGGGAGGAGTACGGCCAGGCCGGAGTTGTGCTCCGGACCGGGACCTTCTCCAACGGACTGCTCCACGGAGAAGGTGCGCAGTACACTGAAGGAGGCTGGCTCTGGTATGAGGGGGAGTTTCGAAACGGCCTGTTCCACGGGCAGGGGGTTCTCTACGACGTCCTTTTGGGGGGACGCCGCTATGAAGGAGAATTTGCAGAAGGCCGGCCGACGGGCATAGGACGTATCTACCACCCGGGCGGGCAGCTGCTCTACGAGGGAAACGTGTATGACGGTGAGCCCCGGGCGGAAGCTTTTCTGGGGCTGTCTCTGGCGCAGTTGGAGGGGGCCTTTGCCGAACACTGGCTGCTCTATTCCGGCGGCGGTGTGACCGCCTTTGTCTACCCCTATTTTCATCTGATGTTTTTCACGGAGGACCCGGTGGAACTGGTTTCCCCCTCGGAGCAGGAGGCCCAGGCAGAGCGGGAGCGCCGGGAACTGCTGGAGGCGGTCTCTCCCCCGGCGGACAGCGCCGAGGAGGAACCCCTGTCCCTGGAGGACAACACGGGGACGGGAGAGGATTGGACGCTGTCCCCCGAGCAGGAAAAGGCGGACATACGGATCATGGAGGTCCTCTCCTGGGGAGCTCCGCTGGCCGGGACGGTCCAGCCGAAGATGGATTTTCCCTCCGGAGAGCGGGAGGCCGGCGCCCGGGAGTGGTTCAGCGATTTTGCGGCCGGGCGGCAGCTGTCTGGAACGGGGGCTGCCCGGACTGGTCCTTTTGTCTATGAGTTTACCCCGCTGCCCCAGGAGGAACAGATCTGGATCGACTACTATCAGGCCGCGGGCGGAGGCGTGCGCTCCGCCACCGTTCTGCGGGAGGGGAAGGACAGCCCCTTCTGGTATCAGAGTGCGGTAAGAGAGGAGAATGGAGGATGAGTCAGGAGCCAGTTTTGATTCGGGCGGGAGAGCTGCTGCTGGACTATCTGCGGAGGGAGCTGGTCCCGGTGGTGCTCAGCAGCCCGGACATGCTCAGGCTGGGCCATCCCGGAATGGAGGATGAGTTTCGGCTGGGCCTGTGCCTGTATGAGACGGAGGAGGTCCGGCCCAACGGGCCGCCCGCCATGACCCGGCTCAGCCCGGATACTCACGGCCTGCCCGACCTGCCTCTGGTCCTGCGCTTTATGACCTTCGCAAACCGAAAGGCGGCCTTTGGCGGCATGCGGGCGGCCGACGAGCTGACCATGCTGGAGGCAGTGCTGCGGGCGGTCCACGGCTGTGCCGGTCTGACGATGGATGGCCGGAAACTGCGGCTGACCCTCCATCCCCTGGAGCAGAGGGAGAAGTTCTCCCTCTGGCAGAGCATGAACGCGCCCCTCCAGCCTGCGGCCTATCTGGCGCTGGAGCCGGTGGTGGTGCCTAACACCCGCATCCGCAGAATTCCGCCGGTGCGGGAGGTGGAACTGTCCACACGCTCCAGAGAGGGGAGGTCCGGTGAGCTGTGAGCTTTTGGCTGTGTACCGGGGCGGTGCTTCAGTGTCCCTTCGGCTTGGCTCCGGCCCCCTTCAGCGCGCTGCCTGTCCCCCGGGTAATGATATCGGGCCGGCCAGCGGGCGTGCTCACCGATATGGGTCCCATGGTCAATATTCCCTCCTTCGGGATGTGCAGTAATCCTGCAAATCCGTCTGTGGCGGCGGCCACCGCCGCCGCACTGGGCGTTTTGACCCCCATGCCCTGTGTGCCGGTGCCTGCCGGACCCTGGTTGAATCCGTCTGCCAAGGTGACGGCGGGCGGGCGGCCGGCCGTCACGGATGGAAGCAAGCTGATGTGTGCCTGGGGCGGGCAGATATCCGTTCAGTTTTCAGGTCAGATTAATGTACAGCTATAAAATACAGATTCTAAAGAACGAGAAAGAAGGTATGGAAAATGGCAGAGTATTTAGCTCCGGGCGTCTACGTGGAAGAATTTGAATCGGGAGCCAAGGCTATGGAGGGTGTGGGGACCAGCACCGCCGGCTTCATCGGTCTGGCGGCCCGCGGTCCTGTGGCAGGCAGGCCTGTCCTGCTCACCAGCTTCGCCGACTACAAGCGGCGGTTTGGCGGATATCTCTCTGAACTGGAGTATGGCACGTACCGCTTTCTGCCCAACTGTGTGGAGCAGTTTTTTACCAATGGCGGAAGCACCTGCTATGTAATGAGAGTGGCGCCGGAGGACGCCAAGGCGGCCGGGAGCGGAGAGGGTCCTGTCGTGATTTCCGCCCTGGACCCCGGGGCATGGGCCAATACCATGCAGGTCTTTCTCTCCCGGTCAGTCCGGGCCCGCACCCAGATTCTTGCCGTGCAGGACGGTGTAGGCGGCAGTCAGTACCGGCTGAAAAATCCGGCCGGCTTCCGTTCCGGCGACCTGGTGGCCTTTCGCGGAGGGGAGGGGCAGACGGTCTATAGCAGGATTACAGGAGTCAACGGTCAGCTGGTGACCATGGCCGAGCCTCTGCCCGAGGACGCTGTCGACGACTCCCTGGTCCCGCAAAGGACGCTGGAAGCCTGCGGCGTGGATATGGTGATTTTATGGGAAGATCTCCAGGAGTCCTACCCCGGCTGCTCCCTCAATCCCGGCGCGCCGGATTATCTGGCGGACATTCAGTCCTCCATGGCCAAGGTGACCCTTACGCTGGACGGCGGCCTGGACGATCCGCTGGTTCTGCTGGGCGGGACGCCGGAGACAGAAGTGCTGCGGATTGAGCTGTCGGGCGGGGAAAACGGAACGCTGGACGCGGTGAACGCCGGGACCTTCAACGGTGAGGACAACGGCCCTGGCCGCCGTACCGGTATCGAGGCGTTTCTGGAGATCTCCGACGTGAGCATCATGGCTGTCCCCGGCGTTACCGACGCAAACGTCCAGGCAAAGCTCATCGCCCACTGCGAGGGACTGGCCAGCCGCTTTGCCGTGCTGGACGCCCCCAGGGGAGCCGTCTCAGTCAGCGACCTCAATACCCACAAGAGCGCCTACGACACCAGCTACGCCGCCCTCTACGCGCCCTGGGTCAAGGTGTTTGACCCGCTGCTGAAGCGCCCCGTCTTTCTGCCGCCTTCCGGGTCGGTCTGCGGCGTCTATGCCCGGACCGATATTGAGCGGGGCGTCCACAAGGCGCCCGCAAACGAGGTGGTTCGGGGTTGCACCGGCCTGTCCGTTACCTACAACGAGGCCGAACAGGGCAAGCTTAACCCCAACGGCGTCAACCTGATCCGGGTGCTTCCGGGCCAGGGCATCCGGGTCTGGGGGGCCCGCACCTGTTCCAGCGACGGAAACTGGAAGTATGTCAACGTCCGCCGGCTGTTTATCTTCCTGGAGGAGTCCATTCGGGCCAACACCGGCTGGGCGGTGTTCGAGCCCAACGACGAGGGTCTGTGGTCCCGGGTGAAGGGCAGCATCTCCCTGTTTCTGGAGACTCAGCGCCGCAGCGGCGCGCTGATGGGGGCCTCTCCGGAAGAGGCCTACTATGTGGAGGTGGGCCGCAATACCATGAGCCAGGACGACATCCTCAACGGCCGCCTGATCTGCGAGATCGGCGTGGCGCCGGTACGGCCGGCGGAGTTTGTGATTTTCCGGATTACCCAGAAGATGCAGGATATGGCATGATTTGGCGGGAGGTGTGAGATATGGCAGATATCATTTATCCCTTTAAGAAGTACAACTACAAGGTGCTCATCGACAACACGGAGGCTGCCGGCTTCAGCGAGGTGTCGGCTCCGGCTATTACCTCTGACCCGGTGGAATACCGGGAGGGCAACATGGCGGGCAAAACGGCCGGCAAGCAGCCCGGGATTTTGAAATACGACAATGTTACCCTCAAACGGGGAGTGACCGACTCCCAGGTCTTTGTGGATTGGATCAAGGAGATCCAGGCCGGCAAGGTGACCCGCAAAACGGTGGTCATTACCCTGATGGATGACGAGATGAACGAAGCCGCCTCCTGGCAGCTGGAGAAGGCGTGGCCCACCAAATATTCCGGCACGGACCTGAACGCCACCAGCAACGAGGCTGCTATTGAGAGCCTGGAGCTGGTGACGGAGGGTGTGACCCGAATTAAGTAAGGGGTGTAAGAGATGGAGCTTCAGACGATTTATCCCTTCCGGCTGCCCAAGGGTTATCTGGATGGAGAGGGGACGCTGCACAGGGAGGGGCAGATGCGCCTTGCCACGGCGGGCGATGAGCTGAGCGCCCTGCGGGACCCGCGGGTGAAGGCCGACGAGTCTTTTATGAACATCTTGCTGCTGTCCAGAGTGGTGACGTCCCTGGGTACCCTGCGGGAAATCACGCCGGCGGTGATGGAAGGGCTGTTTGTGGGCGACCTGGAATTTTTACAGAATATGTACGATACCATCAACCGGGCGGACAGCCCCAGAATTCAGGTGGTCTGTCCCCACTGCGGGGAAAAATTTGAGGATACGATAAATTTTCTGGCGACGGGATGAGCCTCAGGCCCCAGCAGGAGCTGTACAGCCAGCTCTCGTTCATCTCGTATTATTTTCACTGGGACCTGGACCGAACGCTGACCCTGCCCCACCTGGAGCGGGAAAAGTTCTGCCGGGAAATCAGCCGGATCAACAAGGAGGCCGGCGCCCGGGAAAAAAATCTGTTTTCGCTGTGACAGGAGTGAGGCGGCATGTCGGAGTATCCTCTTGCGGCATATAACTTCCGCGTCAGGATTGGGGAAAGAGAATTTGGATTTTCAAAGGTGTCCGGCCTTCAGCGGGAGGCGGAGCCGGTGATTTATCAGGAGGGCGGCCTCAACGACCGGGTCCATGTGCTGCCTGGCCCGGTCAAAGGCTGCGGCACCGTCCATCTGGAGCGGGGCGCTTATGCGGGACGGCCTCTGCCCTTCTACATGGTAGGCCGGCGGCTGGAGGAATCCATGCGTATTGAAATATGGAATGAAAGCGGCACAAAGCTGGAGGGCGGCGTCTATGTGCTGCTGGGCCTGGTGGTCAAAAAATTTGAGGCAGGTGAGATGGATGCCCTTCGGGACGCAGTGCTTATCGACAGGCTTGATTTCAGCTACGAGTATATGTATCTGTCAAAGGAGTGAGCTTGCCCGGGCTGGAAGGCGGACAATTTTCCGGCATGGACCGATGCCGCAGCGCATCGATCTGATTCACAGACGAATCTGGATACCGCCTCGGCCTGCGCCGTCCCGGCCGGCGGTCATTTACAACACCGTCCGGCAAAACATTGTACAGACAAAGGTTCAGCATATACACAATCGCGTCAGTGTCGGAGGCGGCCTTCGGCGGGAGGAAATTCTGGCCGTTTTGCGGCAGACGGAGAACCAAAGGGAGCGGGAGAACGGCCTGGACCCGGCTCGGCCCACCCAGGCGGCCCGTACCCTGGTGCGTATTTTCTCCAGAGAGAGCGCCAGGCGAGAGCTGCGGATATTTTACAGCGGAGTGGTGCGCAGGGTACTGCGGGAGGAGCAGGAGCGGTACAAGAGCCGGCCGGCGAGAGCCGTCTCCCTGATCTGGACCCTGTTGGGCGGGCAGAATGCGCTGCGGGCTCTGACCAACGTCTATCTGGCCGCCGGTGTTTTAATACGCGGCAGGTATGCCCGGCGGCTGGAATATTGGAACCTCCTGCGCCGCGGTTCCGTCCGGGAGACAGCTGAGGCAGGGGAGCTGCTCCGGCATCCCTCCCCCCGCCTGTTGGTTTTGCCGGAGCAGGAGACGGTAGAGAAGACGACGGGCTCCGCCGGCAGGGCGGAGGTCCGGACGGCAGCCTCTGCTTTGGTCGGCCCGGAAGGCGGGCTCAGCCCGTCTGATTTTCGGGCGCTGGTGCAGGGAGTGGCCGACACGCTGGGCCGCCGGGCGCGGCTGGAATCCCTGCGGCGGGGAGGCGGGTAAATGGATAAGGCCCAGATCAGTGATCCGGAGGGTAAAATCAGGCCCTTTGCGGTTCAGTTTAACCCCAATACACTGGAGTACTCTATTAACGCTAACCGCCGCAGCGCAAAAGGGACCCGGGGCGTTCCCGGCGAGGATGACGGAGGAGGGAGCAATTTTCAGAGTAATCCCACAGCCTGCGGGGAGCAGGCTGTGCTGTCCGTCAGGCTGTTTTATCACACCTTTCAGAGCGATTCGCTTTATTATGATGTACGGATAGAGATTGAGAAGCTGCGGGCCTTTGTCCGCTATCGAGGAAATTCCGAGGGAGAGAACCGGAAAATCAAATTTACCTGGGGTACCTTTTCCCACGCCGGAACGCTGGACAGCTTTTCCGTTACGTATCAGATGTTCGCAGCCGACGGGACTCCAGTGCAGGCTGAGGTGAGCATCACCATAGTGGGCGACGACCCGGACCATGCCGCGATGGTAGACAAGAGAAAGGACAAGGAACGGCCCATGGATATGGAGTGGCTGTTCCCGCAGGACTGAGGCAATGAACTTTTCCCGGCTGTATGAGAAATATGAGGGCTTTCACCGGCCTACCTTTACCCTGCGGGCAAACGGTTCAGGGCTGGAGGTGGAGGAGGGGGTAAGGATACAAATTCTTCAGTGCTGCCTTACTACCCTGCGGCAAGCGGGCAGTCTGTTTCTGGCCGCGGAGCTGGCCGCCGGTTCCGACGCAGAGGAGGCATGGCGGGAGGCTATTCAGCTGGGCGCTGTATGCACGCTGTCTCTGGGTTATCAGAAAAGCGAGGAGGAGGTGTTTTCCGGTTTTATTTACGACGTGGCGTGGGAGATTTTTCCGGAGAGCGGCGCACAGCATGTTGAGATGATCTGTCTGGACGTGCGGGGGCAGCTGATGCTCAGCGCCCGGGCCGATGCTGGTACGGCCCGCACCCTGTCCCAGCTGGTGGATGGGGTGTTGAAGCAGTCATGCTGCAGCCGAATGGCGCCCCAGGTGGAGCTGGGCGCGGTGCCCGAGGAACTGGACCTGCCCGTTCAACGCACCGGCGCCACAGATTTTGCCATCCTGTGCGCGGCGGCGGATTTCCTGTGCTTTGAATTTTATGCTTTTGCCGGCTGGCTCTACTTCGGTCCGCCCCGGCCTTCCTCCGACACAGCGGTGACTTTTGATGGGCCAAACGGCCTGATGCGCCTGCGCCGCCGGCGAACCCTGGCCGGACAGTGCGCGGCGGTGGCCGTCAGCGGGACGGACGACAGGGGAGAGCGAATCTATGCCCGCCAGGCCAGGGAGACAGACAGGGGTCCGGGCGTTGGCGGGATGGGCGAGGCGCTTGCCCTGGACTTTCATCAGGCAGAGCCCGCCGTCCGGACAATGGCTCAGGCCAGCATCCTGGCCCAGGCCAGGATGCAAGCGCTCCAGCGGCGGTGTGGAACGCTTACGGGTCAGGGAACGGGACTGCCTGAGCTGAGGCCGGGCAGGTTTGTGGAGCTGGCCGGGGTGAACGGGGAGGCCGACGGCCGTTTCTATGTCCAAAACGTGACCCATACCATAGATGAGACCGGCTTTGAGACCTGTTTTGAGGCGGAAGGATAGGAGGAAAGGCATGGATTTTGAAGTGCTGCGGGGCAAGGTGACCGCCCACCCCGATGGGGAGCAAAAGGGACTGGTGGAGGTGGCGGCAGGCGGCTATGACCAGGAGCAGGACAGGCTTTACGCCCGCGCCGGCCAGAGCGTCTCCGGCTTGTACTGGCTGCCGGAGGTGGAGGACGTTGTGGAGGTGGCAGTGCCCAGCTGTCCTGGCTATGAGGCGCGCATCCTGCAGATCCACCGTCCGGCGGGAGATGAACAGACCGAACAGTGCTGGACGGAACAGAACGATATTAAGCAGCTCCGGACCCGGTCAGGTCACACCGTCACTTTGGACGACAGCCAGGACAAGACGGCTGTTGTGATCCAGAGTGCAGGCGGGCTGGAGTGCCGTATGGAGGACGAGTCTCAGACTGTAACGGTCAGAATGGCGGACGGGGAGACGCCAGCTTTGCGCCTGGACATGAAAAATGATGAAATCACTCTGTTGGCGGGGAAAAAGCTGACCATTCAGTGCGGCGGCGCCTGCCTGGAGATAGATAGCGGCGGAAATGTCAGCCTGTCAGCGAAAGGGAAGCTGGAGTTCAGCGGCCAGGAAGTTGCCCTGAGTGCCAAGACTAAGCTGACTGCCGGGGGACAGCAGGTGGAGGTGTCCGGCGGAATGACGACGAAGGTGGAGGGCAAGACCCAGCTTCAGCTGGCCTCCTCCGGCGTTACGGAGGTAAAGGGCGGTATGATTAAGCTCAACTGACGGCGGTTCCACAGCCAGGAAAGGAGGATTTCCAATGCCTGCAATGGCGTTTCCCTGCCGGCTGGAGGCCGGTTTGGGGCGATTTCGCTCGCTGAGTGAGGCGGAAGAGATTGCCCAGTCGGTTCGGCTGATTCTTTCCACCCGTAAAGGGGAGCGGCCCTTTCGGCCTAAGTTTGGCTCCAATTTGTCTCTATACGCCTTTGAAAGTGTGGACACCACCCTGCGCACCCAGATTCGCCAGGAGGTCATTGCCGCCCTTCAGGCCTGGGAGCCGCGGATCAGAAATATACAGGTGGACTTTGAACCAAACCGGAACGAGGGCCGCCTGATTGCAAATATCACCTACCAGCTCCGGCACGGCGGCATCTCGGGGCAGGCTACAGTAACCATTCAGACGAGTTGAGCGGGAGGAGGCAGGCATGAAGGATTTTCAGGCACAATTTGAAGCGTATATCCGTGCCTGCCTGCCCGAGTGGCGGTATCGGCGGGACGGGACTGAGACAGAGGCGGCGTTGATGACCGTCCTGGGAGAGCTGCTAGCCGCCTCACGGGGAACGCTGGAGCGGCTGCCCGAAAAATGCCTGCGGGAGTATCTGCGGGGCTTCGGCTTTGCCCGGCAGCCGGGCCGGCCGATGCGGGTCTGCGCGGCCCTGTACGCCCCCCGTGCCGCCGCCGTCCCCAAAGGGACCAGGTTTTACCGCTCGGGAGACGGCACTCGTCTCTGGGAGACGGAGGAGGATGTGTGGGCCGGGCCTGTCCGCCTGGCGGAGCATATGCTCTCCGGAGGGAAGAGCGGAAAGTTGATTCCGCTGCCCCTCCCGGAGGAGAACACAGCGGCAGAGCTTTTTAATTTCCAGGAGAGGGGGGTTCAACGGCGGGAGGTCCGTTTTTCCCATCCCTCCGCTCTGGCTTCCCAGCGGGGCTGTACGGCTTCGCTGCGGCTGGAGGAGGCCTCCGGGCGGTTACTGGACTTTCTGACGGATCCGGAGAGAACGGAATGGAGTCTGATTTCCGAGACGGAGAAGCTTGTCCTGGCTCCGCCCAGACGGGCGGGGGAGGAGCTGTGCTTTCAGCTGCCCCCCTGCCCGGAAGCCCGGACCTTGCTGGCACGGGCAGGAGAGAGGTATCTGCCGCCTGCCGACCCCATAAGCCGGGCTGTGCTCCGGACGGATCGCCCGGACTGCCTGCCGGAAGCGGTGGTAACAGAGAGCGGCGTGGCGGAGGAGGACCCCTTGCTTCCCTTTGGAAAACGGTTTTCTCCCTGGAGCTGCTGTTATATTGCCTGTTTCCAGGCGTTATCCCTGGGGAGGGGCCAGGTGGTCCTCACATGGACGCGTACCTTTCGGCTGGTAGAAGATAAAGCGCTGGAGGCAGACCGAGAACAGAGATACCGGCCCGTCATGCGGCAGCTGCCCCAGGAGCCGCCGCCGGTTCGGGATGTTTACGCCGATCTGACGGCGTGGGAGTATTGGGACGGACACGGCTGGCGTCCCGTCCCGGGTGCGGGGATTTGGACCCGGGTCTTTTCTGACGGGGAGCCCGGAAATGCGGGGCCTGTTCGTGTAGAAGCGCGCTTTTCCTGGCCGGAGGATGCCGCGCCCTGTGAGATACAGGGAATTCGGTCCTTCTGGCTGCGATGGCGGCTGCTGTCCTGCGAAGGGGCGGGCGGGCTGCCGGCACGTTACCATGTGCCGGAGATTACCCGGCTTCGTTTGACCGCAGGGCTCTCGGAAGCTGAGGCTGTCGTGGAGCGCCGGAGTGGCCTGGAGACCGAGTTTTTCCCGCTGTCCGGGAAGCGAAAGGTCCTTTTTCCTGATTTTACCGGAGCCTGGGACAGTTGGTGGCTGGGGTTCGACCGTTCCCCGGGCGGCAGTGCGCTGAGCCTCTATCTGTCCCTGAAGGGACGAACACAGGGGGGATTGTTTTCGGCGTGGGAGGCTCTTCCAGCGGGAGGAGAAGCCCCGCTGGCTCTCCGGGATGGGACGGATGGGCTGGCCCACAGCGGCCCAATGATTTTGGAGGGTATGCGGGGAGTGCGCTCCATCCGGTTTGGGCATAAGCGCTGGTGGATCTGTCTGCGGGACGAGTCCGGATCTGCCGGTTGGAGCGGCCGCCACCCCCTTTTGGCCGGACTGGACTGCGGAGCAGTGCTGCTGCGGGCCCTTGGGGAGGATAAGTGCACCGCGGGCGACAGCTTTTTGCCGCTGCAGGGCGGACCTGTTTCCGGGATCGCCCTGACGGAGAGCTTTGGCGGCGTGTCCGGGGAGACGGACCAGGAACTGACCCTCCGTGTCCGGGGGGAACGGCATCACCTGGGCCGGGCTGTGTCTGCTCTGGATGTCGGCCAGATCCTGTGCAGTGCGCTGCGGGATGTGTCGCGCGTGCACTGTCTGCGCGACAGAAGCGTTCTTCAGGTGTGTGTGCTTATGCGGGATACGGCCCGTCATGCCGCCGCCTTTCAGCTGCGCAAGGAGGAGATCCGGCAAATTTTGGTACAGTCCGGCGCCCTGTCTGCCTTAGGGCTGGAGGTCCGGGTGCGGGAGCCCTGCTTTTATCCCGTCCATGTAATGGCTTGGGTCCGGACTTCGCCGGAAACGGGTTTTGAGGAGACCCGGAGGCTTTTGGCACAGGCTCTGGACCGCTTTCTAGATCCGGCCCTTGGGGGGTTCGGAGGTACAGGCTGGCAGATCGGTACGCTGCCAGACGCCGGCCAGCTTCGGGTATGCCTGCGCGCTGCGGTACCCGACGCGGTCCTGATGAAGGTGATTTCCACTGTCTCCTCACCCGACGGCGGAGAACGGGAGGCCGGTTCGGTCCAGGACCCCTTTGCCCTCCCGGCAGGGGGGAGCTATACCATATTGGAGCAGAGGGGGGCGGGAGCATATGGAGCCCATTGATCTCCGAACCGGGGGACAGGAGGAGCTATTTCGGCGGGCCTGCCGGCGGATGGCAGAGCTGAGTCCCGGCTGGGACGAAACGATTGTCAGCGATCCGGCGGTGGTCATCCTGGAGTTGGCCTCCTATCTCTCCGAACAGCAGGGACAACGGCTGAATGAACTGGGAGAGGCCCACTATGGAGCCTTTCTCAGACTGATGGGCGCGGAAGCGAAGGAGTTGACCCCCGCCTCCTTTTTGGCTGCATCCTGCGGAAAGAAACGGCCCCTTCCGGGACAGCGGTTTTGGATAAATACCGTCCCTTATGAGGTGGTGGACGGAGGCAGAGAACGGGGGAGGCTCCGGGTGCGGGTCAGGCAGGACGGCCGTATCCGGGCCTGGGACGGGAAGACGCCCCTGGTGCTGAATACAGAGGGCGCGGCGCTGTATCTTGAGCTGTCCGGCCCGCTGTATCCCGGGCAGCCTGTTCATCTCTGGTGCTCGGTCTGCCCGGAGGAGGGGCGGGTGCCTCCGGAGGAGGACACCCCGCCCCCCGCAGCGCTTCGCGCCCATATACAGGGGGAAAGTTCCTGGCGTGCGGTGCCTGTGAAGGATGGAACCTGCGGGCTGTTGCGCAGCGGCTTTTGGACTTTTATACCGGACAGAGAGACCCGCCGTGTGCGCCTGTCTCTGGCAGGACAGCTGGAAGGCAGACCCAGTATCGAAGGTGTGACCCTGGAGCCGGTGCGTCTGGAGCAACGCCGCACCCGCAGCACCGCAGTCGACCTGACTCCGCCCTTTCGCATCCCGGAGGGGTGGCCGGGCGGCTGGACCCTGCGCTGCTTTCTTCCGGAGGAGGAGGGGTGGAGAGAGGAGCCCGGCCTTTTTGTCCGTGGAGGAGTACTAGCCGGGTGGACGGGGCCTGCTCCCGCCATTGTTCGTGTCATGGCCGTTGAGCCGGATTTCCTCTGTGAATTTCCACTCCGTTCTCTGGCTGCAGAGGAAATTCCCCTGGAGAAGGGGACGCTGCCCCGCTCTCTGCGCCTGATGGTGGAGGAGGGGGGGCTCTGGTATAACTGTCCCGTTCGGGAGCCAGACCCGGAGCGCACCTTGACCCGGGGCTGTGTGTGGGACCGGAAAAGCTGTCTGCTCCGATTCGGAGACGGCCGGGACTTTTGTCCGCCGAAGGACGGGAGGCTGCTGATTTGCGCCTGCGCAGTCACTCTGGGGAGCGGAGGAAACGGAGCCTCCGGCAGTTTTGAACAGGACGGCGTATGTCTCCGGACCCTGTATCCGTCCAGCGGGGGCTGTGATCCGGAATCTGCCCGGGACGCGTTTTTCCGGGCGGCGGAGGAACAAAGCTATCCCCTCCGGGCGGTTACCTGCCGGGACTATGAGAAGCTGGCCCGGGATACGCCGGGGCTTGCCCTTCAACAGATCCGGGCGGTGATGGGGCAGTCCCGTGGAGAAGCCGGCGTCACGGTGCTGGCGCGGCCCCGTTCCCATCAGGCGCTCCCCACGCTGACTGCGTGGCAGACGGAGCGCCTCCGGGAGCGGCTGGAGCGGTGCCGTTTGATTGGCGTGCCTGTATTTGTCCGCAGTCCTCGCTATCTGCCTGTGGAAATACGCGTCTCTCTTCGGGCGGGCGCCTCCCTGGAAGAGGAGGAAATCCGGCGGACAGCGGAGCGGCTGGTGGATGGTGTGTCCGGACCTGTGGATTTCGGCGGGGAGCTGTCCTATTCCGCGTTGTTCTCCGCGCTGGCCGGACTGGAAAACGTGCATGGAGTCACCGCACTGGAGCTGCGGCCGCTATCCGGCGGCGCGAGCAGGACCCAAGACGGCGGGATACGCCTGGCGGCAGATATGCTGCCCTATCTGGAACGGCTGCAAGTCACATGGGTGTGAATAACAGATGTTCCGGAGGGCTTGCCGGGAGGAAAAGGAGATGGGAATGTGGAGGCGAGGCTGCGCAGATACCGCTCTAACCGGGACTTGAGCCGGTGCGGCGTCTATGACGGCGCGGGCGAATACCGTTCCCGGTGGTATCAGGGCTGTGAGGCCGGGATGGAGTGGTACCGCCTCTCCCTGGAGGGAGTTTCCTCTGTGCGGGTACGGATTTATGCAGTGGATGACTTGCCGGAGGACTGGGACGGCGGATTGAAGCCTGCAATGGAGCGCGAGGCCGGCGATCTGCTTCTCTATGGAGTACGAGGCCGCTGGCTGTGCTTTACTGCGGTTCCCGCGGAGGGGCTCCAGGGCTATGCTTTGTTCTTTCCGGGCCGCTCCATTGACGAATACCTTCCGGATGTGATGCAGGGAGACGATACCCTGCGCCGCTTTCTGGGGGTATATCAATCCGTCTATATGGACACCAATATGCTGGCCGCCCGGTTTCCCGGCCGGCTGGCCCCCCGGGATAGAGAGGCGCTGGAGGAGCTGAAATATTGGCTGGGCGCGGACCCCTGGACTCGGGACGCGCCTTGCATGCCGGAGTTGCTGTCCGCCGCCCCTCTGCTCAACCGCATGCGGGGGACCCGGCGGGGTCTGGAGCTTTTGCTCCAAACGGTTGGCGTGCGGGGCGAGCTGGTGGAGTATTTTCAGTGGCGGGGCCAAGCTATGGGTGCCCGGGAGCGAGAGGACTGTGCCCGTCTCTACGGCGGGGAGCGGGGTGCCACACTGCTGCTGCCAGAGGACACTTCGGAGGCGGTGCTGCGCTTTTTGGAAGGGGCGCTGGAAGATTTTATCCCTATGGGCGTGCCTTGGTCCGTGGTGTGTCTCCAGGCCGGAGCCCCCATGGACGGACACAGCTATCTGGACGCCAACGCAGAGCTGAGCGAGCCGCCGCCGGCAGTGCTGGACGGGACAGACCTGGATGAGCTGGTTTTGGAGTGAATACAGGTTCTGGGAGGAGGTGAGCCGGATGCAGGCCTGGGAGGAAAACGCTCCTTATATTCTGGAGTATCTTCGGCTTTTTCAGAGTCTTGCGGCCGGGGATCCCATGGCGGCCGGCATTTGGGAGGAGCTGCAGGAGCGGGAATCGGCCGCACCGGAGACGGTCGTGCTGGCCCCCCGTCTGCTCCGGGAGCGGCTGGGACTGGACCTGCGGGAATTCCTGCTGGTGATGGCCGCCCTGTGCCTGGAAATGGATGGCGCGCTGCGCTGCGGATTTCGAGGCCGGTACGGCCTGAGCCTGCCCACCGTTGAGTACGGCCTGGAGCTGATTGGCCCACTGTGTTCTGCCGGTGCGGAGACTCTGGCCGCCCTGTGCGGCCGTAGTACATTGACAGGCCTTCTGCTCACTGCTGCCGGACAGGCGTGCTGTCCTCTGGAACGGCCGCTGGTGCTGTGCCGGGCTGCCGCGGCCTTTCTGAGCGGGCTCTCTCTGCCTGAGGTGCCGGGACTGTCTGTTCTGCTCCCGGAGACGGAGCGGGATTGGCTCCCGCTCCAGCGGGAGGGGCTGGCACAGGTCAGAAGCTGGTACGATGCCGGCGGGGAGGAGCCCATCTGTCTCCACGGCCCTGCGGGATGCGGGCGGCGCACCCTGCTCCGCCGCGCCTGCGGCGGGGCAGTATGTCTGGAGCTGGAGGAGCTGGAGGAGATGCAGTGTTCCGACCGGGAGCAGCTTTTTCGAGAGACCGTCCTCCTGTCCCGGCTGCTGTCTCTCCCTGTCTGTGCCCTGTGCGCCGACGGACAGGGCGCAGGAGAGCTGGAGCGGTTCCGTCGCCGGTTTTCCTTTCCCCTGGCTGTACTGACTGAGGACGACGGTCCGCTGAGGAGAGGCGGGGAGGTACTGCGCCTTTCCGGACAGCTGACGGCGGCGGAGCGGGAGCTGGCCTGGCGCTTCTTTGCCCCCGAGTCTGCGCCGGACAGCGTGCCCGGAGGGGCTTTGGCGGTGGGGGCGGTTCAAGAGACGGCGCGGCTGGCCCGGCGGGCTGCCGCCCGGGAGGGCCGGACGGAGGTGGAGCGGAGAGATATGCAGCTGGCGCAGCGCCAGCGGGGCGGAGCGCTGGAGTTCGGTGTCCGCTATGACGTATCAGCCGGGCTGGAGGATATGGTGCTGCCCGAAGATGTGCGGACACAGCTGCGGGAGATCTGTGCCGCTGCCCGATGGGGACCGCAGCTGGCCAGCTGGGGCCTGCCCGGCGGCCGGGAAGGCGTGACAGCGGTGTTCCACGGCCCCTCCGGCACAGGAAAGACCATGGCGGCCTCCGCCATTGCGGGAGAGCTGAATATGCCCCTCCTGCGGGCGGACCTTTCTCAGATTATGGATAAATATGTGGGCGAGACGGAAAAACATCTGGGGCGGCTTATGCGGTGTGCCAGGGAAAACCGGTGTGTCCTCCTCTTTGACGAGGCCGACGCGCTGTTTGGCAAGCGGGCTTCCGTCTCCACGGGGCACGACAAGTTTGCTAACCTGTCTACCTCTTTTCTGCTTCAGGAGATGGAGCAGTACGACGGCGTCGCCCTTTTGTCTACCAACCTTTTGAGCAGCTTTGACGACGCCTTTCTCCGTCGGCTGAACTATGTGGTCCGCTTTCGGGTGCCGGAGGCCCCCCTGCGGGAACAGCTCTGGCGGCGGGCACTGCCCCGGGAGCGGCTGGAGGGAGAGATTCCATTTGCCGCCCTGGCCCGCACTGAGCTGAGCCCCGCGCGAATCAACGCTGCGGCCAGGGCCGCCGCCATCTCGGCCATGGCCGCCGGACAGGAGCGGGTGGACAGTGCCGGTCTGGTGCGCGCACTGAGCCTGGAGCTGGAAAAAAGCGGAAAATCCTTGCCCGGAGAGCTGGCCATAAGCCCGCCGCCGGCTCCGGACGGGTGGGAAAACATTCCGTTGCAGCCCTCAAAAATTATGTAAATCAGGCGGACGGAGAGAGAAAACCACTTTTGCCCGCCGGGGGAGGAGTGTCTTGTGGATACACCGCGAATCATTGTTCCCGGGGCGCTGTACAGCGCCCTGCGCCGGTCCCTGCCGGAACATAAGATTACCTTTCTCTCTGCAGGCGCCGGGTGGGGAAAGTCTGTGGCGGTCCGTGAGTTTCTGAAAACGGAGGATGTCTGCTTCGTTCAAGTGGAGCAGGGCCGAACGCCGCGCTTTTCCAGCAGGGCACGGCTGGTGGTGCTGGATGATTTTCAGAATCTGGACGTTCGGTCTCGGGAGCGGCTGATAAATATTTTGCACAGAGCGCCCGGCCGGCAGCGGTTTCTTGTGCTGTCCAGAGGGGCGGTTCCGGCCGGCCTGAATTCCGGCCAGTTTACCGGCGGGCTCTGCGTGCTGAAACAGGAAAAGCTGGCGCTTCAGGCAGAGGATGTCGGACAAATGGCACAGGGGTACGGAGCGGCGCTTCCTGTGGGTGAGCTCCGGCGGATTTCCTGGGAATCGCAGGGCTATCCGCCCCTGATCCGCTGTGTATTGGAGCGGCAGGCGGCCGGTGAGCCGCCTGGACCACAGGTCTGGGCGCTTGCCTGGGAGGAGGTGCGGAGTCGTTTAGGCGCCTGCCTGGAGGAGAGATGGGAGAAAAAGGTGCGGGAGCTTCTTCTGGTGCTGAGTCTCTTTTCCCGGGTTTCTCCCGGCCTTGCCGCCGCCCTGCTGGAAGAGGGGGAGGAGGCGTTTTTCCGGGCTGTGGACTGCGGTGCGCTCTCAGCGGAGGAGGGCGGCCGATGGAAGCTGGCCGACGGGTTTCTCTGGGAGCCGTATCTGCGCCGAAGGGCGGAGGAAGAACTGAGCCCGGCGCGTTTGCGGCAGCTCCATCTGCTGGGCGGGGCCTGGTGGGGAGAACATGGGGACTATGCCGCTGCGGTGAAACATTTTGAGGCTGCGAAAAGCCGCCGGAACGTGATTGCCGTGCTTGTGAGGGCGGTGCGGGAAGGGGCGGACGCCGCCTGTTTGTGCCGGCTCCGACCGGTTTGGAAAAGTGTTTTGCCGGAGGAGGCGGCCAGCGTTCCGGAGCTGCTTTACGCCCTGTGCCGCGTGGGAGCGCTGATGCTGGAACCAGAGAGCTGCGGAATGTGGCGGGACTCTCTGGGGGTGCTGGCCAAAGATCCTGACGGAAAACTGGCCCGGGGTTGTCTGTTGGATCTGGACCTGCGGCTTTTCCACCGGGAAGGGGAACCGCTGTCCCGATTGCTTTTAACCGCGCAGCAGATGGCGGCGGAGGGCGCTATTGTGCCTCCGCCGGTCTGCGGAGCCTGCGGTCTGCCCAGCATTCTGCGGGGAGAGCGGGACCTGTCCAACGATCTGCTTCTGGACCCGGACCTGCTTGCGCCTCAGACGTGGTGCGGGGCGGGGCAGCTGCTGGGGCGGCAGAGCATCGGGCTGGGAACGCTGCTCCGGGCAGAGCTCTGTCTGGAGCGGGGGGAAGAGGCGGCCGGCCTGCTGCTTCAGTGGCATTCTCTCCTGTTGGAGCTGCGGGAAAATGGAACAATGGACCATGAATTTGTCTGCGTGGTTCTGATGACGCGCCTGTTGTGCGGCGAAGGAAAGCTTTCTGAGGCGGCTGCCTGTCTGGCCCAGTTTCGCCGGAGGGCGGAAGCCGCAGGGGCGGGGCGTCTGCTGGGAAATCTGGACGCCCTGCGCTGCCGTCTGAGCCTGATGGAGGACAGTCCCCAGGTTGGAGGCTGGCTGGCTGCCCAGCCGGCTACTGGAGAGGCGGTCTCCCTGCTGGATATCTTCCGTCTGCTCACCCGTGTCCGCTGTCATATTAAGTGGGAGGAATACTGCTCCGCACTGCTGATTTTGGGCTGCCTGCTGGACCGGACAGCCGGCCGCCCTCTTGACGCGGCAGAGACGCTTGTTCTGACCGCCGTCTGCCGTTTTCATATGGGCGGCGGAGACTGGCGGAGATATCTGGAAAAAGCCCTTAGTATAGGACAGCGGTACGGTTATACAGAGGTGTTTGCTCAGGAGGGGGCGGCGCTGCTTCCCCTGCTGGAGCAGTTTGACCCGAAGGACCTGCCGGCGGACTACTGGAAGCGGGTCCTGCGCCGGACTATCATTCAAGCCGGGTATTATCCCTTCTACTTAAAGCCTCTGAACAGGCTGACCAAGCCGTTAACCGCCGCAGAGCAGACCGTTCTGCGCCTGCTGATCCAGCACAGAAGCGACAAGGAGATGGCACAGCTGCTGGGGATACGCCCCGCCACAGTCCGGACCCACCTGCGTAATCTGTTTGGAAAGCTGGGTGTCCGAACCAGGGAAGAGGCCCGTACCGCTACCCTCCGCCTGGGCCTGGAGCTGTAAGAGAGAAGAGAAAACGGTTTTGGTGCAGGACGAAGAAGAAAGGGTGATTGCGGCAATGATGCAGACAGCTGTACAGAGGACGAACAGGGCTCCACGCCGGGGAAGTCAAAACGCACTGACAATTCCCGTACAGAGGAAAACAGACCCCGTGGAGCGGAAACAGACATCCCAGCCTGCGGCGGCGGTCTCTCTGTCGTACAGGCCGGACCACTATGGAACAGGAAATAAGACTGGCATACCCACATCAATGCTCCTGCGGGCGGAGTCCCTCAGCGGGGTTTTTATGGGGGATGTCCGGGTCCACTACAATTCCGGGATACCGGCCACCCTGGGGGCTTTGGCCGCCGCCCAAAGCCCTCATATCTATCTGGGGCCCGGCCAGGAGGGCCACCTGGGGCATGAAATTGGCCATATTATCCAACAGAAGCGAGGGCTTGTACGACCGCAGTTCCGGACGGGCGGAAAGCAGATCAACGCATCACCGTTTTTGGAGCGGGATGCGGACCTTTGGAAAAGCCGGCTTGGAGGCATATTTCCGCCGGTTCAGCTCCAGATGCCGCCGGGACGGGTTATGGCCGGCGCGGCATTGTCCGCGGAGCAGCCGGTTGAGGTGGTGCAGTGCTTTTTTCCCCCAATCGGGGGATGGCTCAAGAGACGGGTTACCTGGGAGCGAATTAAAAAAAGTTCCCTTTGGTCTCTGATTGACGCCACCCAGGTCTGCCTTGCGAATTTGTTTGCAGGAGGTACAGGGACTACCATTGCATCCTGTGTCGGGATAGTGGCGCAGATTATGAACGCGTTAGGGCTTTGGACCCGCAGCAGTGAGACGGGTCGGGATGCCAGGGGGACATGCAGCTACATAATAAAAATTCTGGCGGGAATATTGGGCATATTAGCGGCTGTGGGCGGCGACATCAGCGGTATCGTTGCCGGATGGACGAGCGGAGAGACGAAGAAGGGTGCGAACTTTGCATCCCGCGGTTTCGCGGTGGGAAGTGACACAATAGGGATTTTAATGGCAGTCGCCTATATTTCCGGGGATGGAGTGAATTTGCGCGCCTGGGGTGATACCCTTGCTATGTTGTACAATTTGAGTGTCAACTCGGCGGCAATGGGAGCTATTGGTGCGGAAAACAAGGATGTTGAGAAGAACGCAAACTGGGTCTTGATCGGAGAGCTGGTAATACGGCTGCTGCGGATGCTCCTGACCTGGTTTGGCGTGGGGGGATTCCGGCCGCCGGACCTGAGGGAAGACGATTCAGGAACCGGGGGTTCTACAGATCCGGGCAGAAATGTTTCGAGACCAGAGGGTGAAACAGAGGTGTGATATCTGCTGTGTGATTAGGTAAAAAACCGCTTGATATGAGTGCAGTTTATTTGAGTTACACATGTGAAAGCTGAAAGAGTGAATATTGGGCGGGAGTTGTACACTGGCGCAAAAAAGAAGGGAACAGGTTTCCCCGTTCCTCTCAAAACGTGCTGAAATTATAGTGTTTCGCTTACTTGAAGTCCCGCTCCAGCAGGCCCTTGAGGGCCTTGCCGTGGCGGGACTCGTATTGAACCAGATTTCAAACATACACTATGCTGTATTTATAGCAGCTATTTGCTGCAATATCACAAAATCTGCAAAAGCAATAATCATCTGAAGATTGTAGTGTTTGACCTCCCGGCTGACCTCGGTTTGAACTATCTGAAATTTTGGGATAGCTGCACGATCTTAGATTAGATGCCGAGGTTACGAGCAATCTTCTCCCAGGAGTTGTGCCAGTCGCTTTATGTCCTCCGTGGTATCCACATCCCGCACTTCCACCTCATTTTCGGCCTCTACCAGCAGGATATCCGGATCCAGTCCTCTCACTGCGGTCATTCCCCCCTGTTCGCCGGTCAGCTGAGCCAGAGCGGCAAAATATTTTCTGGGAAATATGGTGGGACTGCTGGGTACCCCCTGCCAGGATGTGCGCACAATATGGTTCGGATGTGTCCGGAATGCATCCAGCAGATGTTCCATCGTACTTCTGGAACACATCGGCTGATCTCCCATCACGAACATGCAGCCGTCCATCTCCTCCATTTGAGCGACGCCCAGGTGGATGGTTTCGCTCTGGGGACCGCCGGCATAGCGCAAGCATGGGACGTCCCGCTCTAGACACAGATTTTCTGCCCCCACGGAGGAGACCACCGACAGCAGCCGGTCCAGGCCTTCCCGGGGCAATTGATCCAGCACGTGAGCCAGCACCGGCTTCTCTCCCAGCGGGTGCAGCAGCTTGTTGGAGCCAAAGCGTGACCCCTGGCCAGCCGCCATCACCACGCAGCCAACCGAGGGTCCCCGTATCCCGTCCAGGTCCACAACAAAACAGTCCTCCCGGTTCCGAAGCCGCCGTAGGTGCCGGCGGTCCTCTTTCCGCAGAACCGCCAGTACTTGCTTTTCCTCAAACAGCCGCTCCAGCGTCTGCAGATAAGCTGGGCTAGACTCCTCTAAAAAGCCGACCTCATCCACCACGACCCACTTCCCGGGTGCTTTCAGCGCCCGAAGGAGCATATCTGCTCCGAGGGTATTCAGGGCTTCTCCGTCCGGGTTCATGGCCCCGGTATCACGGCGGCCGATTACGCATCTGACCGGGCCGGTTCGCTCCTCAAGCCAAACACGGACCGGCAGTCCGTCCGCTCCCCGTTCCGTTGCACTGCGGATTCCAGGGACAAAGTGTCCCTCCAGCAAGGCGTCTAAAAGCGCTGTTTTGCCGATGCCTTTACTTCCGGTAATTAGAAGATGCTTCCGGCAGGAAGTCGGAAAAATGCTTTTGATATAATTCTTCCGCCATGTGGTCACAGGCTGCCCGGTATGCTTCATAGCGTCTCACCAGTTCCTTTGCCTCCAGTGTCAGGCTGCTGCCGCCGCCCCCTTTTCCTCCGATAGAGCGCTTGATCAAGGGAAATCCCAAGTTTTCTTCCGCCTGCTTTATCAGATGGAATGCCTTGGTATAGGCCATGCCCATGCACTGGGCCGCCGCCCGAAGGCTGCTCATTTCCTCCACCATCCGCAACAGGCGATAGGGGCCCTCTCCAAAGTAGCGCAGGCCATTGTCGTTCTCAAAGCTGACGCCAAATCGCAGTTTCATGCTTCTCCTCCGATCATCAGGTATTTCCCTTTGTGTTCGATTACTTCCACCGGCCCGTACACATCCCGCAGAGCCGCTTCCAGCGTCTCTTTAGACAGCCTCTCGGCCGCCAGATCATAGGCCAGAGTTCCACCCTTCAGCAGCAGCAGGTGGTCCGCATAGGACAGAGCCGTATTCACATCGTGGCTGCACAGAAGTACGGAACGTTTCCCCCTCGCCAGGTAATCCGTCAACAGGCGAAGGATCTGGTTCCGGTTGCGAAAGTCAAGGGTGCTGTCCGGCTCGTCCAGCACCACCAGCGCTGGGCTGCATACCATGGTCCGGGCAAAAAGGACCAACTGCTTCTGCCCCTCGCTGAGGGTACGGATATCCCGATTTGCAAGGTCACCGATCCCTGCCCACTCCAGCAGCACTGCCGCCTGACGATGGAGGGCAGTTCCCGGTGATCGGAGCGGGCCCAGTACCGGATTGAATCCCATCAGGACCACGTCCAGTGCGGTAAGAGACAGAGCCGTCTCCCTCCGCTGGGCCAGATAGCCCACATTTTTAGCCCGTTCCCGCTGGGACAGCACCGATATGTCATTCCCGTCCACCTCGACCCGCCCCCGGGTCTTCAACAAAGCGCACAGGGCCCGGAGCAGGGTGGATTTCCCGGAGCCGTTGGAACCCAGCAGGGCACACAGCTCTCCCGATTTCAGGGTGAAGCTAATGTCTCGAATCACATCTCTTCCACCGTATCCGGCGGAGAGATTTTCCACACGCAGCAGATCTTTCACAGCTCTCCCCCCTTTCGGCACATAAGCCAGAACAGGAAGGGGGCTCCCAGCAGAGAGGTGACGATGCTGATGGGCACGCCGCTGCTGCCGGCGCTCCGGGCTACCACGTCGGAGAGCAGGAGAAGAATGCCGCCGCACAGCCCGGCGAACACCGTGGTAAAGAAACGGCTGGTTTTCAGAATCAGCCGGGAAATATGGGGGGCCAGCAGCCCGATAAAAGAGATCAGTCCGGTAACGCTGATCACCGCACCGGTGACCAGGGTTGCCAGCAGCAGCACTACAGGCCGCATCCAAGCCACCGGAACGCCTAACATTTTGGCCTCGTCATCCTCCAGGCCAAGCAGCAGGATCTGCCGCCGCAGGAGAAACAATCCCAGCAAACCCGCCAGTACCCAGGGGGCGGCACCAAGCAGTTTGCGGTCTGTCATATCGGCAAAGCTGCCCATGGTCCAGAATTCGATAGAGGCCAGCTCCCGTTCAGGATCTGCGGTGAGCTTCATCAGCATCAGGGCCGCCTGGGCCAGAGCATTGACTACAATGCCGGACAGCACCAGATCCACGCTGCCCCTCCGGCCAGACAGGGCTGAAAGGGCCAGAGCAGTTAGCACGGCGGCGAAGCCGCCGCTGAAAGCCCACAGGGTCGTTGTCAGCGCCCCGCTCCCAAAAAGCAGGATACCTGCCGCTGCGCCGGCAGAGGCACCAGAGGCAACACCGATGATATCCGGGGAGGCCAGCGGGTTCTGAAAGATGGTTTGATACACACTGCCCGCCATTCCCAGGGCAAAACCCGCCAGCAGGGCCATCAAAGTCCGGGAGAGCCGAAGGGTAACAAATACCTGGGCAGTGTAGGGGTCGTTCCACAGGTCCGTCCAGGTAATGGGATACCGGCCCACCGACAAAGACAGCACCACTGCCGCCCCCAGAAAAATGGCGGCGGCAGCGAACGATATGGCTTGTTTACGCTTGTCACTCATCAGGGAACAGACTTGTCCATGGCGGCGAAGCCGGCCCCGACATCCAGGTCATAAAAATTCTGATAGAACTGGCTGCAAGCCCCGCGGAACAGCTTCAGAGTTTCCTCGCTCTGGTAAAGCTGGGCGGCGACCCAGCAACTGCCCAGAACGGTACTGGGCACCGGAGAGTCCCAGGCCTCCAGGGTATAGTCCCCGTCCATGTGGTACACCCGGCCGTTTTTCACCGCGTCCAGCTGGGCCAGCTGAGGATCGGCCATCAGTTCCTCAGCGGCATAAGCGGCGTCGGAGGCCATGATGATTACCTCAGGGTTCCAGGCCAGGAGCTGTTCATAGGAAATCTCCGTCCAGTAGTCATCCTCCAGCTCAGCGGCTACGTTAATACCGCCTCCCAGCTCCAACATATCGTTCTGGTACATTTTGATGCCGGCGGTACTAAGATAGCTGCTATTACCTGCCAGATACACGGTAGGACGCTTCATATCCAACAGCACGTCGGCCAGCTGCTCCCGGGTCCGCGCATTAAAGTCCAGCAGGGCCTGAGCCTGATCACGGGCACCGGTAGCGGTGCCCAGCAGGGTGATAGTCTCATCCAGTTCCTCCCGGCTCTCAGGACGGACGGTGAGGACAGTGAGGCCCAGCTCCTCCAGTGCGGGGACAACGTTCTTCAGCTTTACAGGCAGGATTACCAGGTCGGGCTGCAGGGCGGTACAGCCCTCCAGATCAAATTCCTTGGCGGTGCCGACAGAAGGCAAGTCTAAAATGTGAGGAGCGGCCTCAGCGTAGATGGGCCGGGTGTCGGCCTTTGCCTCAACACCTACCAGTTTGTCCGCCTGGTCCAGGGCAATGAGCATGGATGTGGTAATATAGTAACCGCTGACCAGTTTTTCGGGTTCGGTCTCAATCGTCACTGAACGGTCAAGTGCGTCGGTGACAGTGACCGGGAATGCAGTATCTTCCGGTGTGCCGGCAGCGGAAGAACTGGCAGAACTGTTCTCATCAGCAGGCGAGCCACAGCTTACCAATGATAGGGTCATGGACAATGCCAGGACAAGGGCGGACAGTCTTTTTTTCATAGAATAGTCCCTCCAAATCGCTATATTTTTTAAAGTATAACGATGATACCACAAGCCACCTGTTCTGTCAAGTTTTATATTGCAGAATTTTTTGGATAAGGTAAAATAAAAATGCGCAAATAAAAAAGACAAGGTTTGCAGGTCTCTGAACGAACTGAACAAGAAAGCGTAAAGGCGAAGGGCAAAAAGTTAGGCCGATCTGCTCTGACTTTTTTCCAAAACTGGAATGAAGTGTACGCTTCATGGAAAGCAGAGAAGATAACGGAAAAGGCGGCAATAGAGCAGACAGGCACGAGAAAGGCCAGCTTTTACAAGCTGGTGGGCCTGACGGAGAACCGGTAAATTAGGGATACCTTTTCCATGGGACATTATTTCTGCTTTTGGGCGTACCCTCAAAAGCAGAGGGAAACCAACGGGACACTTTGGATACAAATTAAAAGGGGAACGAGTTTCCCCGTTCCCCTCAAAAAATGCTGAAATTGTGGCGAAATCCTTAGCCGAAATACCGCTCCAGCAGGCCCTTGAAGGCCTTGCCGTGGCGGGCCTCGTCTTGACATTGGATTCCAAATACACAATATGCTGTATTCAATTGTAGTTATTTGCTGCAATATCACAAAATATACAAATGCTTTCCCACGCTTTTCCCACCAAATTTTCGCTTGTGGGAAAGTGTGGGAAACGTTATTTTACACAGTTTTGCTCCAACTTTGTATAGCTGAGACTTTTACTCATTGCAATGGAATTTTCTTTAATACAGCGTCCACCAATAGTCAAAAACCTTGCGGTAGCCGTTTCCCTTTGGGGGAAGGTATGGGTAGGCCCGAACCTTTTTGTTGCTCACCCGCTTGAGCCGCTTCTGGCACTTGCTGTTCTTGGGATATTTGATGTACTTGCCTGTGTGCAGAAGGGTTCTGCCCTCAAAGCCCCAGTCCACATAGCCCCGGTGGGGACCGTAGCGTGCGCTCTAGGTGATTGCCAGCAGCCGGTCTGACTTTTCCCGTCCTTTCCTGCGGCGATACCGTCTGCCGGTATATCGCTTGCAACGAAACTCTTCTTCAGAATTTTTCAAGAGCTCTGCAATCTTCCTGTTTAACTCTATTTCGGTCATAAACCTTTCCACTTGGCACAGTGCGGGTAACCGGACTAATCCCATACCAGGAGCCGCGCTGCTTGGTGTGGTACTCTTTCTGCGCTTTCTTACTACGCTTGTTCAGCGGCACCATCTGCGCCACAGGGATCCCTCCTCTCGAACCCTAACATTTCGATTACAAATCCACAAAATGCCTTGCCATTCTTGTATAATTCTGCTATTCTACACTACCAGAATGGAGGCGATTGTCATGTACCTGAACCAATTCCCTGTCATCGACCTTCCCGCAACCGGGGCCAACATCCGCCGGCTGCGGCAGACGAAAGGCCTGTCCGTCCGGGACCTCCAGCAGTTCTTCGGCTTTGAGGAGCCCCAGGCCATCTACAAGTGGCAGCGGGGCCAGAGCCTGCCCACGGTGGACAATCTCTACGCTCTGAGCGCCCTGCTGGATGTACCCATGAACGACATCCTGGTGGCGGCTGACCTCCCTGAACTCCATATTTGTACCATGAGCGGCAGGCCGGAGCCTGCCGCTCATCCTTTTGATCCTCGGACGTGGTGGGCATGGCGGAATTTCAAAGCCGCTTAGACCCTTATCCGCCGCATCCGGGCCGAAAGGCATTCTGAGGGGGAGCACTCACCCGGAGTTGGCGACTTGTTGTTGTAAGTTGACCCAAGGACCAAAGCCTTGGGAACCAAGTTTCAGAAGAGAGAAGCGTAAGGGCGGTTTTACAGTTCGCGCATTGAGGGGGGAGCAAAAACGCAGTTGCACAGAACGCATGGAGAAGCGGCTGTCGTTTCTTCCCAATCAGCATTTTGTAGATATTCACCAATATGTTCTTCACGATGTGCGGCATCATCATTCATCCGCACCTGAACCGGCCGTCACGGGTTCTCCATTCCGCCATGCTCACCGCGCCCGAGGTTGGGAGTTACTGGGTCTGCTGCTGGATGAAGTCGGACAGGATCGTGTCAAAGCTGTCGTTCATCTCAAAGGGGAGGGTGTAGTCCACAGCGGTGTTGACCAGGCACTGGTCCAGCTTGGCGGACACCTCATCGGCCCTGCGCCCCAGCTCGGTGGCCATCCCCCGGACCTTGTTGCGGTCGAAGTTGATGGTGGTCACTCGCTTGGCGTCACAGCGGTAGCTCACCTGGTTGCCCTCGCCGTTGAACCGGTAGCCGCTGCCGCCATTGGGCAGCACCACCTCGCTGTTGCGCAGGACGGCCATCCGGCGGAAGGTATCAGCCAGCTCCTGCCGGGCCCGGTTCAGGCCAGTTTCGCTGTCCATGTCCAGGGGCAGTTTAGACTTGGCGGTGCAGATGGCGGCGCTGAGCTTTTCCCGCTCCGCCAGCATAGCCATCAGGAAAGTGGCCACTTGGTTGATGTGCTCCGCATACTCGCTGGGGGCGGCATCCTCGGTCACTGCGTCCTGGGCCTCCGGCATGACCTTGCTGCGCAGATGGGTGGTGGTAACCCTCAGGGTGTTGCCCCGGTCCTGGAGGATTTCGCCGGCCTCGTCCATGAGGGCTTGCAGCTTGTTCTGGGCTCGAAAAGCGTCTTTCAGATTCATAGTGTTTCACTCCTTTGCTCTGTCCTTATATCCCTATCATACAGACGAAAAAGCGCTTTGTCATTGAACCGGTGGTTTAATTTTTAAGCGATGAAAACAAACATCCCCCGGACTCGCAGTATCCAGGGGATGTTCATTTGCTGTTATGCCACAGATGGTCCGTCCTTTGTAAAATCAGCCATAATAGTCGTACTTGGCCCGTTCCTCCATATCCCAGGGGCTATCGACAAATTTTTGAAGCCCCAGCTTGTCAATGCACTCCTGACAAAGGTGGTAGTCAACAGTTTCTTTTTTGAGCAAGTCCAAGGCTTCCCGGTCATTGTAAAAAATGCCGAGTTCGAACATAGGTAGCCCTTTCCGTAGACACCGCCCACATCGGTCATACATACAAGCTGTCGCTTCATATTCGTTTCCATCACACCAATGTACGCTTTTTGCACACTGCTGCAGAATACGGAAAACAGACTCATAAGGAATCAGCCCAGCATCATATTCTACAAGGATTTTGCGAACCACTTCGTTCAGACCATGACCGATATTGTGGCAACTCATGGGAACACCTCCTATTTCAAAATAGCATCATTCCTTGATGGATGACTTGTCTTCATCAAGGACCACGCTCTGCCCCATAGCAAGAAAGCGGTCAAAATCGCTTTCATATAGTTGATCCTGAATGATTCTATATTTTTCAAACTCTGTTTCTGCGTGCAGCTTTGCCTGTTCTGCACTGATTTTGCCAGGTCCAATCAGCAATTCGTTGCCATTGAACTCCAAGAATCCATCCAGGCGCTTTGCCCAATCCTCCATGCTCATGGGAATTTTTCGCTCTGCCTGAAGTTCCGCGTAATCCAGATAGAGTGTTATGATTCGCTCCAGATAGGACATCTCTTTCTCGCTGAGATAGTTTTTGGCAATGGTCACATCTGCCTTTACAATTTTTCCATCTGGAGCACTTTCCCAGGTTGTCAGTCCCATATGCTCTTTAGCGGCGTCCGCCCGTTCCACGATCAGTTCAGCCGCCGTATGACGATGAACCGCATAATGCAATTTATTCTGCACCGTCTGAAAGAATTGTCTTGTGGTCTTTGCGTCTTTGTCGTAGTCAAAGGCTGTTGCATAGAGATCCGTGACCTTCTGATAAAACTTGCGCTCGGACAGGCGGATCTCACGGATATACTGCAACTGACGCTCGAAGTATTCATCCGTGAACATATGGCCTTTTTTCAGCCGTTCCGGATCCATCGTCCAGCCTTGAATCGTATGGTCCTTTACAATTTGCCCAGCCCACTTGCGGAATTGCACGGCACGTTGATTGTTGACCTTAAATCCGACTGCAATAATCATTTGGAGGCTATAGTGATCCAGATTGCGGGCAATCTGACGGGTTCCCTCAATTTGAACTGTCAAGTATTTCTTGACAGTTGCTTCTGGAAGCAGCTCACCATCATCATATATGCGCTGAATATGCTGGGAAATGGTCTGCTTTGACACATCGTACAGCGCCGCCATCATCTTCTGGGTCAGCCAGATATTTTCATCCTCATACCGCATTTCATAGCTCTCTGCACGATCACCTGTGGACGCTACAAAGGTGAGATACTCAGCGGCGCTGGAGCGGATGGTGACGTCGGTTTTCTTTTTTCCCATGCTACACTCCTCCTGCTACCACTCCCGCTGTATATCGCTCTCATTAACCTGGTACAGAGAAAGGAACTTCATAAGGTCATTGCTGTTGCGAATCAGCATCAACTCATCGAATTTTCCGCTGGAAGGGTCCTTGAAGCCCGCTACCTGTTCCCTAGTACAGATACTGGAACGAATCACAGGAACTTTCCCGGTTTTGTCATAGGGTGATATTGTATGCTTTTTTGGTCTGTTGAACATCAAAGGCGCTCCCCTTCTACTGCCCGTAGCAATTCACTCACGCGGCCAGTATATCCCACCAAGTGGCCTCAAAGTTATGTACCACGGACCGTTGTCATTACACGCTATCATACTGTCTTTGCCCTCAGTATAGCACATTCCACCAGTGAAGTCGAGAAGGATTTCCAGGTGCACGTTAGCGGAAAAATTCGAAATGTTTAATAGATATGACTCTCCTGCTGTCACGCAATCAGACATATAGCGCGGCCAATTTTGCGATGGTACAAGCCTATTGACAGACTATGACGAAATAAGAGAGTAGTTCTACAAGAATTTAAACGATATATTCAAAGGTAAAGTTAGGATTGACAAGTTCTGTTTTATATACTATGATGCTATATAGGGATTGGGAGACGCCAATTATGTTACTGTAGGTTGCTATAGTAGATAATCATTGGTAAGGCCAAAAGCTGAGCGCAGAGAAAAGCGCAGTCGGCAACGATCTGTATAACAAAGGAGTCGCCTTGTTCGGCGGCTCCTTTGTTAGTATATCAAAAATTCGTCAGAGGCAAGCCTTTTGGCATATAGTGAACGTAGTTTAGCCCTAAATATCAAAGATTCTTAATATGCACCGGCATATTTCAAAATCTGATATTGATCTTGAGGCTGCACCCCTTCAATGCGGGCTCCGGCGCACATACTGTTCAAGTAATTGTTTGATGTGTTTTCGGTGCTTAGGGGACCTCCTTCGTTTCAAAAAAGCCGCCAGGTTATGATATCCTATGGGGCGAGAACCAATGAGCCTCTGGTCTTCGAAAAATTCCGGCTCATTAAATTCGTTGCGTTGACAGCGAAACTCCAGCATAGGAACATCTTTGTTCATCAAAATATAGCTGGTTTTGCCGCCACGACCCGCCATTACCTCCACCTCTTTTGTGCTATTTTTGTCACACGCAGAAACCAGCCTTACGCATTGCGTGGGCAATCTCAATACGGTTTATTTCTTGACACAAGCTGCCTAAAGTGATGTTCCGAAGGTAGTGTAGTCGAAGATTATCGCTCGATTTTAGATTAAATGGCCGAATATAGCGTTTCTGCGGATTTGTTGTGATAAAGATGGCGGAACTGGGATTTAAAACTTCAAGCGACAGAAGATTATGGGATGTAATCTTGTTTTAAGAGGTATGCAACGGTAAAACAGAAAAAATCATTTTATGTCCTGGATTCCGTCTTCCTGTATGAAATAAAATTTTTTATAACTTGGTGTCCAAAATCAATGCTCTCCAACGTTATTATTTATAGGACCCTGTAAAGAGAAAGGCCGGAATTGAGGTGCAAATATGCAGATTGATATATTCAGTGAATTGACCGGAATCCTTGAACCATGTGAGGGCATTGAACAATCTTCTGAGACAAGTGCTGCGAAGAATACTTTCTTGTGGGAAACCACAGAGCGAAATTCCAGACTAGTTCCACTAATTGACATTTTCTCTCTAAAAGGCTTCCGATGCAAATACTCTATTGTGGATGCCGCAACAAGTTTATGGCAAAGGGAAAACACCATTGTCTGGAGAGATGAAACCGAATCAATGGCGCGGCTGCGGGCACGCTTACAATGTGGAAATTTTTATATGTTCCCTTTAGAGGAAGAACTCAAGACATATTTGGGACATCTCCGAGAAAATGGGTTAGAGGGTCAGATTGATTGGCGTGGTTTTATCGCAGAGTTTAAGCGTTTCCAGGAGGTGTTTCCGGAGGAACTGATGTGGAGTTTAGATTATATGGTTTCACGCTGTGTCTCTATCATGGAAAAGTTAAAGCGCAACTTTGCAGGGAGTGAGTTAGTGGAGCAAAAGTCTACGCTGAGGGATGTTTGGAAAGTCAGAATGAGTACGCTAATTAATCAATATACACAATTTTTGCAAAGAAATTTGGGTGTTTCAACTTTGGAGGCCCAAGCTGTTTGGTCCAGTTTGGCGGCTTACATCGAGCAAAGAATTTGTATTTATAGCAAAGCGGTGGAGCAAATCCAAGTTGCTGTATCCCAAACAGCGCAAGATGGTATTTGGCTCTGTAATCACGATGCTTATATTGCGGCCCGGCTTCGGGAAGCTGTGCTGCCACCTTGTGGGACAGGTTTGACTCCGGCTGAGGGAATATATTCTATTCGTGACCTGACCGTGGCCAGCCAGATTGCTCAGACATACAAATTTTTAATTGAGCGTGCTTATGATAGCGGCCAAAATGAAGCACAGCTAGCCTTAAATTTTGCTTTTGCGGATATGCAAGAGGAGACTTTAATTCAGAGGGGCGTTGTGAGCAGCAACATGGCTGCGCTCTTGCGTAGTTCACGCACCCAAGGTCATTCTGCAGCTTTAAACGCTATAGAGGAACACTTGGCGGCTGGTGGATCTGAGAGCTTGCTTACAGCGATTAATCAGTTTGTCTTTCAAGGTATCTATAAGGCTGTTCTAGATGCCTACCTTCAAAATGGCAACAATGCCGCTGAGGCAATCCGTGCTGGTGTATCATATGGAGAGGCGGTGACCGCGCAGGCCCATAAAGAGAATCCAAAGGCATCTCGATGGGGGAGATCCATGGATCGGTATTGGAAGAGATTTTATGTAGCACCAGCCCCTAAAAACAAAACTCCATCCGAGCGGCAAATAGAGAAAATGCTTGCGCGTATAGGCCGTTCGCCTCATAAAAGTAACTCTACATATCAGAACTATATAAACGAATGGGAGATTTTTTTGAAGGGGATTGAGAAACTTTGATCCGTTGAGTTGCAGTGTGGTAGTTAAAATATTACTGAAGCGTTATAGTCAACCTATTCATGCACGCAATTTTATTTATCGTTTGTCAAATATCGGAAATTTTAAAAATGTAACCGAATAATAGTTTTAGCAGGAGGTATCTATTTTATGGAAGAAGTATCTTTGGGTAAACGATTGGAGGAACTGCGCACAAAGTTGGGATATACTCAAGGAGATATTTCCTCATTACTCGGGATTGATCAGAGTTTGTTATCAGAGTACGAGTCTGGAGAACGGAAAGTCAGCCTAAGCATACTAGAAGAACTTGAGGATATTTATTGCTGCGATTTAATTCACGCACCACCTGTAATTTCCCCAGCGATACAAATGGTGTTTCATGTAAACAATGTTACTACATCAAACTTAAAAGCAATTCAAGCAGTTAACCGTATTGTTTTGAATACCATTTTTATGTCTAATCTGCTTAACGAGAGGTAGCTGACAGATGGCTTAAAATTAATTGGTGACGTCAATTGGGAATCGTTATGTAAATCTTAGCTTATTAAGGACATACAAGCTGGACAGTTTTTTCCAGCTCGGTTGTTTAGTATATCGCTATTTACTTCGACAAAATAAGATCTTTCGTTTATGATGTTTTTATCAAAAGTAAGGAGGCATCCAAAATGATTGATCTACAAGAATGGGCTGAACAGTATCTGCTTGTATGCAAGTACCAGAAAGGATTGGATACAAAAACAATAAAAGCATATCGCATTGATATATCTCAATTTATTGAGTTTGCAAAACTGAAAAAGGGGGAATTGACACGTATTGTCATGACAAAGTTTATATCCGAGCTTCATAAAAAGTATAAACCACGAACAGTTCGACGGAAGGTTTCCAGTATAAAAGCATTCTGTAATTATCTGGAATATGAAGAGCTCATTGCTGAAAACCCTTTTACAAAACTGCAACTAAAATTAAATGCACCGCAGATTTTGCCGAGAACCATTCCTTTTTCGGTAATTAAAGCGATCCTTTGTACGGCCTACTGCCATGGGCATTCGAGAGAGTTGTCAGAACAGCAGAAGAGAGCATCCATGCGTGATATAGCAGTACTGGAGCTTCTATTTGCCACTGGCATACGAGTGTCGGAGTTATGTGCCCTAAAACACAGAGATGTAAACATCATAGAAGGCGAAGTAAAAATATATGGTAAAGGTGCAAAGGAGCGCTTAGTGCAGATTGGCAATCCAGAGGTATTAAAGGCGCTTCAGGAGTATCGATGCTTGAATCTCCCGGCTATCGAACAAACAGGCATGTTTTTTGTGAATAGATTGGAAAAGCCATTATCGGATCAATCAGTGCGCAATATTGTGGCAAAATATGCCCAATTAGTAGATGATGGACTACACATTACACCGCATATGTTCCGGCACTCATTTGCAACACTATTGTTGGAAGAAGACGTAGACATCCGTTATATTCAACGATTGCTTGGACATAGCTCAATTGTTACGACTCAAATCTATACTTATGTGTCTGGACGAAAGCAAAGAGATATTCTTACAACAAAACATCCTCGAAACAGAATTCAGGTATAAAAAAATCAGTGAGTGAACTTAATTCTTTACGAATGGGCAGTTAAGGGAGTAGGCTTGGGTAGAGCATTGTCCCTATGAGTATTTTCTATTCTTATTAGAGACTATAAGGCTTGACACCATCAATATGAACGTCCTCCTAAAGTAGTTTTTAGGAGGACGTTTATCTATGTGCGCTTTTACTAAGTTGTACATAGCTGAGTTCAACTATTTTCTGGGCTCTTTTAGTTTAAGCAATGCAGGATAATATACGATTATCCGTTAAT
>CANEFX010000014.1 GCA_947426945.1 uncultured Bacillota bacterium
AAGGTCTACTGGGAGGACGGCGCCCAGCTGCCCCCCAAGCACGCCGACGAGGTGGCCAAAAAGATGCAGGAGCTGGATGTGTTCGCCTGCGTCAAGTCCGCCGACTACGACAAGGCCGTCGCCGAGGGCAGGATTGTCATCATGGGCACGGAGACCGACGAGAAGTTCCTGTCCAACGCCCTGGCCCAGGCCATTGACACCGAAGCGGTGGCCAAGGCGGCCGACACCTTCAAGATGGTGTACACCCCCTTCCATGGCACGGGCTACAGGCTCATTCCCGAGGCTCTGAAGCGGCTGGGCATGAAACATGTCATCTGCGTCCCCGAGCAGATGGTCATCGACGGTAACTTCCCCACGGTGGCCTCTCCCAACCCGGAGAATCCCGAGGGCTTCTATCTGGCGGTAGAAATTGCCAAAAAAGAGGGGGCCGACTTCATTCTGGGTTCCGACCCAGACGCCGACCGGGTCGGCCTGATGGTCAACACCGGAAACGGGGAGTTCAAGGTGCTCACCGGAAACCAGACCGGCGTGCTGCTGCTGGACTACCTCATCGGCGCCATGAAGCGGGTGGGCAAGCTGCCCGAAAAGCCGGTCGCCTTGAAAACCATCGTTACCACCGAGATGGCCAGGAAGGTGGCCGAAGTCAACGGCTTACAGTGCTTCGACACCTTCACCGGCTTTAAGTTCCTGGCCCAGAAGAAGGATCAGCTGGAGGCTGCGGGCGAGGGCAGCGTGATCATGTCCTATGAGGAGAGCTACGGCTACATGCTGGGCTCCTTTGTCCGGGACAAGGACGCCGTCACCGCCGCCGTGGTCATGACCGAAATGGCCGCGTACTACGCCGGCCAGGGCATGACCCTCTACGATGCTCTGCTGGCCCTGTATGAGAAGTACGGCTTCTACAGCGAGCGGACCATGAATCTGGTCATGCCCGGTTTGGACGGTCTGAAGAAGATGGCCGAGCTGATGTCCGGTCTGCGGGAGAAGCCCCCGGTAGAGATTGCCGGCGTAGCCGTGAAGGAGCAGAAGGACTACAGGGACGGCAGCGTGGTGTCCGTGGCCGACGGAAGCAAGACCTCTATGGAGCTGTCCGGCTCCAACGTTCTGCGCTATGAGATGGCCGACGGCACCAGCCTCATCGTCCGGCCCTCCGGAACCGAACCCAAGGTCAAGGTTTATATCCTGGCCAATGGCTCCACTAAGGAGGAGTGCGACGCCAAGGTGGCCAAATACGCCGCCTGGGCAGAGAGCCTGAAGGGCTGAGCTTCGCCAGTCCCCCCGCATTGAAACACAAACGCACAGCCCCGTCTTAAACGACGGGGCTGTGCGAATTTTATCGGTGCGGGTCCGGCTCAGCCGATAGAAATATAATCCTTGGAGACATAGCCGCTCTTGCTGCCGCTGTAAATGATCTTATACCAGCCGTTCTCCTCACCCAAAATGGTGACCCGGGCGCCGTTGGTGGCGCTGGCCACCTTGTCATACTCCCTGCCCGGTCCGGAACGGATATTCAGGCCCTTCTCAGCGTTGATAATAGTGCCCTGGGTCCCGGAGGGCGCCGGTCCGCCGGAGGCCGCCTTGCAGTATACCACCGCTTCGGTCGATACATCGCCGCAGGCGGCGGTGATCGTCACCTTTTTGGTGGCACTGCCGGCATTCACGTTGGTCACCAGTCCGGTCACATCCACGGTAGCCACAGACGTGTCGCTGCTGGACCAGGCCACATCCCCCGACACCCCCGCCGGGAGCAGGTTCGCCGCCAGCTGGGTGGAGGCGCCGGCCTCCAAAGTAGTGTCGTTCTCACTGAGCGTAATGCCCTCCACCACCGGGGTCGGAATGTCGGAAATACTGCCGCCGGAACTTTTGTCCGACGAGGTATGGCCGCCGGGGTTCTGGCTGCTGACCGAACTCTGATCCGAGGAGGAATCCGGCGGCTTCTTACCGCCGAAAATCGGCGCGCCGATAAAGCGATAGATGATAAACGCGGCGGCAAGAACCAGGGCAAAGGAGGCAAGCCAGGTGACCGCCTTCAGGGTGGATGCCGGCCTGCCGTAGCCGCCGCCCCGGGTGTTCGCCACTCGCCTGCCTGATACGCCGCCCCGGCCGGGCCGTTCATCACAGAAGGGGCAGCGCCGGTAGGTGACGGAATAATCCTCTCCGCAGTTCTCACAGCGGATTACATCGCTGCGCCGGGCGGAGCGCCGGTCACGGTCGCTGCTGGAACGTGAGGAGGCCGGCCGCCGCTCCTGGCTGTAGGAGGTGGTCTGCCGCCGCTGGCCGCTGTCTCTGGGCTCCTGCCGCCGGTCGCCGCTCTCTCTGAGCGTCTGCCGGCGATCCCCGCCGGCTCTGGGCGGCTGACGCCGGTCACTTCCATCCCTGGGCGCCTGCCGGCGGTCACCGCTGTCTCTGGGCGCCGGCTGGCGCTGGCCGCTTTCGCCGGAACGGCGGGGCGTGGGAGTCTGTCTTTCTGCCATGGCTGCTTCTCCAATCTTAACATAATTTTATCCCTTGTATATTCTACCGTCATTTTCTCTTCCCGTCAACGGTGAAACAGCGAAATAACAAAATTTTCATATTTTTATGTCAATCGAACAGGCTCTCTTGACCGGAGCGCACCTTTTTACTATAATAGAAAGGCAAAAGGGGGAGGTCGTTATGAGTACCACGCTAACCGCCAGTGAAGTCCATAAGCAGTATAACGAGGTGATTGCCGCTTTTCGCAAGCTGATTCCAGACCCCTCCCTGCGCATAGCCTTCAGCAACCAAATGGACGGCTATCTGCGCCAGTATGTCCTGGGCGTATGGCAGGCAGACAGTGCCAGCTCCATCTCCCCCCGGCATGTGGAGTTTTACAACGCCATTTACTCCTCCGGACGCCAGGCCCCCTCCGCTCTGTACTGGGAGGTGGCCTCCGGCGTGGCAAACTTCGACCTGTTCCAGCCCCCCGCCTTCTTTGAGGACCTGCGGCGCTGCGACCGCCTGAAGGGCACCTCTCTGGCCCGGAGATTCGCCGACCAGCTGACCCTGCTCCTCCTCCTCTTCGCCGCAGTGGACGGAGTAGTCAGCGAGAGCGAGGCGGGCTTTGTCAACGCCTGCAACGACGTCCTCATCGGCCTGTGCGACAAGGACGGCCTGCGCGCCGATCGGCCCGGTCTTCGGGCCGACCAGTTTGCGGCCCCTAAGCCCGCGTCCCCCGCCGCCCTCAAGCAGGAGGAGGCCTCCAAAGGGGAAGACAAGCCGCCGGAGGAGCCGGAGCCCTCCCTGGAGGAGCTGCTGGCCGAGCTGGACGGGCTGTGCGGCCTGGAGCGGGTAAAGAAGGACGTAAAGAGCCTCATCAATCTGGTGAAGGTGCGGAAACTGCGGGAGGAGGCCGGCCTGCCCGTCCCGCCCATGTCTCTCCACCTGGTGTTTATGGGGAATCCAGGCACCGGCAAGACCACCGTGGCCCGCCTGCTGGCCAAAATCTACCATGCAGTCGGGGTGCTGTCCAAGGGCCAACTGGTGGAGGTGGACCGGTCCGGCCTGGTGGCCGGCTTTGTGGGTCAGACCGCTTTGAAGGCTCAGGAGGCCGTTCAGAAGGCCATCGGCGGGGTGCTCTTTATCGACGAGGCCTACGCCCTGGTCAACGCCGATAATGCCAACGACTTCGGGCATGAGGCCATTGAAGTCATTTTAAAAAATATGGAAGACCATCGGCAAGACCTGATCGTCATTGTGGCCGGCTACACCGACCGGATGGAGCAGTTTATCCACGCCAACCCCGGTTTGGAATCTCGGTTCAACAAGTATTTCTTTTTTGAGGACTACGACGGCGGGCAGCTGATGGAAATTTTCCGTTCTATGTGCAAAAAGAATGGCTACGCCCTCTCGGAAGCGGGACAGCGGTTCATAGAGAAGGACCTGCAGGCCCTCTATGAGGAGCGGGACGAGAACTTCGGCAACGCCCGGGATGTGCGCAACCTCTTTGAGCAGGCGGTGGCCCGTCAGGCCAACCGGGTAGCTCAGCTGGAGTCCCCCACCAGGGAACAGCTGATGGAACTGCTGCCGGAAGACCTGGAGGCGCACCAATGATAATCAGACAGGAAGAAGCAAAGGATTATGAAGCCGTTTACAGCCTGGTCAAGTCAGCCTTTGACAGCGCTGAACACTCTGACGGCAATGAACAGGACCTGGTAAATGCTTTGCGGAACAGCAGCAGCTTCATTTCTCAACTGTCCTTAGTGGCAGAACATGACGGTGAAATCCTGGGACACATCCTGTTCACCGCGGTGGATATCGGCGGCAGCACCCAGCTGGCGCTGGCTCCTCTGTCTGTCAAGCCCGGCCGCCAGAGACAGGGGATCGGAAAAGCGCTAATCCAAGAGGGGCACAAAAGAGCGGGGGAATTGGGATATAGCTATTCTGTTGTGCTGGGAAGTGAGACATACTACCCCAAAATGGGCTATCTTCCAGCGGAGCGATATGGGATACAATCGCCCGTTGACGTTCCAAAAGAGAATTTTATGGCTTGTCCATTGGGAAAGGGAGTCCCCAACATTTCCGGGGTCGTTCAATATGCAAAAGAATTCGGAATTGGTTAATCAGGAATTACTGTGAAAATCAGGAGGAAACCGGCATGTTACTGAACTTTGAAAAAATCGAGAAGAAGGTTATTCCCAAAATGCGGGGCGGTGAGGGGGAGATGATTACCCGGATGTTCGTCAATGAGGACACCAAGATCATGTTGGGCTGCCTCACCCCCGGCAGCACCATCGGCCTGCACACCCACGAGACGGACAGCGAGATGTTCTACATCCTCTCCGGCACAGGCAAGGTGTTGTGCGACGGGACGTACGAGCCCCTGGCCCCCGGTTCCTGCCACTACTGTCCCAAGGGCCACGCCCACAGTCTGATCAACGACGGAAGCGAAAACCTGGAAATTCTGGCCATGATTCCCACCCACGGCGCATGAGGATCGCCTTCTGCACCCTGGGCTGCAAGGTCAACCAGTACGAGACCCAGGCCCTGGAGCGGCTGTTTGCCCGGCGGGGGCACACACTTACCCCCTTTGAGGGGGAAGCGGACGTATACGTCATCAACTCCTGCACTGTCACAGCGGTGAGCGACAAAAAGTCCCGGCAGGCGGTGCGTCAGGCCCGGAAGCGGGCCCCGAGGGCGGTTATTGCCCTGTGCGGCTGCTATCCCCAGACCCACCCGAACGATATAAAAGATCTGCCTGTGGATCTGGCCGCAGGCACCGGGGACCGCCTGGGCTTTGTGGAGCTGGTGGAGCGAACCTGGGCGGAGCACAGGGAAAAGGCCACCGCTCTGGACGACGCTATGAAGCGCCGGACCTTCGAGATCCTCCCTGCCGGAGGGCTGGAAGGCCGCACCCGGGCCATGCTGAAGGTGGAGGACGGGTGCGTCAACTTCTGTACATACTGCATCATTCCCTACGCCCGGGGACCCGTCCGCTCCCTTCCCCTAACGGATGCCGCCGCCCAGGCTGCCAAGCTGGCCGGGGAAGGCTACAAGGAACTTGTCCTTACCGGCATTGAGATCTCCTCCTGGGGGCGGGAGCTGAGGGACGGCAGCTCCCTTATCGATCTTATTGAGGCGGTCTGCACCGCCGCACCGGAATGCCGCATCCGCCTGGGCTCCCTGGAACCCAGGACCGTCACCGAAACGTTCTGCCTGCGGGCAGCCAAACTGGAAAATCTGTGCCCCCATTTCCACCTGTCCATGCAGAGCGGCTGCGACGCCACATTGAAGCGGATGAACCGAAGGTACGATACCACCCGGTTTTATGAAAGCGTAACCCTCCTGCGGAAGCATTTCGATACCCCTGCCATCACCACTGACATGATCGTGGGCTTTCCCGGGGAGACCGAGGGGGAGTTCGGCCGGTCCCTGGACTTTATCCGGCAGTGCGCCTTCGCCGCCATGCACATTTTCCCCTACTCCAAACGTCCCGGCACCCCTGCAGCAGATATGCCTGGCCAAATCCCCAACGCCACCAAGGAGGAACGGGCCCGTCAGGCCGCTGAAACCGCCGCACGGATGGAACAGGACTACCTGGAGCAGTTTGCGGACCAGCTGCCGGAGGTCCTCTTCGAGGAAGCGCGTGACGGCCTGTGGTGGGGCCACACCACCCGGTACTGCAAAGTGGGGGTCCGGAGCGGAGAGAACCTCCACAACCAGCTGCGCCGTGTATCCATTACCGGGATCGGAAACGGCTTTTTGGATGGAAAACTATAAAATTTGGAAAACCAGTGGTATTCCAATATCAATAGTGGTATAATCATCCAGGAATTTTGTACCAATGAGAGGAGCCCTGCCCCATGAGCGAGGAAATGAATTACAGCGCCAATCCCGGCAAAAGCCTTGTCCGCACCGTGGACGGCGTGGATTATCTGCGCATCCCTGTCAAGACCCACCTCATCACAAAGGACGACGATATGACAGATGTGGTGAACAAATACCCCAAGGACAAGATGCAACCGGGAGACATCCTCTTTATCTCGGAAAAAGCGGTGGCCTGCACCCAGAGCCGAGCTATCCCCATGGAGGACATACGCCCCCGGAGGCTGGCTGTCACCCTGAGCCGTTACGTCACCAAAACTCCCGCCGGCATCGGCCTGGGCATCCCGGAGACCATGGAAATGGCCCTTCAGGAGTGCGGTACCCTGCGCATCCTGTTTGCCGCCTTTTGCTCGGTGATTGGAAAAATCTTTGGGCGGCGGGGCTGGTTTTATAATGTAGCCGGTCCCAAAGCCAGGGGCATTGACGGCCCCACCGAGGGCACCATCCCGCCCTACGACCACTATGTGGTCCTCACTCCTGCCGACCCTATGGGGACGGCCAAACGACTGGCTCAGGCCCTTGGATACCCCGTGGCCATTGTGGATATCAACGACCTGGGGGCCAATATCCTGGGTTTTTCCGAAAAACAGCCCACTATGGACTGGCTGGCCGAGGCACTGGGAGACAACCCCCTGGGTCAAGGGGAGGAGTGCACCCCCATGGGCATACTGCGCAGGGCGTAACCCAGGAAAAGCCCCCGGTTTTTACCGGCAAGGGATGTGAATAAATCTTTATTTAAAAGAGGCGTTCAGATGGACAATCAAAACATTTTTGCACAGTTATCCATCCTCTACAGCATGGTCCATATGTACATCTTTCTGTTCTTCTTCTATGAATACCGCTGCTCCCGAAAAACATTCCGCATCCTGGCGTCCATTATCTTTTTTATGGTCAGCGTGATTTGCCTCTGGATATTTTTCACTCAGGGTCTCGCCGCAATGGGACAGTGGGGCGTGCTGGTCGGTTCGGTACCCACCCTGATTTTCTTTTTTGCAATGTCCCGGCAGCGCAACGCTCAGTTTATCTTTATCTTCTGTTTTTCGGACACGGTATGCATATGGGTCCAGCTGTCCACAGCGCTGATCGACTATGCTCTGGGGGGCGGCGGGGTTATCACCCTGATTCTGCGGCTGGCTGCATTTCCCCTGCTGGAGTATGCCGTGTGGCGCTGGATCCGGCGGCCCTTCCTGGAAATGAGCCGCGTTGTCCGCAGAGGATGGGCTCTGTTCGCACTGATGACCGGAATCTGCTATCTTATCCTGGTCTCCCTCAGCGTCTATCCTACCGCGATTTTTGACCGGCCCGAGGATATCCCCTTCGCCATTATGGTGCTGGCCCTTATCGCACTGACCTACACCACAATCTTCCTTGTTCTCTTTGAACAGCTCCATGTCCTTGAGTCTCAGGAGCGCCAGCGGGTATTGGAGGCACAGTCCGTCGTGATGAGCGACCGGGTGGAGGCCATCTGCCGGGCGGAGGAAACCATGCGGATTGAACGCCATGACATGCGGCACCATCTCCAGATCATCGCCTCTCTGATCCAAAGAGGCGATTCCGAAGCCGTGCTGGACTATATCGGCATGTCTCAGGAGCGACTAAGCTCTATCACCCCCAAAAGCTACTGCGCTAACCCTGTTTTGGACTCGGTACTGGTCAACGTCGCGGCGCAGGCCGAGCAGCTGGGCATTACCATGGAGATTTCAGTCGTTTTGCCGGAGGAGCTACCGGCAGACGCCCTGGAGCTCTCCATTGTTTTTGCCAATGCCCTTGAAAATGCCATCCAGGCGGTCAGCACGCTGACCGCCTCCCAGCGGCATATCATCTGCAAAAGTGTGACCCATCCCCGGTTTATGATAGAAATTTCCAACCCCTATGAGGGAAAGGTCACCTTTAACCAGCAGGGATTTCCTGTCTCAGACAAGCCGAGTCACGGCATCGGAACCCGGAGTATCGTCGCCTTTGCGGAAAAATATAATGCGCTGTGCCTTTTTCATGCGGAGAACGGCCGGTTTAATCTGCAAATTGCAATGTAAGGGCGCCCATCAAGAAACAGGAGGCCGGACTGCGGCCTCCTGTTTCTTTGTCCTCTGGGTAACCCTGGGGGTCTTTTCATTCCTTTCTCGGGTCCGGCAGGTCGATATAGACAGGAGCATGGCCGGTGGACTCCACAAATCTCAGGAAATCTTCCCGCCTGAGCCGGAGGGTGGAGGTGGAGATGCCCGGATGGCCGCTGATATATTCATCCGCCATCAGCTCCTTGTCGATGATCAGTTTGACGCGGTGCCCGGCGTCAAACAGCAGCTCCAGAGCGGAAACCGAGCCGGGGATGGTCTGCAGGCAGTCCCGCATGTGGCCGTCGTCGGCGAAAGACAGCCGGGAGCAGCCCAGCTGGGCGGAAAGGAACTTGGTTTTGAAGGGCTTATCCCCCGGCATCAGCAGCAAGTAGAAGTCGGTCTGCTGCCGGTTGCACAGGAACAGGTTCTTGCAGATTTTGGCCCCCAGCACCTTCTCCACCTCCTCGCAGAAGCGGATGGTATCAGCGTGGTCGTGGTCCACCCGGACATAGGGGATAGACAACTCCTCCAGCCGGTCGTAGATAGCCAGTTCCTGGGGGATACGGTCGTCGGTGGGACGGGCTGTGTATCGGGTGGGATCAATGTACATGGCAGTTCTCCTCTAATAGGTATATTCTCGTCCCTCGCGGGGACAAGGCTTCTTTGGCAAAGGAGCCTTCTCAGCTCCGCTGAAACCCCAGCAGCTTTTGGGCGTATCCGCCCAAAATGCCGTCCTTCTCCTCTCGGGTAAGGGGCAGTCCCTCAATGAGCGCAACACCCTCCCTCTGATCCCGCCAGGGACTGTCGGTACCGAATAGGACCCGTCCGGGAAACTTTCGCACCATGCGGACAAATTGCTCTGTCTCCATCAGGGGCAGGTCGGAGGGGCCGTAGTAGCCGTCTCCCAGAGGCGAGATGCGGCCCAAGGCAAAGGCGGTGTCCAGATAGACGCCGGTATCGGGCAGCAGGGCTTCCACCCGGTCCCACTCCCGCCAGCCCCCCATATGGGCCAGGATGAGCTTCACCGGCCCCACCTGTTTCAGGGCGTTCCGGGTCATCTCCGGGGTGCAGTGGTCCCGCTCCGGAAATCCGATGTCCCGCCCGGCGTGGGTGAGGACGACCAGCCCCAGCTCGCCGCAGCGGTCCAGGATACGCAGATAGCGCGGGTCATCAAAGTCGATACCCTGGTAAATGGGGTGGAGCTTGACCCCCTTCATGCCAAACTGGGCAATGCGGGCCAGCTCCTCCTTCCAGCCGTCAAAATCCGGGTGCATGCAGCCAAAGGACCACAGGCCGGTCTCCCCGGCCCGGTCGTTCAGACCGGCGGAGGCATCGTTGACGTGGACCACCTGCCGGGCGCTGGTGGCCACCGGGAGGACCAGACAGCCGCCGATGCCCGCCTTTTCCATTGAGGCCCGCAGCCCCGCCTCGGTACCGTCGGAGAAGGCCACGGTATGGCACATAGACTGGAGCTTTTGGATGGTGGGAGCGGCGATCTTGTCCGGGAAGGTGTGGGTGTGGATGTCGAAGATCATGGGATATGGTTCCTTTCTGGGTGAAGTATGGTCAAAGTGCACAAGGCGGGCCGCCGGGAAGTTTGGGGAAGTGGTCAATAGTATTGATTGGCCTGATATGTTATACTAATCTTGTTCATCGGTGAGCAACTGACGGAGTTACACGTCGAGTATGATGACAGTTCCAGGGGCATTTCTGGAGAAGTCATGGTACCCGGCGCCATTTTTTTGCCCATTTTTCAAGGAGGAGATTACATGGATTTTATCACTGCCAATGTTAAAACGATTTATCGGAAATACCTCATCGCATCCATCGGAAGCGCCCTGGCTCTGTCGGTCTATAGCTTTGTGGACACCATCGCCATCGGCCAGTCGGAGGGAGAGCTGGGCACCGCCGCCATGGCGGTCATCTCCCCGCTCTACAGCTTCCTCACCTTTTTCGGCATCCTCTGCGGCATCGGCGGCTCGGTGCTGTTCTCCGCCGCCCGTGGCGAGGGCAGAGAGGAGAAGGCTCAGGCCTGCTACACCCTGTCGCTGACAGCGGCAGGGACGGCAATTGTTCTGCTGTGGACGGGGCTTTTCCTATTCCACGACCCTGTTTTCCGGTTTTTCGGCGCGGATGAAATGATTCTGCCCAAGGTGATGGAGTATGCCAAATGGGTCATCCGATTTCTGCCCTTTTTCATCCTGCCCACATTTTTGGGCGCTTTCCTCCGCAACGACGGCGCGCCTCACCTGGCTATGACAGCAGTGATCGTGGGCGGATGCGTCAACATGCTGGGGGACTGGCTGCTGGTATTCCCGCTGGGTCTGGGCATGGAGGGAGCCGCCATTGCCACGGTGATTGGCTCAGTGGTGCAGGCCGCGGTTATGTGCGGGCACTTCTTCCGAAAGCAGTGTGGTCTGCGGCTGGTGTGGCCTCACCACTTCGGAAAGGGCATCCGGAAACTGGGGACCGCCGGTATCGGTTCCGGGATTCTGGACCTGGGCTCCGTATTTATCGCCGTCCTGATGAACAACCAGATTATGCGCTACGGAGGACCCACGGAGCTGGCTGTCTATGGGGTGATTGCCGCCGTCAGTCCCCTGTTCCAGGCGGTGTTCGGCGGGGTGGGCCAGGCCATCCAACCCCTGGTCTCAGCCAACTGCGGGGCAAAGGAGTGGGACCGCGTCCGAGCCTTCTGGCGGCTGGGGCTGATTACCTCTCTGGCGCTGGGGGTGGTCTTTACCTGCCTGGGGGAGCTGTTTCCCGTCTCCATCGTCCGGATGTTTATGGACGCCGCCCCGGAGACGCTGTCTATCGTGCCAGGAATTTTCCGCTCCTACTTTCTGCTCTTCCTCCCGCTGGGGGTAACGGTGCTGTCTACCTACTTTTTGGAGTCCATTCTTCACGGAAAAATGTCCATGCTGACTGCCCTTCTGCGCAGCGTTCTTGTCAGCGGTCCGGTAATTCTGGCGCTGCCTCTGCTGCTGGACCTGGCAGGGCTGTGGCTGGCTCTGCCGGTGTCGGAGTGCGTTGTGGCGGCCGCCGTTCTTGTGTATATCAAAAAACGAACAGTATGACCATATCTGTTCAAATATGGACGAAGCCTGCGGCACACCTAAGCATACCACAGGCTCCGCGAATTTGAAAGAGGCAGGGGAAATTTTATTGGGGGTCGCCCAGGGCCTGGCTCTTGCGGACGGTGACTTTCTCCTCGTAGCAGGAAAAAGCATCCTCCACCAGCTCCTTCCGCGGCTTGGCGGTAACAAGTGATACCACAGGCACGATAACCAGCCCGGCAATCATACAGAAAGCGCCGCAATTGATGGGGGAGACCAGCAGAGCGGGGAAGTGGGCCTTCAGAGGGGAGATATCGGCCAGCATGACCACGGTGGAGAAGATAAAGCTGGCCCAGCAAGCGAGTTTGGTAGTTCCCTTCCAGTACAGGCCGTAGAGGAAGGGAGCCAGGAAAGCTCCTGCGAGGGCTCCCCAGGATACGCCCATCAGCTGGGCGATAAAGGTGACGCTGGACCTGTACTGAATGATGGCCAGCACCGCGGAAATGGCGATAAACACCGCAATGAGCACCCGCATGATAAATACCTGCTTCTTTTCGTCCATCTCTTTGATAATGTGGCCCTTGAGCAGGTCCAGCGTCATAGTGGAGCTGGAGGTGAGCACCAGGGAGCTGAGGGTGGACATGGAGGCAGACAGCACCAGGATCACTACCACGGCGATAAGGAGTTCCGGCAGGTTGGAGAGCATGGTGGGAATGACCGCATCGAAGCCGCCCACAGGTGTGCCGCTGCCGGTGGGGTCCAGCTGGGAGGAGAACAGCCGGCCGAAGCCGCCCAGGAAATAGCAGCCGCCGGCCACCACCATAGCGAAAAGGGTGGAAATCACAGTGCCGGTGTTGATGGATTTCTCGCTCTTGATTGCGTAGAACTTCTGCACCATCTGGGGCAGGCCCCAGGTGCCCAGGGAGGTGAGAATCACCACCCCCAGCAGGTTTACCGGGTCAGGACCGAAAAAGGAAGCGAACACGCCGGGGGCCTCTGCCACCGGGCCGGCGGCGGTCTCGTTGGACACCTGAGCCAGCTTGGTCAGGGCCGCCATAAAGCCGCCCTGGCTGTTCAGCACCGCTACGATGACAGCGCAGATACCGAAGAGCATAATGATGCCCTGAATAAAGTCGTTAATGGCAGTGGCCATATAGCCGCCGGCGATCACGTAAATGCCGGTGAGGATGGCCATAACCACAACGCACACCGCGTAGTCGATATCAAAGGCCATACCAAACAGACGGCTGAGGCCGTTGTACAGGCTGGCAGTGTAGGGGATCAGGAAAATAAAAATAATTACCGAAGCGGCAATTTTCAGCGAGGCGGAGCCAAACCGCTTCCCGAAAAATTCCGGCATGGTGGCGGAATCCAGGTGCTGAGTCATAATACGGGTCCGACGGCCCAGCACCACCCAGGCCAGCAGGGAACCCAGCACGGCGTTTCCAATGCCCGCCCAGGTGGCGGCGATACCGTACTTCCAGCCAAACTGGCCGGCATAGCCCACAAAGACCACGGCGGAAAAGTAGGAAGTACCGTAGGCGAAAGCGGTGAGCCAGGGACCCACGGAGCGTCCGCCCAGCACAAAGCCGTTGACGTCGGTGGCGTTCTTGCGGCAGTAGAGGCCGATGCCCACCATCACGCCGAAGAATACCAGAAGCATAATCAATTTAATTGCCATACGAAACAGTCCTCTCCTCGCGCCGTTGCTTTGGCGATTTTTACTGCTAAAGTGTAACGCAAAAAAGCGTTAAAGTCAAGAGGTATTTTTAGTTTTTTTAAGAAATTTTTAACAAAGAAAACCGCACTAGGTGCGGTTTTCTCAGCTGCTTATCAATTGACGTGAACTGAAAACGGCAAATGGTCCGGATAGCGGAAGGCAAACAATTCCAACTGATTCTGAACACAGGAGATATACCGGGCCTTCCGCTGCTCAGCATGGCTGGCATACTGCGAATCACGAAGGGCCTCCTGAAGAAACCCCTGATACATATAAAAAATACTAACGTTAAGCAGTATTAACGGCGTATCGGCAGGGCGGCTGCCCCGATAAAGAAAAAGCTGTAAAATATCCAAATACCGCTCTTCTAAGGCCTGATGGCTGTTAATTTCCTGCGTAATTTCAGAGGAATTCCCGGTATCCGGAAAATATATGCGCAGACAATCCTCAATGATATAAGAGGTACGGCCGCTGGCGGTGCCAAAATATAAATTATACATCAGATGAGGATGGTAAAATGAATAATGCGCGAAAAGCCGTTCATAGTCCAAATAAGGTTCAATAGAGGCCTGCGCATTTTGCACCGTCCGACACATTTCTTCGGTGGCAATAAAATAATCCCGAAAATACAAAGCAGTGGCATACAGCAAAAGTTCATCCAGGGAAGCAAAATGCCTGTATAGATTACCAACAGAAAAACCGGTGAGATTGGCAATCTTTCGGATATTAATCTGGTCAAGCTCCTCTTGGCAAATTAGAGAATAGGCCGCATCAATGTATTTCTTTTTTGTGGAAATATCTTTTGCCATATTTAGTTTCTCCAATCAAGCTACAACACTTATTTTTTATTATACAAGATAAAAAACTCAAGTGTCAAGGGGTGAAAACAGCCCCCCTGCAGTCAAAGACTGCGAGGGGGGCGGAAGAGGGGGGTGAAGAATATACGTCAGCCGGCAAACGCCATATCCCAGAATCGGAACTCGTGCTCTGTCCCTGTGAGAAAAACCTCCAATAAGCGGCGCTTCTGCGTATCCACCACATTTTTGACGATCAGGTCACATAGGGCAACGGTACGGTCATAACAGCCTTTATATCCCTCGCCGCAGTAGTGGTCGATCCACTCTTTATAGTAATTATTTTCATAGGTTCCCAGAGCTATTGCACGTTCCCGACAATTAGACGCAATATAATAATAACTCAAGGCACAGGGCATCAGACCAATCAGACCCTCTTCCAAGGTTCCATACTGAGAGACATGGAGCATATAGTCCAAATACGCTTTATTTACTGGGTGAACAGGTTGTGCTAAAGCCTCTTCTTCCGAATATCCCAGATCCTTTAAATACTGGATATGCATCATGGACTCATCAGAGACGATAACGTCCATATCCCGATACAGGCGGCGCATAATCTCTGTATCATCACTTTTAATCATACCCCAGGCATACACCTTGGCATAATATTTCAAATAAATGGTGTCTTGGATCAAATAGCGGGTAAATTTGTTTTTGTCCAATGAACCATCGATCATACCAGTAATGAAGGGGTGTTCCATCATATTCTCCCATATATCCTTTACGCTGCCCATCAGCTGATCTGAAAAAGCCATACCAAATCCTCCATAATTTCAGTTTGTAATTTTAGAAACTCAATTATTGCGAAATATCCTTCCAAACCTCAGCATTTTTGATGCCCAGCTCTTCCGGGTTGAAAACGGGTACCTGAACCCCGGCTTTTCGTTGCTTATCGTAATCCCGCAGGGCCTTCAGGGCAGGGCCGCAGATAATCAGAATCAGTGCCAGATGAGACCATGTAAGCAGACCGCCGGCAATATCGGACAGATTCCAAATCCGTTGAGCGGGCCAAATAGAGCCAAAGAAGACGCAGGCGGCATAAAGAATGCGCATGCCGTACAATAGGCCCCGCTGTAAATTGGCATTCATACGACGGGTGAGGTAGACAAAACTGGTCTCTGCCTGAATATAGTAGTTGAGCAGCGAGGTAAAGGCAAACACGGACAGCAGCAGGGCCAAGATAATCGCACCGCCGGGCAGTACCGTCTGGATGGCGAACTGCATATAGGGGGCCCCGGAGTCTACGCCCGGAAGATTCTCCACCAAAAAGCCGCCCACAGGATTCTCCACATTATAGCAGCCTGAAACCAATATAATCAGGGCAGAAATGGTGCAGATAACCAATGTATCCATTAAAACAGAGATCGACTGAATCAGCCCCTGCTCTGCAGGGTGATTGCAGGAGGCCGCTGCAGCCGCGGCGCTCCCGGCACCCTGTCCCGCCTCATTAGAATACACTCCACGGCGGACGCCCCAGGTCAGGGCGGACCCCATCAGACCGCCAAAGAAAGAACGGGCGCTGAACGCAGACTCAAAAATCAGGGCGATTGCAGCAGGCACCTTGGTAATATTCACTGCAATTAAAATCAGACCCAACGCCAAATAGGCAATACACATTCCAGGCACTAATTTAGATGTTGAACTGGCAATCCGCCGAATCCCGCCGAATGTGATAAACAGCAGCAGCCCGGCCAGCGCCAAAGCTACCACTATGGCGTTAAAGTGAAATGCAGTGGTTATGGTCCCTGTTATAGTGTTCGCCTGGACGCCGGGATTTCCAAACATATTGGCAATGACTACGATCAGGGCCACAAGAGTACCGTACCACTTGATTCCAAGCGCCTTCTCAGCGTAGTAGGACTGACCGCCCACGAACTGGCCCTCACTGTCTACGGACTTATAAATCTGGGCCAGGGTAGATTCAATAAAAGCAGAAGCAGCGCCAAACACGGCAGACATCCACATCCAAAAAATAGCGCCGGGTCCGCCTGCGCAAATTGCTACAGCCACACCAGAAATATTCCCTGTGCCCACGCGGCCTCCTACCGTAAGAAGGAATGCCTGTGGTCCGGAAATTCCCTTGTCAGAATCCTTCGATTTTGGGGGATGCAAAATCAGATGAAGTCCCTGCATAAAACCGCGGAACTGAACCCCACGCGTCAGAAGCGTAAAAAGCAGACCCGCTCCCAACAAAAACCATACGCAACTATCATGCCAGACCACACCTAAAATCGTGCCGACAATTTTGTCGAACAGTTCCATTTGTATATATCCCTCCTATACTTTACTTCCAATCAAAAATGTAATCGCGATTACTTTTTGAGGATAGCACAGAAACAACCGGAAGTCAAGGGTAACTTTTTATCTTTTTGCCAACAAGTTATCACAGAATAAAAAGATAGCGGCTAAGGCAATTATTTTAGTGCCTCAGCCGCTATGTATGTTATTCTGCACACCTGGAAAACATCATGCCCCTCTGCTGAAAAGCTCAATCCGGCCCTCGCTCTCGACAACCTCCAGATCCCACAATTCTTGATAGACACTCAGGGGATAATATACCTCGTGATACCCCTGGATCAGGGGAAAGCGCAGCGTTCGGGAAACCCCCTCCTCCGTCCAGGAGAGCACTCCCTCTCCCCTGTCACGGAAGCTCTGATAAGTCACGCCATCCCACATGATCGTGCTTCCGCTGTCCAGCCACTGGCACTCGCAGCCGGTGCCGGGCAGCACATACCAGGCAGGAAGCATATACCTGCCGTCTACCCCCCGGGCGGCTGGGTAGCGGCTCCGGATCCCGTTCACATAGACCTGGGGCAGGTCCTCCCCGTAAAAACAGACGGTGCAGGAGCTCAAGCTCAGCTTCTCCGATTCCAGATAGCTGAGCAGAAAATAATCACTGAAAAAGGGCTTTGTGTGGGTATAGTCCATGTTGTAATCCACGCTGTAGTACAGCGCCCCCGACCCTCGAGCCCGGGCCGCGGCAGCCTGATTCTGCCGGTCAAGCTGCCAGTTCTCCCAGCAGGGAGGGAGCCACATACCCAGCCGAACCATCGACAGCACGGCCAAGGCCCCGGCAGCCGGCCGGATGATCCGATCCTCTCCCTGCAGCTCTGCCGCCGCCCCGGTCAGCGCACACAGCGCAAACAGGTAGAAAGGGAGCATCGTCCGGTAGGAGGAACTGTTGGTTGCCGCCATCACGGCCACCGAGACGACGGCCAGCCCCAGCAGCGCCCCGATCTCCCTGGGTCCGGACAGCCAGAGTCCAAGGGCGGTCAGCGTCATCCCCAGCAGCAGCAGGCAGTAGGCCGCCACCGGCATAATCTTCAGCCCGACGCACACCAGACAGGTCAGAAGCAGGAGCGTCATTCCCCAAGAGAACGCCCTCCTTCCAGTGTTCCGGCAGCAGATACCTCCCAGGCACACAAACAGCACCCCCAGCAGGATCAGCATGGCGGGACAGTCGGCACACAGCCCCGCCTGGGCCAGGAAGGGCCGCTTCACCAATTCCAGGGCAGCGGGCGCCCTGCGCGCCAGGACAAAAAGCCCGCCGGCCGAGGCGAGGCTCAGACAGGCAACCAGCGCCGCCGCTACCCGGCCTTTTCCCGTACGCCGCAGCCGACGCAGGGCCGCAAACAGCAGCCATACCGCCGCCGCGCACACTGCGGCGGCAGCCGCCTGTCCCTTCCGTTCCGACAGTCCCGAAAAGAGGATGCCCAGCCCCCGGCCGGTCTCCGCCTGAACACGGATATGGGTCCCGGGGGAGAGAAATATGGTACACAGGCCAAGGACAGAGCAGAGCAGGCAGGCCGCACCGTATTTCAGCCTGGAGCGGTCAAAACGCAGCGCCGCCAAAACCGCCTCCAGCCCTACGGCGCAGGCCACCAGACCGGACTGCTCCGTTGTCGCCCCGCACAGGAAGCTGAGAAGCAGGGCGCCTGCCAGGGTCCGTCCCGACGCTCCGTTCACCGTTGTTTTTTTGACCGCGCACAGCTGGCCAAAAATCATCGCCGTGGGCAGCAAATAGTTGCAGCAGGCAGATATCCAGAGCACGCCCTCTACCATTATCGGGCGGGGCATCAGCAGAATACCGGCAAAAAACAGGACAAGGGAGGGCTGCACAGGTCCCTTTCGTTCCAAATACAGGCCGCTGAAATACCATATTCCCAGGCAGCACAGCAGAACCGTCCCGGCAAACAGCCAGTTTCCGGCATACAGAATCAGGGTTGCGGCCGCGTGTACCAGCATCCGTCCGTTAAAGGTCCGGTAGTGCTCCGCCATCCGTCCCAGCCAGCCTGCAAGCCCACCGTCAAAAAACGTGCAGTAAAAAAAGTCGTCGGCGCTGTACACGGTGACAAGGGACAGCAGACACAGCCCTGCCGGCAGGGCCAGCAGGGCGGCGGCTTTTAAACGGAGGGCGGTGTTGAGTGGATACCGGCTCATAGCAGCTTCCTCGTCACAGCGGCCGCCCGGAACGGATGCACCGGGCGGCCGGTCAAGTAATCTGTCAGCACATTTTGGCCCCGGCGGGGATCTTGTCGTCCAGAATGAGCAGGTTCAGGGCCTCCTCGCCCTTCTCGGTGTGAACGGCGGAGATAAGCATGCCATTGGACTCCTGGCCCATCATCTTCCGGGAGGGCAGGTTTACGATAGCCATCAGAGTCTTGCCGATCAGATCCTCTGGCTTGTACCACCTGGCGATGCCGGACAGGATCTGACGATCCACCCCGGTGCCGTCGTTCAGGGTAAACTTCAGCAGCTTTTCGCTCTTTTTTACCGGTTGGCAGTCCTTCACCTTCACGGCCCGGAAATCGGACCTGCAGAAGGTATCGAAGTCCACCTTCTCCTCCAGCTGGGGCTCGATCTCCAACGCGGGGAGGGCCGCCTTTCTGGCGGCCGCTGAGGCCTCCTCCAGCTCCTTGACGGCCTTTTCCGCGTCGATGCGGGGGAAGAGATTCTCTCCCCGCCGGACGGTGACAGTTTCAGGCAGGGAGCCCCAGGCGGCGGCGCTGTCCCAGGTGGAGCAGGCCTCGTCCGCGCCGATCTGACGCAGCACCTCGGCGGCAGAGGTCGGGATAAAGGGGGTGAGCAGGATGGCGCTGACGCGCAGGGTCTCCAGCAGGTTATACATCACCCTGGCCATCCGGGGGCCGTTGGCCTCCATGTCTTTAGCCAGCACCCAGGGGGCGTTCTCGTCGATATACTTGTTGACCCGGTCGATCACCTTGAAGATCTCGCTCAGAGCGTTCTGGAAGGCGAATTGCTCCATAGCGTCCTCGTAGCGGTTCCGGAGCCCCGCCGCCAGTGCGATCAGCTCCACGTCACAGGCTGTATCGCCCGGTTCGACAGTCGCTCCGATACAGCCAGGCCGGGCGCAGCGCTCCGCAAGACGAAGGTCCTCCTCAGATGGGCCGCAGCCGGAGGGCAGCGTACCGCCGAAATACTTACCCACCATGGACACGGTGCGGGAGAGCAGATTGCCCAGGTCGTTGGCCAGGTCCACGTTGATGGTCTGGATCAGCGCCTCGTTGGAGAAGCTGCCGTCGGAACCGAAGGGGAAGGTGCGCAGCAGGAAGAAGCGCAGGGCGTCCACCCCGAACATCTCGGCCAGGATATAGGGGTCCACCACGTTGCCCTTGGACTTGGACATCTTGCCCCCGTCCAGCAGCAGCCAGCCGTGACCAAAGACCTTTTTGGGCAGGGGCTCGCCCAGACTCATAAGCATGGCGGGCCAAATGATGGAATGGAAGCGGACGATCTCCTTGCCCACAAAGTGGACATCGGCGGGCCAGAACTTTTCGTAGTCGTCATATTCGTCATTTTCATAGCCCAGGGCGGTGATATAGTTGGACAGAGCGTCCACCCACACATACACCACGTGGCCCGGGTCAAAGTCCACCGGGATGCCCCAGGTGAAGGAGGTGCGGGAGACGCACAGGTCCTCCAGGCCGGGCTTGATAAAGTTGTTCACCATCTCGTTGACCCGGGAGCGGGGCTCCAGAAAGTCGGTGTCCTCCAGCAGGTGCTGGATCCTGTCGGCGTACTTGGACAGGCGGAAGAAATAGGCCTCCTCCTCCGCATCCTGAACCTCTCTGCCGCAGTCGGGACACCTGCCGTCCACCAGCTGGGACTCCGTCCAGAAGGACTCGCAGGGCTTGCAGTACTTGCCTACGTACTTCCCCTTATAGATGTCGCCGTTGTCGTGCATTTTTTTGAAAATCTTCTGGATGGCGGACACATGGTAGTCGTCGGTGGTGCGGATAAAGCGGTCGTTGGAAATGTTCATCAGCTTCCACAGGTCCAGAATGCCCCGGTCTCCCTGGACGATGTTGTCCACAAACTCCTGTGGGGTAACCCCGGCCTCCCTTGCCTTGTCCTCAATCTTCTGGCCGTGTTCGTCGGTCCCGGTGAGGAACATCACCTCACAGCCGGTAAGCCGCTTATAGCGGGCCATGGCGTCGGTAGCCACGGTGCAGTAGGTGTGGCCGATGTGCAGCTTATCGCTGGGGTAATAGATAGGGGTGGTGATATAAAAACGTTTCTTCTCCATGGTAACAGTCTCCCTTACTTTTCATAATTTGGGGAACGCTGTATCGGAACACATAATCATACGTCCGCCGTTCCTGCGCGTTATTTATCCTTTTCTTCCTCCTCCACAGGAGGCATTCGCGTTGACATCAGCCGCGCAGGCCAGGGCGGCCCAAAGGTGTTGCGCAGCAACGCACGGCTCAGGGCCAGGGCGGACAGGGAAAAGGCCAGAGTGGCGGCGGCGGTGAACAGGTCCGGCCGGTCCGCAAGGGCGATAATCCCCACGGCGCTCCCTGTCAGCGCCAGAAAGGCGGTGTGCTGGCGGCGGGGCCGGCCGAAAAGGAATGCTGCGGCACGGTAATGGGCCAGGGTAAGCAGCAGCACAGCAAACAGCTCAAAGCCGTATTTCATCAGCACCGGCTCAACCCCGTGCTTTAAATGGGTGGCAAACAGCCACACCAGCCCGGCCAGGGCGGGGAAGGGGGCCAGCCGGCACGCGACGGCGCTCAGTTCTCCACGATAAGCCGCCTTCCCTATCAGCACAATACCCACTCCAGCGGGCAGGCACAGGGCCGCCGCCAGCAGACGTGAGCCCGAATTGGCCACCGGATAGAGCTCCGGGGCGGACCGCCACAGCCTTAAGGCTTCCAGCCCGTCCTTCAGGCCCAGCGCCCCGGCCAGCACCAGCAGCAGACCGGCGGCGGCCAGAACGGTCATCTGTCCTGTCTCAGGGCTGGCGAAAGCGGGCAGAAAGTCCTCCGGCCCTTCCCCTTTCTCCCGGACCAGCACGGTAAAGGCTATAGCCAGCAGGCCCACCAGTCCCAGCAAAACAAAGGTGGCGGGATCGCCGTGGACAAACAGACCCGTCTCCGGCACATAGGCGCGGTGCAGCTGCCACCGCCGCAGGAGAAATCCCGCCGCGCCCCCGACCGCAGCCAGGGCGGGCAGAACAACGTCTCTTCTCATATGCTGCAGTTCCTCTCGTTCAATTCCTGATAATGAAAGCTATCATATACCACATCGTCGGGAAAATCAATCCTTTTTACAGCCTGGACCCGCCGCTCTTTTTCCTGCCGAACAACAGCCACAGGGCGATGAGCAGCGCGATCACGGCGCCGGCCGTGCACAGGGCTCCGGCCAGCTGAGTAATCAGCCCGTTGACCTCCAGCAGGGAAACGGCGGCCAGAAATACCAGATCGGACCACAGCAGCGCCCGTCCGGCGGGGTCCCAGCGGCTTTTTGCCCGCCTTTTTTCGTCGGCCAGCTTCTCCTGCTCCATCTGTCGCTTAAGGTCCACCGTGCGGCTGTGCTGACGTTTTCTGCTCTTCTTGGCCATAGGGAATCTCCTTTCAGTCGGGAATGCTTCTTTCAATGACGGCTCCGCCCACAACCGCATCCCCGTCGTAGAGCGCCACGGTCTGGCCGGGAGTAATGGCCCGCTGGGGTTGATCGAAGGTAAGTCGGATGGTCTCCTCTCCCGTCTGCTCCACTGCGCAGGGCTGCTCCGCCATGCGGTAGCGAACCCTGGCCCGGAGCCGGAGGGGGCCGTCCAGGCGGCTGCAAGCGATGAGATTTAAGTCTTTCGCCTCCAGGGTCCGTGTGAAGAGGCCCTCATTGTCCGAGAGGACCACAGCATTGCCCTCGGGGCAAATCTCCTTCACATACAGCCGCCCGCTGGTGGAGGACACCCCCAGTCCCCGGCGCTGGCCTACGGTATAGTCAACCAGGCCGGTGTGCCGACCCAGTTCTCGCCCCGCCTCGTCCAGATAGGGTCCGGCCGGGTAGTTCCGCCCAGTGTAGCGGCGAAGAAAGGCCCCATAGTCCCCGTCGGGGATGAAGCAAATGTCCTGGCTGTCTCCCTTTTGGGCGTTGGACAAGCCGGCCTCGGCGGCAATGGCCCGGACCTCCTCCTTGGACAGCCCCCCCAGAGGAAACAGCGCCCGTGAGAGCTGCGCCTGGGTGAGCATGGCCAGCACATAGCTCTGGTCCTTGTCCGGATGAGCGGCCTTCTTCAGCAGCCAGCGGCCCGACCCGGCGTCGTACGACTTTTGTGCGTAGTGGCCGGTAGCCAGAGCGTCGCAGCCCAATTCCTCTGCTTTTTGAAGCAGCGCCCCGAATTTGATGGCCCGGTTGCACAGGACGCAGGGGTTGGGGGTGCGGCCCCGCTCATACTCTGCCGCAAAGGGCTGAACCACCCTGGATTCAAATTCCCGGCGCATATCCAGCGTCCGGTGGGGAAATCCCAGGTGAGCGGCCGCGGCTGCGGCCTCCGTCCCTCCTTCCCCGCCGTCGAAGAGGCGGAGGGTCAGCCCCAGCAGGCTCCTCCCCTCCCTCAGAAGGAGCAGGGCGGCGGCGGAGCTGTCCACGCCGCCGCTCATGGCGGCGGCAGTCATATGGTCCATAAAAACCTCCATGGGCATTTTGCTGAATTTTCCTCCAAAGTATACCACATTTCTCCCGCCCTGGCAACTCAAACCCCTGGAAAGACAGGGCCTTGCGGAAAAAACCAGGCGTAAAAAAAGGGAAAATACATCTTGTATTTTTTAGGCAAATAATTTTAAAGTTGACACAAGATATAGTAGACAAAGGAAACTGGATGTGCTATAATCCACTTTGCGTCCATACTCTGGAGGTCCGCCTCCAGCGGAAAATAGACCCTTTTACCAACGAGAGGAGAACAGGAATGAAAGTTATCAAACGGGACGGAACCAGCGTGGACTATGACCGCAGCAAGATCGTTACCGCCATTGAAAAGGCTAACGCTGAGGTCCCTGAGGAGGAGCGTCTGAACCGGGAGGGGATTGACGCCATCATTGACAGCATCGAGGCTCAGCGACGACCCCGCATCCTGGTGGAGGACATCCAGGATCTGGTGGAGCAGGGTCTGGTGGAACGCAATATGTTCCATCTGGCCAAGACCTATATCATCTACCGCTACAACCGGGCTCTGGTCCGCAAGGCCAACACTACCGACGAATCCATTCTGGCCCTGCTGCGCAACGAAAATAAGGAACTGGCTGAGGAGAACTCCAACAAGAACACCATGATCGCCGCCACCCAGCGGGACTACATCGCCGGCGAGGTGAGCCGGGACCTGACCCGGCGCATCCTGCTGCCCGAGCATATTTCCAGGGCCCACGACGAGGGAACCATCCACTTCCACGACGCGGACTATTTTGTCCAACCCATCTTCAACTGCTGCCTGATTAATATCGGCGACATGCTGGAGAACGGCACCGTGATGAACGGCAAGCTTATCGAGAGCCCCAAGACCTTTCAGGTGGCCTGCACCGTCACCACCCAGATCATTGCCTGCGTGGCCTCCAACCAATATGGCGGCCAAAGCGTGGATCTGCGCCACCTGGGCAGGTATCTGCGCAAAAGCCGGGAGAAGTTCAAGGCTCATATCTCCTATGAGTGTGCCGGCAAAGTGGACGAGGAAACCATGGAGCGCCTGGTCATGGACCAGCTTCGCATGGAACTGAAAAACGGGGTGCAGACCCTCCAGTATCAGATCAACACTCTGATGACCACCAACGGCCAGTCTCCCTTTGTCACCCTTTTCCTCAACCTCCGGGAGGATGACCCCTACGTTGAAGAGAACGCCATGATTATCGAGGAGGTCCTCCGCCAGCGGCTGGAGGGCATCAAAAATGAGTCCGGCGTTTACATCACCCCCGCCTTCCCCAAGCTGGTCTACGTGCTGGACGAGCACAACTGCCTCAAGGGGGGCAGGTACGACTATCTCACCGAGCTGGCCGTGAAGTGCTCCGCCAAGCGGATGTACCCCGACTACATCTCCGCCAAGAAGATGCGTGAGAATTACCAGGGCAACGTCTTTTCTCCCATGGGGTGCCGCTCCTTCCTGGCTCCCTGGAAGGACGAAAACGGAAACTACAAGTTTGAGGGCCGGTTTAACCAGGGGGTGGTCTCCCTCAACCTGCCCCAGATCGGCATCCTGGCCCATGGCGACGAGGAAAAATTCTGGCCGCTTCTGGAGGACCGGCTCCAGCTGTGCTTCGAAGCTATTATGTGCCGCCACAACGCCCTGAAGAAGGTGCGCTCTGACTCCTCCCCCATCCACTGGCAGTACGGCGCCATCGCCCGCCTGCCCAAGGGCGCCTCCATTGAGCCTCTGCTCTACGGCGGCTACTCCTCCATCTCTCTGGGCTATATCGGCCTGTATGAGCTGACCAAGCTGATCACCGGCGTCAGCCACACCCAGCCCGGAGGCACCGAGTTTGCCCTGAAGGTCATGAACCGGCTGCGCCGCGCCTGCGACGACTGGAAAGCGGAGACCAACATCGGCTTTGCCCTCTACGGCACCCCCGCCGAGAGCCTGTGCTACCGCTTTGCCCGCATCGACAAGGAGCGCTTCGGCACCATTCCTGACGTTACCGACAAGGGCTACTACACCAACAGCTACCACGTGGATGTGCGGGAACACATCGACGCCTTCGACAAATTTACCTTCGAGAGCCAGTTTCAGAAGATCTCCACCGGCGGCTGCATCTCCTATGTGGAGATTCCCAACATGCGCCACAACCTGGAGGCCCTGAAGGACGTGGTCCGGTTTATCTACGACAACATTCAGTACGCCGAGTTCAACACCAAGAGCGACTATTGCCAGTGCTGCGGCTACGATGGAGAGATCGAAATCAACGAGGAGTTCCAGTGGGAGTGCCCTGTGTGCCACAACACCGACCAGTCCAGGATGAACGTCACCCGGCGCACCTGCGGCTACTTGGGTGAGAACTTCTGGAACGTGGGTAAGACCAAGGAGATTAAGGCGAGGGTGTTGCACCTGTAAATGATTTTTGTAGGGGGCGGCCCGAAGGCCGCCCTCTGTCTGTGTTTTGTTCTGACGGGGGGAAACAGATATGAAGAGCATAAAGACCATACTGCTGGGAATTGCGGTAATTTTATTCGGCGGTGTGCTGATGATTGACACGGCCGTTTCAGCTGGAGAGGTATGCATCCTGATCGGACTGGCGCTTGCTGTCATTGGTTTTTGTAGAAAAGACTAAAGAAGGGGCATCGGAAATATGAACTACGCCGATATTAAAAAGGTAGATGTGGCCAACGGGCCGGGGGTGCGGGTATCCCTGTTTGTCTCCGGCTGCACGCACCACTGTGAGGGCTGCTTCAACCCGGAGACCTGGGACTTTTCCTACGGCGCTCTCTTCGGAGAGGCAGAGATCGAGAAGATTCTCATCCTGCTGGCTCCCGACCACATCCGGGGGCTGTCCCTGCTGGGAGGCGAGCCCTTTGAGCCGGAAAATCAGGCGGCTGTGTTGGAGCTGGTCCGCCGGGTGCGGGAAAAACTGCCTGGCAAGACCATTTGGTGCTATTCTGGCTACCTCTTCGAGGCGTTGGCCGCCGGGGAGGTGGGGACGCACAGCCGGGAGCTGCTGGAGGGACTGGATATTCTGGTGGACGGCCCCTTTACACTGGCGAAAAAGGACCTGGGACTGCGGTTCCGGGGCTCCTCCAACCAGCGGATTCTCGACGTGCCCGCCTCTCTGGATGCAGGCACGGCCGTACTCTGTGAAACGTATATGACGTAGGCTCCTTTATACACAGTGCCCGCTTTTTATGGAAAGCGGGCCTTCTTTTTGTTGAAAGCAGCGGGAGCATGTGGTAAAATAGGGATATTGACTGAATTGAGGAGGCCGGCGCCATGAGGACTATCCCCGCCGCTGACATTACCGCCGCCGTGGCCCGGTTGTGTATCCGGGCCAATACCGTCCTGCCCGCCGACGTGGCCGCCGCCCTGGATCGCTGCCATGCATTTGAGCCCTGGCCCCTGGCCGGGAAAACCCTGGGCCTGCTCCAGGACAATTTGGTACAGGCCAAAGAGCGAAATCTGCCCATCTGTCAGGACACCGGCATGGCCTGCGTCTTTGTTGAGCTGGGCCAGGAGGTCCACATTGAAGGGAATTTTGAGGAGGCGGTTCATGAGGGCGTCCGCCGGGGCTACGGTGAAGGCTTTCTGCGCAAGTCCATTGTAGCCGATCCCCTGCGCCGGGAGAATACCGGAGACAACGCCCCCGCCGCCATTACTCTGCGGCTGGTCTCCGGAGACAGATGTACTATTACCGTAGTTCCCAAGGGCTTCGGATCGGAGAATATGAGCCGCCTGGGGATGCTGAAACCAGCCGACGGGGTGGAGGGCGTCAAAAAATTCGTGGTGGACACCGTCCGGCTGGCCGGACCCAACCCCTGCCCCCCGGTGGTGCTGGGAATCGGCGTCGGCGGCTCCTTTGACAAGGCGGCCGCCCTGGCCAAACACGCCCTGCTCCGGCCCTTGGATGTGAAGCATCCCGACCCCTTCTACGCCGCCCTGGAGGATGACCTGCTGGAGGAGATCAACGCCCTGGGCATCGGCCCTCAGGGCTTCGGCGGCAGGACCACCTGCCTGGGGCTGGCCATTGAGGCCGCCCCCACCCACGTGGCCGGACTGCCCGTGGCGGTAAACGTGAGCTGTCACGTCACCAGAAGAGCGGCGGAGGTGCTTTAATGCAGTACAAGCTGACCACACCTGTCACCCGGGAGGATCTGTCCCCCCTGCGGGCGGGAGACACGGTGCTGCTGTCCGGAACGGTATATACCGCCCGGGACGCAGCCCACAAGCGCCTGATGGCGCTGCTGGACGCGGGAGAGCCCCTTCCTTTCCCGGTGGAGGGCTCCGCCCTGTATTACGTAGGCCCTACCCCGGAGCGGCCGGGGGAGGTAATTGGCTCCGCCGGGCCTACCACCAGCGGGCGGATGGATACCTACTCCCCCCGGCTTCTGGACCTGGGGCAGGCCGTGATGATTGGCAAAGGAGCCCGGAATCAAGTGGTGAAGGACGCCGTAATCCGGAACGGCGCAGTCTATCTGGCCGCCCTGGGAGGCGCCGGAGCTTTGATGGCGGTCTGTGTGAAGAGGCTGGAGGTAGTCTGCTGGGAGGACCTGGGATGTGAAGCGGTACGCCGGCTGGAGGTGGAAAATATGCCCCTCACCGTCATCCTGGACCCCAAGGGCGGCGACCTGTACCAAAGCGGCCCGGCGGCCTACCTGGCCAGTTTAGCGGAGAAGTGACGGTCCGGTGTATGGGACAGAGTCTGTGATGCTCTGGACGTACTTAATTTGAAGGGAGAACGGCCATGAATCAGGAATTTTCAGCCCGGCTGGAACGCTGGAACGAGGCAGAGGAATACCAGAAGATCATCGACGCCATTGAGGCCCTGCCCCAGGAAGCGCTGAATTTCGATCTCATCAGCACCCTGGCCCGGGCCTATAATAATCTGGCCAGGGCGGTGGAGTCACCGGCGGACCGGAAGCTGTACCAACGCGCCCTGGACCTGCTCCTCCCCCTGGAGAGCCAGCTGGAGGAGGCCGTCAAGAGAACCTCGGACGCTGCCCACACCTGGAACTTCCGGGTGGGCTACGCCTACTATTTCCTGGACCAGGAGGGCCCCGCTCTACCCTACTTTGAAAAGGCCCTGGACGCCCGTCCCGGAGATGAGGACACTCAGGATCTGATCGACCGCTGCCGGCACACCCTGGCCCTGCCCCTGAGAATCAAGTCCTTTCGGGAGCGGACCCAGGATGGCTGGGACTCCTTTCTGGCCGGCGAAGGGAAACTGCGCGCCCTGTTGGACCGGGAAGACCGGGAGGCGGTCAGCGAGGAGCTGGTGGAACGGTGCAGCGAGCTGCTTGCTCCCGCCCTTTCCTCCCCTGCCTTCGAGCTGGGCCGCAGCGGGGAGAAGTATGAGCTGATCCTCTCCCCTGAGGGGGACCGGACCAGGATGCTCCAGTTAGCCTATTTCCGGCGGCGAGCCCCCAGGGCGCTGCTGGAGCGGTGGAATATCAAGGTCGGGCGCAGCCGCACCGAAAACTTCGGCCTGCGGATGTTTGGCTTGGACGTCTGCCTGGAGGACGTCCAGGCGTGGGCGGAAAAGATCGGAGACAGCGGCATGGGCCTGAAGCTGTACTGCGAAAAGCTGGCCCCTTTGATGAAAGAAAACCGGGACCAGGTCTGCAGCATCTTCTATATTTTGCTGGATCAGGCCCTGGGAGAACTGGCCGCCATGCGGTATGTGGACCGTCTGGACATTCTGGAGACCCCCGAGGCGGGCGAGAGCATTACCCTGGACCGGCTGGCCGATTTTGTGGCCGTCCATGTGGATCCGGAGGGATGGCCCCGGGCCAACGACCCCGAACTTGCCGGCCAGCGGTATACCGCCTACGAGGGCAGGCCCTCCGAGGAGGAGGATTGGCCTCTGCGCGCCGACGTATTTGCGGGTGTGACCTGCTGCGCCCCCCTCATCAACGGCTACCTCCAGAGGGACGACTTCTTTATGGACCGCCTCCAGCGGGACGGAGTCGTTCCCGGCTTTTTCTACTATCCTCTGGACGGGGTGAACCGGAAAGAAATTCTGGACTTGCGGGACCAGCTGGAGCAGGCCATTGCGGCCCGGTGCGGTGAGGGAATCGTCACCTTCATTGGCGGGGCTACCGGCACCTCCTTCGGCTATCTGGACTTTATCGCCTGGGATCTGAAGGTGCTGCTGGACGCCGCCGTGGAGGTCTTTGCCGGAGCTCCCGTAGCGTGGGCCGCCTTTCACACCTTCCGCTTTGCTGTGAGCGGAGTGGGTTTGAAGAAGGAACAAGAGGGGTAGTGGAAAAGGATTTTCCTTTGATTCTTTCTTTTTTGAAAAAGAGAAGGAACACATGGAGGAGGAGTGCGGCATGAGCATCGGGTTAAGCTTCATCGGCAAAATTGACAGCCCCCAGGCGCTGCTGGAGGCGGCGAAGATTCTGGCGGCCGAGCAGAACTACTGCCTGACCGCAGGAGAGAGCGGCCTGAAGGTTGTCTTGTGCCCTCTGGGGGGCGAGGTAAACATTCTGTGGCGGCCTGAGGGGGACCCGGCCGGACCTTGGCTGGTACGGGGGGACTGCGTATCCACCCCCGCCGGGGCGGGGCTTCATCGGGCGGCGGTGGAGCTGCTGGACAACCTCCCCATCCACGCCCTGACGGTGGAGGACGAGACCGGCTTCTGCCGCCACCGGGATTTTCATCGGATGAAGGAGGAACACTTCTACCCCTGGTTGAAAACTCTGGTGGACGTATGCCGTCAGGAGTGCGGGAAGGGGGCGTCCGGGATGCAGCTGTGCTGGGACCTGGAGCAGTATGCTCCCCAGGATATCCCGGATACAGTGGTCACACCTGTGGGCCGTTTCCTGCTGTCGGAACTTGTGGACCTGCTGGAGAAGGAGGGCGTCGAAGCCCTGGCAGGCCGTTTCTTCCTCTGGAACGGCCGAATTCGGGACGCCAAATTTTACCGCAACCGGGCCATCAACGCCCTGTGGGAGCAGTGCTGTTTTGCTCCCTCTGCCCGGAGCTGGGAGGACGAGGCGGTCAACGCCGCCATTCTGGACGATCTGGAGCGGGCCGCCAAACTGGACCCGTCCCTCCCCCTGCCCCGGGCGGCCTATGAGGAGGTATGTGCCCTTGCCCGAAGAGAACCCGCTCTCCCACAGGGTCCCTGTCTGGCGGAGGCGTTCTCCCCCGGCTACCGGAAGGGCCTGGTTACCCACAGCTTGGGTGCCCTGCGGCTCACCCTGCCCGGCTCCTTCCAGTGCGGCTGGGAGCAGTGGGAGAAGGGGGGAGGCGCATATCTGTGGACTGACGGCAGCGGACCCGTCTGGCGTGTAAGCCCATATCGGATGCGGGATGGAGACGCCCGGTTTACCGATCATCTGGACACCCTCAACGGCGTGGAAGCCCGGGAGCTGAAGGGCGGCGCTCTGCGCTGGGGCTGGAAAGATATCTGTGAGGACGGAGAGCGGCTTTACCAGGTGATGTGTGAGGTAACTGCCGGCTCCTCCCTCTTTGTAATCACCGTCACCTGCTCCGCCCCCGGGGAGCTGAGCTCCGTGGCGGAGCTGATCGGCCGTATTTCGGTGGTGACCAATAAGGCCCATCGGGAAACGGTGCATACACAAAACAGCGGCGGGGAGGCGTGACCGGCTGCCCGCCACCGACGCGCGAGCTTACAGGACCTACATGCTTTTTGCGGAAAGGAACATGCCATGGACGACTTTTTATCCCTTCTGGAGTACTGGAACCGGGACGGCGCCTATCAGAAGATCATCGACAGACTGGAGAACCTGTCCAGCACCCAAAAACTGGACTACAGCCTCACCTGCCAGCTGGCCCGGGCCTACAACAACATCGCAGACTCGGAAAACGAGGCGTTCACGGCCCAGCTGAAGCGGGCGGAGGAGCTGCTGCTTTCGGTTGAGCCTGAGGGAAGGGACGACCCTCTCTGGCACTACCGCCTGGGCTACTCCCTGTTCTATCAGGACCGGGAGCAGGAGGCCCTGTCCTGCTTCCGGAGCGCGTTGGAGCTGGACCCCGAGGATGAGGACGCCAAACACTTTATTCGGGAATGTGAGAAGTATATTGCCGCCAAGGAATACCATCCTGAGACATACGAGCAAGCGGACTGGGAGGCGGTGGAGGCCCACTTGGACAGATACTTCGGCCGCTGTGACAACGTATTCCACGAGATCGTCTCCCCTGACATCCATGTGGATATTTACATTATGAAACCCACGCCGGAGCGCAATTACTACGTCCTGTCCACCCTCGGCATGGGAGCCCATCGAATGAATGTGCCCGAGGAGCTGGCAGACCGAAAGCTGGAGCGGGCGGAGATCATCGCCGCCCTGCCCCCGGACTGGAGGATCGGAGAAGAGGGTGAGGAGTGGTACTGGCCCATCCGCTGGCTGAAAATTCTGGCCCGTCTGCCCATTCAGGAGGAGAGCTGGCTGGGCTGGGGCCACACCGTAGCCAACCCGGACGACGCTCCCTTCGCCGGCAACACCAAACTGTGCGGCCTGATGCTCACCGAACCTCAGGGCTTTGACCGGGAGGCTGTCTGTTGCCCTCTGCCTGGCGGGGACGAGGTAAACTTCTACCAGATGATCCCCCTCACCTTCGAGGAGATGCAGTTCAAGCTGACCCACGACGCCCAGACCCTGCTGGCCCGGTTCTCCCCGGAACAGCTGCAGGTGGTGGACCTGAACCGGCCCAGCGTCTGTCCCGACGCACCGGAAAAGCGGTTCGCCATCCCCCGGGAGGCGCTGAAGGAGCTCTATCAGGGTGACGGCCCCCAGGGCTGCATCGCCACCGACCGGATCGTGGTGGATCACGCCCCTGTGGGCTACTGCTGGCGGGAGGCGCCCGATTCCGGAGACGAGGCCTGGGACAGCGGCTGGCGGTTCACCGCCGGGGACGAGAGCGGTCTCTACATGGACGACCCGGACCACTCCGGTGTCTACGCCCTGAACACCATCTGCAACTATGACCCGGAGATTATTCCCCTGCTGGACTCCGAGCCCGGCACCGCCTGGAGCCGGGGGGAGGACGGAGTGTTCCGCCCGGAACTGTATGAGGACGCGTAGGGACGGATATTATTCTCTCCCGCACTCAACCCCGGCAGTTTTTTAGCTGCCGGGGTTGACATTTTCTTCCCGCTCCTGTATAATCCAATTCGTCTCAAATAAGACAGTTTGGAGGCGATATCCTTGCCCCTCACAAGAGAAGACGTCTCCCTGCTTGCCGCCTGTCCCCTGTTCCGGGACACGGAGCCGGAGCTGCTGCGCACCCTTTTTGAGCTGAAGGGTGCCGACCTGGTTCGCTTTGACCCCGGGGTGGTGTACAGCCCCCGGCACTTCAGCCGTTCTCTAGGCATAGTGCTGTCAGGGCAGCTCCAGGTGACCAAGGGTAGCCTGGCCGTCAGCGTGCTGGAGCCGGGAGACCTGTTTGGGGCTGCCGCCCTGTACAGCGACGAGCCGGAGTTCGCCACCACCATCACCGCCAGAGGACCCAGCCGTTGCCTGATGCTGGACCAGCAGCTGGTGGACCGGCTGCTGGCTGAACAGGGACAGATTCGGGAAAACTATCTGCGCTACCTCACCGGACGCATCCGATTTCTTTCCGGGCGGCTGCAAACTCTGGCTCAGCCCGGGGTGGAGGGCAAGCTGGCCCGCTACCTGCTGGCCAACGGCGGGAGCTCCTGTCCCGCCACCCAGCTGTGCCAACGGCTCGGAATCAGCCGGGCCTCCCTCTATCGGGCCTTTACCGCCCTGGAGGACAGCGGTCTTATCGTTCGGGAAGGCAAAACCATTACCGTTGTCGATCCTGTGGGACTGGAGACAGTTCTGTAACCAAGAAAGGATGATTTATCATGAAACGTACTCTCTCACTCCTCCTCACTGCCGCCCTGGCCCTGTCTCTGTTGTCAGGCTGCGGACCCAAAAATCCCTCTGCCGGGGGCAGCTCCTCCGCTCCCGGGTCCAGCTCCAGCCAGCCGGACGGCTCCGGCCAGGACGGCAGCCAGTCCACCCCGGAGGTGGACGCCCCGGTCATCAAGTTTATGGCCCTCTCCGGCCCCACCGGGGTAGGGGCCTCCTGGCTGATGGACAACTACTCCGCCGAGAACGCCTTTGAGGGTATGCCCTTCATCCTGGACAGCGCCATCGTCACCGACAACGAGGAGGTCAAAAACGCTCTGATCAACGGGGATGTGGACATCGCCGCCATCGCCACCAACCTGGCCGCCAATCTGTATGCCAAGAGCGACGGGGCGATCCAGGTGCTGGTCATCAATACCATGGGCGTCCTCTATATCCTGGAGAAGGGGGACACTGTCCACAGTATGGCCGACCTGAAGGGCAAAACCCTGTACTGCCCCTCCAACACCAAGGGGGCCAATCCGGAGCATATCCTCAACCACCTGCTGAAGGGCAACGGCGTGGCTCCCTCTGATGTAAACATCGAGTGGCTCACCCCCCAGGAGATCACCGCCAAGATGTCCTCCTCCGATTCCGGCATCTGCATGCTCCCCGTCCCCGCTGCCACCGCCCTGCTAGTGAAGGACAGCGGCGTTCGGGAAGCAGTCAATATAGGTGAGGCGTGGCAGGACCTGGAGGGGATGCTACCCATGGGCTGTCTCGTGGCCCGCACCAATTATATCCAGGAAAATCCCCAAGCTGTGGAACAGTTTCTGTCCGCCTACCATGAATCCATTGCCTATATGGCCGACCCGGACAACCGCGCAGACGCTGCCGCCCTGGTGGTGGAGTACGGCTTCGCCCCCAACGCCAAGGTGGCAGAGAAGGCCATCCCCCAGTGTTCTCTGGCGTGTATGCCCGGTGTGCAGATGAAGGACGTGCTGGAGAACTACTACGAGGTCCTGTTCCAAACGGCCCCGGAATCCATCGGCGGCGGCCTGCCCTACGACTCCTTCTACTATGGGGTCTCCTAAACCCCTGAAAAAGCTGCTATACGCCCTGCCGGCCCCCGCCTTCTGGCTGGGAGTCTGGCAGTTGTGCGCCTTTCTGGTGGACCGGCACGTGGGGGGAAAGGGCAACGAGCTGCTGCTGCCCTACCCCGCCTCCGTCTGGAACGCCCTGACCGCTATGGCGGGAACGGGGGCGTTCTGGTCCACGATACTCGCCTCTCTGGGACGGATCTCCGTGGGACTGTTCTGCGGCGTCCTGGCGGGGGGACTGCTGGCCGTCCTCACCCGCGTTTCCCACTGGGCAGACCGGCTTCTCTCCCCGGCCATCCGGGTGGTGCGGGCCGCCCCGGTGGCCTCCTTCATCCTGCTGGTGCTGCTTTGGACGGGCCGAAACACCGTCCCGGCGGTGATTTCCGCCCTGATGGTCCTCCCCGTGGTGTGGGACAACCTGTCCCGGGGCATTCAGGCCATAGACCCCAAGCTGCTGGAGCTGTCCCGGTGCTATCGTTTTTCCCGACGGAAAACCGCGACCCTGATCTGCCTCCCCTCTCTGCGGCCCTACATTCTCACCTCCCTCTCCACCGCCGCCGGCCTGGCCTGGAAATCGGGGGTGGCGGCGGAGGTGCTGTGCCTGCCCGAGCCCTCCCTGGGTCAGCGCATCTACTACACTAAGTACTATCTGGATATCCCGGAGCTCTTCGCCTGGACGGCGGCCGTCGTCGTTCTGAGCATGCTGCTGGAGCGGCTTCTCCGGACTTGTCTGACCCGCTGGGGAAGGGGGTGGGGAATGTGATTGCCTGTCGGGAGCTGTGTGTCTCCTTTGGGGGCAAGGCCGTGCTGGACCGCTTCTCTCTTCAGCTCCCGGAGTCCGGCGTCACTGTCCTCAGCGGACCCTCTGGCTGCGGCAAGACTACCCTCCTGCGGGTGCTGGCTGGGCTGGAGAGGCCCCGGTGCGGTTCCATAGAGGGCATTCTCCCCCGGGAAACCGCCCTGCTCTTTCAGGACGACCGCCTTCTGCCCTGGCGGACAGTGGAGCAGCATCTCACCGATGTGCTGCCTCGAGAACGGCGGGGAGAGGTCCCCACTCTGCTGGCCCTGGCTGAGCTGGAGGGGGAGGAAGGAAGCTATCCCGCCGCCCTGTCCGGAGGAATGTGCCGCCGTCTGGCTCTGGCCCGGTGCCTGGCCCTCCCGGCCCGGCTCTACCTGTTGGACGAGCCCTTTGCCGGAGTGGACCCGCTCCGGGCCCTGCGTATCCTGGAACGGCTGAAGGCTCTTCCCGCCCCTGTTCTGCTGGTGAGCCACGAGGAGGCTGTTCTGTCCCGCGCCGGTCGGGTCATAGTGCTGGAGGGTCCTCCCCTTCGTAGCTGCCGCCTGTAAAACTGTTTACAAAAAGTTCATTGGAACGTCATAGTTTCGCCTTATTCCCACGCTATGATGATACTGTAAACCAGACAATCAAATGTATCTCCTTTCTCTCTCCTTTACAACACACAGGAATACGCCCTCAGCCGCTGGCTGAGGGCGTATTCTGTTCTGCAAGCTTTTTTACAGCACCGTCTTCAGTGCCTGGGCAATCTGGTCTGGACAGGAGGTTGGCTTTGGCCCGCAGCGGATGCCCTCCAGACGACTTACCGCCTCCTCCACTTTCATCCCTTTCAGCAGGGAGGACAGTCCCTTCAGGTTGCCGTCACAGCCGCCCTCCACATGGACGTCCTGGATCACGCCCTCCTCCACCTGGATCTGAAACGCTCTGGAGCAGACGCCCCTTGGGGTATACCGGATCGTCATATCAGCAAATGCCTCTCTTTCCAAAAGTCCGCATAACTTCGACAAAATTCAGCAAATCTCGCCGCCGCCCGCGTGTATACTGGGATGATAACAGACTTTAATCCGAAAGGCAAGCCCGTTTCTTATCCCAAACTCTTTTTCCGTTCCAGCTGAAGCCGGTCTGCAATCATGGCAATAAACTCCGAATTGGTGGGCTTTCCTTTCGCGTTGGAAACGGTATAGCCGAAATACTTCTGCAGGGTTTCCAGGTCGCCCCGATCCCAGGCCACCTCAATGGCGTGGCGGATGGCCCGCTCCACCCGGCTGGCCGTCGTCCCGAAGCGCTTGGCTACTTCGGGATAGAGCACCTTGGTCACCGCATTGATTACGTCCATGTCCTTGACAGCGATAATAATTGCCTCCCGCAGATACTGGTAGCCCTTGATATGGGCCGGTACCCCCACCTCGTGGATGATGGCGGTCACGCGAGCCTCCAGGTCGGCGCCGTCATCCTGCTCCGGCTCCAGGCCGCCCGAGGTCATCACCTGCCGCAGCCGCTCCGCCACCGAGCTGATCCGGCAGGGCTTGGTGATAAAGAAATCCGCGCCCCTGGCGGCGGCAGCATCCACTACATTCCCCTTGATGTAGCTGGATAAAATCAGCACCTTGGGCCGGTTCTTCTGCTGGGCAAAGGCGTCCAGAACATCAAGCCCGTCCATTCCGCCGGTCAGAACCATATCCATGACCACGGCATCCGGCTGGTCTCTGCGCACCATACGCACCAGTTCCCCGCCGTCTCCGGTCTCGCCAATAACCTGAAAATCCGGTTCATCTGACAGCGCCCGTACCAGACTCTGTCTGAACTCTGCTCCGGTATCCGCCACTGCGATTCGTTTGACAGTTTCCATTGTCATTCTTCCTTTCCTCTAATCATTTAAAATTTGTGACGGCCGGCAAAAGTTCCCGACTTCGCTCACTCCCGGTTCATTTCGACCGGCCGCCTACAATCTATCACAGAATGACAAAATATGCAAGGCATTTTTACAATTTTTATGGTACTTTTTATCAGTATATTCGACTATTTTCTTGTATAAACAAAACATATTCTTAAATTTGCGAACTTTTACGGTCCGTGCGGATTTCTACGCCTCAGCCTCCTCTGAACGCCGAACACCAGGGGTCCGCCCTCTTCCAACTTCCGCCCGGTCCGCGCCACGGACAGAGTCCCCGGCACAGCCCCGGTCTAACAATTTTAAAATCTTCCATTGACTTCCCGCTCCTCCGGCCCCATAATAAAAAGCTGAAAAGGAGGGGAACACCAGTGGAATATTACGCTACTCTGGGCAGTCCCTGCGCCCGGCGCGATGTGATGGACGGACTGTTTCAGGCAGGTATGACGGGCATTCGTGTGAATCTGTCCCATACCAGCCTGTCAAAATGCGCCCCGCTGCTGGAGGAGACATACTGGCCCGCCGCCCGCCAGGCAGGAAAGGAAACCGCCCACCTGATCCTGGACCTTCAGGGACCGGAGCTTCGCATCGGAGAACTAACCCGCCCGGTTCAACTACGGGAGGGGGACGATATCCTGCTGGGAGACGGCGGTATCCCTGTCCCACAGGGTATTCTCCAAACCGCCCGGCCGGGCCAGCAGCTGTCCATCGACGACGGTGCTCTGCTACTGGAGGTCAAGCGCGCCGCCTCCGCTGTCCTGCTGTGCCGGGTCCTGCGGGGCGGGCCGCTGCTCAGCAGAAAGAGTCTTTCCCTCCTGGGGACCGAGATCGACACACCCACGCTTACCACCGACGATCTGGACAATCTGTCGCAGGCCGGCCGGCTGGGCGTAACCCACATCCTTCAGCCATTTGTCCGCGGCCGTCGGGATGTAGAGGTCCTGCGGCAGACTCTGGAAGGGCTGGGCCTGAAGCAGATTCAAATTATGGCCAAGATCGAGAATGGCCTGGGCCTGGACCATCTGGACGAGATTACAGAGACGGCCGATCAGATCTGCATCGCCCGGGGAGATTTGGGCAACTCCATCCCCCTATGGAAGCTTCCCGCCATTCAAAAAAACATTGCGTCACGATGCCGGGCGCAGAAAAAGCCCTTTTGCCTGGTCACTCAACTGCTCTGGTCTATGGAACAGCGCCCCATTCCTACCCGGGCTGAGGTGTGTGATATTTACAATGGTGTACTGGACGGAGCAGACGCCCTTATGCTCACCGGTGAGACCGCTGCGGGCAAATGGCCTGTTCAGGCCATGCGCTATCTGGTCAGAACCGCTCAGGAGGCGCTGAACACAATATAAAAACGGGGACCGTTTTCCGGTCCCCGTTTTCTTTGCTGAAGCGTCCGGAATATCCCGGACCGTTCGGCAAATTGCGCACCTCCAAAATTTAGGACGTACGGCTCTATTGATCGGTGATAATCCGCCTTAGAAAGGGGTAAATTACTTCAGGCCGTTCTCGTAGGACTCAATCATTTTCTTAAACGTGTGACCCGTACGACCAGCGTGCCGCTGGACCCCCTGGGCGCTGCGCGCCGCGCTCTCTCGAAAGCTTTGCAGATACTTTTCGGTGGATTCCCCGGTAAAAATCTTGATTTGCAGGCGTAGTGAACCATCCTCCTCCGGGGTAGCGAAAATCTTGTCGATATATCTATCCACAAACTCCTTGCTGATGAGTCCCTGAGCGGCATCCCGCTCCGCCTCCCGGAGCACCCGGCGGATGGTGTCGATCTGCTTGCGGAAGTCCTCCTTGGACAACTGCCGCTGTTCCAGATCGTAAATTTGACGCTCGGCCTCGCTGATCTCTTTGTCGCAGTCCTTGTTCATGGACAGGAAGTCCCGGTCGGAGAGCTGGCCGGAGGCGTTGTACCCCAGGAGCTTGCTTTTTTTCTTCTGGGCCAGCTCGATCTGCTGACGTAGTGCGGCGATCTGCTTGGCGGTGCCCTCCCCATCCCCCAGTGCCTTGTACATCTCGATGTACTCCTCCACCAAGGCCTGGGCGTCTGCCTCGGTCTCCCGGAACACCTCAAAGAGCAGGGGCTTCAGCTCCTCCTCGTAGACGGCGAAGGAGGGGCAGGAGTCCGCCCCATTTTTGATCTTGCCGGAGCACACCCACTTGCTGTTTTTATTCCCCTGCCGGTCCACCGACTCCCGCCGGTAGTAGGCCGCGCCGCAGTAGGTGCAGTAGAGCTTGCCTGTGAGGAGGTTGGCGTGGTTGCAGATGCCCTGTCGGCCCTTCACGTCCTCGCTGCGCTTTTTCAGGACGGCGTTGGCCCTGTCCCACAACTCCTCGGGGACAATGGCCGGGACAATCTCCCCTGTCTCATCCTTGAACATCACCCACTCCTCCGGTGGGAGGAATTTCTGCTTCTTGGTGAACAAATCGATCACTTTCACCTTGTTGCCCACATAGTAGCCCTTGTATTTTGGGTTGGAGATCATCCCCGACATGGTGGTGTGGGCAATCTTTTTTCCATTGTGGTTGCGATAGCCCTTGTCCCAGAATAGCGTCTCGATCTGCTTCATGGAGTAGTCCCCAGTGGCGTACAGCTCGAACAGCTCCTGGACCATGGGGGCCTCGTCCTCGTCGATGACCAGCCGCCCTCCGTCCTTGACATAGCCGAAGATGCGGCTGTTACCCAGCACCACACCATTTTTGATTGCCTGGGCATGACCGAACTTCACACGGCCCGACAGCTTCCGCAGCTCGTCCTGGGCGATGCCGGACATGATGGTCAGGCGAAGCTCGCTGTCCTCGTCGAAGGTGTTGATGTTGTCGTTCTGGAAGAACACCCCCACTCCGGCGCTGAGCAGCTCCCGAGTGTAGAGGATGGAGTCCAGGGTGTTGCGGGCAAAACGAGTGATTTCCTTGGTGATGATGAGGTCGAACAGACCCGCCTTGCCGTCCTCCACCATGCGGTGGAAGTCCTCCCGCTTTTTCGTGGTGGCGGCAGACAGGCCCTCGTCCACATAACCTGGCACATACTCCCAGGCAGAGTTTTTCCGGATGAACTCCTCATAGTAGCTCACCTGGTTGCCCAGGGAGTTGAGCTGCTCGTCACTCTCGGAGGACACCCGGGCGTAGAAGGTCACCCGTAAAGGGATATCGTAAATTGATTTGGTGCGCAGAGCTTGCCGAATGCTGTGTATGTCCATAGCTCGTCTCCTCTTTATTTCGTTTTATCATCTTCTATATTGCAGTATATCACATAGCATGAAGCAAGGCAAGGGGGGACTGCGAATAAATCGCAGTCCCCCGCTGTCTCGATCAGGTCATGGTTATTTTCCAGCTGTCAATTTTCAGCGCCATCCTGTTGCGCTCCCGCTCCGTGATGATGCCCTTCTCATACAGCTCCCGGTTGTAGTAGGACAGCCACACCTTTGCCGCTGTCTCTTTTCTGCGCTGTTCGTTGAACTTCTGCTCAGACATGACCGTCCCTCCCTTCCCTGAAATAATTTCCGTATTTTACCTGCTTTATACCCTTGACAATAGGCCTCTCCTTTCTTCCCGCACCAGCGGGATAACAAAAAGCAGACCATCATCACATGGTCTGCTGCCAGGTTTGTTCTTCTTCGTGGTCGTCCTCTTTGTGACCGAGGGCAATTTTCTTTTCCCGTTCTCTGCGGAGTGTCTTGCTGTCGGCGTGCTTGTGTGCAGTTGTGGCATCGCTTATGGGAACAGGGTTGTCAGACCGTTCCAGAGCGTGGCCCAGCTGTACCACAGCGCCAGCAATCCCAACAGCGTCGCCGGAATCAATAGCCACTCCGGTGAAGGGCGGGGAAGTCGGATCGTTGACAGAAAAAAGCGCCGCTCTTTCTTCTTCCTAGCCTGTTCCAGCAGACTGCGGATCACCTTTGCCTCCCGGATTAGCTCCGCCGTCTGCTCCTGGGTCGCCCAGGACTTGGGCCTTGCGGCGATCTCCTCCAACAGAAGCACCTGCTCCGCCAGGAGTCCTCCCATCGCCGTCAGTGCGGCGGTCAGCTCTAACCACTCCTCCGCCGTGGGATGCTGTGTCTCCGTGGCAGGCCTCTGCGTATTCCGCCGGCGCAGTTCCTCTATGGATAACTGCCTGTCGGATTCTGAACTCAAGCTCCATCCTCTCCTTCAAATATTTTTCATCGTGGAGCCGATCATCCCTGCACCTCATGCCACTGGGGGTAGTGTAGGTGATATTCTTTCGGCTGTCCGTCCAGCGGACATCATAGCCTTCGCTGCGCATCAGCGCAATGAACTCCTCCCGGTTGCGGGCGTACCGCATACACTCGTCGATGGTGTTCATCAGCCGGAACTTCAAGCTCTCTCCTCTGGCGGCGGTGTGGTACTCCGCCCCGGACATCGACTTAACCTTTCGTCTTTTCTGAGGTTGGAACACCGGCAGACCGAACTCCATACACACCTGGTCATTACGCTGGCGCAGCTGTGTCAGCTCCTGCTCGCTGATGTGCAGTTTCTTCCCGTCCTCAAAGCTGACACTGTTGATAAGGAAGTGGGAGTGGATGTGGTCCCGATCCAAGTGGGTACAGACCAGCACCTCCCGTCCCTGAAACCACTCGGCCAGCTTCAGTGCGGCGGCGTGTGCAGTTACAGGGTCCACGTCCTCGTCCGCCGGGAAGGACTGCACCATGTGATAGAACATCGTGCCGCCCTCCTTGTGGTACAGCAGCTTGGTGCGTAGGAAGTCATCGTAGACGCTCTCCGGACGGCAGTTGACGCCGCTGACCAGCTGGCGGCCCTCCCACAGTATTTTCTTCTCCTGCTGTGTGTATTTCATCACCGCTCCCATACAGGCGCGGTTCTGGCCCTTGGGGTAGTTGGTGAAGTGGATGATTGCTATCTTCTCCACCTCCCCCGCTCCTGGATCTCTCGCAGAGTAGCACTGATTTCGGCCAGCTCCTGTGTCATGCCGTCCAGGTTGGCAACACTGATGCGGCCCATGTTAGCCAGCATTATCAGCTGGTTCAGGTTGCCACCAATGGCCCGGAGTTGTTTGGCCACTTCTTTCAGGTCCTCAATCACCACCACCTGACGGCCCAGGCAGCAGCGGGTGACGTAGTCACTCTGAGACAGGTGAGCCTGCTTTGCTTTTTTCCTGATAGTATCCAAATCGCTGGAGGCAATCCGGACGCTGAATGTGGTATCTTTTTTCATCGTTCCTCCGTTCTAAAGTGGGTCCGGGCTTCTGCCCGGAAAAGCGTTTGGCGGGCGGCGGCGAAGGCCGGCGTCCAGACAAACGCGATGCTGGCTTTCTCCTAAAGGAGAAAATTTCGCTCCTCTCAGCCCGCCGCATAAGGAGGCAATCGGGCAGTGTCTTTAACACGTTACCCCCTTACCCTCTTGACCCACATCCGGCAGCTTGGCATACCAGCGGTCGCCCCTTCGGAAGGAGATCACGCCACGGTTCTGCTTGGCGATCTTCAGTGTCCGCTCAGAGATACCAAGGGCAGAGGACTGTTTCAGCAGTTCTTCAGAAGTGACCTCTCCATGTTTCAGCAGCTCCAGCAGCAGACGTTCCGCCCGTTCTGTCTTTGTGGTGCTGGGACCGTTGCCGGAAAGGAGTTCACCGGCGGTGGTGTCACAGAACCCGCTCCAGGAAAATCCCGTGTCCGAATGCAGAGAGAACAAAATGGACGCTCCCTCCGGAGCCAGACTGCTCTTGTCGTGTACCACCACTCGGGTCTCGGAGTCATCCTTGGAGCGCCCCACCAGCAGTGCGCTCCGCGCCGCCGCCCGGAAGTCAATGGAACCCAGACCTCGATACGCAGACTTGGCACCCTGCATCTTGTCCATGTGTCCCACCAGCACAATGGCGCAGCCGGTCTGCTCCGCCAGCTGCCCCAGCCGTTTGAAGATGGGACGTACCTCATCGGCTCGGTGCATATCCACGCCCTCTCCCAGATACGCTTGGATGGGGTTGAGGACTAACAGTCCTGCTCCGGCCTCCTGGATCGCCTGGGCAAGACGCCGGTCGCTCAGTGTCAGCTCCCGCTCACTCTCGTCGATGACCAGCACCTTGGAGCAGTCCGCGCCCAGTGCCGTGAGCCGAGGTTTGACCGTATCCGCCAGGCCGTCCTCCGCCGTCTGATAGATGATGTTCATGGGCGGCAGGCTCTCTGTACAGCTGGGCATCGGCAGTCCGTGCGTCAGCAGCGCAGTCAATGCCAGAACGAAAGTGGTTTTACCCTCGCCGGGATCACCCTGGATGATCGTAATTTTTCCTTTTGGGAGATATGGATACCAGAGCCACCGTACCTCCTCTGTCGGAATATCACTCATGGTGAGCAATTTCAGTTTATTCAAACTTATTTCCTCCTCCATTTCTGTTATCAGGCCACACACCATACCCGTTCCTGCGCCAGGCTTCTCTGCCGCGTAGTGTTCTCCTCTGGTACGCTCACCCACATCTGCGGGGTCGTGGCGGTACTGGAACCGAAGACATATCCTCTCTGGTGGCGGGTATTCAGTTGCCGAGGTTCGTCCGGACTTTCTTTTTCCTCGCTGTCATGCTACAATAAATTCAGCCGTCTTTACATCATGAAGTGATCTTGAGGAGGGAGTGTCATGGCAGACAAAAAATTCCCCAGTCTCTGGATTGAGACTGGGGACGACGGAAAAACTTGTGTTGTGATGTCTGGGACATATGGGCCGGAGACACATCTTCCTTTTGTTACGCCTGCGGAGGACTTGGTGGCCGCGGCGGAAATAGATTATACAGCCTACCGCCTGGAAATCCAGCGGCTCTATGAAGAGCATCCTCTGTTTGAGCCCAAACTGGATATTTCAGTCTCTGAGCTGGAGGATTTAGCTGCTGAGGCGCTATTGCTTCCATCCATGCTTCAGGAGATTGACCCGCTCAGCTTCTTTGAGTTGGGGAACCTGCTGGATCAAGTTCTGCGGATGCAGGACGATGGTTCAGCTACATTTCTGCTCCAGGCAGGCCATCGCTTGCTTCAGGTTTTGGAACTTCCAATTCGTACACAGATCAGGCTTCGCAACATCATGGAGATGACCTTCGACGGGATGGAGCGGGCTACCCAACAGGAGCGGTTTGAAAAGCTGCGTGGCGTTTATCCCAAGATTGCAGAGTTCTGTGACCCCGCCCGGCTGGATGGTTATGAGAGTGTAATCCTGCCGCTCCCTGTAGACACTATTTATCAGTTGAGGCTGGTGGAGTTGATGATATACTTCCGCCAGGAAAAACAGCGCATCGCCCGATGCGACTGCTGCTGGAATTACTTCATACCAAAAACCAAAGCCAGAGCGCTCTACTGCGACCGGATTTTTGATGGTCAGTCCTGCAAGAAACGAGGGGCCAACCTCAAGCGCAGAAAGGGACCGGAACAGGATGACGCCCTGAAGCTGTTCAAGCAGCTGCGGGACCGGATGTACGCTCGAATGCTCCGCTATCAGGACGCACCGGAGAATCAGCGGGACTGCTTGATTCCCATGACACCTATGCAGTACGACGAATGGGAGACAAATGCCCGTCAGGCGCGCCGGGAGTATATGGCAGGAAAAATCAAGGCGGAGGAATTCCTGCGGCGAATCGACACCACCCATGAATTGACCAGTTATGAAACCGTCAAGCAGGAACTGCCACCGGAGGAGAGCTTTTGGCAAAAGCGGGTGGCCGTCGACTTGGATTTCGACCCCGAGTGGAAATATCCGGCTTCTTTTATGGTACTCGATCTCAGTAAACCTACGGACAATCCTCAGTGGCAGTATTTTACAAGGGAGGATTTGATTCAGAAAGATCAAGATGGGCATCAAAGCCTGCTGGATCAGTACAAGAAGAACCAGGAACCGGTTTCAGATTAACCGGTTCCTGGGCTGATAGCTATATTGGCTTATGCTGCTGCATTAGCGTTGATCTTGTCGATCACAGCCTTGATACCCAGCCATAGGGAAATGTCGGTGAACACCTCCACCACACTGCCCTGGTCGGTAAAGGGCGGCTCCTGAAGGACGGACAGGTCTTTCATCATGCCGTTGCGCACAATGTATTCCACGATTTGGTTCACAAAATAAATTTGATGGCTGTCCAGGCTGGTATCGGTGAGGTACTGGGAAAAGGCCTCCTTGGCCGCCCGCATATCCAGGCCCACGATTTCCCGGACGAACTCCCCCAGAGGCTTGGCCCCCAGCTCCGCCTCGTAGTCCTGACGGGTTCCCACCTCACTCCAGAGGATCCCCTCCAGCGCGGTCACATCCTCCGGCGTCAGCGGGATATTGCCTTTCAGCTTGGCGATGACCGCCTCGTCCTGGTGCTGCCGGACATAGTACTCCGCCTTAGCCTTGTAGTTTTGCAGGTCATCGTTTTCCAACTGAGACTCCCTCCAGTCGATAGACAGGATTTCGTCATCAAAGTTGGTGGTGTAACTGGCAAGCTCGACCGGGATGTACTTGATCAGGTCCCGCAGACTCTCCCGGATGTGCTCAAATTCGTTGATTCCCGCATCATCCAGATAGTTGGTGTGGAGAATCTTGTCAACCAGCTCAGACTGGGCCTGAATGGCCGGGATGTTGGCCACGCTGGCAATTCCCTGCACCTTTTTCAGCAGATCATTCCGGGCGCGGGTGTACTTCTCCCCGGCAAGACAGGCCAATTCAATGCCGTATATCAGCGCATCAAATCGGACCGCCTTGGGGTCATCCCCGTCTGGGGCAATCAGCGGGGCCAATTCCTCTCCGATGTTCAGCGTGTCCTCATAGCTGAGGGCGGCGTAACTCTCCACATTGCTGAACTTCTCCACATACCGCAGATGCTGGCGGACAGCGAAGTTCCCCCGGTTCAGCGCCCGAACCTTGGCCGCCATGTCCTCCACCAGCCCGTGGCGGAAAGCGGTCAGCTCCTCTGTCTGATAGGCCAGATCCTGGAGCTTATACACAATTTGGGCCTTGAGCTGGAAAACCGCACCCTGGAGAGGCAGGCGGCTGACTGCGGGCTTTCCCTTGTCATTCATACGGAAAAACTCAAAGTTTCCGCAGAAATCGAAGATATAGAACTTCTCCTTGTCCGCTCCGTCCAGCAGGCCCGGACACAGCCGGGTGCCCCGGCCAATCATCTGCCAGAACTTGGCCTTGCTCATCACTTTCTTGAAAAATACCAGGTTCAGTACCTCAGGTACGTCGATGCCGGTGTCCAACATATCCACCGAGATGGCAATCTGGGGTAGCTTTTTCGGGTCGGAGAAGTCGTCAATGGCGCTCTGGGCGTAGGTCATATAGTTGTCGATAACCATGGCATAGCCGGGCAGATTAGGGTACTCCCGGCCGAAAATTTCCAGAATCTTCTCAGCGTGGCGGTGGTTCTTGGCAAAGATGATGGTCTTTCCCATCTTCTCGCCGTAGTCGATGCGCAGACCGTTGGTCATGAGGATATTCAGGACCTCCCGGATGGTGTCCTCGTTGAAGACCCACTCGTTGAGGGCAGAGGAGTTGATTTTCTCGGGCAGCTCTCCGTTCTCGTCCTCAAAGGTATTTTCATACGCTTCCCTGTCCTCAGCGGACAGCTCATCGTAGGCGATACCCTCCTCCAGGAATTTCAGCCGGGTCTCCACCGACATAAAGTCCACCAGGAAGCCGTCCGCCACTGACTGGGCCAGCTCATAGCCAAAGGTGGGATCGCCGTTAGCCAACTCAAAGACCTCGTAGGTATTCTTGTCGATCTCGTCCTTGGGAGTGGCGGTGAGGCCCACCAGCGGGGCGTCGAAGTAGCTGAAAATATCCCGGTACTTGTTGTAGATGGATCGGTGGGCCTCGTCGCAGATGACCAGGTCGAAGTGGCCGCAGGTAAACAGCTTGCCCTCCTCGTCCTTCACCGCATCGATGCAGTTCATCATGGTCTGGTAGGTGGAGAAGACGCACCGGGCGGCGGTGTCGTCCTTTTTCTCACACAGGTTCGTCACCGACAGGCTGGGCAGCAGATTGACAAAGCTCCGTTTCGCCTGGGTAACCAAGGAGTTCCGGTCGGCCAGGAACAGGATATTTTTCACCCAGCCGTGGCGCAGGAGCACGTCGCACAGGGCGATCACCGTTCTCGTCTTGCCCGAGCCGGTGGCCATAACCAGCAGGGCCTTCCGGCGGTTCTGTTCAAAGCTGGCGCACACCGCCTTGACGGCGCTCTCCTGGTACCAGCGGCCGGCGATGTCCTTATCCACCGTCACATCGGCCAGGCTTGTCCGCATGGCACGCAGGTTAAACAGCTTCTCCAAGTCCCGCCTGGAGTAGATGGCCGCAACCTTCCGCTCTGGGTAGGCTCCGTCGTCAATACGGGTGTCGAAGCCGTTGGTGAGGAAAACCACCGGGCGGCGGCCGTATTTTTCCTCCAAAATGTTGGCGTACAGCTTGGCCTGCTGGCGGCCCTTGGACACGTCTGCGCAGGTGCGCTTGGCCTCAATCACCGCCAAAGGCCGGCCGTCGGAACTGTAGAGGACGTAGTCGGCATAGCCCACCCCCGACTTGTTGGGCATCCCGGACAGCTCCACCTCGTTCAGCCAGTCCCGCCCCTGGGTCCAGCCGGCGTCCAGGAGCATGGCGTCGATGTACAGCTTGCGGGTCTCGTACTCGGTGAGGTCCAGGGGCTTGGGTACATAGCTCTGCTTCTGTTCCTCCCGCCGGGCGGTGAGCTCCGCTTTGAGGGCCTGGTTCTCGGCAATGAGGGCGTCCAGGTCCACGTCGGGGGTAGTTGGGGCCGGCACCGGTTCAGCGGGCCGCTCCTCCAGAAGGGAGCGGTCAAACTGCCCCTCCTGATAGTCAGTGCCGTAGCAGTAGGCCACGAAATCCAGGAATATGTACAGGTTCTCCAGACACAGCTCCGCCTGGGCCCGGGTCAACGCCTTGTTCCCATGGGCGGCGGCGTTGCCCATGCGGCGGATGTGGTCCATCCGCTTCCACAGGTCCTTCCCCACGATATCCCGGAACTCCGCCGTCCCCATCAGGTTCACCAGGGTGTCCTGCCAGGGCTTGACCAACGCGCCGTCCACTGAGTACATCCACTTTACCCCGCACTCCATCGCCCGCCGGCAGTTCAGGATGCAGGCGGCCAGATCGATGTGCAGGATTTTTTCCGCCGCTGCCGCGGCTTCTGCGAAGGGGGTGAATTGGGGATCGAGGAGGAAACGGTCGAAGTTGGTCATGGTATCACCTTATTTCGTTTTCTCTTGTACCGCTCTTTCTGCTATTTCTACAAACACATTTTGTAGCTCCATAATTCCTTGTAAAGACTCTTCAACAATTTTTTTACTTGCCTTACTGTTTTCTCCATGAACTGTTTTGTTCCTTAGCTTATCGTTCCTGATTTTTGCAATTAACCGTTGTATCTTCTTTGCTTCATTTTGGGTTATACAATTATTCTGAAGCATGAACTTGATATTAGCAAATAGTGAGGGTTCCATCGCATTACAAGGCTTTTTCTCTACAGAATCAGCAATGAATTCGCAAGTATCGCATGGTGATATCTTTGTGGTTCTATACGTAACATATTCATTAAAAATTCCATGCAGTAATGAAATTTCCTCAAACCAATGGTATGTCATTCCTTCTAAACAAAAGCATAATAAAGTAAATGCTTCCAAATAAAACCCAGCGGATAACAGATTAACTGCATTATGAAATGTTGTGACAAAAGGCTTACTGTTATATGTTTTTATTATTTGCCTATTTAACTTCTGCATATCTTCGTCTGTAAACTGATGCCACTGCGCATTTCCACCAACCCAACTAGTAGTAAAATCTGTTCCTGTTATCGTACCACCTAAGATAGGTTCTTTTTCATCCCAACGATATTGAAACATTGATGCTGTGCTCACTTGCTCAATGCTATAGGGGAGGACCATTTTGCCCGGAGAAGCCTTTACTGCTTGAAGTAACATCATATTTGCAATATCTAAAGAATCTTTAATAGGATACATTTTTGTGCTTGTTTCGTACTTAGGTCCTCTCCAAACTGTGTCTGGTTTAATCAATCCATATGCTTTGAATTTGAAACTCGTATAGTTATCAATTCCACGCGGTACTTTTTTTACTTCAAATGAAATATAAGGATAGCACGGAGATAAATCAAAAGTGTAGTCTGTTACAATTGGTTCAAATGGATATAAATACTCAATAGCATAAATCGGCATTCTTTCATTTTTATAATCGTCATATAACATTCTAAGCTCTTCTTTTCGTTTTGGGGAATACATACTATCTGGATCCTGAATTATTGTATCCTGAAAATCAATAACTTTATCTATTTGTTCTGGAATATTATATCCAATTCCAAGGTTTTCAGTTATATTGTTATATAAACAATACAATAGCGATTCCAGCGCAAAGTCGACCATAACTGCTAAGTCACGTTTGTTCCAACCAGGACTTCGTAATGGAACAAGCTCATTAAGTTTTTTCAGAACATCAAGATAATCACAATAGTAACCACATTGTTCACATGCCGCTAATATATGATAAACCTTTTCTGCATTTATTTGTCGCTTGTTAAAATCCCTGTCTAATTTAACTTCATGCACAAATTCCAAATATTCCCCAACCAGTTCATAAAATTGACCCTTTGAAAATAAAGTGAAAATATTTTCCATGTTTCTTCACCCAAAATACTCCTGCATCAGCGATTTCCTCAGTACTTCCAGTTTATCCAAACTCTGCTGGATTGTCAACTTTTGTCGGTCGATCTTTACAACAAAATCCGCAAATTGGTTTTGTAATTCTATCGGCGGGTAAGGAAACGGGTATCCTTTTAACTTGTCCATTTGTATGCCATCTTGGCCCGCTGTTCGTTTTGACAGGCCCTCCAGATATTCCAACAAGCAATCTTGTTTTAAAAACTGTCGGATAAATTCTCGATTCCCCATTTTAGGTGTTGCTTTCATCAATGCAACATTAAACGAACCTTCAATTCCTTTAAGAATTTGAAATATTGGGGGTCCGTATCTACCGATCATAATATCATCCACAGTACAAAAGCGTCTTGCCATAGATTTGGGAATATACGTTATAAATTTATCGCTTTTATAATCTCGAATTTGAATTAGACGAATATTATCTTCTGATGGTGCGTACTCAAAATACTTCTTGTCTGGTTGACTGCCTCCTTGAAATTCAATCACATCATCTATTGTATAGGATGGAAATCCTTTTTGGTTCAATATTGGGTCTCCAAACATCTCCACAAACCTTGCCTTGACCAGTTCATCCAGTTTAGCAAGCTGCTGTTTGCGAAGGGAAATCACGTCGCTGAGCTTGTCCAAAACTGAGGCAATGTACTGTTGTTTTTCAATTGGCGGTACAGGTACATCAACTTCTCCAAGGGTCGCTTTGTTTAATGTTGCCCCCATTACTGCCCGATTTGTCCCTTTAGACCAATCCTTGCCCGACAACATGTAGAAGAAATAATCAGGGGATATATTGTAACGCCCATTAGGGATAAATGCCATAATCGCCTCGTTTGTATATATTGCCTCCTTTGTAATTGCGGTTTTGCCAAGCGACAGTTTGAAGCTCATAATTACAGTGTTAGGTGGCACTGCTTTAATCCCGATCTCCTGCACTGCTTTATCTGTTATTTGTTCCTTCGTATCTTCCACATATTTTTCGTATCCGCTTAAATCCGCAATAGAGACCCAACTGTTTGTGCCATTATCCCAATAATCACTATTCGCTCGGGCTGGTGTTTTTCCCATTTGTAAATCAAAAATTTCTGATAGCCTCGCCATCACACCATCCCCTCCAATTTCTCCAGCCCCTTCTGAATCTCCGCCTCCAGTTCCCAGAGCTGGGCGAAAATCTCGCTGGTGGGCGGGTACTCCACAGGCACATACTCGGTCTTTTTGTACTTGTTGATGGACAAGTCGTAGCCATTCTCCACGATCTCCCCCTTGGGCACCAGGAAGGACTGCTCGGTCCGGGCCCGGCTCGCCTCCCCGGCCAGGTTATGGAACCGGGCGACGATATCGGGGATGTCGTTCTCCGCCACGGGGGCACGCTTGTCATCCAGGGAGAGGCCGTCGGCCTTCATGTCGTAGAACCATACCTGATCCGTCCCGCCGTGGCCGGTTTTGGTGAAGATGAGCACACCGGTGGACACCCCGGCGTAGGGCTTGAACACCCCGGAGGGCATGGAGATGACGGCCTCCAGCCGGTGGTTCTCCACCAGCTCCCGGCGGATGTCCTTGTGGGCCTTGGAGGACCCAAACAGAACGCCGTCAGGGACGATGCAGGCGCACCGCCCGCCCACCTTGAGCATTTTCAAAAACAGGGCCAGGAACAGCAGCTCGGTCTTCTTGGTCTTGCACAGCTTCAGCAGGTCGGCGGACACGATGTCGGCGTCCAGGCTGCCCTTGAAGGGGGGATTGGCCAGGATGAGGGAGTACTTCTCCCGGTCGGTGTTCTGGTCAGACAGGCTGTCCCGGTACTGGATGGTGGGGCTGTCCACCCCGTGGGTCATCATGTTCATGGCCCCGATGCGCAGCATGGTGCGGTCCATGTCGTAGCCGTGGAACATGGCGTTCATGTAGTGGTCCTTTTTCTGGCGGTTGAAGAAGATTTCCTCTCTGTGGTGCTCCTTCAGGTACTCCCCCGCCGCCACCAGGAAGCCGGAGGTGCCGCAGGCTGGGTCGCAGATCACCTCGTCCGGGCCAGGGGCCATCAGCTCCACCATCATTTTGATGATGTGCCGGGGGGTACGGAACTGGCCGTTGACCCCGGCGGTGGCGATCTTGGACAGCAGGTACTCGTACACGTCCCCCCGCACATCCCCATCCCGGAGTTGGGCCATCTGGTCGTAGATCTCGTCCAAAGCGGTGACGATCTTCTCCAGCATCAAAGGCGTGGGGATTTTGAAAATGGCGTCGTCCATGTACCGGGCGTAGGCGCTCTCCTTGTCCCCGTGGAGGTTCTTGATGAAGGGGAACACCCGCTCCTGCATAACGGCGTACATCCGGTCAGCGGGGAAGTCGTGGAACACTGACCACTTGAGCTGATTGCCCGGGACAGTCCGCTCCCCAATTTGGACCTCCTCCCCGAACATACTCTTGTAGGGCAAGCCCAGCATGGCGCTCTCCTTGGCGCGCAGATTGTCTGTCTCATCCAGATCGTGGATGAACATCAGGTAGGTCATCTGCTCCACCACGTCCAGAGGGTTGGTAATGCCGCCCGTCCAGAAGATCTCCCAGAGGGCGTTGATCTTGTTTTTCAGTTCGCCTGTAATCATAGCGGTTCTCGCTTTCTGGTTTTTATGATTGATCACCGGATATCCGGATTTGTCTGGTAGGTCTGCTTCGGGCTTTTGGGCCGGTCCGGGAGGGTCATCAAAATCATCCCGGATTTCACCAGCGGCTCCAGGTAGCGCCGGGTAGCGTACTGACCGGAGGCAATCCCCAAAAAACGCACAATTTCCTTTCGCGTGCGGGGCGTCCTGCAAAAGTCAAGCAGTCCGCGGTCGTCCAAGGGCAGTTTTTCAGCGGAAAGCGCCGGTTTGCGTTCTGGAGGCTGTTCTGCCGCCTCCTTGTTATAGAGGCAGACGGAAAATTCCCAGCGGTCATCCCGGAATACCGGTTCGGGCAGGCCGGCCTCCGCCATGGCACGGCGGATTCTTGGGATACCGGAATAGCGGTTTTCCGTCTGTCCCAAGGCTTCCATTGCGGTGATCACGGCCGGATTTCGGGTATCCGGCTGGATCTTTCCCAGTTGATCCACCGTCAAACGCCCATAAAGTCCGCCAGGGTTTCGAATTTCCACCCGGTCATAAAACATGATCAGCTGGATGGGCATATTTTCTGTATGGGTACTGTAATCCCGGTGGACCAGCGCGTTCAAAACCGCTTCCCGAAGGGCGTCAAGGGGATATTCCGGCATATCCTGCCGCTTTCCTGTTTTAGGATCAATGCGCACAGCCATGCGCATATTACTTCGCAGGAAGCTGACCGCACCCTCCAGCATTTCCACCAGACTGCCCTCAATGCGTTTGCTGTCCAGAAACCGCTGCCCTGTTTCATCCACTTCACCCATCTCAGTACCCGGCACACGGGATGCAATAATGCTGAGCTGCGGAAAATAGGCTTGGGGATACAGGCCAAACAGCAGGACCGCTGTGAGGGTAAACTGTCCCTCCTTTTGCAGTCCGGTCAGCTCATAGAGCTGTTCCGTCGGAACAGAGGCAAAATTGGGGCGATCCAGCTTGCGCTTCAGCAGATACTGCTCCAGCTGGACCTGATCCAGAGCGGACAATGAGATCCCCTCCACCGGACGCAGATCGTCCCGGCTCCGCTTGCGGTAGGCCTCGTAGCTGTAAACCTCATACTCCGTCATAGGCTTATCCGCGTCTCCTACCCGGATGAAGGAACCCTTGAGCCGGCCCCGGGCTGTTTTGAAGCAGGGCCGCTCTGCCAGATCCAGGGGGGGAATCTCCGCCGCCACAAACAGCATAGCCCCCTCCACATAGACAGACAAAACAGGACGCACCACCGGTGTCATGGATTCGCCCACCTCCATCAGCTTCTTTTGCAGGTCCTGGGCATCATAGACCCCGACCTTGGCAAACCCTTGTTTTTCATCCAGACCAAATAAAAGCATCCCGCCCTCGTTCTGGTTGGCAAAGGCAGAAAACGTGTCATAGAGCCGCTCCGGACATCCCTTGTTGGCGGCCTTGACCTCCAGGGTCTGTTCCTCGCAATTTCGCTGCTGAACTCTTAAAAGCAGTTTTCCAAATTCTTCTTCCAGCATAAGCACACTCCTTATTTAAGCCGCAAGAACATAAGAAAGAAAGGGGATAAGTAAGACTTTTCTTATATTAGTTCTTATGTTGTTATGTTCCTAGAAACATCATAACAGACAAGAGAAGAAAAATCAATCGAAAATGCACAATTCACCCGCAGAGAGCTGTTTCCCTGCGGGTGGGTTTTCTTTCTATTCACTTTACAGGTATAGTCCCGCCCGATATGTAACCGTGACCTGATGCCCCCTTGCTGTCCGGTCAGTCCGCTGGAAACTCGCGGTTTGTACGGGTATCATCTTCTTGACCATCTGGCCGCCCACAGAGCCGGCCTGCTTGCTGGTCAGGTCGCCGTTATAGCCCTGCTTCAGGTTGACGCCCACCTCGTTGGCAGCTTCCATCTTAAACTTGTTCATAGCCTCGCGGGCATTGGGAACCATGATCTTATTGCTGTTGCTGTTAGACATGATTTTTCTCTCCTTTTCCATTCGGTTTTTGTTTCGGTTGGATGGAACATCCGCTCATAGCTTTACCCCGAACAGTGGAGATATACCTGTTTACCCGTTTTCCTGTATTTACTAGACATGGAACCATCTACCGGCCATTCTGAAGCACAATTCACTTCAGAAAAAGCTGTTTTTTCATGCGTGTCCCAAATAAATTTCAGATATGGCCGACTCAGTTCCCGGTTGAGGCCCCGTGAATCTCCAGTCCATTCTCCTCCGCATACTGGATCAGATCGGCCAGGATATACGTCATTGCGCCCCGGGTCAGAGCATCCTCCGGCGCCTCCGCGGCCGCCGACTGCTTCTCCACAGCTTCCGCTACGATACGCTTTGCCCAGGCGCGGGCCCCTGGCCGGCCGGCAAATTCGGCCACAGCGCTCATAAATTCCACCGCTTCTTCCGGAGCAACTGAGGCAGAGGGCCGGAATTCTGTCTCTCCCGCCGGAAGCAGACCGGCCTCCCATATCCCGGCCAGCGGCTCACGGAGCCACTCAGCCGAGGTATCTGTGTAGGGAAGCATGTCAGGATCTCCCCTCAGCCCCAGCCAGCGGCTCGCCATGACCACCATCTGAGAGCGGAGCAGAGTATCCTCTCCCGCCAGGCAGCCCTCCTGGTTAGTGGCAACGATGATACCGTACCGCGCAATCACCTCCGCAGCCTGCTCATAGTAGGTCCCGGCGGTATCGCTGTAGCTGGTGTAGGCGGGCCGCTCCTCCCGGCCCTCGGAGAGTCCCAGAGCGGAAAATGCAAACTGATAGTAGTCATAATCCAAAACGTCGGCCGCCACTGTAAACTGGTTTTCAACTGCGTTAATAACGGCTTGGGCCCACTCCTCGTCCTGCTCCCCCTCCTTCTGCCATCTAAGTTCTCCGGAGGAGCCGTCATAGAGAAATTCCTTCGTCAGGATACTCCCGTCCTTGAGCAGCGCAGCGTGGGTGCAGTCGGCCAACACATCCCGGCCGGTGAGCATCCGAGAGTCATAGGGGAATCCGAACAGGTTGAGCAAGGTAGGCAGGATATCCTGGGTACAGCAGTAATCCTCCACCAGGACGGGCTCTTCCATTCCGCCCGTCCAGCAGATGAAGGAATTCCGGTAACGCCAGAAGGGATCCTTCTCTGCCGCCTCTCCGGCCAGCTCCTCATAAGCCTCATCGGGCAGCCCGTAGGGGTAGTGGTCACCGGTGAGGACGATCACCGTGCGGTCTGCGATGCCGGCCTCCTCCAGCCGCTCCACCAGGTAGGCAAGAGCCCGCTCCAGCTCCAGCTCGCCGCAGTAATAGGCCCGCACCGGCTCGGAGGCATCCATCCTCTCCGTCAGCGCCCGGTTCTGAATACACATCTGATTGGTGTCGAAATTATAGGGGGCGTGTCCGGAGTAGGTCATATAATAGGCGTGAAACCGCCTCTCGCCAATGTAGTCGTCCACCGTCTTTTGGAACATCTCCAAATCGGAGGCAGGGTGCCCCTTCTCCATGTCCAGCCCGAAATCAATGGCTTTAAACTCATACCCCATATTGGTATGAGTGTTAATCCGGTTATAGAAGGTGGCATAGTTGTTGTGATAAGCCCTGGCGGAGACGCCGTCGGAGGAGAACATATTGCCCAGGCAGCAGGGAACATAGTTGTCCATGGAGGACGCAAAGCTCACCCGCTTCAGGTTGATCATCATGCCCATGCACAGGCTGTACTCCCCGTCGCTGGTCACGCTGGGAAAGCTGTTGTAAAAGTTCTTAAACACAATGCCCTCGTGGGACAGCCGGTAGAGGGTGGGGGTCAGCTCCGGGTCGATCACATAGGGAGAGAAGGACTCGGCGCAGATTTCAATCAGATTATAGTCCTTAAACAGGCCCGTATAGCTGTTTCTTCCGGTGCCCGAGAGGGCGGCAAAATAGTCGTTCAGCGCCTGAAGCTCCTTTTTATCGGTCAGTGTGTTCAGGGTGTCGAAATCCATGCCGGGCAGCACATTTCGGGCACCGCCTGCGCCGGCGGTCAGATCCAATCCGCCGGTGGCGGGTCCTCCCCGGCCGTCGGTCGTCATCCGCTTCAAATCCAGCGCCTCGGCGGTCAGCAGGCCGAAGTGTTCCGTCCAGCGGTCCACCGTGGCGCTACGGCTGTAAAACGCGGTGAAGGGCGAGCTCACCCCCGTGCCGCCCAGGGGCAGGGCCAGCACAGACAGGGCGGACAGCCCGGCAAAACAGGCCAGCAAAATCAGGGGAACTTTGACGCCGGCTTCCTTTTTTATCAGCCGGCCCTTATGGCGCAATATGTAAAAGGCCAGCATGGGCGCCGCCATAACCAGCAGCCGGAGCATACAGCGGTCGATCGCTTCCAGGGTGATGTCCCAAAACTGCGTAATCGCATCCCCTCCGGCAGACACATAAATCAGGGATAAAAAAGCGCTAAAGATGTCGTGATACACCAGCTGCACTGCATAGATCAGGTACAGGGCCGGCGGGACCAGCCAGGACAGAAATTTTCCCGCACGGGTGGGGAGGGTGGTCAGGGCGGCCGCCAGTCCGGCGGCCGCCGCTGAAAAAAGAATCACCGTAGAAAAGCGATCCATTGTCTCAAAGGCGGCGGCATGGACTACCAGCTCACACACCAGAATCGCCGCCCACCAGAAGAGGAACGGGGCCATCAAGGCCCGAACCAGAAGGGGGAGCCGCCGGATATGCACCTCCAGTCCCTTAACCGGCTCCGGCAGGGCCTCCTCGGCGCCTTTTCCCGGACTGTTTTCCTCCCTGGCAGCCGACTGTCCGGCATCGGAAACCTCCTGCGCGGATTCCTCTCCGGCCTCTTGCAGCTGTCCCGGCACTTCAGTCCGGCTCTCCTCTCCGGCCGCTGCCTCTTCCACCTCAGGCTCTGCACAGGCTCCAGCCTCGGAGTTTGGAATTTCCGGCTCTATCGTTCCGTTGGCACTTTCGTTCACAGACCACTGCGCCCCTTTCTGTCCTAATACTAATCTTCCATTAAAAGAATAATTTTTTCGTGTTTCCCCGCCCGGAGGGCGGGGAAACACATGTAAACTTTTTATTAAAGAGCAGTATAAAACACCAGTTTTCTATATTTTTGTTATTATATCCCGGAAATAACTCTTTGTAAAGTGGCGAAACACATAATTTCATGCAGAAAAAAGGACCGGATATCCGATGGATATCCGGCCCTTTTACAATTCTCAGTTCTCTTTTTCCGGCTTTTTCAGCACACCCAGCAGCTCCAGGGGGGAGATCTCCTCATCCGCCGCTTCCCGATTGGTCTCAGCGGCTCCCTTCAACTCACTGCGCAGGATGGTGACGCTGCGGGGGGCCTGAATGGCCAAGCGGGCGCGCCCCGCCTCCACAGACAGGACGGTGACCTCCACCTCGTCCCCAATGAGCAGCGATTCCCCCTCTTTCCGTTGGAGGATCAGCATTTGCCCTCCTCCTTCCGTCCGAATTCCGACAGAAGGTGGTGCATATGGTATTCGCCCTCCTCCAGGATAACCTGCATGGCCTGCCGGGTCTGGTCGTTGATAGCCACCGGGCAGCGCAGATTCACAGTGCTGTCCCCCACCGGGCTGCGCACCACGCACAGGGTGTAGAAACACAGCTCCTCGCTGCGCTCCACCCCCATGGCCTTCAGCTCCCTCTCCGTAAGGATTGGCGCATAGTCCGGCTTGAGTGAGAAGGGGTTTACCGCCACAAAAGCCAAGCCGGGCGTGGCCGCGCTCTGAAAGCAGAGGAGGCTCCCCTCGCTGCCCTCAAAGGGCAGCAGGAAAAACTCTTTCTCCTCTTCAAAGCCAAACAGCCCCTCCGAAAAGCGGAGCTTATCCTCCTCCAGACAGTCAATCTGCCCGAAATACTTGGTATCTAAACGCATGTTCCCTCCTGTTCGGCAGTTCTCCTCCCCGCAGGGGAGGCGGAACGCGTGTCTACGCTTTTATATCCACCGGCTCATAGTTGGGGTCGGCGGAAGGCGGGACATAAATGGGTCCGCCGATATACTTAATCACCACGTCAGGCCGCTGGGCGATTGTAAATTCAATGTCGCCGGGCGTAAACTCAAAGCTGCCCTCGTTCAGCTTCCAGTCGATGGCCATCTTATCCATCTCATAGCGGATATTCATCTCGCCGGGGTCCCAGGTGATTTCGGGGCCGGTCTTGGGCAGGAATTCAAGCCCCACGTTGGTTTTGACGTCCTTCATCATGGCCTCTTCGGCAAACTGGGTGATCAGCTCCTCACCCACCTTGGTCTCCAGCAGGAGCTGTCCCTGGCGGGCGTAAGTGGCGGTGGCCTCATAGGCCGCCTGCTGGCCCTTCTGCGCGCCTTGCTCCAGGTAGCGGGCAATGGTGGGCGTCACCGAATTCCGCGCCTCATAGGTATCGATATTCACCTTAATGGGACGGCTCTTGATCTGAAGTCCATTTTTCTCCCGGGTGATCTCCATCTCGGCGGTGCCTCGGGCATACTCCAGCTTGGCGCTGGTGGTCTTCATCTCAATCTGAATGGGTACAGTGGTAATTTCAATCAGCGGTTTCATTGTGTGATACGCGCTCCCTTCTGCATCTTTTAGACGTCCTAAAGGCTTCCCTGCCTCATATTACACACAATTGAACAATTTTAAGGGCTTCAGTTCATATAGTCGATCAGCGACTGACTGAGCAGCTGGTTTCCGATTTTCAGCGCGGCGTTGTAGCAGTACTGGTCCCAGGAGAACTGCGTGATCGCGTCGGCCAGGTCAATCTGCTCCACATCCAGCACCTGCTCGTTCAGGTTGGTGACCTCAGTGGACAGACGGCTGCCGTTGGTCTTGAGGAAGGAGGACTTGGCGTCCAGCTCCACATATTTCTCGTCGATGTAGGCGTGGGCGGCGTTCAGCTTATCCATCAGCCGGTTGGCCTTGGCCTGCATTTCGGTGTGATAGCTGGTAATCTCCTTCGCCTCGGCGGACTCGGGGTCCTTCATGAACTCCTTGATCTGGTCCGCAGTCATATCCCGGTACTTCTCCGGCAGATACTTCTGCCCGTTCTCCCCCCAGGTATCAAAGACGTCGGCCAGCTCCCGCATCACCAGGGGCAGACTCTTGGGGTCGCCGTCCTTGTCCACGCCGCTGTTCAGAAAGCTGATGCCCCGCAGAGCGCTGTCAAAGGCGGAGCCGTTGACCAGCACGCCATTGACCTCCTTCAGACCCATGCCCAGGTCCAGGTTCAGCTCCTCCTTGCTCATGATCTCCAGTTTTTTCACGTCGGCCTGATCCTTGTACCAGTCGATCCAGGCCTGCTCGTCCGCGTCGGCGGAGGAGGAGGGCATATCCTTGGGCAGGAAAGTGGCGTCGTCCAAAGCGTTCCAGTCGGGCTTGCCGTCGGGGTCCAAAGCGCCCCACGCAGGCTCGGCAGTGGTGGGCTTCTCCACGCCGCCGGCGTTCACGTTGACCCCCCGGTAGTACAGCTTGGTGTGGTCCTCGTTCCAGGTGAAGGGGACATTCAGCCCGTCGTTCCCGGCGAAGATGAACTGCTCGCCTACCTTCTGGTTCATGGACTCGATCACCGAGTCGGCGGTCTCCCGCAGGACCAGGGCCAGGGCGGTGCGGCTCTCGCCGGCAGTATCGCTGTTGCCCCGGATGGCGGACACCCGGCCGTTGGCGTCGCTCAGGTCCTTGATTACGCCGGCCAGATTGGTCCAGCCGGTATGGAACTTGTTATAGGTGGCGTCGTTGTTGGCCAGCTGGCTGCTGGTCTGATACCACTGCCGGCGCAGGCGGAAGGCCTGGGAGGCGGAGGCGGGGTCCTCCGCGTAGCTGTTGAAGTTGCGGTGGGTGAGCACCTTGTCCGATGAATCGGAGCGCTTTTGGGTAACGCCCTGCAGATTGTACCGGTAGGTGTTCATCATCATATTAGTGGTAATACGAAAGCCCATCTCAGGTTACCTCCTTATCTGATGGTGCCGTTGATCAGCTTATCCAGCATGGAGTCCAGCGTGGTCATAAGCTGGCAGGCGGCGGCATAGGATTTTTGATACACCATCATGCTGGTGGCCTCCTCATTGAGGTCCACGCCGGACACGCTCTGGCGGTCGTTGTCCAGGGCCAGCGCACTGGTGGTATAGTTGTCGTACATGCTCTTGGTGATCTTGTAGTCGCTGGCCAAAGTGTGGTTGGTGTTGTTCAGCATCTCCTGGAAGGTGCCGCTGTAATACTTGGTATTGCTGGCCGCATCGTCCACCACGTCTGTTGGCTTGTATTCCAGCTTCTGCCCCATCAGGGTAATCATGTGGTTGACATTGCTGTTGTCGGTGGAATGGCTCAGGCCGTTGTTCTCCCGGAAGCAGCGGATGCGGACCTCGCCGGTGGACCACTTTTTGGAGATGGAGATGTTTGCGGCGGTGATGAGAGGATTGTCCGCGTCGTCTCCGTCGCCGGTGTTGCTGAACAGGTTGCCGCCAGCCATCTTTTCGACGCCGTGGCCCTGTCCTTTGGGAGACAGGTGCTTCTCCTGCACCGCCTTGACCTCCGCCCTCAGATCCTCCGGCAGATCGCTCAAATCGACACGCCTCAGATAGCTAATATCGTAGCCCGCTGCATCCAGCTTACCCCAGACAGTAGCTGCGTCGCCTTGACCATCGGTCAGATTGCAGGTGGTGCCGTCCTTGATCTTAAACAGCTCCACGCCGTTGACTATCTCGGTCTCATAGCCGTCGAACATGGGCTCGTTGGCCTCGTTCATGGTCTCGGCGAACTTTCTGGCCAAGGCGTCCAGCGCGTGCTGGTAGTAGGGGATACCCCGTTTGATGCTGGCCTTTTCGTCATAGGCGATGTCCAGCTCGCTGGAGAACTCGCCCTCCCTGGTAATCAGCTCCCGCAGGGACTGGAGGGAGCCGTACAAAACGGTGTCGCTCAGGTCCACCGGCTGGCTCTCGGTGCCGTCGGCCTCCTTCATAATGCGGCCGTTGCGGTCCACCAGGGCCTCCAACCCCATCCACAGGCGGTTGTCCTCCGCCCCCTTCACCGCGTTGTTGACCTCAATAGCGTCTTGGGGGTCGTTGGTATAGACATAGACAGGCGGTTTTTTATCAAGCGTGCTCGCCTTGTCAATATATTTTGCCCCCACATCGGGATACTCCGGGTTGCGCATAGGCGACTTCTCCGGCATGGTGACCTGGGTGCCGTAGATGCCCTGAATCAGCATGGTGGGCGGGTTGCCCGTGCCGGCAATGGAGATATTCAGCCGCTCTACGGAGGAGAACTCGTCGATCTTCTCCATGTCGTACCGCACGTCGATCTTCATGTAGGTGGACAGCTCGTCAATCAGCAGATTACGGTGGTCCCGCAGCTCCAGGGCATTGTCCCCGAAGATGCCCGCCTCCCTGATCTCCACGTTCAGGTCCCGGATCTGGGTCAGGATGGTGTTCACCGACTTCACGTCGTCCTTCAGCTTGTCGGTCAGGGTATCCTTGGCGGTGACCAGGGCGTTGGCGTAGTCGTTAAAATGGCGCACCAAGCTCTCAGCGGAGGAGCGCACGTTGGTGTCCATGGTGTCGTCGTTGGCGTTGCGGCTGAGAATTTCCAGCTGATCCAGCAGATCGTTGAACTGGGCCTCGATGATGCCGAAGTCCCCCTCTCCGTCGCCCACCTCGTCCAGAATGTTGGTCAGCTGCTTCAGGCCGTCCAGCTTGGCCTCATAGGCGCCCACGCTGGACTGCTCATTGCGGTAGCGGATATCCATAAAGGGGTCCCGCAGCTGGGAGGTGCTGTCCGCCAGCACGCCGTAGCCGATATCCAGATTGTAGCTGTTGGCGTACCGGGCGTTGCCCCCGGAGTGGAGGGACACCAGGTCCAGCCGCTGGCGGGTGTAGCCCTTGGTGTTGATGTTGGCAATGTTGTTGCCCGTCAAGTTGAGAGAGGCCTGGGAGGCATAGATTCCCAGCCGTGCGGCCGTAAAAGAGCCGAAAGTACCGATAACAGCCATAGCAGTTTCTCCTTTATCTCATCGGGCCTCAGGCCCGGAAATCCGTCTGGTGGGTTTTGCGTTCCTCCGCCGCCTGGGCGGCGTCTCCCGCCTGGACGGCCTGTATCCGTTCAATTGCCCGCAGGTTGCACTCCAGCGTGTCTCTGGCCACCTCGCTGGCGGCCTGGAACAGCTCGTACTGCCGCCGCAGCTCCTCCACGACCTGCTTGGTCTCCAGCTGGAGTTCCTCCGGGCAGCGGCTCTCCAGCTGGCTGAGGGTGACCCCTCTCAAATCCAGGGCGGCCAGCATGGCGTCCCGTTTCTGGTCGTAGCCCCGCAGGGTCAGGCTGAGCACCTGCTCCCGCTTCATGCAGGCCTCCACCCCGGCCAGGTCTCCCCGGGAGGCGGCGCCGTTCTTCTCCCGCTCCACCTTGGTGAGCTCCTCCAGGGTATGGGTCAGACTGACCATCAGTCCCAGATAGTCCTGCCAGTCCGCCATTTATTCGCCCTCCGTCAGCAGCAGCATACGGGCCGCCGTCTCCCTGGCGTCGGGGCGGTACTCTCCGGACATGACCTGATGGCGCAGCTCCTGCACCTTCCCGGTGGTATTATAGGTACGCACCTGGCGGGACAAGTCGGCCGCCATCTTCCGGAAGGTCGGGCTGGCCTCCTGGCCCGCCCTGGCGGACAGCGTAATCTGATCAAAGCTGCTCTCCGCCGTCCGGGCGCGTTTCACCCCGCCGGAACGGGCGGCCCCGGCCGTAATGGGGGTAGAAGCAAATCCTTCTCGTCTTGTAACTAACATATCAGCAACCTCCTGAAGCCTCCCCTGCGGGAGGACGCACAGCAATCCTAAACTGTTCTGTATCATATTTATCGGACTGTTTCCCGGAAAACATAACATAGCGGACAAAATTTTTTCTCTTTTCCGCCCCCAAAATTGAAACCGGACCGGGAAGCTGTGCCTCCCGGTCCGGTTCTGCCCGTTACGCCAAAATATCCAGCTGCTTATACGCCGCGATCTTCTCCGCGGCTCCCTCCACAGTAAGCCCGCCTCGGACAAAGTCATAGTCGCTTCGGATACGCTCCAGCTCCGCCTTAATCTGGGGGACCTCCTCCAGATTGACAGACCCGGTGCGCACGTAGTAGTCGGGCAGCAGGGTGCAGCCCACGATACCGCTCTCTCCGGCAGGCAGTTCCTCCGCACCCTGGCTCATAGCGGCCAGCAGCCGCAGGTGGCTGTCGATGTAGCTGTTGAGCTCCTGCTCCACCCCAAACATGCCGTTCAGGTCGAACACCTGAAAGGGGACCTTTCCAGGAACCTCCAGCTCGCCGGTGTAATAGACCGGCTTGCCGTTCAGTTCATAGAGGGCGTTGCACACGTCCATCAAGTGCTGATACTCCTCCTGGCTGGGCGGCGTCTGGAGGGACTGAAACATCATGTCTACGGCCCAGCCCAGCTCACCCAGCACCTCGCAGCCAGGCAGTCCGCCCAGCCGCTCGCCCAGTCGTACCAGCCGGGCGATAGACAGCAGGCCCCAGATGCGCACCTGGACGCCGCCCAGCTCGCCCGCTTTCTCTGCAATCTCAGCGGGAACGGCATTATGGAGCAGTCCGTCCTCCTCCTCCAGCTGTCCGATGCGGTCGGAGCAGTCGTCCATCAGCCTCTCGCCCACCTTGTCATAGATATCATCGTCGGCGCTGTAGATCGTGTCCGCCCGGTGAAGCCACAGCTGGGCCTTATTCAGATCGCCTGTGTCCATGGCGGCCGCGCCCATCTCGTAATACGTCCTGGCCAGGCCCGCAAAATCCTTTTTCCTTTGAAAGTCAGACAGCCGCTCCTCCGGCGCCTTTTCCCCTTTCTTTCCAAACAGACCAAACATACGCTTCAGCTCCTCTTCCTGTTTTCAGGGTGCGCTGACTGCATTATAAGCCCGGGGCAATAGGGTTGTCAACGGTATGCAGAGACGGTCTCTGCACTGTCCCTCTCGCTGGGTACAGGAAAAAAAGGGGCGGCACAAATGCCGCCCTCTTCTCATTTAAACCGCACTGCCGTGCCGTAGGCAATCACCTCGGCAGCCCCCTGCATCACGGCGGAGGAGCCGTAGCGGATATTGACCACCGCGTCGGCCCCCAGGGCCTCGGCCTCGTCCACCATCCGCTTGACCGCAATCTGGCGGGCCTCGTTGAGCATCTCGGTGTAGCCGGTGATCTCTCCGCCCACCAGGGTCTTCATGCCGGCCATAAAGTCCTTGCCGAAGTTTTTGGACTGGACCACGGTGCCCTTGGCCATGCCCAGCACCTCAAATTCCTTCCCGGGGATGTAGTCGATGTTTACCAGCAGCATAATCTTTTCCTCCTTATATAATATAACTTAATATTTCCTGGCTTCTTCCAGTTCTCCTTGTTCAATCTCCCGCACCCGTTGCCACAGGACGGTGAAGGAGAAGGGGATGGTAATCAGATCTCCCACGGCCAAAATCAGTGCCGCTCCCCGCAGCCAGCCGGTTTGGACCAGCGTTCTGGCATACAGCAGGGCCCCCGCAGACAGCAGCTGAAACAAGGTGCTGAGCACCACCGACCTCACCGCCGCCCGCTTTTCCCGGTCAGTATTTTTTCGCTTCGTCCTCCTCACCTCCCCGGATCTCACGCCACCGCTGATACAGGGCCATGACAACGCCCACAGCGATGGCCAGGTACAAAAACGCCACGAACAGGATCACGCCAGTGGCAAAGGGCTCCGGATTTTCGCTGAAATACCCCACCAGCAGGCCTCCGGTGGCCATAAACATGAATCCGGCCACCAGGACGGTGATAATCACCGCCCCCACAAAGCCTTTTCCCTCAGTATTTTTTCGCATTTTCCAGTTCTCCTTTCCTGAGCTCCTCCCGTCGCTGGGCCAGAACATAGAGAAAAGCCAGTCCCAAGGGCAGGGACAGCAGCCCGCCAGTGAGAATTATGGCAGTAACCCCTATGACAAGTTCCTTCCTGCTAATAGTTCTTTGCATCGTCAACCTCTCCTTTCTGAATTTCCTTCACCCGCTGGAACAGGGCCAGCAGCACCCCCAGGATGACCACTCCAGGGAGTGCCACCAGAACCGCCATCAGGGGCAGAGGGGGAGCGTCGGCGGGGTCCACGGTGAAGCCCCACACCATCAGCACGATAATGGCCGCCATCAGGGCGGTGGTCAGAAATGCCATAACCACAGCCCCCACATACCGGACGGGCTTGGCATCCTGCTTCTGTTTGTCCTGGAAGGTGGTGCCCGTCTGCTCCAGCCGTCCCATCTCCTCCAGCAGGGCGGCGGCGTCCAGGGCGTCCAGCCGCTCCTCCCGGTCCTTCAGGGACTGGCACAGCTGAATGGACTGCTCCAGGCTGCAGCGCTCCCGCTCCAGAGTAACCAGGTGGCGGCGCATCCCGTCGGCCACCGTGCCTCCGGCCTGCATCTTTCGGATCTCCTCCAGGGGCACGCCCAGCTTTCGCATGAGCTTGATCCGCCTCAGAACGGCCACCTCCCCCTCGCCGTAGTCCCGGTAGCCGTTCTCGCTGTTGCGCCGGGGGGAGAGCAGACCCTGCTCCTCATAGAAGCGGATATTCTTCTTGGTGATGCCCACCTGGGCTTCCACCTCGTTGATTTTCATGGACATTCCCCCTTCCTGCCTATACTCTACACCTTCCACAAGGGGGAAGGTCAATAGGTTTTTAAAAATTTTTCACATTCCACCCGCCGCAGGGGCGTCCTGCGGCAGCCCCTGCAAAATATCCGTCACTGTCAGCCCTTTCTCCACCACCCGGAATTTCACCTCCAACCCGGCAAAGGCCATGCCGTACACCCGGTCCGGGTCGTTCTGATACCGGGGCCGGGGGTCCTGGGCCAAAACGGCCAGCAGGGCGGCCCGCTTGGCCTCCGGGACCACGGCCAGCAGCGCCGGGGGACAATCCACCTCCAGCTCCGCCCCCTTGGGCCGGGGGGCAAAGCCCCCCGCCGCCTCGGGCCTGCAATCGGCGTAGGGCAGATAGGGCTTGATATCATAGATGGGAGTGCCGTCCAGCAGGTCGGCCCCGGCCACGGTCAGAACAGGCCCCAGCTTCCGGTCCTGCCCTACCTCCAGCAGGCGCACACAGGACAGTCCAATGGGGTTGGGCCGGAAGGGGGAGCGGGTGGCGAACACCCCCAGCCGCTTGTTCCCGCCCAGCCGGGGCGGGCGGACAGTGGGGGACCAGCCCTGGGATTTGGAAAACTCCCAGATCAGCCACAGGTGGGAGAAGCCCTCCAGTCCCCGCAGGGCGCTGGGGTCCCGGTATCCGGGTTCAAAAATGACGGCGGCGGTCAGTTCCTCCACCAGTCCGCTCTGGCGGGGGATACCGAATTTTTCCGAAAAATCGCTGCGGATGCGGGCGATGGGGGTAAGCTCCATAAAAATCCCTCCTGACCCCCATTATAGGGCACAGGAGGGATTTTGTCCAATCAGCGGACAATGATATTTTCCGAAATCTCACTCAGGGCCTGGGCGGCCTCCATGTCGAACCGGCCGCTGCGGGCCAGGTCGGACAGAGAGATCACCCCCACCAGTTTTCCGTCGTCCACCACCGGCAGGCGGCGGACCTGACGCTGTGCCATCAGCCGGGTAGCCTCCCGACAGTCGTCCCCGGGGGCCACTGTGGCGCAGGAGCGGGTCATGATATCCCGTACCGGGGTCTGGGCCGGGTCCTCCTCCGCGGCGATACACCGCAGGACGATATCCCTGTCGGTGACCATCCCCCGGAGTCGGCGGTCCGCTCCGCACACCGGCAGCGCCCCCACGTTGTGCCGGCTGATAAGCCGGGCGGCCAGCGCCGCAGAGGAACTTGGCTCCACCGTCACCGCGCTGGGGTTCATTAAATCCTTCACCTGCACAAAAACCACCCTTTCGGTAAAAATTGGCTTATGGCCAGTTTGCCCGAAAAGGCGGTTTTCTATACTATTTTTTGCACTCACAGACGGCAATTGCAGTCAGGGCTCCACTCAAATCAATTCCATACCTCCACAGACAAAAAATTCCCGCAAAAGGCAAAACCTTCTGCGGGAATTTTCTAAACCCGCTTTAGGGCGGGATCGGATCAAATCAGACCATCAGGGAGCACACCAGCCCGGTATACTCCGCCGGGTCCTCCAGAGGCAGATCGGCCAGGAGCAGGGCCTGGGCATAGAGCAGCTTGGAATACTTGGCCACCGTGTCCTTGTCCCCGGCGTCCACCGCCTTCTTCAGGGCGGCAAAGGGGGCGGAGTCGGCATTGAGCTCCAGCACCCGGTCTGCCTTCATGGGCTGACCGCCCTCCACCTTGCGCATATACCGCTCCATCTCGATGGAGACCGGCCCGTCGGCGGACAGGCAGCAGGCCCCCGATTTCAAAATAGCGGAGACGCGCACCTCCTTCACCCGGTCTCCCAGGGCCTCTTTCACGGCCTCCAGCACCGGCTTGCCGGCCTCGGCCTTCTCCTCAGCAGCTTTCTTCTCCTCGTCGGACTGGGGCAGGGCGTCCTCCTCGGTGACGGACTTGAACTGCTTGCCGTCAATCTCCCGCAGCCCCTTCATAACAAAGTCGTCCACATCCTCGGTACAGTACAAAATCTCATACCCCTTGTCCAGAATCCGCTCCACCTGGGGCAGCTTGGCGATCTTCTCCACGCTCTCGCCGCAGGCGTAGTAGTAGAAGGGCTGGTCCTCGGGCATCCGGTCCTTGTAGGCGGCCAGGGTGGTGTTCTTGCCCTCCTTGGAGGACCAGAACAACAGCAGGTCCTGGAGCACCTCCTTATGCTGGCCGTAGTCGGCCACCACGCCGTATTTCAGCTGGGTGCCGAAGGCGGACCAGAACTTCTCATACTTCTCCCGGTCCTCCTTCTGCATCTTCAGCAGCTCGTTCTTGATCTTCTTTTCCAGGGCGGCGGCAATGGTCTTGAGCTGGCGGGTGTGCTGCAGGACCTCCCGGCTGATGTTCAGGGAGAAGTCGGCGGAGTCCACCACGCCCTTGACAAAACGGAAGTGGTCGGGGAGCAGGTCGGCGCACTTGTCCATGATGAGCACCCCGGAGGAGTAGAGCTGCAGACCCTTCTGATACTCGCGGGTGTAGAAGTCGTAGGGGGTCTTTTCCGGGATATAGAGCATGGCCTTATAGGTGACCGCCCCCTCGGCACTGGTGTGGATGACGGCCAGAGGGTCCTGCCAGTCGCCGAACTTCTCCTTATAAAAGGCGTTGTACTCCTCAGGCTTTACCTTGCTCTTCTGCCGCTGCCACAGGGGCACCATGGAGTTGAGGGTCTTCCACTCCTTCACCGTCTCCCACTCGGGCTTGTAGTCCTCTGGCGCGTCGGCGGGCTTCTCCTTCTGGCGGTAGTCCTCCACCTCCATAATGATGGGATAGCGGATATAGTCGGAGTACTTTTTGATAAGCTCCTGCAATTTATAGGTGTCTAAATACTGGTCGTAATCCTCCTCGTCGGCGTTGGCCTTGATGTGCATGATCACGTCTGTGCCGGGGACCTCCTTCTCACAGGCGGTAACGGTATAGCCGTCGGCCCCGTCGGACTGCCACATCCAGGCCTCGTCGCTGCCCCAGGCCCGGGAGACCACCGTCACGTGGTCGGCCACCATGAAGGCGGAGTAGAAGCCCACGCCGAACTGGCCGATCACGTCGATCTTGCCGGCGGCCTTGTCGTCCTCGGCCAGACCGTCCTTAAACTGGCCCGAACCGCTCCGGGCGATGGTGCCCAGGTTGGACTCCAGATCCTCTCTGGACATGCCCACGCCGTTGTCCGACACGGTGAGCAGCCGCCCCTCCTTATCGGGGACGATGGTGATCTTCAATTCTTTGCGCTTCACGCTCACACTGTCGTCGGTGAGGGACTTGTAGGCCAGCTTGTCCTCTGCGTCGCTGGCGTTGGAAATCAGCTCCCGGAGAAAAATCTCCTTGTGCGTGTAAATGGAGTTGACCATCAGGTCCAACAGACGCTTGGATTCCGCTTTAAATTGCTTCTTTGCCATAATTTTGATTCCTCCATGTATTTTAATTTTCTTTGATAACAATACGGTTAGCACTCATTCTTCTGGAGTGCTAACCGTATTTTAACGCATTCCCGCCCAAATTGCAATAGCGTTCATAATTTTTTTACACTTCTCCAGCCGCGCCAAGCGGAGCCGTTTTTGTTGCGTTCTGCCATTTTCTATGGTATACTTCCGGTAGGAAAGAGCGATCTTTCAGCGCTGCCAGTAACGGTAGGCGGTTGACCCCTCCTGACGGGGGGCGGCTTCCTGCCCCCTGATCCTTGGAAAGGGGGGCTGCCCAATGGTTACATATGCGGAACTGTTTCAGTATTCGCTGGTCATCATCGGTATTATCGGCCTCTTCATTGCGGCCAATAAAAAGAAGTAACCGCCCAAGCCCCAAACTTAGCGGTTACTCCTTTTAAGTAATCCTGAGGGGGCAACCGTCTGCCGGCAGCGCCCTTTCTATGTTTATTATAGCCACGTCCCGCGGATTTGTCAAGCGGAGAAAAGAAAAAGGACCGGGCGTAAGCCCGGTCCTTTGATATGCCTGTGGTATATGGTCGTTATCCGCCGTTGGATCAGCCCAGCAGCTGGAGAACGCCCTGAGGAATCT
>CANEFX010000015.1 GCA_947426945.1 uncultured Bacillota bacterium
CGATCTCCCGGGTGCGCTCGGTGACGGACACCAGCATGATGTTCATGATGCCGATGCCGCCCACCAGCAGAGAGATGGCCGCGATGGCCACCAGGACGCCCATGGCCACCCCCATCATGCCGTTAATCATGTTGGCCTGTTCCGCCATGGTGGTGACGTAATAATAGGAGTACTCGCCGTCGTCGGTACGGAAAAAGTCATTGAGCCAGCCGACCAGGATATTCTTGGCGGCCTGGGCGGTCTCGCCGGAGGAGCTGGTGAAGATGTACACGTTGACCCACCGGCTCCCGATGACCTCCAGGGCGGTGGAGTAGGGGAGATAGACCTGGTCGTCCTGGCTCCCCTCCAGCATCTCCAGCTCGGCGTTGCGCTTGAGCACCCCCACCACCGTAAAGAGCCGGCCGTTGATGGAGAGCTTCTTCCCCAAGGCGTCGCCGCCGAAGGCCTCCTGCTCCAGATAGGCGCCGACGACGCACACCGGCTCCCGGCGCTCCACGTCCAGGTAGTTGATGAAGCGGCCCTGGGAGAGCTGTTCCCCGTCCATGGTGTAGTTGGTGGCCGGGTTGTACATGATCTCGCTGACACCGTAGAGGTGGGTCGCCTTAAAGATGTCGTTTCCGCTGCGCACCGCCGCTGTCACGCCCACATAGGGGGACACGCCGGTGAGAATGTGGGAGTTTGCCTCCACCACATCATACATATCCTCCGGGTCGGGCAGGTCGTTGTCCATGCCGCCGAAGAGCTGCATCTGGATCATGTTGATGCCCATTTTGTCGATTTGCTGCTGGACCATACCGGTGAGCCCGTTGCCCAGAGAGAGGATCACAATCACCGCCCCCACGCCGATAATGATGCCAAGCATGGTAAGCAGAGCCCGCATTTTGCTGGTGGTAAGTGACTTGATGGCAAGGCGGAAGGACTGTCCAAAATTCATGCGCCCACCTCCTCGTCCTCATCCTCCCCGTGGGGCTGGACTACTGCCCGGGGGTCGTGGGCGTCCCCGTCGTAGATGATTTTCCCGTCCTGGAGGCGGACGATCCGGTCGGCCTTCACAGCGATGGAGTTGTCGTGGGTGATGAGGACCACCGTGTCCCCCTCCCGGTTGAGCTGCTTGAGGAATTTCAGCACCTCCCGGCCGGTGCGGGAGTCCAGGGCCCCCGTGGGCTCGTCGGCCAGGATGACCGAGGGGGTGCCGGCCAGGGCCCGGGCGATAGACACCCGCTGCTGCTGGCCGCCGGAGAGCTGGGAGGGCAGGTTTTTCGCCTTGTCCCGCAGGCCCACCCGCTCCAAGGAGGCCAGGGCCCGCTCCCGGCGCTCAGAGCCGTCCACCCCGGCGTAGAGGAGGGGGAGCTCCACGTTTTCCAGAACGGTGAGCTTGGGGATCAGGTTGTACTGCTGAAAGATGAAGCCCAGCATTTTATTCCGAATTTCCGCCTGCTGGTCGTCCTCCATGGTGGATACATCCACGCCCCCCAGGCGGTAGGTGCCTGAGGTGGGCACGTCCAGGCAGCCGATGATGTTCATGGCAGTGGACTTGCCTGACCCGGAGGAACCCACAATGGCCACAAACTCCCCCTGGTCAATGGTCAGGTCTACCCCGTCTAGGGCGTGGACAGTCTCCTCGCCCATCTGGTATATTTTATAGACGTTTTTCAGTTCAATGAGGTGTTCCAAGGTTCATCTACCTCCTTAGGAGACAACGGCGCTTCCGCCGCCTCCGGCCCCTGCCGCTCCTTGGGCGGGCACCAGAACGGTATCTCCCTCGTTGAGTCCGGAGGTAATCTCCACGTACTCTCCGTCGCTGCCACCCAGGGTAACCGTTTGCTCCGCAGATCTGGACGGGTCTGCTACGGAGGTTCCGTCGGGAGACAGACATCCCTCCAGAGGAACCAGCACTGTGTCTCCCCGCTGAACCGCCGATGCCGGGATGGACAAGACGTTTTTCATCCGCTCCACGACAATGTCGGCAGATACATTCATGCCTGGGTTCAGTCCGCCGTAGTCCTCCAGCAGAATGGTTGCGGGGTAGGTGGTAAAGCCGTTGGTCGTGGTGCCGTTGATGCTCACCCGGTCCACCCGGCCTGTAAAGACCTGCCCGGGGATAGCGTCGGCGGTAATGTCCACCGCCTGGCCCTCCTGAATTTTATTCAGGTCCAGCTCACTGATATTCATCTCCAGCTTTAAGTAGCTCAGGTCGTAAATGACGGCCAGGGAACCGGACTCGATGCTGTTCACGTTATCCCCGGCCTTGACGTTCTTCTCAATGACGGTGCCTGAAATGGGAGCGGTGATGGTGTAGTTCTCCAGGGCGTCCTGGGCGCGCTGGAGGGAGAGTTTGGCGTTTTCCAGGGCAATGGACATATCCTCCAGAGAGCTCCGGGCGGCGGTGCCTCCCAGACTCACCAGGGCGGAGCCGGCGGACACTTTGCTGCCGGCGGTGACATGGATGTCGGTTGCCTCGCCGCTGGCCTGGGCCACAACGGTCTGGCGCAGGGCTTCCTGAAAATTGGCGCTGCCGGCGCAGGCAATATCACCCACCGTTGCAGTGGCGGAGCTGGCGGCAGTGAGGGCCCCTGGGTTGCTTACCCGAATCTTTACCTGCCGTACCAGTGCCCCGCCATTTCCCACCAGATCGGCGGAGGAGACCGATTCCACCGTACCGGGCAGAGTCTCCATTGTACCGGCAATGGTCACTTGGGCATTCTGGCCGACTTTTAGACTTTGAGCTTCGACAGAGTGGAAGGGCAGGGTTACAGTGAGAGTAGAGGTATCGGCAATCTCAGCGATGGGGGTGCCGGGGGAGACCAGGTCTCCCTTCTGCACCAGGACCTGCTGGACCACACCGGCTCCGCCTGCCCGAACGGTAAGGTTGGAGGCCAGGTCATCATAGCTCTTTTGGGCCTGACGTACCGACAGTTCTGCCTGCTGAATGCCCATTTCCGCATCCCTGGCGTCCAGGCGGTAGAGCAGCTGCCCTTTTTCTACCTTGTCGCCCACCTCAAAGGGGGCCTCCAGTACCTCGCCGGTGACCAGAGGCTTGAGGTAATAGGAGTCGATGGGGGTGACGGTGCCCGTGCCGGATACCCCCACCGTCAGATCCCGGCGCTGGACGGTATCGGGGACGTACTGTCCCATGGCGGGCGCGCCGCCCCCCTGTCCGGGGCGGATGAAAAACAGATAGGCCCCCAGGGCGATCACGGCCAGGATGGCGGTTCTGCGAATCCACTTTTTCCGCTTTGGGGGGAGGCGGAGAGTGGGAAATTTCTTTTTCGGCCTTTGCTCCGCCTGAGCGAGCTCCGCGGCGGTCTCTTTGGCTGGCGTCTGCATGGTTTCCATAGTGTTCCTCCTTGTTTCAGCGGCAGCTCAGAGGGGGTGTGCCGCCTTTATGTGCGCCGGTCATCCGGTCTTTTCCATAGGGGGTATTGTAGCGGAAGAATCTTACATTTCTCAAAAGAAAAGATAAAAGTTTCATTAAAATTTTCGGTTGCTCCTGCCCGCCCGTCTTGCCGGGAGAGAGACCGGGAAAAGAATGGAAAAACAAGAAAACATTCCTGCCGGCAGCCTTGTTTTGGAACACAATACACCTTCCTCCAGGGGGAAGGTCAAGAGAAAAATCAGGAAAAAGTAAAATAGTCTGATTCTGCAGCTCAATCGGAGCAGCTTACTGCAACAGGCGCACGGAAATCATCGAAGCTGCGTTTTTTTCTACGGAATTGAGGATAAACCCGGCCAGATCGCAGGCGTAAAAATTTCCTGTTGTTTTCAGATTCTGTTCCAGGATACAGCGTTCAAGGGCGGCATAACCTGAGGAGATGTCCCAACGGCCCCGGCAGCAGAGGTATAAATACGTTCCGGCGGGCTTTTCCATGTAGTAGGAGAAGTCGTTTTTTTCTCTGATCCGGGTATAGAGGTGACTGATGGCCCCTGGCTTACCCTGGTGTTCCAGTGGATGAATGGCCCCCAGCTGAAAGTCTGTTTGTACCTTGTACTGGCCGCACAAAGCCTGGCACCGCTCCAATACGGCGATCAGCATTTCATCTTCACTGGCCGCTGAGGTCATCAGTCCCGCCAGTTCTCCTACCGGGAGAGCCATCAGGTGTTCCTGATCAAACCATGCGGTTTGGGGAACCAAGTCCAAATCCGGCCCGAACTCCAAATTGTGCAGAGCGCTGGACAGCACGAAGTCCATATGCTCCAGCTTTTGCCGCTCCGCCTCCAGGCGGCTGCGTTGTTCCTGCAGCAGGTCCAGAGTTGCGGCGGCGTCCTGTCCCTGGAGGCAACGGCGGATTTCCTCCAGGGTTGTTCCCGTCTGGCGAAAGATGGAGATGGCATAAAAATCGTAAAACTGCTCCACATCGTAGTAAAAATAGCCGTTGTTCCCCTGATGGGCAGGCAGCAGCAAACTTATGTCCTTGTAATGGCGCAGAGTCTCTTTAGTCGTGCCGCACAGGGCGGCGAAAGCTCCGGAGGTCAGCCAGCCTTTTTTTCGTTCCATATAAATTCTTTCCTTTTTTGCAAAATACCTCTTGACTGTGTGGTAGCCACACGGTTTATGATACTTCCTGTGAAGAATGATTGCAAGCAAAACGCGCAAAATAGAGTCAAAACAGGAGGTCAATACAATGGATTTTGGATGCAGCAGTTTTTCATGGGTAACAGAGGACGGCCTGCACCTTTTGGGGCGGACTTACGACCAGTTCGGGGACCTGACGGCCAACCGGGTCATCGGCGTGCCACAGGGGATGCCCTGCGCCCCTGGACTTCAAGGGGAGGGAGCTGTTTCCGGCGAATATAGCTACACCGGCATGGCGGTGCTGGGCTTTGGGGAGCCCATCCTGGTGGACGGTGTGAACTCCGCCGGCTTGATGGGGGCTCTTCTCCACTATCCGGAGTATGCAGTCTATCAAAGCACCGCAGAGCCGGGGAGGACGGCGGTCCATCCCGGCCGTCTGCTGGCCTGGCTTCTCAGCCGGTGCGCCGGTGTGAAGGAGGCGGTGGAGGAGATGTCTCGACTTACCCTGGTGGACGAGCTTATCCAGGGCAAGCCGCTGCCCGCCCACTATATCCTCAGTGACAGAGAGGGCGAGACCGTCATTATCGAACCGGACGAGGTCGGCCTGTCCATTCATCGGGATACCATTGGAGTACTGACCAACAGCCCCAATTATCTGTGGCAGAGGACCAATCTGAGAAACTATGTTGGCGTTACCAACCTGCCCAAGGCGCCCCGGAGCGTCGCGGGACACGAGGTCCGGGAGTTCGGGGAGCGACTGGGCGGCGGCTCCGGCCTGCCGGGGGATTATGGCTCTCCTTCCCGCTTTGTGCGCTTGGCTTTTATGAAGGAGTTTGCCGTCCGGGGAAAGGATGAGCTGGATGGGATATCCCGGATGTTCCGGGCTTTCGCCCCGGTAGACATTCCAGAAGGGCTTGCCAAGGCCGACCCCGACTACGAGGTGTACGAGCAGACCCTGTGCACCAGCGTCATGTGCGCCGAGAGCGGTGTGTATTACTTTGCCCCCGCCCGGAACCGGCGCATTTCCGCGGTCAGTCTGCCCCAGAATCGGGAGATGCAGTATTTTGACCTGGGAGACCGCCAGGATGTTGACTACAGAAATTAGGAGGGCGGAATGAAAACGAAAGCGGATTCTTACCACCTGCCCGTCACGGGCAGGAATATCCTGCGCTTTGCCCTTCCCACCATCGTAATGACGGTGTTCAATACCTTTTATACCATGGTGGACGGACTGTTCGTCTCTAACCTGATCGGTACCGATGCCCTGTCCGCGATCAACCTTACCGCCCCGGCCATCGGTTTGATTACGGCGGTGTCCGGGATGCTGGCCACCGGTGGCAGCGCCGTAGTCATGAAAAAAATGGGGGAGGGCAGGGAGCAGGAGGCACGGCAGGATTTTACTCTGCTGATCCTGACGAATGCTGTGGTCGGCGGGCTGATGATGCTGCTGGGCTATACCCTGATGGATACCCTGCTGAGGGCTATGGGACTTTCCCCGGCAGTGTTTGGTTACTGCAACACCTATCTGAGCAATTATCTGCTGTTCACCATCCCTATTCTGCTGATGTATAATTTCTCCCTCTACCTGATCGCCGCCGATAAGTCTACCCTGTCCCTGACCTGCACTGTGGCGGGCGGCGTGACCAATATCGTGCTGGACTATGTTTTGATCGCCCTGCTTGATATGGGTATTCAGGGTGCGGCCGTGGCCACCGGTCTGGGATACTCCATCACTGCCGTGGTGGGCTTTCTGGTGTTTCGGAAAAAGGACAGCCTGCTCCACTTTGAAAAGCCGGTCTTTCGGGGAGGTGTGCTGTTTCACGCCTCCACCAACGGCATGTCGGAGTTGGCAACCTCCCTGGTGTCGGGCATAACCACCCTGCTGTTCAACCTGGCCATGCTGAAGTATGTGGGGGAGGACGGCGTAGCGGCCATCACCATCATCATGTATGTACTTATGTTTGTCAGCGCCCTGTTCATCGGCTACTCCTACGGCGTGGCCCCTATGATAAGCTACTATCACGGGGAGGGCAGCCGGGAAAAGCTGAAGAAGCTGGTGGGCTTCAGCCTCCGATTCATCGTGGGGGCTTCCATCCTGTGTACGCTGGTTTCCATGCTGGCAACCGTACCCCTGGTAAGTGTTTTTACCAGGCCGGACAGCCCTGTTTTTGAGCTGGCTGTTACAGGAAACCGGTTGTGCTCTCTGGCGCTGCTGTTCGTGGGGCTGAACGTATTTTCCAGCGGGATGTTCACCGCCCTGTCCAACGGCATGGTATCCGCAGTGCTGGCCTTTTCCCGCTCTTTTTTGTTCACCGCTGCCAGCATCCAGTTGATGCCCGTTCTGCTGGGGGGCGTTACCGGCGTGTGGCTGGCGACGCCTGTGGCGGAGCTGCTGGGGGCGGTGATGGCCGTAGCGCTGCTGATGAAATATCGGAAGCGATACGGATATTAAAAGAGCGGCAGGCGTGCCGCCGCTCTGCGCAGTGTTATGCAGAAGCACCGGGATGCCGGACAAGGTCCGCGCGTCCCGGTGTCTTTGCAGGTACAATCACGCAGCTTCGGGCAGTACATTTCGTTTTAAGCTGGTGTAGGCCAGGATGATATAAACGGCGTAAATGAGGAAAAAGACCATAAGAGAGGTAATGACAATAACAGCGGGGCTGGAGGCCCCCACCATCACGCCCGGTTCCGGGGCGTGGGCCAGGTACAGGATGAAAGGCACGCCGATCAGTACCGGCGGTATGGCGGGCAGGGTGTAATAAATTGTAAACTGGGTACGCAAAGTGCGGGCCATCTCCCGGCGGCTCATGCCCAGTTTTTTCAGTAGGGCGAACTGCCGTCTGTACCGCTCCGTTTCACTGAGCTGCTGAATGGTGAGGATGGTGGCGGCGGTCATGGTGAGGGACAGGGCCAGATAGTACAGGGGGAAGACGCACAGGGCAGTCTGAGAGGCCACCTCCGCCTCCTCCTGGGCTCGGGTGGAGATGGCGTCCGCCAGGCCGGTGCCCTCCCAAACGTGGTCCATGAGGGCGGTCAGGTTGTAAAAATCCTCGTAGGTCACGGGGTTTGCGGTCTTGGCGGCGTAGGCAAAGTGGTGGACCGGCAGGCCCTCCACCGCCTCGTCAGGGACCACCAGGATATATCCCCGGCCGTTGGTTTCGCCGCCGCTTTGGGAGAGATGCTCGGTGTACACGCCCCCGGGCTGAAGGGTGACATTTCCCAGGGTGAGGGGCCGGCTATAGGCTTTCAGCGGCTCCTCCAGGTAGGTCATGCAGTGGAACAGATACTGCCCCTCCGGAAGTTCTACCGTCCGGTAACCGGCGATAGACCGCAGAGCGGCGTAATCGCTCCAGCGCAGGACGGGGTCCTGATTGTAGTTGTAGTAGTAATAGGGAGTCCGGGATTCTATGTAGTCCCGCACCGTGGGGCTGTCGGTGAGATAGATCTGGTACATCACCGACTCCTCCACTGGGATGTGCTCACTGATATAGTCGAAGTAGAGGGAGCGGTCCCGTTCCGGCTCATCCATGCCGAGATAGAGGTCAAAGCAGGCGGTGTCTGCCGCCCGGCCCAGGAAGAGGCCCCGAAACACCAGCCCTGTACCCTCGGAGATGAGGGTGGCGGTGAAAATCATGGAGATGGTGGCCATCAGCACCCCCATGGTGGCCAGCTTGGCGGTGAGGGTACGAAAGACCAGCAGATTCTGACCCCTGTACTTCCGGGCGGGCCGCTTATCGAAAAAGGCGGGTACTCCGGAGGAAAAGCTGAGAAAAAAGCCGAAGAGGAACAGGATCAGGCACCCCGCCCCGATGATGGCCATAATTGCGCTTGGGACCATAAGCAGACAGGTTCCAGCAATGCCCAGCACAATGGAGATTCCGAACAGCCAGCGGCGTTTTCTACCCGTCTGGATGGCCACGCCCTCGTGCTGACGGTCGGCGTAGATCAGGTCATGAATGTTTGCCCTCCGGATATATTTCCGGCTGCGGCGGAGGGCAAGGAAGTAAATCAGCCCAAAGCAGACCACCGTCAGTCCCAGGGCGGGGAGAGAGAAGCCAAAGGAGAAGTGGTAGGGCAGCTTGAACAGGGCCAGAGCCATGGCCCGGAAAGCTTGATAAAGCAGCCCGCCCAGGACGGTTCCCAGTGCCAGGGCACAGCCCCCCACGGCCAGATTTTCCAGAAAGAACAGCCGGGCCACCTGTCGGTTCTCCAGACCGATGAGCAGATAGGTGCCCAGCTCCCGGCCCCGGCGCAGGAGCATGAATTTTGTGGCGTAGGCCACCAGCCAGCCAAAGACGCACACCACTACCACGGTGGCCAGGGCGATCATAAGGGGCAGCATCTCCATTCCAGTGGACAGGGTCTTTATCTCCCGGGAGAAGGTCAGGGCGTTGAAGGAGTAGAGCAGGGCGGCGGCCATGACCACTGTAACGAAGTAGACCAGATAGTCCTTTGCCTGGCGCTTGGCGTTGCGCAGGGAGAGCTCAGATAACGTCACTGACATCACCCCCCAGTGCGGCCAGCACATCCAGAATCTCGTGGTAGAACGCCGGCCGTCCCCGATCCCCCCGGAGCAGCTCGTTGAACACCCGGCCGTCCTTGAGAAAGAGAACCCGCTTGGCATAGCTGGCGCTGTATGCATCGTGAGTGACCATTAAAATGGTGGCCCCCATCTCCCGGTTCATGGCGGTCATGATTTCCAGAAGGTTCTTGGAGGCCTTGGAGTCCAAAGCTCCGGTGGGCTCGTCGGCCAGCAGCAGGGACTGCCCCGCCACCATGGCCCGGGCGACAGCGGTGCGCTGCTTCTGGCCTCCGGATACCTGATAGGGGAATTTCTCCAGAATATCGGTGATTCCCAGTCTGCGGGCGGTCTCCCGCACCTGATCCTGTACCTCACGGGGGTTTTCCCGGTTCAGGGAGAGCGCTAGGCCGATGTTTTCCTCAATGGTCAGGGTGTCCAGCAGGTTAAAATCCTGGAATACAAACCCCAGTCGTTCCCGACGGAATTTGGCCAGCTCCCCCTCGGACAAGTCGGCGATGCTCACCCCGTCCAGCAGGATTTTTCCGGCGCTTATCGTGTCGATAGTGGAGATGCAGTTAAGCAGAGTGGTCTTGCCCGAGCCGGAGGCCCCCATGATGGCCAGAAATTCTCCGGCCTCCACGTCGAAGCTCACCCGGTCCAGGGCTTTGGTGACGTTGTTTTTATTACCGTAGTATTTTTCAATGTTTTGTACTTGCAGCATAGCGGTTGCCTCCTTTGCCCCTATGGTACACGAAAAGCAAAGGCCGTTGTAGCGATTTAATATTGAATTTCCTTACAGTTTTGTAAGGTTAGGATAATTGATGCAGGGGACGGCACGAGGGGCGTCCCTTACAGAGATTCCTTCGCAGGGAAGGTCAGGGTAACCGTGGTTCCTGCGTCCACCTCTGAGGCGATGTTCAGCCCCAGTGCCAGAGAGCCGGCCAGTTTTTTGCACAGGTACAGTCCCATGCCGGTGGACCCGCCCCGGGCGCGGCCGTTGCTGCCGGTAAACCCCCGGTCAAAGACCCGAGGCAGCTCGTGAGCGGGAATGCCGATGCCGTTGTCCGCCACCGTAAGCTGCACCTGTTTTCCCAGAGGCCGGGCGGAGATGGAGACCACCGGACCCTCTCCCCGATAGCGGGCGGCGTTCTGGAGGAGTTGACCCAAGATGAAAGCGGCCCACTTCCCGTCGGTATAAACGAAGCAGTCCAGTCCCTGAGTCTCCACCCGGACGCCGCTCTGGATCAGAAGGGTTCGGTGGTTTCCAATGGCCTGGGCTGCAATTTCACTCAGATCTGTATGACGGATGATGCAGTCCCGCTCCGGGTTCTCCGCCCGGGCATAGAACAGAGCCCGCTCCACATGCTCTTCGATCCTAGCCAGCTCCCCAGTGAGTTTGCGGCGCTTCTCTCCGTCCAGTTCCCGGCAGATAAGCTGAGCGGCGGTGATGGGGGCCTTAATCTCATGGACCCACCGCTCCACGTATTCCCGGTACTCGCCCTGAGCGGCCCGGGCGTCGGACACAGCGCTTGTCATGGCCCTCTCCGCCGTGCGGGTCAGGTCGAACAGCCGCCGCTCATAGAGATTGCGGGGAGAGGGGATACACTCGGCGAACAGATATTTTTCATCCAGGCCGTTTAGAATAGCTGTCAATTCCCGAAGACGGGCACGCTGGCGGAGAAAGTCGGCGAGCTGCACCCCGGAAAAGAAAAGCAGAAGGGCTAGAAACAAAATCACCAGCACTCCGGATTGGGTTCCGGTGGCCCGGAGAAAAAAAGCTGCCACCGCCGCGCAGACCGCCTGGAGCAGGAGCCGGTCCAGCCGGTCGGATATAAATTCTCTCAAAGTCATAATTGATACCCCATTCCCCGGCGGGTCTTGATTAATCCGGGCAGGCCGATTTCGTCCAGCTTGGAGCGCAGCCGGGTCATGTTCACACTGAGGGTGTTGTCGTCAATGTAGATCTGACTGTCCCACAGCGCATCAATAAGGTCGGCGCGGGAGATAATTTCTCCGGTGCGGGACATGAGATGGGCCAGTATTTTCAGTTCGTTTCGGGTTAGCTCCACCGACCTGTCCCCTGCAGAGGCCGTCCCCCTGGTGAGGTGAAGAGTGAGATTCCCTGCCTCCAGGGTATCGGGCTCTGCCGGGCCGCCGGAGCGGCGCAGAACGGCCCGGATTCTAGCCAGCAGCACTGGAATGTTGTAAGGCTTGGTAATGTAGTCGTCGCCCCCCAGGCTCAGGGCCCGCAGCTCGTCGCCAGAGGAGTCCCTGCTGGTGACGAAAATAATGGGGATGCGGCTTGACCGCCGGATGTCGGCGCATAGAGACATGCCGTCCCGGACGGGCAGGCCCAGGTCCAGTAGAATCAGGTCAGGTGCGGCGCGAAGCACCTGTTCCGGCACGCCGGTGAATTCGGTGACGACAGAGGCCTGATAACCCTCATTCTCCAACAAGAGAGCCAGTTCCTCCCGAATCGCGGGATCGTCCTCGACAATAATAATTTTTGGCATACCATTCCCCCCGTTGTTTTGCTCTATTTTAGCACAGGGTGGAATGGCGTTCAAGGACGGATGAGAATAAAGTTAGACAGGCCGGCCCGGTAATTCAACGATTGCGAAAGGGACGATTTCCATGTATAATAGCAGCGTTCAGTCATTTTATCTGCGCCATGAAGGAGGAGGCCGATTATGTACGAATTGATACAGGTTTCAGAGCGGAGCTGCTATATCCAAAGTCCGGCAAAGATCGGGCTGGTGCGGCTGGACGGGCAGGACGTTTGCCTGATTGACAGCGGCAGCGACAAGGACGCCGGAAGAAGGGTCCGCCAGATTCTGGATGCCAACGATTGGCGGCTTACCGCTATCTACAATACTCATTCCAACGCAGACCATATTGGCGGAAATAAATATTTGCAGAACCAGACCGGGTGCAATATCTATGCGCCGGGGATAGACTGCGCCTTTACCCGCCACCCCATCCTGGAGCCGTCCTTTTTATATGGTGGCTACCCATGTAAGGAGTTGCGGCATAAATTCCTTATGGCCCAGGAGAGCGATGCCCGGGAATTGACGGAAGAATGTCTGCCGGAGGGATTTTCGATCATCCTTCTGCCGGGGCACTTTTTTGACATGGTGGGTTTTCGAACACCTGATAATGTGGTCTATCTGGCAGACTGCCTGTCCAGCCGGGAGACGCTGGACAAGTATCGGATTGGCTTTATTTACGATATTGCCGCTTATCTGAAAACGCTGGAGATGGTGAAGTCCATGCAAGCGAAACTGTTTGTCCCGGCCCATGCGGAGGCAACGGAGGACATAGCCGGACTTGCGCAGTACAATATAAACGGAGTGCTGGAGATTGCGGATAAAATCGTCGGGATCTGCCGGGAGCCGCTTTGCTTTGAGTCCATCCTGCAAAGGTTGTTCGCGGAGTACAAGCTGACCATGAATTTTGAGCAGTATGTTTTAGTGGGCAGCACCGTCCGCTCCTATCTGTCGTGGCTGAAGGATGCCGGCAGGCTGGACACTCTGTTTGAAAAAAATATGCTGCTTTGGCGGCAGTTATAGGGAAGATAGAGGCTGATACGGACAAAGGCTGTAAGGCAAAAATATGAAGATGGTCTGCTGATAATTCCGATGCTGAAAAATAGGTGCGCAGCCATCGGCCGGGCATAGGGACGTGCCGGGTGCGAATAGGGTAGGGCGGAGGTGTTGTAAAATGCTGTCGCCGGTAATATACCTGATGATGAATGGACTGTTCTTCACCCTGCGTCTGTCCGGGGGAGGAGGAGCGTTTCCCAGACCCTTGAAAGCTGCAGAGGAAAAGGAGTATCTGGAGCGGTGCGCCCAGGGGGACCTGGAGGCCAGAAATATCCTGGTGGAACATAACCTGCGCCTGGTGGCGCACATTGTTAACAAGGGATAAAGCAGAAGGAAAGATTCTTTTGTATGAAGAGGGACAGGCCCTGTTCTGGCGTCAGTATGGAACTGCAAATATTTATTAAAGCGTAAATATGCAAATTAATTGTAGTACCGGCTGAAATGTTGTATTAAGAAGCAGAACCAATAGTCTCAGTGCACATCTTTCCGGGGCTATTGGTACAGCTTCTAACATCGGATATGTTCATAGAGTAAAAATTCAAACAGGTAAATTTGCCTGTTTGAATTTTTAATTCTTGCTTATTTCAGCCAAATGGAATATATTATTTTTTAAGGAAGCGCTGATTAAATCAACGTGTGCAGATTTGCACCAGAAATTTTTTGCTGACAAGGAAGAAAAACGCAGGAATCCTGACGGATTTCAAGTTTTTCTGACGTAGTTCAGCGGGAATTTATGGTGTGAAGATGTGTGCGGCGATTTATTCAGTGGTTCCTTAAGATAAGCGCATGGGGAACCGGACTGTAGAAGAAGCTGTAAAAATGGAGGAAATGCAAATGAGCAAACGGTACAAAATAATTTTTGGAATATTTGTGCTGTCGGCGCTGCTGCTCAGCGGCTGCGCCAAGGACAACGAACCGGCCGGGAGCGTTTCCGGTTCGGAGGCGGCGAGCGGAGCGACCTCTGAGCCGTCCGCTGAGCCGATTACATTTGAGGGTACGGACCTGGAGGGGAACACCGTCTCCGCTGATATTTTCTCCCAGTCCAAGCTTACCATGGTCAACGTGTGGGCGACCTACTGCAACCCCTGCCTGAGTGAAATGCCCTTTCTGGGCGAACTGGCGGCGGAGTATGACGTGGAAGAGTTTCAGGTCATCGGAATTGTCAGCGATGTGATGGAGGGTAAGGATCAGTCCCTTGCGGAGAGTCTGGTTGAGCAGACAGGGGCGAGCTATCCCCATCTGCTTTTAAACGAGTCCATCTACTATGGACTTTTGACGGATGTGACCGCCGTACCTACCACCTTTTTCCTGGATGAGAACGGGGTAGTTCTGGATACGGTCGTCGGCGCGATGAAAAAAACGGCGTGGGAGGACAAGATTAATGGACTTCTGGAGGGATTGTAGGCGGTGCGCCTGGGTAATTGGAGCGTTGATTGGGGTGTTTCTTCTCGGCTTAGGGGCCTCTGAGGGACAATTTAATGTAATCTGGAAAAAGGCAGTGATAATCTGCCTGGAGTGCATTGGAATCGGGTGAGTGATGAAAAGACTTCGGCTGGTGGTGCAGCTGCTGTTTACCATTGTGACAAACGGGTATCTGTACGGCTTTTTAAACGGAAAAATTTACCGGGGCGGCCTGAAATACGTCTGTGTCCCGGGGCTGAACTGCTACTCCTGCCCCGGGGCTGTCGCTGCATGTCCTATCGGGGCGTTGCAGGCTCTGTTGAATCAGAGGGGCTTTCAGGTTCCTTTTGCCGCGCTGGGCTTTTTCTTTCTGTTCGGCAGTCTGCTGGGGCGTTTTGTCTGCGGCTGGCTGTGCCCCTTTGGGCTGGTGCAGGACCTCCTGCATAAAATTCCCGTTTTTAATAAGAAAAAACGGCTGCCCTGTCACAACGTCTTGAAATATGGAAAATATGTGGTCCTGATTTTGTTGGTGTGTACTGGCTCCATGTTTTTATGGGGCGGATTTGCCAAAATCCCGGCGTTTTGCAAATATCTGTGCCCATCCGGGACCCTGCTGGGTGCGCTCCCCCTGCTCAGTGCGAATGAAATTTTGCGCAGTCAGGTCGGCGGTCTGTTCCTGTGGAAGCTGGGAATTTTACTGGCCATTGTTCTGCTCTCTGTGAAGGTTTACCGGCCGTTTTGCCAGTACCTGTGTCCCCTGGGGGCTATCTATGGCTGGTTTAACCGGTTCAGCCTGGTGCAGATTTGCTGGGAAGCGGAGAAATGTGTCTCCTGCATGGCCTGTGAAAGGGCCTGTCCGGTGGCCCTGTCCCGAAAGGAGATTTCACGTTCTCCGGAGTGCATTCGTTGCGGGAAATGTGCGGATGCCTGCCCGGAAAAATGTCTGCACTTTTCCGGGAAAGATCGGTGCTGATTTTACCGGGCATAATTTTACAAAACGGCAGCCATCCTAGTCCCGACGAGGTGATTAGAATGGACTCCATATGGATACAGACAGCCCGACTGCCTGAATTTAATCCCCTCCGGTCAGACCTGAAGACCGATGTGCTCATCATCGGCGGCGGGATGGCCGGACTTTTGTGCGCCTACAGGCTGGCCCAAGCGGGGGTGGACTACGCTCTGGTAGAGGCGAATCGCATTGGCTGTGGTATCACCAAAAACACCACGGCGAAGATTACCTCTCAGCACGGCTTAATCTATGACAAGCTGATCCGGGAGTTTGGTGTAAATCGAGCCCGGCTCTATCTGGAAGCCAACCAGAAGGCGCTGGAGGAGTACCGTGCCCTGTGCCGGGGAATCGACTGCGACTTTGAGGAGAAGGATGCTTTTGTCTACTCCATGGACAGCCAATGGAAGATCGACCGGGAGTTGAAAGCCCTGGATCGGCTGGGCTTCGGAGCGGAGCTTGCGGAGCATCTCCCACTGCCGTTTCCTGTGGCGGGAGCGGTAAAGTTCGAACGCCAGGCCCAGTTTCACCCCTTAAAATTTATCGCCGCCATCTCCAAAGACCTGCGCGTCTTTGAGCACACCAAGGTCCTGGAGCTGGAGCCCGGCCAGGCGGTCACCAGCAGGGGGACTATCTCAGCGGACAAGATCATCGTTGCCACCCACTTCCCGCTGCTCAACAAACACGGCGGTTACTTTTTGAAGTTGTACCAGCACCGATCTTATGTGCTGGCTCTGAAGAACGCCCCGAACGTCCGTGGGATGTATCTGGACGAGAAAGAAAAGGGTCTGTCCTTCCGGAACTGCGGCGACCTGCTCCTTCTGGGCGGCGGCAGTCACCGGACGGGCAGAAAAGGCGGCGGTTGGAACGAGCTGGAGCGCTTCACCAGACGCCACTATCCCGGTGTCCGGGAGATTGCCCGCTGGGCCACCCAGGACTGTATGACGTTGGATGCCGTGCCCTATATCGGGCCCTACTCCAAGCGCGTATCCGGGCTCTATGCGGTTACGGGCTTCAACAAGTGGGGTATGACCTCATCTATGGTTGCGGCGGCAGTTTTGACTGATCTGATTTTAGAGCGAAAAAATCCTTATACAGAACTGTTTTCTCCCTCACGAACAATCCTTCGCATGCAACTGGCGGCAAACACGCTGGAGTCCGCCCTGGGGCTTCTGACCCCCACGGCACCCCGCTGCCCCCACATGGGCTGCGCTTTGAAGTACAATGCCGCCGAACACAGTTGGGACTGTCCCTGCCACGGCTCCCGCTTCGAGGAGGACGGAGCCCTTATCGACAACCCGGCCACAGACGACAAGCAGAGGATGTGATACGGTGTCAAACCGTCTAAAGCATGAGATTAGTCCCTACCTCCTCCAGCACGCAGAGAATCCGGTAGACTGGTATCCATGGGGAGAGGAGGCCTTCCGGCGGGCCAGGGAGGAGGATAAGCCAGTTTTTCTCAGCATTGGCTACAGCACCTGCCACTGGTGCCACGTCATGGCCAGGGAGAGCTTTCAGGATCCGGAGACAGCGGTGCTGCTGAATCGCTGGTTTGTCTCCGTCAAGGTGGACCGGGAGGAGCGTCCAGACCTGGACAGCGTCTATATGGCCGTCTGCCAGGCCTTTACTGGCAGCGGCGGTTGGCCGGCCAGCATTTTCCTTACGCCGGAGAGGCAGCCCTTTTTCGCCGGGACCTACTTTCCTAAGCGGCGGCAGGGACCAATGGTGAGCTTCGGGGAGCTGCTGGCTGTGATCCATGAAAAGTGGGAGCAGGACCGCCCTTCCCTGCTGAACCAAGCCAGGGAAGTGGTGGCCCTGCTGAACCGCCCCGGCGAAATGGGGGGAAAGGCGGCGTCGGAGCTGCCGGAGGAGGGTGTCCGGCTTTACAAGCGGCTCTTCGACCACAAAAACGGCGGCTTCGGTGGTGCGCCCAAGTTTCCTGCTCCCCACAACCTGCTGTTCCTGTTGACATACGGCCGAAGGCGGGGAGACGGAGCCTGCCTGGAGATGGTGGAGCGGACGCTGACCCAGATGCTCCGAGGAGGGCTGTTCGACCACGTCGGCGGAGGTTTCTGCCGCTATTCCACAGATGAGAGGTTTTTAGTCCCTCATTTTGAAAAAATGCTGTACGACAACGCCTTGCTGGTCCTGGCCTGCTGTGAGGCCTACTCTGCGACAAAGAGGGAGCTGTATCTGCTGGCGGCCAAGCGGACAGCGGATTTTGTCCTGGGGGAGATGACCGCGCCCGAAGGGGGTTTTTACAGCGCCCAGGATGCCGACAGCGACGGTGTGGAGGGGCAATACTACCTGTTTACGCCGGAGGAGATTGTCCGTATTCTCGGCCCGGAGGAGGGCGGAGCCTTTAACCGGCACTTTGATGTCACCGACGCCGGAAATTTTGAGGGAAAGAGCATCCCCAACTTGCTCCGCAGCGACCCGGAGGATCGCTCCTTTGACGGCCTGCTGGAAAGGGTCTGTCAATATCGTAAAGGCCGTTGTGTCCTCCAGCTGGACGACAAGATTCTCACCGCCTGGAACGGACTGATGATCGCGGCGCTGTGCCGGCTGTATCAGACCGGCGGAGGGATAAAGTATCTGAAAGCTGCGAAGCGGGCGGACTGTTTTCTTCGGGAGAACATGTGGGAGGGCGGCGAGCTTCATGTCAGCTTTCGGGCCGGGCGGCTGGGAGCAAAAGGCTTTTTGGACGATTATGCCGCCTGCCTGTTTGCCCAGCTGGCCTTGTATGGAGCCACGCTGGAGGAAACGTATCTGGATCGGGCAAAACGGCTCTGCCTGGATTCTTGCACAAAATTTCAGGATAGGGAGAACGGCGGATTCTACCTCTATGGCAGGGAGCATGAGGCATTGATTCTGCGGCCCAAGGAGACCTACGACGGAGCTATGCCCAGCGGAAATTCTCTGATGGCCTGGAACTTGGTGCGTCTCAGTCAGCTTTCCTCGGAGGAGACCTACGGCCCATTGGCGGAGAGACAGCTGGATTTTCTGTCGAGAGATGCACAGCAGTATCCCGCCGGGTACGGCATGTTTCTGCTGGCACTTCTGGATTATCAGGACCCGCCGCCCAAGGTAACAGTGGTTCTCTCGGACAGATCAGAGGCAAAGCATCTCCCGTTGACCCTGCCGCCGGAAGCGGCCGTGGTGCTGCGGAAGCCCGGGGCGGATTACCCTCTGAAAGACGGGCGGATCACTTTCTACGTCTGCCGGGGACACAGCTGCCTGCCTCCAGTCAGTGAGCTGTCCGCTTTATAGGCATTTCAAGTGATACCAATATATCGGGTGTTGAAAAGGTCGGTCTGAGCAGCGGATCTGTCAGGTCGTAAGTGTGGACTAGGACGAAGCGCCGGGTACTCCAAATTTGGAGCACCCGGTGTTTTATATTTTTCATTGGCTATATCTGATGAAAAATTGCCAAAAAATTCTCTCTAAACTATTGAAAATATGTGGTTTTTGTGATATTCTATCCTTATGCATAAGTCAGCAGGGGGCAAGAGGGTATTACGCTTTTCGTTGTGAGGGACGATGGAGGAATGATTATGGAAAGATCAGCAGGAGTGGAGTGCGCTGGTTGTGTGCAGAAGGACTGCACAAAAAGCCTGTTGACAGGGCTTCAATTTCCCCTGGGATTCATGGAAGAGGCCAGAACATTTATCTGGCAGGCATCCTCTAATGCCTATTGCATTGTGGCAATGGATATCATGTATTTTCGGATGTTCAACAAAATCCACGGGCGGTCTGTGGGAGACAAGCTCCTGCAATATATCGCAGACTGCCTGGAGACTGTAAAAGTGCATCACGGCGGTGTGACGGGATATTTTGAAGGAGACAATTTCTGCATTATCATGCCCTGGAATACGGAGCTTGTGGAACAGCTGCTGGATGATATTCGCGGCGGTATAGAGGTGCTGGGAGGCATGGCGGGAGTGGTCCCTCTGTTCGGCGTGTGTCCTATTGACGATCTGGAGCTTCCCCCGGAGCTGTATTACGACAGGGCGACGCTGGCGCTGGCCCAGGCCACTGGTTCCCGGCCTATTGCTTTCTATGATCCCCGGATGGAGGAACAGCTGGAGGAGGATATCCGCTGGCTGGCGGAAATCAACGTAGGCATGGAGCAGGACGAGTTTATATTTTACCTCCAACCCCAGTGCGACATCTCCACCGGCAAGGTGGTGGGGGCGGAATCTCTGGTCCGCTGGCAGCACGGCGAACGGGGACTGATCTCGCCGGGGAAATTTATTCCCCTGCTGGAACGGACCGGGATGATCTATCTGCTGGACCAGCTTATCTGGAAAAAGGTATGCCAGTGGCTGCGCAGCTGGATTGACCGGGGGTATCGTCCTATCCCGATCTCCATCAATATTTCCCGTATCGACGTTATCTCCATGGACGTGCCCGCCTATCTGAACAAGCTGCTGAAGACATATGATCTGCCCCCTAAGTGCATCAAGGCGGAAATCACAGAGAGCGCCTGTACAGAGGAGGACAGTATCGTCAATCGTACAGTGGACCGCCTGAGAGAAGCCGGAATGCTGGTGATGATGGATGATTTCGGAAGCGGCTATTCTTCCCTGAATATGCTGAAAAGCATTGCCGTGGATGTGCTGAAGATCGACATGCAGTTTTTGAGGATGGATGAGGTAGAGGAACAGAAGGGCATCAGTATCTTGGAATCCATTGTAAACATGGCGCGGCTTATGGGGCTTCCCGTGATTATTGAGGGAGTGGAGACCCAACGGCACGAGAATATCCTTCGCAGCATCGGCTGCCGGTATACCCAGGGCTATTATTACTGCAAGCCCCTCCCCGTGGAGAAGTTTGAGGAAACCTTCTCCGATGAGCGGCGGCTGGATTTCACCGGACTGCGCTCCAAGCAGCTGGAGGATTTTCATATCCGGGAATTTATGGACGGTGCTTTGTTTACCGATACCATGGTGAACAACATTCTGGGGCCATCGGCAATCTATGACGTTCATAAGAGCCAGATCGAAATCGCCCGAGTCAACGAGAAGTACTACCGTATGTCCGGCCTGGAGCATGCGGAGACAGAAGGGTTTGACCGAAAACTCTGGGACAGCGTAAGGGATGATGACAGGCCTGTTATGCTGTCTCTATTCAATGAAGCCTATGAAAGGTATCCTGCTTGTGCAGAGGGATATATTCACTATCTTCGGGTGGACGGCCAGGTGTTGTGGGTCAACGCAAGGGTATTCTTCCTGCGGAAACAGGCGGAACACAGGCTGTTTTTTGTTACCCTCTCGGATATAAGCGCACTGGAGGGGCGCTGGCAGACGCCGGTACAAAGGAAACAGCCTTTGGCAGAATTCCGCAGCCAGGACCATGAGTGGCTGGAACAGTGCTATGGCTCTCTTCCCTGCGGATATGGGCTGTTCAAGGTCATTGTGGACCCCGTCAGCGGTGAGGACGACTATGAGCCTTTGTATACAAACCGGGAGATGGAGAAGATGTGCGGCGGCGACCCGCGGCGGCTGCGCTACATGCTTCTCCGGGCCTTCGGAGACGATATGAAAATCCTGCAGCAGCGGGCCCATCAGGCCTCCTTCCTGGGAGATTCTTTTACCCACTGCGCGTACAGCACCATCTCACAGCACTATTTCCAGTTTACCCTCTATCAGCACAGTTACGGCTGCTTTGCCTGCATGATGCAGGATGTGACCCACATGCAGCTCCAGAAGCGGACTTTGAACAGCGTCGTCAACGCCTATCGTGAGGTATATTTTCTGCAGCTACAGGATAACTACTGCCGGAAGATTTACCCGGACGATGAGCTTATTATGGACCGGGGCGACTACGGGGCAATGGTGGAGCGGCATTTCTGTATGGGGCGGATCTTGAAATACGATGAGGAGAATGTGCGCCGGTTCCTGTCCCTGGAGTATCTGCGCGAAGCACTGGCGGCGGAGGATTCTGTGTGTTACCGTTACCGCAGGAGCTCAGAGGTGAGCCAGGATGAGTGGTGTATGGTCAGCGTAACGGTCAACGAGCGGAAAGACGGTGTTCCCTTGACGGCGGTGATAACGGTGAGGAGTATCGACGCTGTGATAAAAAGAGAGGAGGAGCAGCGGCAGAAACGCATGGCGGACACCTTGGCCAGCATGTCAGAGGGTTTCTTTATCTACCGCGCCATGAAGGATGAGCGCATATTGTATGCAAACCCGGCGCTGATGGACCTTTTCGGCTGTGAAAGCATGGAAGAGCTGATGGAGCTTGTGAAATTCTCCTTCCGGGGTATTGTTCATCCGGAGGATCTGGATCGGGTGGAATGGGAAATTGAGCATCAGATTAGGCAATCTGAGGACAAGTTGGATTATGTGCAGTACCGAATCATCCGCAAGGACGGCCAGATTCGTTGGGTGGACGACTACGGGCATCTGGAAAACTCAAAATGGGGAGAGGAACATAGGCTGTTCTATGTTTTTGTCAAGGATATTACGGATACCATCACCACGGCCCAGAAGGAGAAATTGCTCAATTCCAACCGGTTCTACGGGCCGGCATCTCTGCAGAACTGAGGCAGGCCGGCTCTTCCAGAGCGGCTGTCTATGCCAAAGCTGATATACCAGGCGGAATCGCTCCGTCTGGTATTTTTTTGGTTCCAAAGCATATCCATGGACTGAGGTGATGTAGCATGGAAAGTGCACAGCGAGAGCTGATCGGCGTTCTTCTGGAGGTGGTCTATTCCCGTGGCCTTTTGCCGAAAACCACTTACCTGAATGCGATGGATCTGATACATTCCGGGATGAAAATTCCCCCGTTTTTCAGGTGTCCCGTGTGTTTGCCAGAGGAGGGAAGCAGGTGTGAATGTGCTCAGGATACGCAGTGAAATGCGGAACGGCAGGTCCCTTTTTGACCTGCCCCTTCGGGTGACGTTTTATGCCAGGGTCTCTACCGACAAGGACGAGCAGATCAACAGTCTGGAAAATCAGGTCCAGTACTACACCGAGCTGATCCGGAGCAAACCCAACTGGACTTATATAGAAGGATATGTCGACGAGGGGATTTCCGGTACCAGCACAAAAAAGAGGAACAGCTTCAATCGAATGATAAGAGATGCCAAAGCGGGGCGGTTTGACTTTATTATCACGAAGGAAATATCTCGTTTTTCCCGTTCTACTCTGGACAGTATCCAATACACCCAGGAGCTGCTGGAGCACAACGTGGGGGTTCTGTTCCAGAATGACAACATCAACACCTTGGACAGCGACAGCGAGTTTCGGCTTGTGGTCATGGCAGGGGTGGCCCAGGATGAGGTGCGAAAGCTCTCTGAACGGCTGAAGTTTGGCTTCCGCCAGGCAATCAAAAACGGTCACGTGCTGGGTAACGACAAGCTGTGGGGGTATGACAAAAAGGACTGTATCCTCACCATCAACGAGGGGGAAGCCCAGATCGTACGGCGGATCTTTGACCTCTACGCCAACCAACAGATAGGAATTCGCCGCATTTCTCAAACTCTGCTGGGAGAGGGATTTACCAGCCGCAGGGGCAACGCCTTTAACGTCCTGACCATCCGGCACATCCTCTGCAATCCAAAATACAAGGGCTGGTACTGCGCCAACAAATCTCAGACGGTGGACTACCGCAGCAAGCGAAAGGTTTTCCTGGATGAGAGCGAGTGGGTAATATACCCTGACCCGTCTATTCCGGCCATTGTGTCAGAAGAGCTGTGGGACCGGGCGAACGCCCTGTACAGGCGGCGCAGCGAGCAGATGAGGCGGCATCAAAGCGGGGCGGAGTTCCACAACCGCTATCCCTACAGCGGAAAAATTATCTGTGAGGAACATGGCACCAGTTTTCACCGGCAGGTGTTGAAAAGCGCCAAGGGGGAGAAAGAGGTTTGGCAGTGCCGGGTGTACCGAAGCCGGGGCCGGGCGGCCTGTGCCGCCCCTCAGCTCTGTACCGCTGAGCTGAACTGGACCATGGTTGGCATTTTTGATCGGCTGCTTCCAGACAGACAGACTATCGTTGAGGCGGTGGAGGCTGTTCTTAAAGCCGTCCCCAACGAACGCAACTACGCCCAGGACATTTGCCGCATTGAGAAGGACCTGTCCTCTCTCCGGGCAAAAAAAGACCGCCTGCTGGAGATGAGCATTGAGGGAGTCATCGATCTGGCGGAGTTCAAGGGACGCAACGACGGGTTCAACGACCAGGTCAGGCTCCTGGAGGAGAAGCGGGCAGCGCTTCGGGCGGAGGAAGAAAAAGGCACACGGACAGAGGCACAGATGGAAGAAATCCACGCTGTGCTGGAGGAGGAGCTCTCTTTCCGAGACAGCGTCAACTCCGCCCTGATGGCCGCGATTTTGGAGAAAATTGTGGTGAAAAAGAACAGTACCAAAGAGGAGATACACTTGGACATCTACTTAAAATTCGGCGGTCCCTGGAGGGTCGTTTTTCAACGGGAAAAATCTTCCTTTTGCTTTACCCGTCTAAAAAGTATTATGCCCAGACCGGAGATCAAGACGACTTGATTTCCATTGGTACGATTGGGTTAATTAAGGGAATATCCACCTTTAAGGCGGATAAGAATGTCCGCCTGGCAACTTACGCCAGCCGGTGTATAGAAAATGAGATCCTTATGCATTTCCGGGCTCAGAGGAAGCTCCAGGGCGAGGTTTCGCTGACCGACACGCTGGAGGCGGCGGGGGACGGCGGGACACTGTCTCTGATGGATGTTATTGCGGTGGACGACCATATGTTGGAGGACCTGGATACCAGGGATGCCTGCGTTAAGGTCCGTCAGTGTGTTCAGACTTGCCTGACGCCCCGGGAACGGATGATCATTACAATGCGCTATGGCCTGGATGACAGGCCGCCCCGCACCCAGCGGGAGATTGCGGGACAATGTGGTATCAGCCGGTCCTATGTGTCCCGCCGCAGTTAATGTAAACGATTCCCGGACAAGCCTTGCAGGGCAAGGGCTTGTCCGGGAATCGGGTGTTTGGGGTAGCGCCGCGCTTATTGTAAGCGGTGGGAAATTTTAGGATAAGCGGTCATTCATCAGGCTTTATTAAACAATCTTTTTGCCCAATATTTTCTCATAGTAGATGTCTGACAATTTTTTTGCGCGTCCCAATATCATTGATTCATCCCACTCGTCGTGTGCATCAATAAAGTCACTAACCCAAGGATAGACTGATTTCCTATAAATTTTTATCTTATTACAATAAGGCTCATTGTCCGCCTCCTTATTAAGGGGAACTTCAAGAAGAATTAGATTTCCAATATTAAGCGAAGAATCCCCACTTTCCTCAGAAAGAATGTGCTCTACACTCCCATCATCTGGGAATATCTCCTTTTGAGAGAAGTGGCAATATAATTTGTTAATAGCGTATTTTGTTTTGACATTAGTAAAATTGTCCTTTTTGGAAAAAGTTAATTCAATAAATTTTTGGCAAAACTCTTGCTGGGTGGGAAATAGTGCATCCAACGGTTCAAAAAGCTTGGTTTTAATTGTTGTCTTTGCGTCATTTTTACTCTGGCATTTTCTTATAGCGATTGCAAAAGAGGAATATATTTTTTCAAGACGATTTGCACGGCTTGAAAGAACTGCATTATATGCAAAGTGGAAGTTTTCCAAGTATAGAATAGAGGATTTTAGCATTGGCAGGTCAATAATTTCGCGCTGTTTGACATCTAGTAAGGCAAGTAAAGCTACACGCACTTGCACAACATTGAAATAATTATTGAGAGCGTTTAAACTTTGGACAAGCCAATAATACTCTTTTCTATTCCCATAGTCCTCTCTTTTTGGATTAACAATTTGCATATAAATTTTTGCATTGGACAGTAAATCATTAAGAAATTGAACATATGCAGGTTCGTTTTTGGGAATTACGGTATTAAAGTCATCGTAAAGTCTGTTGGACGAAGACTTTTTATATTTGGAAATCCAAAAATGTCGATAAAATGTTGCTAATCCCACAGTTTCTTTGCCAGAATTCAAAATTTCTTTAAGCTGTTTCCAAGATTCTTCGGCAAAGTCAGCAGGTTCTTCTTTTTTCAATATTTCAAAAAGTTTGTTTTTAATTAAATCAATATGGGCTAATCGTTTCCCCTTAGCATTTAATATTTCAAAAATTTTGTTTGCTTGATCCCGATCAGTGGTAGAAATTGATACGAAAGTAGAATTTAAGACTTGATCCCTCAACGCCTTTAAAATATCAATCTCAGAAAGCACATTTACCACGTCACTACCGTGTTTTCGCTTTAGCATGGATTTAAGTTTTTCAGTTTTCAACTGTGTTGAGAAATAGTCATATGTCTCTTTTATACAATTTTCTTCTTCTGTTGCAGCTTCTGGCTGAACACTTTTTTCTTTATCCTGGATAAAATATGCAAAAAACGGATAATTTGTTTTGCTCTTTAAAATTCGAACTTCTTTACCGTCATCATCTTGGGTCATAATATAATTAAACATTTGGCGACTAAGAGTTTCCTCTCCTAACTCTCTAAAGCGGTCTGACAGTGCAGAGAATAAAATAGTAACTGTAGTTAAACGCTGTTGTCCATCAACAACATGAATAACCTGTTCAGTTCCTTCGGTAAAATTTCCGATAAAAAGCATAGTACCCAAAAAATATTGACTGGAAGCAATTTTTCCACCATCAATCACTAAATTTCCCATCATATCTTCAAAAAATTCCTGATAGTTCTTTTTCTCCCACGAGTACTCTCTTTGGAAACGCGGAATAAAAAATTGGCGTTTAGAGCCTAGTATATCTCTAATTGTTTTATCATAAGGTTTGATATTCATTATTTTTCCTCCATCAAAATTTAAAAATATCCAATTTTAATTCTATCTAATTGTAAAACAGGGTAATTTTACTTTATCAGAAAATCTAATGCTTTTACAATCTTAATCCCATCCTGCGTCTGCGTCAAGTCACAATCCAACGCAATCACCAACTTTTCGTAATTATCCCGAATCTTCCGCAGCGGAGCTAACTCCCGCTCCCGTGTCTCCGGCGCATTCATATTCTCTGTGACCTGGATATACTTCTTCTCATCCGCCTTAGTAGCGATGAAGTCCACTTCTTGATTGTCAATCTTGCCGATAGCTACATCATATCCTTGCCGAAGCAGTTCAAAATAGACGATATTCTCCAGAATGTGCCCGCTGTCCCCATCCCGATAACCCAGCAGATAATTCCGCAGGCCCATATCCACGATGTAATACTTGCCCAGCGTCCGCAGATACTCCCGGCCCTTGATGTCGAACCGCTTGATCTCATAGAAGATATAGGCCTCCAGCAATGCCTCAATATAGGTTTGGATAGTATGCACCGCAGGTTTCCTGCGGCCTTTTTCTTCTAACAGGCCCTCGTTGACCAGCGTGTTCCCGATGGAGGTCGCAGATACATTGTTGCCGATGTTATCCGCAAGGAACATGATGATTTTCCGGAGCAGGATTGGGTCGGTGATGGTTCTGCGGCCTTTGCGCTTTTCCCGTTCCAGAATATCATTGACAACAGCAGCAGAGTACACACCATCCAAAGCAGCAGTGACACGGTCGATTTCCAGTCCCACATCTGCCAGCATGGGCATCCCGCCGAAGCGAGCGTATTCGTTGAACAGTTCTCGCTCATTGTAGATATCGCCGTCCTGGTCGGTGATTCGGCGTTTCAATGCCCCGGTAGGTGATTTTTTCTCCATTACCGTGTACCCATGAAAATCCAAAAATTCTTTGAAAGAGAGGGGAAGTACCTTGATCTCGACGTATCGGCCCGAAAGGTAAGTGGACAACTCAGATGAGAGCAAATAAGCGTTGGAACCTGTGATATAGATGTCGCAATCAAAATCTACACGGAAGGAGTTGACTGCATTTTCCCAACCAGGAATTCGCTGCACCTCATCAAAGAACAGATACATCCGTTTATCCGGCAGAATGCGAGCTTTTACATATTCATAAAAGCCCCTGGCATCCATGTCCGGAAAACGCATGGATTCAAAGTTCATTTCCAGAATCTGTTCCTGAGCAATACCATTCTCACGCAAGTGCTGGACCATCAGCTTCATAAGGCTGGATTTTCCGCAGCGCCGGATGCCGGTGATGACTTTAATCATTTCGGTATCCTGAAATGCAATCGTGCGATTTAAATAGAGGTCACGCTTTTTCAGATTAAACTTTTGTATTGGACTCACCACCTTTTTTAATGAGTATATCATAATTATGCCCAACAATCAAGTTTATAACTTGAAAGTACTAAACTTTTTATTAACGGTGTTTTATTACTTGAAATTAATTTAACTATTGCAGGTACATGGCCGACTATAACAAAAAAGCACCTCTAGATTGAGGTGCAAGATTGAATAGGGCGATTGGGGATGCAACTCGTATCCTCTACCAAACGGTTCGCATCCCACCAAGATATTTTGATCCAGCTGTCCGAAAGGGCAGCTTTTTTATATATCAATATTATTTAGGAGATGTTGAACATGAAATACGACTTTCCCAAACGTGAACTGACATTAGCAGTCAATCATTCACCGGTAAAAGTAATTTTTGAGAGCGATACGCCACAGGCCAGTATCTGGCACTACATATTTTCCGCTCTGTCGGAGCAAAAGCCGTGCTCTGTTCAGTCACAACCCTTAAAATAAACCTATCAATTTGAAAGGAGCATGACTATGAACAGAGTTTATTGCCTTTACCGCGTATCAGACCAGGGGCAGGTGGAGAAGAATGACATCCCTATGCAGCGCATTGCCTGCCGGACCTTTGCCCAGGAACGAGGTTGGACGATTATCAAAGAGTTTTCAGAAAAAGGAGTTTCCGGCTATAAACTGACCATGCAGCAGCGGGACGCCATTCTGGAAATTCGGGAGGATGCTCTAGCCGGGAAGTACGACATCCTGCTGGTCTATATGTTTGACCGCATCGGGCGGCGGGATGATGAGACGCCGTTTGTAGTGGAATGGCTGACCCGGAATGGGATCGCCGTGTGGAGTGTCTGTGAGGGGGAACAGCGATTTGACAACCACGTGGACAAGCTGACCAACTACATCCGATATTGGCAGGCCGCTGGGGAGAGCGAAAAGATATCCGAACGCACCCGTACACGGATTCGCCAACTGACAGAAGCCGGTTTTTTTACCGGCGGATGCTGCCCATACGGATATGAGTTGGTCCGGGGCCATCGCCTCAACAAAAAGAATCAGCCTATGAACGACCTGCGCGTCTGTGAACAGGAAGCAGAGGTTGTGCAGTTGATGTTCGGTAAGGCCAAGCGGGAGGGCCTGGGGCCTATGCGCATTGCCAACTTCCTAAATATGCAAGGATACACAACCAGGAAAGGGAAGCGATGGAACCAGGCTTCCGTTGCTCGAATCTTGTCTAATCGTTTGTACCTGGGTTTCCTGCGCAAAGGAGATGTTGAATCGCCGCATCTGCAAGAGCTTCAAATCATTGACGAGGACACATTTACGCAGGTACAAGAAATCCGGTTAAATCGAAGAAAAGGAGATCATACCATGACGATACCGATGCAGACCAAGGGGAAAGCGCTTTTGAGCGGATTTTTATACTGTAGCCACTGTGGGGCCAGAATGAACAGCACTGTGCACCGGAAGGAGTATCGGAGAAAGGATGGCTCCCTCTACCGACGGGACCAGAGAGTGTATCGGTGCAATGCCAGCATCGACGGAGTTCCAGTGGAATGTGACGGCCCAAGGACCTATCGCGCCCACCGAATTGAGGAGGCTTTCCGGAACGCGATATCCGCTCTGCTGGAACAGCTGGAGGCGCTGCCGGTGGAGACGATTCTGGAATATAAATATCAAATCGCGTTGGAGAACAGACGACAAAAGTACAAGCAGGTTCAGGAGGACCTGGAGAAGATGCGAAACGACGAGGAGACGCTGCGCAATGAGGTTGCCAGGGCGCTGCGGGGAGAAAGCAAATTCAAATTGCCGTTGCTGAAATCCATTTTGGAAGAGACCGAGCAGAAGATTGAGCGGGAGACGGCACAACTGTACGAGTTGGAGGCGAAACTTCAAAACGCGGAGCAGCTACGCCGGGAAATCGAGGTCAAGCAGCGAAAATATTGCGGGCTGAGCTATATTTTTGAGAATGGAACAATGGAGGAGAAGAAAATGCTCTTGTCGATCGTTATCAGCAAGGTTGAGGTCAGAAAGGGGTATGAACTCAGTATCCACCTGGCGCCGGACTTCGACGCTTTTTTGGAGGGGCTGATTGAAATGCGATGACTTTTTGCAGCAAATTTTGCTCTTGCCCTGTGGAACAATGGAAAAGAGGTGAGTTTTATGCAGAGGAGGCGTGCTGCGATCTATTGTCGCGTAGATGTTGGAGGCGAACCTGAGATGTACCAGCAGGTCCTGTCCAGACAGCGCAGCAGGCTGGAGGTTTTTGCTCGAGAACATGATATAAAGATTACAGGGTATTATGAGGATGCGGGATATGCCGGGCATGATTTGGCCCGGCCCGGTTTACAACGTATGCTGACGGACTGGAGAGCAGAAAAGTTTGACACAGTATTGGTGGTAAAACGGACACGACTGTTTCGCGGCAGTATTTGGGAAGAACCAAAGTGGCCGTTTCCCATCCTGTCTGTCAACAAATTGGATCGAATTCCATATCATGCACAAAATCGGTGAGGCCTGGCCTCACCGATTTTTCTTCCAGTATTCATAGCATTGCTGCTTCAGAGCTTTGAGGTATTGCTTGAAAAAGTCTCCAACGCAATCCGGGTAAATATAGCAAAGCACATTCAAAAAGTCATCGATATATTCAAAAGAAACTTCTTGGATTTTCACAAAGGGTTCCAGATAATGAGCCCGGCCCTCTGGGTACAGCTGCTCTATTTCTTTCAGTTCCCGGTCGCACTGCTCTGCACGAAATACAGGCAACAGGCTGATATTTGCCAACGGAGATGCCATATTTTTCTGCTGTTGGAAATGATGGACCATTAAAGCACCGGCGTTATCGTAATGCATGTTGTGAAGCGGAAAGGCATCTGTGGTATCAACCCGGTAGATTTGACTGTCATCTGCTAAATAGACTTCCAGTTTATCCCCCTCATCAGTTATAGAATATAGGGCTTGAAAACTGAAAAATTGACTCCAATTTTCCGCACATTCGCGTGCCTGGGCAGCAGAGTAAACACGTTGGGTAAAGTTCAGATATCTCTCACCAATAATATATTCTGTTTTAAAATAGGAACGCTTCTCTCCAGGGGAGAGCTGAAACAGGACCGAATCCGGCATCCGGTAGCCCATTGCCTGTGCCAGCTTCGTATAAACAAATTCATTTGCCGCACAGTCTGAATATGCGTGCTTTACCAGGTACTGCTCCTTTCGGCTCGTTTTGCGTTTGGCCAAGAGAAGTTGGCCGCTGTCATTGCCGCAGTACGGCAACAGCGAGAAGACAAAGTCCGCAGTCTGCACAACATCGGGGGAGGCAATTGGCGGTTTCCCCTGATTTTCCTGTCGCTTTGATTCCAATCTCAGCTTCCTCATATATTTATCCAATCCCGGCCGCATTAAAGCACCTCCCTGCAGTTCCATTGTAAAGGCATAGGGAGACTTTGTCAATTGCTGTCGCACCGCACTTGGTTTCAAGTGCGGCGTTTCTTTGCGGGAAACAGGAAATCTCTGTTGATTTGCCGCATAGTCTTTACTGGTTTAAGAGAGGAGGGCTTGCATATGAAGCGAGACAGGCAGACAGTGAGCGTCCGCTGCCTTTTCACAAAAAAAGGAGAAAACCCGCAGGAATTGATTTTCTGTTCCCTGCGGTTTTTTATAGAGAAAAATCTCCGAGATTATGCAATTTTTTGACATGATAAGTGTAAAATGGTACAATTATCACGATGAATGGCCGCTTATCTCAGGAGGTATGACATGTACTTAGAGATAAGCAACCCCATGGACTACCATGCGGCATTATACATCAGACTATCAAAGGAGGATGAGAGCGAAGGCCCGTCCGAGAGTGTCAACAACCAGCAGTCCCTGCTCAACGAGTTTGTCCAGCAGCACCGCCTCAGTGTCTACGATACCTATATCGACGACGGCTGGAGCGGGACCAACTTCGACCGCCCGAATTTTCAGCGCATGATCGCCGACATAGAGGCCCGGAAGGTCAACATGGTCATCACCAAAGACCTATCCCGCCTGGGCCGCGACTACATCCTCACCGGCCACTACATGGAACGGTATTTCCCGGAGCACCGGGTCCGCTACATCTCTCTACTGGACGGCATCGACACTGGGGTGGACTCTACAGCCAACGATATCACGCCCTTCCGTGCCATCATGAACGACATGTACGCCAAGGACATCTCAAAGAAGATTTCCAGCGTCAAGCACGACAAGCAGCGAAAGGGCCTGTTCATCGGCGGCAAGCCGGTCTACGGCTACAAGATGCACCCAACGGAGAAGAACAAGATTGTCATCGATGAGGATGTGGCCCCCATGGTACGACGGATTTTTAGCATGGCCCTGGAAGGAATCAGCTGCCGTCAGATTGCAGCGCAACTCAACGCCGAGGGTATCCCAACTCCAGCAGCCTATGCAGGACTAACCGTGACGAATCCTGGCCCCTACACCGGCCTATGGAGCAGCGAGCGCATTTCCGACATGCTGCAAAATGAAACCTACGTCGGCAGCATGGTCCAGGGCCGCACCCGGAAAATCAACTACAAGTCCAAGAAGTGCATCAAGCAGGACCGCCGGGACTGGGTGGTGGTAGAGGGTACCCATGAACCTATCATTGACCGGGAGACCTTCGATAAAGTACGGGCACTGGTGGACAGCCGCAGGCACACCCGCAGCCGGACATACGACTTCCTGCTCAAGGGTCTGATCTTCTGCCATGAATGCGGTTATCCGCTGGCGGTGCTCAACCGGAAGAACGCGGCGGGGGAGGACCGGCTGTATTTCGTCTGCCGGACCTACCAGCGGTTCACCAAGGCGGGGGTCTGCACCAGCCACACCATCAAGGAGGAGACGGTCACCCAGGCGGTGGTGGAGAAGGTGCGGGAGGTCTGTGGGGCCTACCTGCAAGCGGATCGGCTTTTACCCCAGGCGCAGAGAGCGGTGGCCAAGGCCGTCGCAGAGGCGGACATCGAGAAGGAGATCAACACCCTCAAGGCCAAAATCGACAGTCTGACCGCCCATCTGGACAAGGTCTATATGGATAAGCTGGGCGGCATCCTGGACGAGTCCGACTTCCAGCGCATCTACACCAAGGTCAAGTCTGACCGCGCCGTCCTGGAGCAGCGTCTCAGCCAGCTGGACCGCCCGGATTACTCCCCCGCAGAACAGGCCGACCTGGCAAAAAAACTGGTGGAGCGGTTCCTGGAAACCGCCTCCACCAATCGGGAGCTGTTGGTCAGCCTCATCGAACGGGTGGAATTGGCCGCCGACAAGCAGATCATCATCAAGTTTCGCTTCCGACAGCTGGAAGCCGATTTTTAGAAGCCATCGTTTACAATACCCGGGGCGGGATGTATCCCGCATTGAGAAAAAAGCGCTGGAGAAGCTCCAGACCGGGATGGAGGGCTGGTCCCCCTGAACTGATTTTGTTATCTTATACAAATTAAGACTTTTTGCCCCAAGATATTGGGGCAGTTTTTTTAAAATTTCATGTTGACTTCTTCAAACTATTGCACTACTATAATAAAGCATAAAAGCGGCGTCGCATTCCAAAAGGATGCGGAAGGAGGAAGCATATGGAACAGATGCAAAGTGAGCAGACGATACAGCGGCTGCGGGAGCTGTACCGCGGCTATGGATATATCCAATATAAAATGAGCAAGTTTGAGCCCTACGATCTGTACGTACACAACAAGAGCTTTCTGGTCAGCAAGGACATCCTGACCTTTACAGATGCGGATGGACAACTGATGGCCTTGAAACCGGATGTGACCCTCTCCATCGTAAAGAATGCCAAGGAGGGAGCGGGACTGCAGAAGGTGTATTACAGCGAGAATGTCTACCGCACTTCACCCATGACCCGAGGATTTCGGGAAATCATGCAGACAGGCCTGGAATGTGTGGGGGAGATCGACCTGGTGGCTATGGGCGAGGTGCTGATGCTGGCTGCCAAAAGCTTGGAGATCATCAGCGGAGATTATCTGCTGGATGTCAGCCATCTGGGGTTTGTAGCCGGGCTGCTAGACGGCGGAGAGGTGCCGGAGGATTGTCGGTCCGAGCTGCTGAAGCGGATGGGGGAGAAAAATGTAGCTGCTCTGGGTGGGTTGTGCCGGGAGCTGGGGCTGGACCCGGAGATGACGGAGGATCTGAAGCGACTGACAGTCCTCTATGGCCCGCCGGCCCGGTTGCTGCCCCAGCTGGAGGAGATGGTCCGGGGAGAACGGATGGCATCCGCTCTCCGGGAACTGCAGGAGGTGTGCGAGCTGGTGCCGGAGGGACACCTGCGGCTGGATTTCTCCATTGTTAACGACATGGACTATTACAACGGCCTGATCTTCCGGGGTTATCTGCCCGGCCTGCCCAGCGGTGTGCTGTCCGGCGGGCGGTATGACAATCTGCTGCGGCAGATGGGCCGTGGGGACGCGGCGGTAGGCTTTGCAGTGTATATGAATCTGCTGGAGCGGCTGGGAGAGAGAGAGACGGAGTTTGACGCAGACGTGCTGCTGCTGTATGACGATAAGACCCCCGTGCCCGCCGTTCTGCGCGAGGCCGAGGCCTGCCGCAGAGAAGGCCGGAGCGTCCGGGTGGAGCGGTGTATGCCGGAGGGGCTGTCCTTCCGAACGGTGCGGAAGGTGGGGTGAGGAGTCGTGATGAATATTGCCCTGCCCAAGGGGCGCCTGGGGGAGATAGTCTATCAGATTTTGGAAGAGGCAGGCTATCCCTGTCCCGTCATCCGGGAGGAGAACAGAAAGCTGGTCTTTGAAAATCAGGCGGTCGGTGTGCGCTATTTCTGGGTTAAGCCCAGTGACGTGGCCATCTATGTGGAGCGGGCCGCCGCCGACGTGGGCATCGCGGGGAAGGATATTCTGCTGGAGTGCCAGCCGGAGGTCTACGAGCTGCTGGACCTGGGTGTGGGAAAGTGCAGGATGTGCGTAGCCGGAAAGCGGGATTTCAGGGACCACCGGGACCGGACCCTGCGGGTGGCCACCAAGTTCCCCAAGACCGCCAGCAGCTACTACAGCGCTCAGAGCCGGGATATCGACATCATCAAGCTGCACGGCTCCATTGAGCTGGCTCCTCTGCTTGGGTTGAGCGATGTAATCGTGGATATTGTGGAGACGGGAAAGACTCTGCTGGAAAACGATCTGGAGGTCAAAGAGACTATCGTTCCAATCAGCGCCCGACTCATTGCCAACAAGGTGAGCTACAAATTCAAATATGAGAAGATTACCCGACTGTGCTGTCGGGTGGATGAATATTGCCGGGAGAATAGGGAGGCGGATCAATGAGCAGATATATGAGCGCCCGTTTTGAAAAACTGGAGGCTTATGTCCCGGGGGAGCAGCCCCAGGACATGCAGTATGTAAAGCTGAATACCAACGAGTCCCCTTATCCACCCGCGCCCGGCGTGCTGGCGGCAGTGAATGCCGGGGAGATTGGGCGTCTGAACCTTTATCCAGACCCGGAGGGCAGGGCCCTGCGGGAAAAGCTGGCAGAGCGGTACGGCGTGGAGGCGGACAACGTCTTTTTGGCCAACGGCTCCGACGAACTGCTCAGCTTTGCCTTTATGGCGTTCTGCGATGGAGAACGCCCTGTGGCTTTCCCTAATATCAGCTACGGCTTTTACCCGGTGTACGCCAACCTGTATCAGGTGCCTTACACCGAGATCCCTCTGAAAGAGGGCTTCATCCTGGATCCGGCGGACTATTGCGGGCTGCACCGGAACATTGTGATCGCCAACCCTAACGCCCCCACAGGCCGGGCTGTTCCGGTGCAGGGAATTGAGGAGATTGTCCGTACCAACCCGGACCATGTGGTCCTTGTCGACGAGGCGTACATCAATTTCGGCGGGGAGAGCTGCCTGCCTCTCATCCAAAAATACGGCAACCTGCTGGTGTGTCAAACCTTTTCCAAGTTTCGCTCTCTGGCGGGAGGGCGGCTGGGGTTCGCTGTGGCCGATCAGGGGCTTATTGCCGATCTGGAGAAGATTAAATACTCCACTAATTCCTATAATATCAACCGTTTGACCGCCGCTGCGGCCCTGGCCACTTTGGACAGCGACAGCTACTATGCGGATAATAGCAGAAAGATTCAGGAAAACCGGGCCTATACCAGATTGGAACTGAACAAGCTGGGATTTGAGACTATCCCCAGCCTGGCCAACTTTATTTTTATCCGCTGCCCCCAGGTGGAGGGGGGCGCCCTCTACCGGGCGCTGAAGGCCAGAGGGGTGCTGGTCCGCCACTGGGACAGGGCGGAGATTTCCGATTGGCTCCGCGTCACTATCGGAACCCGGGAGCAGATGGATATTTTTCTGGACAGGATCCGGGAAATTTTGAAGGAGGCGGGCTGAGATGCGCAGAGCGGAGCTGTCCCGCACGACGGCGGAGACGGATATTCGACTCTCTCTGGAGCTGGACGGCACGGGGAAGAGCGAGATTGAGACAGGCTGCGGCTTTCTGGACCATATGCTGACCCTCTTTGCCCGCCACGGCCGGTTTGACCTGAATATCGCCTGCAAGGGGGACATCTGGGTGGACGACCACCACACGGTGGAGGACATTGGCATCTGCCTGGGAGACGCCTTTGCACGAGCCCTGGGGGATAAGCGGGGCATTGTCCGCTACGGCTCCTGTACGCTGCCCATGGACGAGGCCCTTATGCTCACCGCAGTGGATATCAGCGGCCGGGGAATGCTGAGCTATGGACTGAATGTCCCCACAGAAAAAGTGGGGACGTTCGACACAGAATTGATTAAAGAATTTCTCATCGCTTTCGCCCGCCGGGCGGATATGACAATCCATGTTCGCCAGTTGGCCGGAGAAAACAGCCACCACATCATTGAGGGGGCGTTCAAGAGCCTGGCCCGCTCTCTCCGGACAGCAGTCTCCATTGACGGCCGGTTTTCCCAGGAAATTCCCTCCACCAAGGGGGTGCTGTGATGCTGGCCATTGTGGACTACGGGGTGGGCAACCTGTTTTCGTTGACCTGTTCTCTCCAGGCCATCGGCGCGGAGGCGGTTATCACCGGAGACGAAGGTGTGCTGGCCTCAGCTGACCGGGTGATTCTCCCCGGGGTAGGGGCCTTCGGTGACGCCGCCGCGGCCCTGCGCCGCACCGGAATGGACAAGGCTATCCTCCGGGAGGCGGAAAAGGGCAAGCCGCTGCTGGGCATCTGCCTGGGGATGCAGCTGCTCCTGGATTACAGTACGGAGTATGGTCGACACCGGGGGCTGGGACTGATCCCGGGGTCTGTGCAGGCCATTCGGCCGGTAGTTCCAGCGGAGTACAAGGTACCCCATATGGGCTGGAATGCCCTCCATTTTCCCGGAGACAGGCCGGCTCACCCCCTGTTCCGGTACATAAAAGAGGGAGACTGCGTCTATTTTATCCATTCCTACGCCGGGACGGACTGCGGGGAGCATACCATTGCCACCGCCGAGTATGGTCCTGAGCTGACTGCCGCGGTGGCGCGGAACAATGTCTGCGGAGTCCAGTTCCACCCGGAGAAGAGCGGAGCGGTGGGACTGAACATATTGAAAGCGTTTTGTAAATTATAAGGAGGAAACATTATGTTAATCATTCCCGCAATTGATTTGAAGGATGGAAAAGTGGTTCGTCTGCTGAAGGGCGATTTCAACACGGTGCAGCAGGTGGCCGAGGACCCGGTGGCCACCGCCAGGGCCTTTTATGAGGCTGGGGCCCGGTATCTCCACATTGTGGATCTGGACGGCTCCAAGGACGGCGTCCGCAAAAACTCGGAGCTGGTCAAGGCTGTGATCCAGGTGGGCCTGAAAACTGAGCTGGGAGGCGGTATCCGCTCCATGGAGGATCTGGAGGAGGTCTTTGCCCTGGGGATCTGGAGGGCCATCATCGGCTCCGCCGCCGTCAGCGACCCGGACTTTGTAAAGGCGGCTTTGGAGAAGTATGGGCCGGAGCGCATTGTTGTGGGCGTTGACGCCAAGGACGGACTGGTCCGCACTGCCGGTTGGGTGAAGGAGAGCGGAGAGAACTATCTGGACTTTGCCAGGCAGATGGAGGAGCTGGGAATTCAGAATATTATTTTTACCGACATCGACACCGACGGCATGCAGTCCGGCCCTTCTTTCGCCCGGCTGCAATTCCTGCGCAGTGAGGTGAGCTGCTGTGTCATCGCCGCCGGCGGCGTGTCCTGCAACGCGGATATCCAGGCCCTGAAGCGGATGGGTGTTGAAGCCGTCATCGTGGGCAAGTCCTGGTACACCGGTGCGCTGGATTTGAAGCAGGCCATCGAAGAGGGCGGCCCCCAGTGATTACCCGGCGGATCATCCCCTGCCTGGACGTGAAGGACGGCCGGGTGGTGAAGGGGGTCAATTTCCAGGGCCTGGCCGATGTCAGTTCCCCGGTGGAACTGGCCCGGTATTACAGCGGGTGCGGGGCGGACGAGCTGGTCTTTTACGACATTACCGCCTCCGCCGAGGGCCGTGCCCTGTTTACTGATGTTCTACGGCAGACCGCTGCCTGTGTCTTTATTCCCCTCACTGTGGGAGGCGGCATCAACACCCTGGACGACTTTGACCGGGTGCTGAAATGCGGTGCGGACAAGGTAAGCGTCAACTCAGGAGCTCTTCGGGACCCCTCCCTGATCTCCAGGGCGGCCAGACGCTACGGAAATCAATGTGTGGTGCTCAGCGTGGACGCCAAGCGGGTGGACGGACAGTTTCGGGTCTTTGCCAGGGGCGGCCGGGAGGACACCGGCCTGGACGCCATCGAGTGGATCAAGTCGGGCGTGGCCAGCGGGGCGGGGGAGATCGTCCTCAACAGCATTGACACCGACGGCGTAAAGGACGGCTTCGATCTGGAGATGCTCTCCGCCGTCTGCGGTGTGGTGGATGTGCCGGTCATTGCCTCCGGGGGGGCAGGGAGCATTCAAGACTTTGTCACCCTCTTCCGGACCCTGCCGGGGGTGGGCGCCGGCCTGGCCGCCTCCATCTTTCACTTCGGACAGGTGAACATCTCCGAGCTGAAGCGTGCTCTGGCGGCGGAGGGGATACCTGTCAGATTATGAAAGGGTCGCTGGAAGCGGCGGTCCCTGGGAGAGATGTATGAGGGACGGCGTCTTCGCCGTCCCCTGTTTTTGCAGAAAGGGTGATGCTATGTTGACCATCGGCCAGCTGAAATTTGATGAGAAGGGTCTTATTCCTGCTATAGTGGTGGATGTCCGGAGCAAGAAGGTACTCACCTTGGCCTACATGAACCAGGAGAGTCTGGAAATCTCCATGCGGGAGGGCCGCACCTGCTTCTGGTCCCGGTCCCGGCAGGAGCTGTGGCGCAAAGGGGAAACCAGCGGAAACGTCCAGCACATTGTAAATATTACTGCCGACTGTGACCGGGACGCCTTGGTGGTCCTGGTGGACAAGGAGGGCCCCGCATGCCATCTGGGGACTGACTCCTGTTTCAATGACAAGGTTTTTGTGGGTGAAGTGGGAGAGTCCTTCTCTGTGGAGGGCCTGTATACCCTGCTGGAGGGACGGAAAAAGAACCTGCCCGAGGACTCTTACACTACCTATCTCTTTCAAAAAGGGATTGACAAAATTCTCAAAAAGGTGGGAGAGGAGTGCACTGAGGTTATTATTGCCGGTAAGGCGGGGGACAAGCGGGAAACGGTTTACGAAATTGCCGATCTGATGTATCATATAATGGTACTGATGGTGGAGACAGGTATTTCGGTAGATGATGTACGGGCCGAGCTGGCCTCCCGCCATGTGATTGATCACAAGGTGAAACAGGAGAAGATGACATGATTCAGAATCTGCACACCCACACCGCTTTCTGCGACGGAAAGAACACACCGGAGGAGATGGTCCGGGCGGCTATAGGGCTGGGGATGAATTCCCTGGGTTTTTCAGGCCACGGGCCGTCGCTGGCTCCGGACGGCGCAGCTATGCTGCCGGAGGCCATGCCCGCCTACCGGGCGGAGGTCCTCCGTCTCAGGGAGAAGTACGCCGGCTGGCTGGATATCTTTCTGGGGATAGAGCGAGACTATTTCTGGGCTCCCGATGGGGGGGACTGGGACTACGTCATCGGCTCGGTCCACTTTGTGGAGAAGGAGGGGGCTTGGCTGGGGGTGGACCACTCTCCGGAGATGTTCCTCCGAAACGTGGAACAGCACTACAGCGGGGACTTTTACGCTTTCGTCCGGGACTACTACCACTTGGTGGGGGAGGTCCCGGAGAAAACCGGCTGTCAGATTGTGGGCCACTTTGACCTGATCACCAAGTTCAACGAGGGGGACAGGCTGTTCGACGCCAGCGATCCCCGGTATGTCTCCGCCGCCCTGGAGGCTCTGGACCGGCTGACCGGGAAGGGGGTAATCTGTGAAATCAATACCGGAGCCATGTCAAGGGGTTACCGCTCTACGCCCTATCCAGCTCCCTGGCTGCTGCAGGCCATGCGGGAACGAAATATCCCCATTTGTATCACCGGCGACAGCCACAGCGCAGATTCGCTTCTCCACGCCTTCCCCATGGCCACAGAGCTGGCCCGGGACTGCGGCTGTCGGGAGCAGATGGTTCTTACATCCCGGGGCTTTGTGCCAGAGGCGCTGTGAGCGTATTTTCCCCTTTACGGCAGGTGCGGGATGTGGTATAATCCCCCAAATGGAAAAGGAGCTGGTTGTCCATGGTAAAGGTAAACGAAAACTTTTTAAAGCTGCCGGGCAGTTATCTGTTCTCGGAGGTGGCCCGGCGCATCGGCGCCTACACCGCTGCCCACCCGGAGGCGGACATCATCAAGCTGTCCATCGGTGATGTGACCCTGCCTCTGGTACCCGCAGTTATCCAGGCGATGCACGCTGCGGTGGACGAGATGGGCACCGCCGGGGGCTTCCACGGGTACGGTCCGGAGCAGGGCTACGAGTTCCTCCGGGAGGCCATCGCGCAGGGAGACTACGCCGCCCGGGGAGTGGATATCCGGCCCGGTGAGATTTTCGTCTCTGACGGGGCCAAGAGCGACTGCGGCAATATCGGAGATATCTTCGGAGTGAACAATGTGGTGGCGGTGTGTGATCCGGTGTACCCCGTCTACGTGGACACGAACGCTATGGCCGGCCGGGCCGGGGAGTACCAGGAGGAGCTGGGCAGGTGGAACCGCTTGGTCTACATGCCCTGTGTGGAGAAAAACGGTTTTTCTCCCGAGCCCCCTGAGGAGACGCCAGACATTATCTATCTCTGTTCCCCCAACAATCCCACCGGGGCGGTGCTGACAAAGGACCAGTTAAAGGTCTGGGTGGACTACGCCAACGCCAGCGGCGCGGTGATTTTGTACGACTCCGCCTATGAGGCCTTCATCACCAGCGAGGACGTGCCCCACACCATCTTTGAGATTGAGGGGGCCCGGACCTGTGCCATTGAGTTCAGATCCTTCTCCAAGACCGCCGGCTTCACCGGCAACCGTTGTGCCTACACCGTTGTGCCCATGGAACTGGAGCGGGGCGGGGTGAAGCTGAACAGCCTGTGGAACCGCCGCCAGTGCACCAAATTTAACGGCGTGCCCTATGTGGTTCAGCGAGGGGCCGCCGCTGTCTATACCCCAGAGGGCCGGGCCCAGATTATGGAAAATATTGACTATTACCGCAGAAATGCCCAAGTCATTCGGGAAGGACTTGCCGCTGCCGGGTTGACCTGCTTCGGAGGGGTAGACGCTCCCTATATCTGGCTCAGGACGCCCGATGGCGTGGGATCCTGGGACTTCTTCGACCAGGTGCTGGATCGGGCCAACGTGGCCACAACCCCTGGTGCGGGCTTTGGCCCCAGCGGGGAGGGCTACGTGCGCCTCACTGCTTTCGGCGAGGCTGAGGCTACCAGGACTGCCGTGGAGCGGGTGGCAGGCATGTTCCGGTAAGGCGGCCCCTCGCCCCGGAGGATGAGGTTGAATCGGAACTTTGAAAAAAATGCTTGCATTCCGGCGGAATATCTGTTATGATATCACTCGAAGCTTTTTTAAGGGTAATTTTCTGAGGCTTTTATAGATTCTCATAGCGAGGAGGTAAGCAACATGGCCAAATGCGAATTTTGCGACAAGGGCGTGACCTTCGGCATCAAGGTTTCTCACTCCCACCGCCGCTCCAACCGCGCCTGGAAGCCTAACGTGAAGCGGGTAAAGGCAATCGTGAATGGTACCCCCACTCACGTCTACGTCTGTACCAGATGCCTCCGTTCCGGTAAGGTCACCCGCGCTGTGTAATGGAACATAAAAAATCTCCCGTGCCTGGCACGGGAGATTTTTTATGTTTTGCTGCCCTGAATCGACGGTAAGGAATTGACAGAAAACCCCTTCTTCGATTATACTAAAAAAGAAAATACAGGAGAGAGCTTGCCCCGGAGACAGGGCGGAATACGGCAGATGAAAGGAGTCTGATTCATGTCAGCGCAGCAAAAGAGCGTGAAACTGGGGGAGATCATCCGAGAGTTTAACCTGGAAATTTTGTGTATGGCCCCCGATTATGAGAATGTCCCTCTCAGGGCGCTGGACATCAACCGGCCCGGCCTGCCCCTGACAGGCTTTTTTGAGCACTTTGATACCGAGCGCCTGCTGCTCATCGGCCTGACGGAACATACCTATCTCAGCGGACTGGCCCGGGAGCAGCGACAGGAGAGCTTTGACCGTCTGCTGGCCTATCCTGTGCCCGCTCTGATTCTCACCCGGGGGCTGGAGGCATTCCCCGAGTGTATGGAAATGGCGGAGAAGCACGGGCGGACGGTGCTGCGCTCCACCCAGCAGACCTCCGTGTTTATGAGTGCGCTGATCAGCAGTCTGTTCAACCATCTGGCCCCTCAGATCACCCAGTCGGGCGTGATGCTGGAAGTTTACGGCGAGGGCGTGCTGATTCAGGGGGAGTCGGGCGTGGGTAAAAGCGAGGTAGCCATTGAGCTGCTGAAGCGGGGCCACCGCCTAGTGGCCGATGACGCGGTGGAGATTAAGGTGACCAGCCGGGACACCCTTATGGCTGCCGCGCCCTCCCTGATCCGGGGATATATGGAGCTGAGAGGCATTGGTGTCATCGACATCAGCCGCCTGCTGGGTATGGGGGCCATCAAGCTGAATCAGGAGGTTGACCTGGTGGTAAACCTGGAACCCTGGGACGACAAAGCGGTGTATGACCGCTTTGGGCTGGAGTCTCACTTTACCGAGATACTGGGTGTGAAGGTGCCTGCCGCTACCATCCCGGTAAAACCGGGGCGGAATTTGGCCAGTATTGTGGAAGTGGCGGCCATGAACAACCGTAACCGGAAGATGGGTCACAACGCAGCCCAGGAGCTGACCAACCGAATGGATAAGCTGTTTGCGGAGCAGACAGAAGGAGGAGCAAGCTGATGTATTATATCGGGATTGACGTAGGCGGCACCAATCTGGTGGCCGGACTGGTGAATGAGCTGGGACACATTTTCAACAAGGTGACCACGCCGGTGGCCAAGGACATGACGGCGGCGGAATTCGGTGCGGAATTGGTACGCATGGCCCGCAGGCTGTGCGAGGTGGGGGAGATTGACCCCGGCAAAATTGAATCGGTGGGCATAGGTCTGCCCGGCGTGGTGGACAACAAAACCGGACTGTTTGTCCAGAATCCCAACATGCCTTTCAGGGACAAGAATGTCCCCCTCCGGGAGATGTTCCATAAGGAGTGGGATGTCCCTGTCTATTTGGGCAACGACGCCAACTGTGCCGCCGTTGGCGAGTACTGGGCCGGTGCGGCCAAGGGCTGCGACCCGGCGGTAATGGTCACCTTGGGTACCGGCATCGGCGGAGGCATGATTATAGGCGGAAAGCTGTTTACCGGCTTTGCCAACTCCGGTATGGAGATTGGCCATATGGTCATCAAGCCCAACGGCATCCTTTGTGGCTGCGGCGGCAGGGGCTGTTGGGAGCGGTATGGCTCAGCTACCGCCTTGATCCAGCTGGCCCGGCTGGAGATGGAGCGGGACCGGAGCAGTGAGATGTGGGTGATTGTGGACGGAGACAGCTTCAAGGTCAGCGGCCGCACCCCCTTCCAGGCTGCCCGGATGGGTGACCCCGCCGCCAAGCGGGTGCTGCACAACTACCTGGAGGGGCTGTCCGTCGGTATGATCAACCTGGTAAATATCCTTCAGCCTGAGATTATCTGTCTGGGCGGCGGTGTGAGCAACGCTGAGGACGATCTGTTGCTGGACCCTCTGCGGGAGCTGGTTTGGCGGGGCAGCTTTGATAAGAGCAGCCGCGTACGTATCGAACGGGCTTCCCTGGGTAACGACGCAGGCGTGGTGGGCGCGGCTCTACTGTGCAACCTGGTGTGATGGACGAATCAGGGCCCGGGCAAAGCCCGGGCCTTATTTTTGAAATCCTATTCTATTTTTCTCAAAAATCTGCTATAATCAAATGATAAGGATTTCTGCGTTGGAGGGCCTATGGAACGACTGGAGGAATTAAAGAAGCTGCTGCGGGAGCGCTGTCCCGGAATGGAGCTGCGGGAGGGAGAGCCTATGGCTAGGCACACTACCTTCCGCATCGGCGGGCCGGCAGCGCTGATGGCCCTGCCCGGGACTGCGGCGGAGGCGAAGACGGCGGTAAAAACAGCCCGGGAACTGGGCATTGAGCCCTTTTTTCTGGGAAATGGCTCTAATTTGCTGGTTCCGGACGAAGGAGTGGACCGTTTTCTCATAAAAACCGCCGCCTTGGATGAATGCAGCCGGGAGGGAAACACGCTTATCGCCGGGGCGGGGATGACTCTGGCCCGGTTGGCCGCCTGTGCCCAGGAGGAGGGATTGGCCGGCCTGGAGTTCGCCAGCGGTATTCCGGGCAGCGTGGGCGGGGCTGTTACCATGAACGCCGGGGCCTACGGCGGGGAGGTTGCCCAAGTACTGAAGGAGGTAACCTTTCTGGATGAGGAGGGGAAAGTATGTACACTTCCCGCTTCAGAGTGCGGATTTGAATACCGGAAAAGTATCTTTTCCAACCGAAGGTGCCTGATTTTGAAGGCCAGATTCAAGCTGGAGCAGGAAGACAGATATGCCGTCAAGGCCCGCATGGAGGAACTGGCGGCCAAAAGAAAGGAAAAGCAGCCGCTGGAGTACCCCAGCGCCGGGTCCATGTTCAAGCGGCCTCCGGGATATTTTGCCGCCGCACTCATCGACCAGTGTGGTCTGAAGGGATTTGCTGTAGGGGGAGTACAGGTGTCGGAGAAACATGCGGGATTTGTAATCAACCGAGGCGGCGCCACTTACTCGGATGTGTTGGAGCTGGTGAAGCGGGTAAAGGAGAAGGTTTTGGCCCAGACGGGCGTAGAGCTGGAGATGGAAGTAAAAGTTTTAAACTAAAGAGAGTGATACCATGGAATTTGTCATAATTTCCGGTCTGTCCGGAGCGGGAAAGAGTAAGGCGGCGTCCTTTATGGAGGACATGGACTACTTCTGCGTGGACAACCTGCCAGCCCCTCTGATCCCCAAATTTGCAGAACTGGGCATGGCGGGGGCGGGGGAGTATGACCGGGTGGCCCTGGTTTCAGACGTGCGGGCGGGAACTAACTTTGATGGTCTGTTTCAGGCCCTGGAGGCCTTGGAATCTATGAAGTGCTCCTACCGCATCCTGTTTATGGACGCCTCGGACGGGACCATCATCAAGCGCTACAAGGAGACCCGCCGGGCCCACCCCCTGGCTGAGGATGCCGACAGCCTGGAAGGAGCCATTGCGCTGGAGCGGCGGATGCTCGCCCCTCTGCGGGGCCGGGCGGACAGGATTATTGACACCACCAATCTGTCTACCGCCAAGCTGAAAGGGGTTTTGCGGCAGATGTTTGGCCGGGCAGGCGCCTACCAGGGCCGGATGGAGGTCCGGGTGACCTCCTTCGGCTTCAAGCATGGGGTGCCCATGGAGGCAGACCTGATTTTTGACGCCAGATTTCTGCCAAATCCCTTCTATGTCACCGAGCTGCGTCCCCTCACCGGATTGGACGCTGGCGTGCGGGACTACGTCTTTCAAAACGGTCAGGCTGAGGAATTTCTCAGCCGCCTGTGGGACCTGGTGGGCTGGCTGCTGCCCCGGTATGAGGAGGAGGGCAAGACCTCTCTGGTCATCTCGGTGGGCTGCACCGGCGGACACCACCGCTCGGTAGCCATTGCCCATGCCCTTGGGGAGAAAATACGCGCCCAAGGCTGGCTGGTGGCCGAGAGCCACCGGGATCTGGGGCGTAACTAGGAGGGATTATTATGTCGGAATATCCTACCCTCCAGCAGTGGGAGCGAGGCCCCAAGATCGTTGCCATCGGCGGCGGGACCGGGCTGTCTACGATGCTGCGGGGTTTGAAAAAATATACCCGAAACCTCACCGCTGTCGTTACTGTGGCCGACGACGGGGGCGGCTCCGGGATGTTGCGTCAGGATCTGGGAATGCCCCCGCCCGGGGACATCCGTCACTGTATGGAGGCTCTGGCCAACACCGAGCCTGTGATGGAGAAGCTGCTTACCTACCGTTTTACCGAGGGAACGCTGGCCGGACAGTCCTTCGGCAACCTGATCCTGGCTGCCCTGAACGGGGTCACCGGCTCCTTTGAGGAGGCGGTGACGGAGATGAGCCATGTTCTGGCCATCACTGGCCGGGTGATCCCGGTAACCAGCGCCGATGTGCAGCTGGAGGCTGTCTTTGAAAATGGAGCCCGGGTGGTGGGGGAGTCCCAGATTGCTGCCTTTAAGAAGGAACAGGACTGCCGTATCCACCATGTGTCCCTGATTCCTGAGCACCCGAAGGCCACGCCCGCGGCCCTGGAGGCCATCGGAGAGGCCGACCTGATTCTGCTGGGGCCGGGAAGTCTGTATACCAGTATCATCCCCAATCTGCTGGTGGAGGGAGTGGCCCAGGCGGTAGCCCAGGCAGATGCGCCGAAGATCTATGTGTGCAATATCATGACCCAGGACGGGGAGACGGAGGGGTATACTGCCGCCGACCACCTGGAGGCCCTGCTGGTCCACGGCGCGCCGGGTCTGCTGGATTTGTGCCTGGCCAACACCACCCAAGTTGACCCGGGGCTGCTGGAAAAATACCGGGAGGAGGATGCCGTCCCTCTGACGGTGGACCGGGAGCGGATCGCCCGGCTGGGGCTGGAGCTGGTAGAGCGGCCGGTGGCCTCGGAGAAGGGCGGCTACGCCCGCCACGATCCGGCCAAGCTGGCTCGGGCGGTGCTGGAGATATATCGCGGGCGGGCGGTGCGCATCTTTCGGGGGGAGCGGCGATACATTTTGGAGGAGTGATTATGTCCTTTTCAGGAGATGTGAAAACCGAGCTGTGCCGCATCCCTCTGAACCGGAGATGCTGCGCCCAGGCGGAGGCCTACGGCGTGCTGCTCTACTGCAACACCTTTACTGTGGCCGAGGCCCGTATCGTAACCGAGAATGAGGCCTTTGCCCGGCGGCTGCCAGCCCTGTTTAAAAAGGCCTTCCGGCTCACCTTCGATCGGCTGCCCCAGGGGGAGGGAAAACGGGTTTTTGCCATCGTCGACCCGGAGAAGCTGACGGCGATTCATCAGGCTTTTGGCGCTGATTCCAGGGCCCTGGCCCTTCACCTGAATTTTGCCGCAGTGGAGGAGGGCTGCTGTCGGGCATCCTTCCTGCGGGGGGCCTTTCTGGCGGGAGGATCGGTTACCGATCCCAGAAAAGGCTATCACTTGGAGCTGGCTACCTCCCACCACAGTGTGAGCCGGGAGGTGGTGGCCCTGATGCGTGAGCTGGATCAGGAGCCCAGGTCCGCCCAGCGCAAGGGAAATATAGTGGTATACTTTAAACAGAGCGAGCAGATTGAAGATTTTCTCACCTGTATTGGTGCGCCGCTGGCCGCCATGGAGATGATGAATGCCAAGCTGGAGCGGGACCTGCGGGGCAAGGTGAATCGCCGGGTGAACTGTGATGCCGCCAACTTGGACAAGGCGGTAGAGGCTGCCATGTCCCAGGTAGAGGCCATCCGCCGGCTGGAGGGAGAAGGGGCCTTAATCACCCTGCCGGACAAGCTCAGGGAGGCGGCTGCTCTTCGCCTGGCTCATCCGGAGGACACTCTGGCCCAGCTGGCTGAACGCTGTGACCCGCCTGTCACCAAGTCTGCCCTCAACCACCGGCTGCGCAAGCTGGTGGAAATGGGAAAGGAGTAAGATTATGTCGACCTGTACCTTTCGCCCCGCCGGCCCCGGCGACGAGGAACTGATTTTGAGCTTTATTCAAGCCTTGGCCGATTACGAGCATATGTCCGATCAGGTGGTGGCTACCCCGGAGATTCTGCGGGAGTGGCTCTTCCAAAAAAAGACGGCGGAGGTGGTCTTCGCCGAGAACGGAGGAAAAGCGGTGGGCTACGCCCTGTTTTTCCACAATTTTTCCACCTTTCTGGGCCGAGCAGGGATCTATCTGGAGGACCTGTTCGTCCTGCCCGAAGAACGGGGCCAGGGCTATGGGAAGGCCCTGCTCAAAGAGCTGGCCCGCATCGCTGTGGAGCGGGGCTGCGGCCGGCTGGAGTGGTCCTGTCTGGACTGGAACCGGCCCTCCATCGACTTTTACACAAAGGGGATGCACGCCGTTCCCATGGATGAGTGGACGGTGTACCGCCTGACGGGGGAGACGCTCTCCAGAGCCGCACAGCCTGAGCAGCAGGAGTAAGCTCCTCTGGCAAAGGAGCTTACCCCTGCGGAGGGCGATAGAGAAAAAGGAGGAACCCGCCATGTCCTTTGTCCACTTACACCTGCATACGGAATTTTCCCTGCTGGACGGAGCCTGCCGCATCAAGAAGCTGGTGGAGCGGGTGAAGGATCTGGGTCAGGAGGCGGTGGCCATTACCGATCACGGCTGCATGTACGGGGTAATCGACTTTTACCGAGCCTGCAAAGCGGCGGGGGTGAAGCCCGTTATCGGCTGCGAGGTCTATGTGGCGCCCCGGGGCCGCACCCGCTTTCAGAAGGTCCACGAGTTTGACGCCGAGTCAAGGCACCTGGTCCTTCTGTGCCGGAATGAGGAGGGCTACCGAAATCTGTCCTATATGGTGTCCAAGGCCTATCTGGAGGGGTTTTACATTAAGCCCCGTATTGACATGGACCTGCTCCGGGAGCACGCAGCCGGTCTCATTGCCTGTTCTGCCTGCCTGGGGGGGGAGCTGCCCCGGCTTCTGCTGGCGGGGGACTACGAGCAGGCTAAGGCGGTGGCCCTGGAGATGCGGGAGCTCTTTGGGGAGGACGGCTATTATCTGGAGCTCCAGGACCACGGCATCGCCGCCCAGAAGCAGGTGAACGCCTCCCTTGTCCGTCTCAGCCGGGAGACGGGCATCCCCCTCATCGCCACCAACGACGCCCACTACCTCCGCCGGGAGGACGCGGAGATGCAGGACATTCTCATGTGCATTCAGACGGGCAAGACCCTGGACGAGCCCAACCGGATGCGGTTTGAGACCCGGGAGTTCTTCGTCAAGTCGGAGGAGGAGATGGCCGCCCTTTTCCCAGATTGCCCCGAAGCGATCGAGAATACGGCAAAAGTCGCGGAATTGTGCAATGTGGAGTTCGAGTTCGGCAGATATCACCTGCCTCTGTTCCGGCTTCCCGAGGGCTGGACCGACGGGGACGCCTACTTTGAAAGGCTCTGTCTGGACGGCTTTGCCCGGCGCTACCCGGAGCAGAAGCCGGAGTATTTGAAGCAGCTGCGCTACGAGATGGATATGATCCGCAAGATGGGCTTTGTGGACTACTTCCTCATTGTCTCCGACTTTATCGGCTACGCCAAGGGGAAGGGCATTCCGGTGGGCCCGGGCCGGGGCTCGGCGGCCGGGTCCATGGTGGCCTACTGCCTGAATATCACCAACGTGGACCCCATGGAGTACGGGCTGTACTTTGAGCGCTTCCTCAACCCGGAGCGGGTATCCATGCCCGATATCGACATCGACTTCTGCCCCCGCCGGCGGCAGGAGGTCATCGACTATGTGAAGGGCAAGTACGGAGAGGACCATGTGGCCCAGATTGTTACCTTCGGCACCATGGCCGCCCGGGCTGCGGTCCGGGACGTGGGTCGGGTGCTGGGAGTGCCCTACGGCGAAGTGGACGCCCTGGCCAAGCTGATCCCCGGCGGCCCGGGGAACCTGCATATCACCCTGGAGGACGCCCTGAAGCTGTCCAAGCAGCTCAAAGACGCCTACGACGAGAACCCCAATACCAAAAAGCTCATCGACACCGCTATGGCCATCGAGGGGATGCCCCGGAACACCTCCACCCACGCCGCCGGGGTGGTGATTACCCGCCGGCCGGTGGTGGACTACGTTCCTCTGGCCGCCAACGACGGACAACCCGTGACCCAGTACGTCATGACCACTCTGGAGGAGCTGGGCCTTCTCAAGATGGATTTTCTGGGCCTGCGCAACCTCACCGTGCTGGACGATGCGGCCAAAATGGTCCAAAAGAAGGCGCCGGGCTTTACCATCGACGCTATTCCGGAGAACGACCCAGACACCATGGCCATGCTGTCCGAGGGCAAGACCTCCGGTGTGTTTCAGCTGGAGTCCGCCGGCATGACCGGGGTCTGTGTGGGCCTGAAGCCCAAGAGCATTGAGGATATCTGCGCAGTGATCGCCCTGTACCGTCCGGGGCCTATGGACTCTATCCCCAAATTTCTGGCCTGCGCCCAGGATCCGGCCAAGGTTACCTACAAGGACCCCTCCCTGGTGCCCATCCTGTCGGGTACTTACGGGTGTATCGTCTATCAGGAGCAGGTCATCCGCATCTTCCAGGATCTGGCGGGCTATTCCCTGGGTCAGGCGGACATGGTGCGCCGGGCCATGAGCAAGAAGAAGGTCAAGGAGATCGAGAAGGAACGGGAGGCCTTCCTCCACGGCGACCCCGGAAGGGACATTGCCGGCTGCGTGGCAAACGGAGTGCCTGAGGGAGCGGCCCAGGCCATTTACGACGAGATGTACGACTTTGCCGAGTACGCCTTCAACAAGTCCCACTCCCTGGTCTATGCCATTGTGTGCTATCAGACTGCCTGGTTCAAGTGTCACCATCCCAGGGAATATATGGCCGCTCTGCTCACCTCGGTTTTGGACTCCACCGAGAAGGTGGCCGAGTACATTGCCGAGTGCCGGAACATGGGCATCAAGCTGCTGCCCCCCGATGTAAACCAATCCGGGGCTGATTTCACCGTGGTAGAAGAGGGTATCCGCTTCGGCCTGGTGGCCCTGAAAGGGGTGGGCCGGAACTTTATTGTCAACCTGTTGTCCGAGCGGGAGAAGAACGGACCCTTTACCGATTTTATGGACTTCTGCGGCCGGCTTTTCAACCAGGATATGAACCGAAGGGTCGTTGAAAGCCTGATCAAGAGCGGCGCCTTCGCCGCCATGGGCTGCCGCCGCTCCCAGTTGATGCAGGTCTATGGCCAGGTGCTGGATGGTATTGCTGCGGCCCGGAAACGGAATGTGGAAGGCCAGATGGATCTGTTTGGCTTCGGCGGGACAGAGGAGGAGAGCGCCCCCCTGCCCGGGCTGGTCCTGCCCGACCTGCCCGAGTACACCCCTCAGGAATTGATGAGTATGGAGAAAGAGACCACCGGATTGTATCTGTCCGGCCACCCCATGGACCAGTACCGGGAGCTGGCGAAGCAGTTCGGGGCAGTGACTATCGGCTCCATTCTGACAGATTTTCAGCGGGAGGACGGCCCCAGGGAGTACCGGGATGAGCAGCGGGTGTCCATCGCCGGAGTGATCTCCACCTACCGTACCCGTACCACCCGGAACAACACCCTGATGGCCTATGTGACGCTGGAGGACGACACTGCGTCTATGGAGCTGCTGTGCTTTTCACGGACGCTGAACGAGAGCGGCAGCTTTATCCGGGAGAACAGCGCCATTCTGGCCGCCGGGAAGATATCCGTTCGGGATGAGAAGGAGCCCCAGCTGATGGTGGACTCCATCCGTCCTCTGTCCAACCTGGAGGCGGAGGCCGGGGGCGGAAGGACCCTCTATCTCCGGCTGCCCAGCCGGGAGGATCCCCGCCTGCGGAAGGTGCGGCTGGCCCTGTCCTTCTTCCCGGGGGAGAGCCAGGTGGTGCTCTACTTTGAGGACTGCAAGAAGCGGGTGGGCTCCCGCTGCGAGATACACCCGGCCCTGCTGAAAGACCTGACCGAGCGGCTGGGGGAGGAGAACGTGGTGGTCAAGTAATGGAGCATGAGAAGCGCCTGGCGGTAAACGGGAAGGAATACGCTGTTATAAAGCTGCTGGGCAGGGGGAAAGGCGGCTACTCCTACCTGGCCCGGATAGGAGACAGGCAGGTGGTGGTCAAGCAGATTCACCATGAGCCCTGCGATTACTACCAGTTCGGAGATAAGCTGGCAGCGGAGCTGCGGGACTACCGCCGCCTGCGTGACATTGGGATTGTCATGCCAGAGCTGATTGACGCGGATATTCGGGCCGAGCGGATTGTAAAGGAATATATCGAGGGCCCTACCGTATACGAGCTGGTACAAGAGGGAGGCCTGCCCGCCTGCTGTGTGGAGCAGGTCATGCAGATGTGTGCCCGGCTCTATCCGGCCAACGTCAATATTGACTATTTTCCCACTAATTTTGTCCTGCGGGGAGAGTGCCTGTACTATATCGACTATGAGTGCAGCGGCTACATGGAAAAGTGGGATTTTGAGCATTGGGGAATCAAATACTGGTCTCAGACTCCGGAGTTTCTTCAATATGTGGAGGAGCGCCGGTAACGGGTTGTGGAGGAAAAAAAGATGCTGGACTACCTGCGGGAATTTAATATCCTGTCCGTATTCCTGCGGCTGACGCTGGCAGTGCTGTGCGGAGGGGTGATCGGTGTCAACCGGGAGCACAAACGGCGGCCGGCGGGCTTCCGCACCTATATGATGGTGTGCCTGGGGGCGGCGCTGACCATGGTGCTGGGCCAGTATCAGTACCGTATGTTTGACACGGTATGGAAGAGCGCCCAGCTGGAGGTGGGGATGACCACCGACGTTACTAGGTTCGGCGCCCAGGTCATCAACGGCATTGGCTTTTTGGGCACGGGCACCATCCTGATAACTGAGCAGCGGGAGGTGAAGGGACTGACAACGGCGGCGGGGCTGTGGGCCTCGGCCTGTATGGGGCTGGCCATTGGAGCCGGCTTCTATGAGGGAATGCTGCTGGGCTTCCTGGCTATTTTTCTCAGCATCAAAGTGCTGCCCTATGTGGAGGGCTTTCTGCTGGCCCGCTCCCGGAACATGAACCTCTATGTGGAGCTGACCGCACTGGAGCGAATGAAGGACTTTATCCAGCTGATGCGGGACCGGGGCATCCAGATTTACGATGTGGAGATCGATCGCCGGGGAAGTGTGCGCAACCACAGCGGCCCCAGCGTGGTGTTCTATCTCCATCTGCCCAAGTACCAGTCCCATACCCGGCTGCTGACGGACCTGTCCTACAGCCCGGATGTACGGACCATCGACGAGATATAGGAGGCGGGAGGAGTGTTCAGCTCTTTGAACTTTATGCGGCAGCCCGATCTGCTGGGGATGACCGTGCGGGTGCTGCTGGCGCTGGTGTGCGGCGGGGCCATTGGGCTGGAGCGGACGGAGAAGCGCCGCCCTGCCGGCTTCCGCACCCATATTCTGATCTGCCTGGGGGCCGCCATGACCACCGCCACCAGCCAGTATTTGTACATTACCATGCACTATCCCATCAGCGTCAGCCGCATGGGGGCTCAGGTCATTGCAGGCGTCAGCTTTATCGGCGCGGGGGCCATTATGATGACCAAGTGGCGCCGGGTACGGGGACTGACAACCGCCGCCGGGCTTTGGGTGGTAGCCATTGTGGGCCTGTGCTGCGGCACGGCCTTTTACGAGGGCGCCGTCTACGCCACGGCGCTGGTGCTGGTGGCCGAGGTGTTTTTCTCCAAGCTGGAGTACCGCCTGCTCCGGGACAACCGGGAGGTCACGGTTTATGCCGAATATGAAAAACCCTCCTGCCTGGAGGAGATTGTGTCTAAATGCCATATGCTGGGCGTGAAGATCGTGGATTTGGAAATTACCAGAAAAGGGGATGACGGCGCAAGCTCCTGCGCCGTTCTGGCGCTTCGTTCCCGCCAGGGAGCCGGCAGGGAGGATATCCTCCGGGAGCTGGCCGGAATCGAGGGCGTTGAAAATGTGGTGGAGGCGTAAGCCGTTGACACATCCTCCCCAGGTCTGGTACAATACTCCCGCAGAGATAAAAACACAGGGCGGTTGGTAGTCCGTCCGCGGGCCGCGCTCCCGTCAGTAGCCTTCCCTCCCGGGTCGTCCGTTCTCTGACGCGAAAATCAGGGAGGAAATTGAATATGGACCGAAATGTAAGCAGCTTTACCGTGCTGTTCCAGCCCCCCTTCTGGGTGGGCATCGCGGAGCGATGGGAGCAGGCGGGCTATTCGGCGGCCAGAGTGGTCTTTGGCCCCGAGCCCACCGACGCCCAACTTTATGAGTGGCTGGAAAAGGAGTGGCACAGGCTGAATTTCAGTCCGGCGGCGGAGGGAGAGCGCCCGGTAACCGAGCGCAAAAATCCCAAGCGGGCTCAGCGAGAGGCCAGAGCGGCTACCCAGGCTCAGGGCATGAGTACAAAAGCCCAGGAGGCCCTCAGCCGCCAGCGGGCGCAGGAGGGACTGGCACGCCGGTCCGGCCGCCGTCAGGCAAAACAGGAGGAAGCGGAGCGGAAATACCTCCTGCGCCAACAGAAAAAGCGCGAAAAAAAGCGGGGCAGGTGAAAACCTGTCCCGTTTTGGTTAGAGGAGGACGCTTAAATTACCTTTGCCAGAACCAAGGCGTAGGTGACAAAGGTAGCCAGCAAAGCCAAAGAAAATAGCAGAAAACCAAGATTGAATTTCTTGCCCTCGGTGCTCTGAGAGGGAGGCACCAGGCCGGACTTGCGCAGGGCGGTGACCACCGGCTTGTAGAGCAGCAGGGTGGCGGCCATATTCATGCCACCTTTGGCCAGGTTAAAGGGAAGAAACAGGGTGGGCAGCATGGCGGCCACAGTCTCTCGGGAGACAAGCTCACCGGAGGAGCCGGTCATGTACAGGGGGGTGATAAGGTAGTTCCACAGCAGCATCACCGCCACCATGACCACCAGGCCCATGCTCAAACCGATAACGGCGCCCTTTTTGGTGTGGTTCCGCTTATAGACCCAGGAGGCTGTGCAGCAGAAGGAGCAGGTGCCCAAGGCGTTCATCAGAAAGCCCCAGGGGCCGGTGTGGCTGAAAGTAATCATCTCAATGAAAGAGGAGAGAATGCCAATAATAGCGGCGGCCATGGGGCCGAAGGTGAAGCCGCCGACGCAGACGGCCACGTGTTTGAAGTCGAAATCCAGGAACATGACGGGGGGCATCAGCTTGGACATCCAGGCGATGATGACTGAGACGCCGGTGAGCATGGCGATGCTGGTGATGGTCTTGGTGTCCATTTTGGCCCGGACGGGGGCGGCGGTGACGGTGGGTGCGGACATAAAAAACACTCCTTTTTTGAATTTGACCGCTGAAAGACCATGTCTTCCAGGTGTCAAAACAAACAAGGAGGTGCGCTTTTGCGCGCCAAAAAGGCGCGTGTATGTTTTACACACATCTTCTTCCATCCGGACTAGGAAAATTTTGGTATGCTCCAGCACCTGCGGCGCTGGACAAACCGGAATTTTCGTCACCGTTGGTCCCGGAGTTTCACCGGGTCAGCGGACGCATTTCTGCGTCCGGTCGCGGACTTTACCGCCAGTGGGGAATTCCACCCCGCCCTGAAGACATCGTATCCAGTTGTCTGCATGTATTATACGGCAGCGGGCGGAAAAATGCAACCCCCAATTTCAGCCGCTGGGCAAATTGTGGACAATTTGAAAAACTTTGGCTTACCCTCTATGCAAACGGTAAAAAATATATTAAAATAGGATTAAGAAAAAAGACAGGGGTGGTTCCATTGGAGAAGCCAAAATATAAGCGGGTACTGTTGAAGATCAGCGGCGAGGCTCTGGCCGGAGAGGCGTCCAGGGGCTTAGATTTTCAGGTAATCGACCAGGTGTGCGACGTGATCAGGCGTTGTGTGGAGATGAAGGTGGAAGTGGGCGTCGTGGTAGGAGGCGGCAACTTCTGGCGCGGCCTCAAGGACGGCGGAGATAAGATGGAGCGGGTCCGGGCTGACCACATGGGCATGCTGGCTACCACCATCAACGCTCTGGCCGTGGCCGACGTGCTGGAGCAGAAGGGGGTGGAGGTCCGGGTACAGACAGCGATCCGGATGCCCACCGTGGCTGAGCCCTACATCCGCTCCAAGGCGATCCGGCACTTTGAAAAGGGCCGGGTGGTGATTTTCGGCTGCGGCACCGGAAACCCGTTTTTCTCTACTGACACCGCCGCCGTGCTGAGAGCCGCCGAGATCGACGCGGATGTAATCCTTTTGGCCAAGAACATCGACGGTGTGTACTCCGCTGACCCCAAAACGGACCCCAGCGCCAGAAAGTACGACGCCATTACCTATGACGAGGTTCTGGCCCAGCACCTGAAGGTGATGGATACCACCGCCACCTCCCTGTCCATGGACAACAAGATCCCCGTTCTGCTGTTTGCCCTCAAGGATCCGGAAAATATCTACCGGGCCGTGATGGGAGAGAAGATCGGGACCATTGTAGAGTAATTAAAAATGAGAAAGGAAGCGGAAAACCATGAGCCCTGAGATCGTAAGCTACGATGAGAGAATGAAAAAGACCATCGAGGTAGTCAAGAGCAATTTTGCCGCCGTCCGGGCGGGCCGGGCCAACGCCGGCGTGCTGGACCGGATCACGGTGGAGTATTACGGCGCGCCCACTCCCTTGAATCAGGTGGCCAACATCGGCTCCCCCGATCCCCGCACGCTGACCATCCAGCCCTACGATATGTCTCTGCTCAAGGCGATTGAAAAGGCTATCCAGGTCTCCGACTTGGGCATCAACCCCCAGAATGACGGCCGGGTGATCCGGCTGTCCTTCCCCCAGCTTACCGAGGAGCGGCGCAAGGAGCTGACCAAGCAGGTGCGTAAGTACGGCGAGGAGGGCAAGGTGGCCCTGCGCAACATCCGCCGGGACGCCATGGACGACGTGAAGAAAAAGACCAAGAAGTCCGAATTCACCGAGGACGATCAGAAGAAGCTGGAGAAGGAGCTCCAGGATCTGACCGACAAGCGGTGCAAGGATATTGACGAGCTCACTGCCAAGAAGGAAAAGGAGCTTATGGCGGTTTAATTTGCCTGACCGTGATATGGCGGGCCGGCGAAGGCGCCGGCCCCTACGGGAGACAATATCTGTAGGGGCCGCTGCCCTCGGCGGCCCATTTCTCAGCAGATAAACACAGCAAAGGAGCGACCGAGATGGCCCTCTTCTCAAGAAAAGCCGAGCCGGCACAGATACAGGCGGACTTTTCCCGTCTGCCGGAACACATTGCCATTATCATGGACGGCAACGGCCGGTGGGCGAAAAGGCGCGGCCTGCCCCGGACGGCGGGCCACGCCGCCGGAGCGGAGAATTTCCGCACCATCGCCACCTACTGCAAGGATATCGGGCTGAGCTATCTCACCGTATACGCCTTTTCCTCCGAGAACTGGAAGCGGCCGGAGGAGGAGGTGGGGGCCATCATGGGACTTTTGAAAAAGTATCTGCTGGAGGCCATCGCCCAGATGGAACGGGACCGGGTGAAGATGGAGTTTTTCGGCGACCTGTCCCCTCTGGCCCCGGAGCTGCGGGAGCTGTGCGAGCGCACCCGGGAGATATCCCGGCATTATGAGGGCTGTCAGGTGAATGTCTGTCTCAACTACGGTGGCCGGGACGAACTGATCAGGGGGGCGAAAGCCTTTGCGCAGGACTGCATTGAGGGCAAGGCGGACCCCAACCACCTGACGGCGGGTCAGTTCGGGGGTTATCTCTACTCCAAAGGAGTTCCGGACCCGGATCTGGTTATCCGCACCAGCGGGGAGCTGCGGCTGTCTAATTTCCTGCTGTGGCAGGCGGCCTATTCGGAGTTCTATATCACCGATACTCTCTGGCCCGATTTCTCCAAAGAGGAGCTTTGCCGGGCCATCGGGGTCTATCAGAGCCGGGACCGCCGGTTTGGAGGTGTGTGAGTTGGCAACACGGATTATTGTGGGTCTGGCTCTGGGGCCGGCCTTTTTAGCGGCTCTGTTTTTTCTGCCTCCCCCGGCCCTGGGGGTGATTGCGGCCTTTATCGCCGCCGCTGCCTCTTTTGAACTGCTGCGGGCGGCCAAAGTGGCCCGCAGGGACGGAATGTACATCTTCACCGCCGCTGCTGCCGCCCTCATTCCTATGGGGCACGCCGCAGGCTTTGGCAGCTGGACCGCCCGGGCAGTGGCAGTTTTGCTGATGGCCGCCCTGTTTTTTTCGGCTGTCCGGCGGTATGGTCGGGAGGGGGAGATCAGATTTGAGCATATTCTGGTCTGCCTCTTCGGCGGCGTGGGCATCCCCCTGTTTCTGTCCGCCCTGGTGCAGCTCAAGCGGTTTGAAAACGGACAGTTTTTTGTCCTTCTCCCGGTGATTTGCGCTTTTACCACTGATATCGGAGCCTACTTCGCCGGCGTTTTTCTGGGAAAGCATCGGGGAATCACCCAGGTCAGCCCCAACAAGTCTTTGGAGGGTTACGTAGGCGGCGTCGTCACCGGCTGTCTGTGCATGCTGCTCTACGGCTGGCTGGTGGAGCGGTTTGGCGGCCTGGCAGTCAGGCAGCCCGTTATGGCCCTTTACGGGCTGCTGGGCAGCGCCGTCACAGAGCTGGGTGATCTGTCTTTCTCCCTGATTAAGCGGCAATACGGCGTGAAGGACTACGGCACCCTCCTGCCAGGCCACGGCGGGATGCTGGACCGCTTCGATTCCACCATCTTCGCAGCCCCCATGCTGCTGCTGCTGGTGGAGATTTTTCCGGCATTTTAGGTGTTGTGCCTATCCCGCCTGTCCCAGGGCGGAAAGAAGCTCTTGACGCAGACCCAGTCCGAAGAGATAATAGGCGTGGACATACTGGGCAAGATACCAGTTGAGGGTCTCCTCAAAGTCGGCGTATTCTGCGCTTCCCAGCCGGGCCCGGATCTTTTCGGCTAAGGCTGCGTAGTCCTGCTCTGCCTTTTGAAATTCCGGGAGCTGATTGCAGAAGGCGCAGGCCTGTTCGGGGATGTAGGGGTTATCAAGGAATAATGTGGTGAGAATGTCATTCATAAAAGCAACTCCTGACATGTAATTTAGTGACACTCTTATTATAGATGTAATTTAATGACATGTCAAGTGCCTGGAGGTAATTATGGCAGATTTTTCTGAACGGGTCCGGGGACTGCGGGAAGAGCGTGGACTGAAACAGACGGAGATGGCAGACATTTGCGGTGTCAAAGTGCGCAGTTACCAACGATATGAACACGGCGACGGCTATCCCGAGGTCCCCGGGCTGGTATTTCTGGCCGACTATTTCGGGGTCAGTCTGGACTACCTGATGGGGCGCAGGGACACGCGGGAATGAGAGGAATATATCAATGAGCAGAAAAATCACAGTGTTAGGTTCCACCGGTTCCATCGGGCGGCAGTCATTGGAAGTGATTGCCGCCTGCGGTATGGAGGCGGCGGCGCTGGCGGCCAACTCCAGCGTGAAGCTGATGGAGGAACAGGCCCGGCAGTTCAGGCCGGTGATCGCCGCCCTGGCGGACGAAACGGCCGCCGCCGACCTGCGGGTGCGGCTGGCGGACACCAACGTCCACGTCCTCAGCGGGCTGGAGGGGGTGCTGGAGGCGGCCACCATCTCCAGCGCCGATACGGCCATCGCCGCCCTGGTGGGTATGGCCGGCCTGCGGCCCACCCTGGCCTCCATCCGGGAGGGCAAACGAGTCTGTCTGGCCAACAAGGAGACCCTGGTATGCGCCGGCCCCCTGGTCCTGGAGGAGGCGAAGGACTACGGGGCTAAAATCTATCCCGTGGACTCGGAGCACTCCGCTCTGTTCCAGTGCCTGGAGGCCAACCGGGACAGGGGAGAGGTAAAGCGGCTTATTCTCACCTGTTCCGGCGGGCCATTTTATGGAAAAAAACGCGAGGAATTGCAGGATATGACAAGGGAAGATGCCTTACAGCATCCCAACTGGTCCATGGGCGCCAAGATCACTGTGGACTCCGCCACCCTGATGAACAAGGGGCTGGAGGTCATTGAGGCTATGCACCTGTATCGGATGCCGGCGGAGAAAATTTCCGTGGTCATCCATCGGGAGAGTATTATCCACTCTCTGGTGGAATACTGTGATAATGCCATGATCGCCCAGCTGGGGGCCCCGGACATGCGCCTGCCCATTCAGTACGCCCTGACCTACCCCAAACGGGTGTCCGGACCCTCCACCCCCCTGGATCTGTGGAACTGCGGCCCCCTCACCTTTGGCACGCCGGATTTGGAGGCCTTCCCCTGTCTGGCCCTGGCCCTGGAGGTGGCCAGGACCGGCGGCACCGCGGGAGCCGTTCTCAACGGCGCCAACGAGGCGGCGGTGGGCCAGTTCCTGGCGGGAAAAATCGGATTTTTGGACATTCCGGCCAAGGTGGAAAGGGCCCTGTCCCAGGTTAAGGCAGTCCAGGAGCCCTCCATGCAGGACATTCTGGACGCCGACATGGCGGCCAGAGAGGCGGCCATGTAAAATTTGCGGAGGCGGTTTTGGCTGCCTGCAAAGAATTGGTATCCTGTCAGTGGGCGGCCGTAGGCTGTCCCTGCAAACGCGTTTTGGGAGGTCCCTGTTCTATGCTCTACATCATCATTGCAATTCTGATTTTCGGTGTTCTGGTGGCTACCCATGAGCTGGGACACTTTGCCACCGCCAAGCTGCTGGGCGTGAAGGTGAACGAGTTCGCTGTAGGTATGGGGCCCGCTCTGCTCAAGAAGCAGAAAGGGGAAACACTTTACAGTCTGCGGGTCCTGCCCATCGGGGGGTTCTGCGCCTTGGAGGGGGACGATGCCGAGTCTGCCGATCCCAGGGCTTTCGGCAAAGCGGCATGGTGGAAGAAAATCGTCATCCTGTGCGCCGGAGCCCTGATGAATTTTGTCACCGGCGTGGTCATTATGGCGGTGCTGTACGCCCCGGCCACCGGCTTCCGGGTGGAGGTCTACGGCGGTCCGCTGGAGGGCTACGGCACCGAAAACTGCGGCCTGCTGGCCGGAGACCGCTTCCTCTCAGTGGACGGCCACCGGGTTCTGGTCTATGGAAACGCCCGCTTTTACCTGGACCGGGCGGGAGAGACCATAGACTTTGTGGTGGAGCGAAACGGGGAGCGGGTGGAGCTGAAGGACGTCCATCTGCCCTATCAGGAGCGCACCGATGAAAACGGGAACTATACCCGTCTGCGGGGGATGACCATGACCGCTGCGGCGGACCCCGCCAATCTGTTCGACAAGCTGGGCTACGCCTGGAATACGGCCATTGATTTTGTCCGGGTGGTGTGGATCAGCCTGGGCGACCTGGTCAGCGGGGCAGTGGGCCTGCGGGATTTGTCCGGCCCGGTGGGCATTGTGAATATGATGGGGGAGGTGAGCAGTCAGGCCCCCACTGTTGCAGACGCGCTCTGGAATCTGAGCTATCTGGCAGCCCTGATCGCCGTCAATCTGGCGGTGATGAACCTGCTGCCCCTGCCCGCCCTGGACGGCGGCCGGGTATTTTTCCTGCTGCTCAACGGGGTGATTTACGGCCTGTTCCGGAAGAAGATCGACGCCAGGTATGAGGGCTATGTCCATCTGGCCGGGCTGGCCGCACTAATGTTCCTGATGCTGGCTGTTACCCTCAGCGACGTGGGCAAGCTGTTCGGGAGGTAGAACTATGACCAGACAGGTTAATGTGGGCGGCGTCCCCATTGGCGGGGGAGCCCCGGTGACGATTCAATCCATGACCAATACTCCCACCCAGGACGCAGAGTCCACAGTGGACCAGATCAAAAAGCTGGCCGCCGCCGGATGTGAGATTGTCCGGGTAGCTGTCCCCGATATGGAGGCCGCCCGGGCAGTGGGGAAAATCAAAGAGAGCAGTCCCATCCCGGTGGTGGTGGATATCCACTTTGATTACAGGCTGGCGCTGGAGGCTGTTGCCGCCGGGGCGGACAAGGTGCGCATCAACCCGGGAAACATCGGGGACGAGGACCGGGTAAAGGCGGTGGCCGGCGCCTGCCGCCAGCGCAATATTCCCATTCGGATCGGGGTAAACGGCGGCTCCCTGGAGAAGCCTATCCTGGCCAAATACGGCAAAGTCTGTCCGGAGGCCATGGTGGAGTCGGCTTTTGGGCACATCCGCCTGCTGAACAAGTTTGACTTTGACGATATCTGCGTCTCTCTCAAGTCCTCCAGCGTGCCCGCCACGATGAGAGCCTGTCAGCTGATGAGGGAAAAGAGTGATTATCCTCTACATATTGGGGTCACTGAGGCGGGCACCGTGAAGATGGGTACGCTGAAATCCGCCGTGGGTATCGGGGGCCTGCTGGCTCTGGGGATTGGGGACACCATGCGGGTGTCTCTGTCCGCCGACCCGGTGGAGGAGGTCTACGCCGCCCGAGACATCCTGAAGGCGGCAGGGGTCCGCCGGGAGGGCCCGGAGCTGGTCTCCTGTCCTACCTGCGGCCGGACAAGGATTGATCTGATTGCCCTGGCAAACCAGGTGGAGGAGCGGCTCAAAACGGTGGACAAGCCAATCACTGTGGCTGTTATGGGCTGCGCCGTCAACGGTCCTGGAGAGGCCTCCGCCGCCGACTGTGGCATTGCCGGCGGTATCGGCGAGGGCCTGCTGTTCCAAAAGGGAGAGATTGTAAAAAAGGTCCCCCAGGACCGACTGGTGGACGAGCTGTTCCAGCTGATTGAGTCGCTGTAAAGGAGATTCGCTTGATGTCCCAGAAGATTCCATTTTTACAGATGTTCGCCGCTTTGCGTCAGTGGACCGAGCTGTCCAACGGGGTGGAGGGCTGGCTCATTGCCTCCGCCGCCATTGACAAGGCCAGCCGCAGCGCCCAAATTGCCGTGGAAGGAGCCGCGGGAGCGGGGCCCAACCTGGTCGCCCAGGCGGAGGAGGCATTAGCCCGAGCCTACGGTCTGAACAGTGTGAAGATTGAGGCGGTGGTTCCGGAGCCCGCTGTGGAAGAGCGTCCGGAGGAATCCGCAGACGGCCAAAGGCCGCCCATACAGGCGGAGCCCGCTCCTGTGGGGCCCGCCGTCCCCGGCGGGCTGTCTGAGAACCCGTTTGCCCGTACCGAAGCTATCCGTAAGGCAGCCCTGAAAAACGCCGCCCGTCCCGCTGTTTTGGCCAAAGGGGACAAAAAGCCCCAGGGAAAGGCCATCTTCGGGAAAGCCGTCTCCAAGGCCCCTACCCCCATCGGAGAGCTGGAGCTGGACATGGGCACGGTGGTAGTGGAGGGAGACGTTTTTGCCATTGACAACCGGGAGCTGAAAAAGCGGGGGGCCTGGGTGGTGGCCTTCGACATGACCGACTATACAGGCTCTATCCGGGTGAACAAATTTTTTCCGGGGGAGGAAGGCAAGCCCCTGGTGGACGGCATCAAAAAGGGGATGCATGTCAAGGTTCAGGGCCGGTTGAATATGGACCGGTTTTATGGAGACATGGTACTGGAGCCGACGTCCGTCGCCGTGGCAGAGAAGAGGATGCGGGAGGATACTGCGCAGGAGAAGCGGGTGGAACTCCACCTGCATACTACCATGTCCGCCATGGATGCACTCACCAGCGTGGGGCCCAAGCTGGGACCGGACAGGAACGTGGTCAAGCGGGCCGAGGCCTGGGGCCACCCCGCCATCGCTATTACCGATCATGGAGTGGCCCAGTCTTTCCCGGATGCATGGCACTCCGCAAAGAAGATTAAGATTTTGTACGGAGTGGAGGCCTACTTCATCAACGACGTGGATGACCGGGTGGCCGTCCATGGAAAGACCGACGCCCCTTTTGGCAGTGAGATCGTTTGCTTCGACATTGAGACTACCGGCCTGAACAAGAAATATGAGGTCATCATCGAGATCGGCGCAGTAGTACTGAAAGACGGGGAGATTACCGATACCTTCAACACCTTTGTCTCCCCGGGGCGCATCCTGTCTCCTGAGATTATCCGCCTCACCGGCATCACGGACGAGATGCTGGAGGGAGCCCCCTCCCAGGAGGAGGCCTTACGAGCTTTTTTGGCCTTCGCCGGGGACCGTCCGCTGGCCGCCCACAACGCAGATTTCGACATGGGTTTCATTGCCGCCGGCTGCCGGAAGTACCAAATACCATTTGAAAATCCGTCAGTGGACAGCCTGATCCTGGCACAGAACCTGCTGCCTGAGTTGGGTAAGTACAAGCTGGACATTGTGGCGGAGCACCTCCATCTGCCCGCCTTCAACCACCACCGGGCCAGCGACGACGCGGCCACGGTGGCCTATATGCTGCCCCACTTCTTCCGGAAGCTGGAAGGGATCGGTTTACATAACCTATCTGAAATTAACCCCTACATGCCCCGGCTCCGGGGGAAGGGCAGGGCTAAGCGCCAGCCCAAACATCTGATTGTGCTGGCCAAGAACCAGACCGGCCTGCGGAACCTCTACAAGCTGGTGTCCCTGTCTCACCTGGAGCATTATAAACGCTATCCTATCATGCCAAAGTCCCTCATTAATGCTAACCGGGAGGGATTGATTCTCGGATCCGCCTGTGAGGCGGGAGAGTTGTTCCGGGCCCTGGCCGACGGCAGGGATTGGGAGGAGCTGAAGCGCATCGCCTCCTGGTATGACTACCTGGAGATTCAGCCCGTCTGCAACAATATGTTTATGCTTCGCAGGGGAATGGTCCGCTCGGAGGAGGAGCTGCGGGACTTCAACCGGGACATTGTCCGTCTGGGGGAGGAGCTGGGCAAGCCGGTGTGCGCCACCGGGGACGTACATTTTCTGGAGCCGGAGGACGAGATATACCGCCATATTCTGCTGGCTTCCAAGGGCTTTGAGGATGCAGACGAGGATCTGCCCATCTACTTCAGGACTACCGACGAGATGCTTGAGGAGTTTTCCTATCTGGGCAGGGAAAAGGCCCATGAGGTGGTGGTAAAAAACACCAATCTGGTGGCCAGCTGGTGCGATCCCATCGAGCCCCTGCCCAAGGGCCTGTTTGCCCCCAAGCTGGAGGACTCCGACGGGGAGCTGAAGCGCCTTGTCTGGGGCAAGGCCCATGAGCTCTACGGGGAGAATCCGCCCCAGATTGTGGTGGACCGTATTGAGGCGGAGCTGGGAGATATTATTCGCTGCAAGTACGACGTGATCTACATGTCCGCCCAGAAGCTGGTGCAGAACTCCCTGGAGCACGGCTATCTGGTGGGCTCCCGTGGATCCGTCGGGTCGTCGCTGGTGGCCTTCATGTCGGGCATCACCGAGGTCAACTCCCTGCCCGCCCACTACCGCTGTCCCAAGTGCAAGCACACCGATTTTGACTACGCCCAGGACCCGGACCACCCCTTCGGCTGCGGGGCGGATATGCCCGACGCTCTGTGTCCGGTGTGCGGGACAAAATATGTCAAGGATGGCTTTAACATCCCCTTTGAGACCTTCCTGGGCTTCGGCGGCGACAAGGTACCTGATATCGACCTGAATTTTTCGGGGGAGTATCAGTCCAGCGCCCACAAGTACACCTTCGAGCTGTTTGGACAGACCCATGTATTCCGGGCGGGGACCATTGGTACGGTGGCAGAAAAAACTGCCTTCGGCTATGTGAAAAAGTACTTGGAGGAAAAGGGAAAAACCGCCTCCAAGGCGGAGGAGAATCGGCTGGCCATTGGCTGTACCGGGGTGAAGCGTACTACCGGCCAGCACCCGGGGGGGATGGTGGTGATTCCCCAGGACAAGGAGATCTACGATTTCTGCCCCGTCCAGCACCCAGCCGACGACCCGGACAGCGACATTATTACCACTCATTTCGAGTACCACTCCATGGAGTCCAACCTCCTCAAGCTGGACATGCTGGGTCACGATGATCCCACCATGATCCGAATGCTGGAGGACCTGACAGGGGTGAACGCCCGGGAAATTCCCCTGGATGACAGGGACACCATGTCCCTCTTCTCCTCATCCAGGGCGCTGGGCTATGAGGACGACAAGATTTTAGGTCCCACCGGAGGCACCGCTATTCCGGAGTTTGGCACTTCCTTTGTCCGGGGGATGCTGGAGGAAACCCAGCCCGATCAGTTTGACATTCTGGTGCGGCTGTCCGGTTTCTCCCATGGCACTGACGTGTGGCTGGGCAACGCCCGGGATTTGATCCTCCAGCAGGGGATACCCGTCGGCCAGGCCATCGGCTGCCGGGATGATATTATGCTTTTTTTGATCTCCAAGGGAATGGACCCCAAGCGATCCTTTAAAATTATGGAGGCGGTGCGAAAGGGCCGGGGCCTGCCAGACGGGGCAGAGGATGAGATGCGGAAAGCTGGGGTGCCAGACTGGTACATTGGCTCCTGCAAGAAAATCGCCTACCTGTTTCCCAAGGCCCATGCTGTGGCCTATGTGATGATGGCTTTCCGTATTGCCTGGTTCAAAGTCCATCGGCCTCTGGCCTTCTACGCCGCCTATTTTTCCATTCGGGCCAAGGCCTTTGACGAGGCCTGTATGTGCCGGGGGATGGACGTATGCCGGAAGAAGATGCGGGAGATCACGGCCAAGGATAAGGAGGCCACCGCCGTAGAGCAGGATATGCTCACCACCCTGGAGGTCTGTTACGAGTTTTATCTCCGGGGCTTCCAGTTTGACCGGATGGACATATACCAGTCCCAAGCTGTCCGTTTTACTATGGACGAGGAAAAGGGCACTCTGCGGCCTCCATTCGTCTCTGCGGCCGGGCTGGGGGAGACCGCGGCCGTCTCTCTGGCGGAGCAGCGGGAGGGAAAGCGGTTCATCTCCATTGAGGAGGTGTCCGCCGCCTGCCCCAAGGTGTCCAAGACCCATATCCAACTGCTGAAAGACGCTGGAGCCTTCGGCGACCTGCCTGAGACCAGCCAAATGGATTTGTTCTCCATGTTTGGATAACAACAGCCGCCGCCATAGACATATGGCGGCGGCACAGCCTGTCGAAAAGCGGCCTGTTTGGAGAAGATCCAGACAGGCCGCAAAGAATA
>CANEFX010000016.1 GCA_947426945.1 uncultured Bacillota bacterium
TACCGGCCTGTACAGCACTTGTTTTGTGGGGGTCTCCACAACTAAATGACTGTAGAAGATGATAAGAGCTACAAAAAAGGACGTTCATTTTTGTTCAAAGTGCAAGATTTTAGTCAGGAGAGGCAGGATTCAGGCGTGGATGGAGGAGAGGAGTTGACGCCGGGCCCACTGTTTGGTATGGTCTACAAACAGCTGGGTGATGGTGGACAGGGCGGCGTCTTTTTTGACAGCCACAGCGATATCTCGGATAATGGGCACATCGAAGGATTTGGCCACCACATTGTAGCGGTTGGGGACAAGCATCAGGTCATGGATCACGCTGATGCCTAAGCCCGACTCCACCATAGACAGGATAGCGTAGTCGTCGCTGCTTTCGTAGCGGATTTTGGGCTTTTGCTGGAGCTCATCCAGGAATTTGGCGATTTCGTAATCCTGCTCCTCCCGCACATTGATAAAATCTTCGTGGGACAGCATGTCCACAGGGAAGTAAGGGGCGTCAGCCATGGGGTGGTCCTTGGGGAGTACGGCCACCAGGCTGTCCTGAATCAGGAAGGAGGCATCCAGATCGTCGGCAGTGGGCAGAGCCACGAAGCCACAGTCCACCAGTCCTTTGCGCAGCCAGCCGGCAATTTCGATATACTCCCCGTTGAGCAAGTGGAAATTGATATGGGGATAGGTCTCATGGAAGGACTTTATGATGGCAGGAAGCAGGCCGCAGGAGAAGCTGGAGAAGGTGCCTACCCGGATAGAACCAGAGGTGTGGCTGTGCAGTTCGGCAATGGTGCGGTTGAGGGACTCGTAGCCGGAGCATATGACCTGGAGCTTGGGCAGCAGCATCAGTCCTTCAGAGCTGATCTCAATCCCGGAGCGGTTTCGAGTGAGGAGAGTGACATTCCATGATTTTTCCAGGTCCGCGATCATCCGGCTGACAGCGGACTGGGTGTAGCCCAGCTGGGCGGCGGCCTTGGTGATGCTGCCGGTCTCAATGGTCTTGAGGTAGGCGATATACTTCTGAATACTCACAAGGATCGGCTCCCTTCTTTATATGTAATTAACACAAGATTTCATTCCAAAAAGGAATGTTTCACAGAAAAAATCCTGTCTTGTATATTCTGCCTAATGATTATATAATAGAGGACGGGAAAATTCAACACAATCTATATCGGAGCTTCAAAAAAATACGTAAAAAATCCGGTAAAGGTTGCGACAGTAGGGTTTCAACGCGTAAAAAGGTTCCCAAAAGCCCGCAAAAAATACGGGCAGAATATTCAAGGAGGTAATGTATCATGATCCGTTTTTCTGTTTGCGGCGCCGCCAGCTACGCCCTTGGTGAGCTTCTCCGCCTAATGGTGAACCACCCGGAGACCCAGGTGGCCCATCTGGCCGACAGCTTCGCCGCCGGGCGCAAAATCCAGGACGAGCACCCCGCTCTGGTGGGTTTCTACGACCAGGAGATCCTGCCCCTGGACGACGCCACCATTGATATGATCGTCAGGGACAGCGACGTGGTGTTCACCGCCGTGGACGCGGGCACCGTGCCCGGCATCGCCGCCAAGGTGCTGGCCGGAGGCAAGAAGTTCATCGACTTCGGCGCCGACATCCGCTTCCGTGACGCCAAAACCTGGGAAAAATGGTATCACCTGGAGCACCCAGACTATCAGATGACTAAGGATGCCGTCTACTGTATCCCGGAGGTCATGCGCGACCTGGCCAAGGGCGCCAGCCTGATTTCCAACCCCGGCTGCTATCCCACCGCCTCCACCTTGGGTCTGATGCCCATTTTGAAGGAGGGAATGGTGGTGGAGAACACCATCATTGTGGACGCCAAGAGCGGCTTTACCGGAGCCGGCCGCCGGCCCGCCCCCAACAAGCTGCTGGCTGAGGCCAGCAACAGCTTCTGTGCCTATGCTCTGGGCGGCAGCCACCGCCACACTCCCGAGATTGAGCAGAACATCGCGTATATCACCGGTAAGGACCTGATGAAGCCCGAGACCTGGCAGTTCATCAATTTCCAGCCCCACCTCACCCCCCAGATCCGTGGCATTGAGGTCACTCTGTACGCCACCCTGAACAAGGATACCAGCGACGAGGAGTTGTTTGAGCTCTATAATCGTTATTATAAGGACGAGCCCTTTGTCCACGTGTTCCCCGCCAGCAGGCCCGTTCAGACCAAGTGGACGGCCGGCACCAACCTGTGCTGCATCACCCCCACCTTCGACAAGCGCACCAAGCGCGCCGTGATCAGCTCCGTCATCGACAACATCGGCAAGGGCGCTGCCGGCCAGGCCATCCAGAATATGAACATCATCTTTGACCTGCCCGAGACCACCGGCCTGATGATCCCCCCGATGTACCCCTGATTTGTCAGTGAAACGGCCTCCGGGCCGGATGTGCATAAGAATGATTTGGAAAGGAGCAATGTACTATGGCGTATAAAGTTATCGAAGGCGGCAGCATTACCAGTCCCAAGGGATATCTGGCAGGGGCCTGCTATGTGGGCGTGAAGAGCCGCAAGAGCGAGAAGCCCGATGTGGCCATCCTCTACTCTCAGGAGCCAGCCTCCTGCGCGGCCCTGTTTACCACAAACAAGTTCTGTGCCGCCCCCGTCCTGCTGGGACGGGAGGTGCTGAAGAAGGGTAAGGCACGGGCCGTGGTTATCAACAGCGGCAACGCCAACGCCGCCACCGGTGAGCAGGGCCTGGAGAATGCCAAGAAGGTAGAGGTTCTGGCGGAGGAGCTGCTGGGTCTGGGAGAGGACGAGGTTTTTGTCAGCTCCACCGGCGTTATCGGACAGCAGCTGCCTGTGGAAAAGGTGCTGGACGGGGTGCGCCGCATCGTGCCCGCTTTGTCTGTGGAGCAGGGCACCGATGCCGCCTGGGCCATTATGACCACCGACCTGGTGAAAAAGGAAGTGGCCTATGAGCTGGAGCTGTCCGGCGGCACCATCCGTATTGGCGCTATGGCCAAGGGCTCCGGCATGATTCACCCCAATATGGCCACTACTCTCAGCTATGTCACCACCGACGCCAAGGTGGAAGCCTCTCTTCTCCAGGGGATGCTGAAGGCCTCTGCTGACAAGAGCTTTAACATGCTCACTGTGGACGGGGATACCTCCACCAACGATTCCCTGTTCTTGTTCGCCAACGGCGCCTCCGGCGTCGCTATTGAGAGCGAGGAGGACAAGGCTGCCTTTGCCGCCCTTCTGGACGACATCTGCATCGACATGGCCCGCCGTATCGCCTCCGACGGCGAGGGTGCCACCCATCTGATGATTGTGGAGTCCAAGGGCCTGCCCACCGAGCAGGACGCCCGCCTGGTGGCCCGTTCCATTGCTGGCTCCACCTTGTTCAAAGCCGCCCTTTTTGGCAAGGATGCCAACTGGGGCCGAATTATGGCCGCCGCCGGTTACTCCGGAGCGGATGTAGATCCTACCAAGGCCGATTGTATCCTGAAGAGCGCCGCCGGCGAGGTGGTGGTGATGGAGGCCGGCTTCGGTACGGATTTCAGCGAGGAGCTGGCCAAGCAGGTGCTCACCGAGCATGACGTAACCATCATTGTGGATTTCCACAGCGGCAACGGCCAGGCCACCGCCTTCGGCTGCGACCTGACTTACGATTACGTGAAGATCAACGGCGATTACCGCTCTTGATTTTTGGGAGGGCACGCAGTGAACGAAATTGCCAATAAAGTTGAAACCATGCTGGAGGCCATGCCCTACCTGAGCAGGTATGCCGGCAAAATTGTGGTCATTAAATACGGCGGCAACGCCATGATCAACGAAGAGCTGAAGGCCAATGTTATCAAGGATGTGGTGCTGCTGAAAGCCATGGGCCTCAAGCCTGTGCTGTGTCACGGCGGCGGCCCCGGCATCAACAAGATGCTGGAGCAGCTGGACATCCCCGTAAAATTTATCAATGGACTGCGCTATACCTCCGCCGAGATCATCCGGGTGGTGGAGATGGTGCTCATCGGCCAGGTGAACAGTGAGCTGGTGGGCCGCATCAATGCCCAAGGCGGAAAAGCGGTGGGCCTGTCTGGCATCAGCGGGAACCTGTTCCAGTGCGTCCAGCGCAGCGAGGAGCTGGGTTATGTGGGCGATGTGGTCCAGGTGAACGCCGGCCCGGTGCTGGCCATGCTGGATGCCGGTTACATCCCCGTGGTGGCCCCCGTGGGCACCGACGGGAAGGGAAACAGCTTCAATATCAACGGCGACACCGCCGCCAGCAAGCTGGCCGGAGCGTTGAAGGCGGAGAAGCTGATGATCCTTACCGATATTGAGGGTCTGTGCAACGATATCAAGGTGCGGGACGTGATCTCTTACCTGAATGTGGCCGATGTTCAGGGCCTGAAGGATCAGGGTACCATCGCCGGCGGTATGATCCCCAAGGTGGACTGCTGTGTGCAGGCCATTGAGGAGGGTGTGACCAGCGTTCACATCATCGACGGCCGCCAGCCCCACAGCATGTTGTATGAGGCTTTTTCCAGCGAAGGCATCGGCACTACTGTGGGAACCGCTCAGCCCAGCGTGGGCATCAAGTGGAATCAGTAAGATTGCGCGCGAGCGCACAATAAAATTTGTTAGGAGGATATCTCTATGCTTCAGAATTACACAAGCAATGCCGCCGCCATCGCCGATGCCGACAAGTATCTGTATGGCAACCATGCCCGTATGCCCATCGTCATGGATCGTGGCGAGGGCTGCTATGTGTGGGACCTGGACGGCCGGAAGTTCCTGGACTTTGTGGGCGGCATCGCCGTCAACGGCCTGGGCCACTGCCACCCCGCCATCGTGAAGGCGATGGAGGAGCGTGCTCACACCATGCTCCACTGCTCCAACTATTACTATAACGCCCCCGCCATTCAGGTCTGCAAGATGATCGTGGAGAACAGCTGCTTTGAGAAGGTGCTTTTTGCCAACTCCGGCGCCGAGGCTAACGAGGGCCAGATCAAGCTGGCCCGTAAGTACGCCGTGGACCACGGCCATCCCGAGCGCTATGTGGTCATCAGTATGCTGAAGAGCTTCCACGGCCGCACTCTGGCCACCGCCACTGCCACCGGCCAGGAGATCGTCCACAACCCCAAGTGGTACTCTCCTCTGCCCGAGGGCTTCCGCTACGCTGAGTTCAATAACCTGGAGTCCGTCAAGGAGCAGCTGGACGACAAGGTCTGCGCTATCCTCACCGAGCCCGTCCAGGGCGAGGGCGGTGTGCGTCCTGCCACCAAGGAGTTCCTTCAGGGCCTGCGTGACATCTGTGACGAGCGGGGTATCCTGCTGATGTTCGATGAGGTGCAGGTGGGCTCCGGCCGTACCGGCAAGCTCTTTGCCCATCAGAACTTCGGTGTGGAGCCAGACACCTGCTCCATGGCCAAGGCGCTGGGCTCCGGTGTGCCTATCGGCGCGATCTGCGCCCGGGGTGACGCTGCCCAGACTTTGATTCCAGGCACCCACGGCTCCACCTTCGCCGGCGGGCCCCTGGCCTGCGGCCTGGCCGCCGCCACCCTGGACACCATGCTCAACGAGGGCGTGATGGACAACGCCGTCAAGGTGGGCGAGCACTTCCGCGCCGAGCTTCAGAAGATGGTCGATAAGCACCCCGGTGTGGCCAAGGAGGTCCGCGGTCTGGGCATGATCAACGGTGTGGAGCTTACCGACAACGAGCTGGGCCCCCAGATCGTCAACAAATGCTTCGAGCAGGACGTGCTCATCAACTGCACCGCCGGCAACGTGCTGCGCTTCATCCCGCCTCTGATCGCCACCGAGGCTGAGTGCGATATAGTGGTTGCCGCTATTGACAAGGCCCTCACTGAACTGGGCAAGTAAGGTATTTCTGTCTTGGCAGGCGGACCCAGTCGGCGTCCGCCTGCCAGGGATAGCTGAGTATGCTCTCCTCTGACATGAAAGATTTCCTGCAAGAATGTGCCGCGGTTCAAAGATAGTTGTGATAACGCATAATTAAATTTTGAGCGCTTCTTTTTCTTTTGGCAAAAACCGCTGATAATATGTGTTGAATCCTATTTCCTCTTTGGAAAAGCTGAAATTTATCAGAAAAAGACTTGCGTTTTTGTCAGTGCTGTAGTATAATAAATCAACGGCCCAAATTGGGCCGTCCGCCGCGTCCGGACGCGGCGGAAACGAGGAGAGAAATAGGGGAGAAGAGGTGTTGCGATTGACCCTGCGCGGCATACCCACGGATTACCAGAAAACGTGACGTTACCCCCAAAAAATGCATTTGTTTGTCTCGGGGCCTAACCGGCTCCCGAACAAGGGAGTGTATGCATTAAGAAAGGTTGGTAAAATCAGTGAGTGAAGAAAAGAAAACCTCCGGCCGCATGCCAAAGCTGTGGGAGGCCTGTATTACCCTGGCCATCCTGATTTTTGTACTGGCAGTTGGTATTATGCACTATGGCGTCGACCCCCACGTCCCCATGTTTGTGGGCGTCTGTGCCGCCGCCGGGATGGCCATGTACCTGGGCTACAAGTGGGAAGAGATTGAGAAGTCCATGATGGACGGCATCTATAAGGCCCTCCAGTCCTGCTGTATCCTGATTATCGTCGGTATCCTCATCGGTGTGTGGATCAACGCCGGCGTGGTGCCCGCCATGGTCTACTACGGACTGAAGATCCTGCACCCCGCCATCTTCTTTGTTGCCGTCGTGCTGATCTGCTCCATCACCTCCCTGGCCACCGGCACCTCCTGGGGCACCATGGGCACCATGGGCGTGGCCTTTATGGGCATCGGCTTCGGCCTGGGCATGAGCCCCGCCATGACCGCCGGCGCCATCCTGTCCGGCGCCTACTTCGGCGATAAGATGTCTCCCCTGTCCGATACCACCAACCTGGCCCCTGCTATGGCCGGTACCGATGTCATGAGCCACGTGAAGGCTATGCTGCTGCCCACCGCTGTGACCTATGGCATCACCCTGGTGGCCTTTGGTGTGCTGGGTGCTATGCAGTATCACGGCGGCGATGCCGACATGAGCCGGGTGGTCGAGTTCTCCAACGCCCTGAACTCCGCCAACGGCGGCGTGTTTAACATCAATCCCCTGTTGCTCCTGCCCCCCGTTATCGTGATCGTGGCGGTGGCTATGAAGGTGCCAGCCATTCCCGGCATCACTCTGGGCATCTTTGCCGGCGCTGTTCTGGGTATCATTTTCCAGGGCGGTGCCTGCACCCCAGGCACCCTGTTTGATTTCGGTATCAACGGCTACTACTTCAGCGACGAGGCCCTGGCCATGTTCGACGCCACCCTCTCTGAGGAGACCGCCTATACCATGACCCGCCTGCTGGAGAGCGGCGGCATTCTGGGTATGATGTTCTCCGTCTCCATGACCATCATCGCCATGATGTTCGGCGGAATTATGGAGTACACCCACCAGCTGGAGGTCGTTGTCAACCAGCTCAAGAAGCTGGCCAAGGGTCCCGCCGGTCTGGTTGCCCTCACCGAGGTCACCTGCGTGATCTCCAACGCCACCATGCCCGAGCAGTACATCTCCATTGTGGTCCCCGGCCGTATGTATGCCGACGAGTACCGCAAGATGGGCCTGCATCCCACTGTGCTGTCCTCCGCTCTGGAGGGCGCCGGCACCGTGACCTCCGCCCTGATCCCCTGGAACACCTGCGGCGTATTTATTTCTGATACACTGAATATCGATGTTGCCCACTATGGCCCCTGGGCTCTGTTCAACTGGATGATGCCCATTATCAATTTCTTGTTCGCCGCTGTGGGCCTCACCCTGAAGGATCTGGATGGCAAGCCCTTCCGGAAAAAAGCCGCCAAGGTCTGAGTGTCTGCGATATTTACGACTACAATCTGAAAAAGGGAGCCCGCCAGGCGGCCAATGTCATTCGCTTTAACACGACACCCGCAAAAAGCAAAGCACCCCCGCCCGATTGCAAAATCGGGTAGGGGTGCCTTTTTCACAAACTTTCGGAATTTGTAGTGTAGGTCTTGAAATTTCGTCCGCTATGGGGTAAAATCATATCGGAAACATAAATTGCGGCAGAGCATAGCGGGCGGCAACCCGCTATGCTCCGATGAAGAGTGATACCCCACTCAACACCATAGTCTCGATAGACTACACCGTATCTCCCATTATACTGTCATATCGCCCAATTTGCAACAGGAAACAGTTTGAAATGGGTTTGGTGTTTCGCTTTGATTGAATTTCAGTCAGGCGGTGTTGAGTTATACGCTCAACACCGCTTTTTATGTTTCCAACGGAAGCCCCGGGCGGGGGCAATTCCCCCGCCCGCCCTTCGGGGCTTCGTTGGAAATAAAACGGAGAGGAAGAAGATAAATGAAGAAAAAATTGTTTTCCCTTGCTTTGGTCCTTACAGTGTGCTTGGGGTTGACTGTCCCAGTATCTGCGGCTAGTCAATCAAAAATTGCCAGTGGAACGGGACATTGTGCATTTGTCGACGCTAACGGTGATCTGTGGATGTGGGGGAATAATGAGAGTGGGCAACTTGGAAATAATACAAAAGAAAGCACAACAACCCCTGTGAAAATTATGTCCAATGTAGCTTCGGTTAGTCTAGGCGGTTCAATGTCAGCTGCCGTCAAGACAGATGGTACACTTTGGGTATGGGGGCGTGTTGAAGATATTGTGGGATATGATAATGATCTCTTTTGGGAAGAAGGTGCTCCCGAAGGTGATTACTTTGCATCTTCCACAAATCATCATGTTGATTATATAAAATTTCCAATTAAATTAACTGATAATGTTGATTCTATTTCTCTTGGAGAGTCCAGCCTTGCAGTTATAAAAAATGATAGAAGCTTATGGATATGGGGGGATAATCATCTCCATCATGATATTTTGGGCACCGGAAAAGGCGCAAAAATGATGGATGATGTTTCAGAGGTCAGCGTTGGTTATAGCCATTACGCCGCAATAAAAACAGATGGAAGCTTATGGATGTGGGGGCTGAACACTTACGGACAATTAGGCAATGGTGAAGCGTGGACAATAGTAAATGATGAGGAATACAGGCCCGAAGTAGTATCTATACCATTCAAACTAATGGATAATGTATCATCTGTCAGATGTGGTCTTGAGTTTACTGCTGCAATCAAAACGGATGGGACTTTATGGCTTTGGGGACTAAATAAGGGGCAATACACAAATGGTCGTTTGGGGAAAACTGTCCGTCCTAATCACAGTGTCACTATCCCCACTTTAGGTGATCCCTTTACATTTACAATGCAGACAATTCCCGCTAAGGCCGCTGGCGGAATAAAGGACGTGGCAGTTACTCCCGCTTCAGTTATCCAACTTTTGAATGGTAGTGGCGGGGCTGTAATAAGAAATTCCGGTGCATATCAGGGCGGCGGTTATCTTGCAATATACATGACGGACGTGGTGGATATTGATAACTATGTGGCAATTAAGAAAGATGGAACAGTCTGGTCTTGGGGTACACCGGCAGGAACTTCCGGGCTAGATAGTCCTATTCAGATGGTTGGATTGAAAGCAGGTTTCATCTCTTCTGGCCAAACACCTTCTATCCCGGAAAGCGCTAATAATTCCGGCGGTTTTAACGATGTAAAGTCTAGTGACTATTTTGCGGACGCGGTTTTGTGGGCAGTGGAGAAGAAGATCACCAGCGGCACCAGCACGAACACATTCAGCCCCGGCGCAACTTGCAGTAAGGCGCAGATTTTGACTTTCCTGTGGCGTGCTAACGGCTCACCAGAGCCGACAGGGGCTAACCCGTTCACCGACATTAAATCCACCGATTACTTCTACAAGGCGGCTCTGTGGGCCGCTGAAAAGGGCTTGGTGTCCGGTTCTACTTTCAGCGCGAACACCGACTGTACCCGCGCCATGACCATGGAATACCTATGGAAAGCGGCGGGAAGTCCTGCGACCGCTGACAAGGCCAGCTTTACCGATGTTCCCGCTAATGCGAACTACGCGCAAGCTGTGGCGTGGGCTGTGGAGCAGAAGATCACCAGCGGCACCGGAAAGAACACGTTCAGCCCCAACGCCACTTGTACCCGTGGGCAGATCGCGACGTTCCTTCACCGGGCGATAGGAGCTTGAAACGTGCTGTATCGAACTATCTAGGCCAGGAATTATGCAAATTGAACAACTCCCCTTTTCGCGCAAAATGGCGTGAAAAGGGGAGTTGTATTTTCTCAAAACTTAGAGTAAAAATCCTTAGATTCTGTAAAATCAAATTCAATGCCGTGTTCAAGCCTGGACTTTCAAGGCTGTTTTACCCGTTTTCGCAAAATACCTGTGTTCCTACTGTTCCACTCTGTTGCAATAAAACTAAGTTATAAGAAATTCAGAAAGATATTTTGAAATGATAGGGTTTGTGCAAATCACACAAAGCGCACATACTGTTACCCGAACCGCAAACTCTTTACGCCATAGTCGGCCATTTATTTGAGCTGTTGGACAGGAAAGTATCTTTGTATATTTTGAGTGAGATAGAAATCTAAAACTGTTCCTTGACTTGTTGATTTTCGGGAAAGAACATTGTTTATAGGTCAATTTATACAAGCAGGAAATTTTTTGAAGCATTACGGCAACATGTTGAAAAAATATCTGTACGTTTATTTTCTATACCTGTTTCAGAAAAAGGAAACTCACTTCTCCCTTTTTCGGTCAAGAAGGGATTCTATACGGAAATCCGGAGAAGGATTTTACTTTCAAATTTCGATCATCGGCGCGATTCGGGCGGACAGGTTGAGTATATCGTTTTATGTCTTGTATTAGCTTTTCACCGCTGAAATTGGGATCGCGGAAAAATTTTTTGCAAAGGTAGATCGCCATCGTCATGTCTATTTTGTATTCGTACTTGTTCCCCGGTTTCTGCGGTATCTCAATCTCCCTGCAAATGCGTTGACAGAAGTTGAACATCGTCAAGTGCGCGTATAACTCTTGCATGATTAGTTCGTCCGTTCGACTGTGAAGTGCTAAAGCGCCTGTGGCGTATTTCCAAAATCGAACATTTGTTTCTATCTTCCATCTCAGAGCGTAAAGAGCTTTTAAGTCGGAAATGGAAAATTCTTCGCGTGGAAGATTTGTTAGGAGTGTTTCATACTGTCCAGAAGTCAACATGAACCGCACAGCGCGGCATTGCATGGGAACAGTATCTTGATTCGGCGGGAAGTCGAAGCGGGTAATCCGGGTATTGGGACTATTTGTCTTTCCCTTTATACTCCCTGTAGATAAATAAATCCAATTCTTCAATTTTGCCTCATTTGTCTGTCTGCGAGTAACCGTCCATCTTAGATCATCGCAGTCTAATTCTTCTTCCAAAGGCAACTCACGAACAGGTCGTAATCCGTCGTTTTTGACACGAAGGACATAGAAGAGATTGCTAATCCTAGATAAATGGAAAATACTGGAATAGCTTTCGTAGCCGCGATCTAACAATACAATCGTTCTATCTTGAAATTTTCGCCTGTAGATTAAGGAATATAGCGCACCTTGCTCATCGTGCGCTTTTCGACTATCAATTTCACCATCTCCTATGTTGACGTCAACAAAGACGTGATCCAAAATTGAATACATCAGATTTGCGTGCGTGTTGTTCCAACCCTTCGGATTTGAATCCGACTTGTAATGATTTTTTGACGATTCATTCCTCGGGAGAGGTACTGTACTTCCATCTACGGCCCAGACCTTGTAACCGTTCAATGTCGCTGGATCATCACAGAGATCATTAAACCGCTCAAAAATCTTCCTAAATGCGAGATAGCCAATGCGCTTTCTCTGCTCCACGAACGATGATGGAGCTATGTCTATATCAGCGTCATACAGCTCGCGGGCCAGTGTTCCGCCCGTCATAGTCAGCATAAATTTTACCAGTTCTTCCAATGGCAGCTTGCGATTCCGTGTGAAATGACGTATATCATCAGCGAAGTCGCCGCGCGAATTGACAGTCTTGGTGATTGCTTGATTTAGTTTATCTCTTAATTCTTCTGCATGATTTTGATTCATAGGATACCTCATCACTTTCTAAACTGTCACCCACAGGAACTTTCCTGTGGGTGACGATAAATTAATTCCAAAACATGTTTTGGAACTTGGAAAGAGCTAGATTTGAAATTTCTCGATCCGCTCTAATAAAGTTCTCTTGGTAAATGCCAGGTGCTTCCGGCTTAAGTTCATAAGTGAATTTGACTTCGCAATAACCGGCAAAGTTATCCCTATCATACAAATCACCAAAGTAAACCTGCAAATGAATCTCGGCTGAAGCTAAAACTTCGTTGTAGTTCTTACCCGTTTCTCTTACCTTCTGGGCTATTTCGAAAGTAAGATAGTCCTTTACTGCATGGCCTGCCCTACTGCAAAACTGACCAATACTGTAGTTGAAATTGCTGTTGGTGTTATCAAACTCTTCTTCGTGAAGAAGATTACCCCCGACCTTATACTGTGCAAGAAAAATCATTATTTTTCCTCCTTTTTAATTTGTGCTAAAGAACTGCGGATAAAACTTCACCTCCCAACTTTCAAATATTGTCTGTTGCAACTTCATCATAAATGAAAATGAGCACAGCACCCGCTAGAAGCGGATGTCGTGCTCATTTTTTATATTTTCCTTGCAATAGTTATACAGTAATGAATCCTCGATGGGATTCTCGCATTTCAACAATCCTCGGCACAGACTGATATTATTATAGCAGAACTTCTCTAAAGATGATGAACATATTGTAAACTGACTATCCGATTTGAGAATCGCGTCAGGGTACCTTATTTTTGACGGGTCAGCCGTAATCTCATGACATTGGCCAGGCGGCGGGCTCCCTTTCCTTTGCAGAAAGATAAAAATACTCTGGTTTTTTTAAAATCTGCGTGATATAATAATATCGCAGAAGAGGCCCCAAGAGAACGGGGAAAGGAGGCCGAAACGGTGGAAAGGAAGATGCCGGCCGCAATCATGCGGCAGACGAACCGCCGGCAGGTCTATCAATACATATATCAAAAGATTGGGAAGGTCACAATTGCAGAGACGGCTGAGGCGCTGGCCCTGGATTTGCCCACAGTGTCAGCGAGTTTAGACGAACTGGTAAAGGAGGGCCTGGTGACCGCCATGCCAGAGTGCCATGCCTACGAATTGGCGGCCCAGGCGCTTTATGCGGTTGGAATATCCATTGAAAGCGGTAAGACGTATATCGCAGTGATGGACATGCGGCTGAATGAGCTGGCCGGACGGGAACTGGCCGTGCCCTTCTGTCATGCTGATTCCTATTATGAGCGCCTTGTCCGGGAGATGGAGTCCCTTTTAGATTCGTCCGGTCTGGAGCGGGGCCGGATGCTGGGCGTAGGTATTACCATCCCGGGCATTATTGATCGGAGGGAGGGCAGGCTGGTAATGGCGCCCACCCTTGACCTCTGGGATATTTCTCTGGAAGAAATTTACCGGCACTTTTCCCACTATTCTGTCTATGCGGAGAACGACGCTAATGCCAGCGGCTACGTGGAACGCTGGCTGGACGACGGGTGCCGGGATATGATATACCTGTCTTTAAGGCGGGGAGTAGGTGGTGCGATCCTGTTGAACGACAGGCAGTATGCCGGGGATAACGGTCGCAGCGGGGAGTTCGGTCATATGCGGATTGTTCCGGCCGGCCGGCTGTGCCACTGTGGGCGCAGGGGTTGTCTGGAGGCATATTGCTCCATTGACCGGCTCAGCGTTGATTTGGGCGTTACCCTGAAAGAATTTTTTGCCCGCCTGGAGGCTGGAGACGAGGTGTTCCTGGCCATTTGGGAGGAATATCGGAATCACTTGACTGATGCGCTGTCCATGATCCGTATAAGCTTCGACTGTGATATCATGCTGGGTGGAGAGCTGGCGGCTTATCTGGAGCCTCACCTCCCGGAGTTATACTGGGAGTTGGGAGAGAAGACTCTCTTTGAGACGGGCCGGATGTTCCTGAATCTGGAGCGGTTTGGTCCCCACAGCGACTGTGCTGGCACAGCCCTGCGGTTTATCGACGATTTTTTACTTACATTTTGAAATAAAAAGGCCCCCATAGGGGGCCTTTTTGCGTTATCAGAGCTTGGCGGAGAAGTCGGCCAAAGTCTCGGAAATTTTGATCTGCTGGGGGCATACCGCCTCGCAGCTGCGGCAGCCTATACAGGCAGAGGGCTTTTTTTCATCGGGCAGCTGGGCAATCCGCATGGGAGCGATAAAGCCGCCGCCAGTAAAGACGTGCTCATTGTACAGCTCAAGCAGCATGGGGATGTCCAGCCCCTGGGGACAGTGGGTGGTGCAGTACCGGCAGGCGGTGCAGGGGACAGAGGTACGTCCGGTCATGCTGTCAGCGACGGAAAGCAGGGCTTTCATCTCCTGGCCGGACAGGGGCTTTTCCTGGGCGAAGGTGTTCAGGTTGTCTTCCAGCTGGTCCATGGCCGACATGCCGGAGAGCGTGACGATCGCCGACGGGATGGACTGAACGAACCGGAAAGCCCAGGCCGGGATACTCTCGCCGGGACGCAGCGTCTTGAGCCTGGAGGAGTATTTATCTTCAAGTTTGGTCAGCTTGCCGCCCCGGAGGGGCTCCATGACCCAAATGGGAATATTCCACTCATCCAGCAGGGCAGCCTTGGCTTTAGCATTTTGGAATTCCCAGTCCAGCCAATTGAGTTGGATCTGACAAAATTCCATATCCTTGCCGTAAGCGTCCAGGAAGCGCTTCATAGTGGCCAGGTCGCCGTGGGTGGAAAAGCCGAGGTGTCTGATCTGCCCCTTCCTTTTCCGGGCCATAAGAGACTCATAGACGTGGTGCTGCGGGTCCAGATAGGCGTCGATATTCATTTCGCAGACGTTATGGAAGAGGTAGAAATCGAAATAATCTACCTGACATTTTTCCAGCTGTTTGTCAAAGATTTCCTCCACTTTTCCCATATTGGACAGGTCGTAGCCGGGAAACTTGTCGGCCAGGCAGAAGCTGTCCCGGGGATACCGCTTTAAAATGCTGCCCAGAACGATCTCTGAATTGCCGGCGTGATAGCCCCAGGCGGTGTCGTAGTAGTTGATTCCCGCCTCCATGGCCCGGGCAATGAGCTTGGCAGCCTCCTCCCCGTTGACGTTAGCGTCATTACCGTCCACGGTGGGCAGGCGCATACATCCGTACCCCAGAGCAGACAGCTTTAAATCTTGAAACGGCTTGTAAATCATAAAATCTTCCTTTCCAATGACGAGCCTTCTGATTCCCCCTTGCGCCCGCCCCTGAGGGGGACACAAATCAAAATTGACGAATGAGGGCAAAAGTATTATAATGGCCCTGTAAGTATAAAGAGATTATATAACTTAAAGTCAACTTTAAGTCAAGCCTTTTGGGGGAGATTTTATGTTTTATACCATTGGAGAGATGGCCCAGAAGCTGAACGTGGCCCCGTCAACCCTGCGGTACTACGATAAGGAAGGCCTGTTGCCCTTTGTAGAACGGTCCAACGGGGGCATTCGCATGTTTAAGGACGAGGATATGGAGTGGCTGCGGATGCTGGGCTGCCTGAAAAAGGCGGGGATGCCTTTACGGGAAATTCGAAATTTTATGGAGTGCTCCCGCCAGGGAGACGCTACTATCAGCCAACGGCTGGAGCTGATTGAAAAGCAGCGCCAGTCGGTACTGGACCAACAGAAGCAGCTGGAGGACACCCTCCTCATGCTGGACTACAAGCAGTGGTACTATCAGACGGCTCAGGCGGCGGGCACCTGTGCCGTCCACGAGACCATGCCCCTGGAGGAGATACCGGAGCGGTTTCGTTCTCTGGTGGCGGTGTGGGAGGCAGAAGAATAAGGGCGGATATCTGCCCGCCATATGAGGATGGGAGAGAGGCATGATGAACAGACTTAAATTGGCGGCCTTTGACATGGATGGGACAATTGCCGATACTATCCCAATGAGCATCGAGTCCTTTGGACTTGCGGTATCGCCCTACGCCGGGCATGCCCTGAGCAGGGAGGAGATTATAGAGACCTTCGGCCTGAATGAGCCGGGGATGATAAAAGCAATCGTCAAGGACCGCTGGGAGGAGGCGCTTCAGGACTATTACAGGCTGTATGAGCAGTTGCATGTCAAATGTGAAAAGCCTTTTGAGGGGATTGTCCCTCTGATTGAGGAGCTGAAGAGCCGAGGGGTGATTGTGTCCCTGATTACCGGGAAAGCGGAAAAAAGCTGCCGGATCACCCTGGAAAAATTGCAGCTGGAGCACCTGTTTTCCGATGTTATCACGGGGGACGAGCATGGAAACCGCAAGACGGAGAACATTTTGACTCTGCTGAAAAAATACGGCCTGGCGCCAGAGGAGTGTGTCTACATCGGAGATGCCGTTTCCGATGCGGAGGCATCACAAAGGGCGGGGGTCCGGTGCCTGTCCGCCGCATGGAGCGCTTCGGCGGACCGGGAGGCTCTGAGAGAAGCAAATCCGGGAGATGTGTACGAGAGTATCGAGGAGCTGGCCCGGGTTTTTGACTGAAAGAATGAAGAATAAAATGGAGCCGAAACAGATCCTGGATTGGTGCCTGGAGTACCTGGAGGGCACCGTTTTGGTGGACAGCTGGGGGGGAGACGGGAATTTTCTACAATCCCGGCGGCGCGTTGAAACGGGGTGTCTATGTCCTCACCGTCAAGGAGAAGGGTGGGGATAACGACCGGGCCTCCCAACTGGACCGGGATGGGGTCTACCGGGTAAATTTCGGTTTACGAAAGAAAACTTATGTAAATCTATTTGGCCCGACCCCCAAGCGTCCGCCCAAGGGCGGTGTGGTGGAGCTGGATGTTGACTTCACCCGGACGGATATCCTTCTGCCTCACCCGGTCTACGCCTGGATGGGCTGGGCATGTGCCCTCAACCCCTCAATTGAGACCTTTGAAAAGATGAAACCTCTCATTTTTGAGAGCTATGAGTTTGCAAAAGAGAAATTTTTCAAACGGACGAAATGAGGAACAATATGAAATACACCAGTACTGTCATAGCTGTATCGGATGTCAACGTCTCCAGAACCTTTTATCAGAAGCTGTTCGGGCTGGAGCTGTATCAGGATTATGGGATCAACGTTTCGTTTACCTGCGGCCTGTCTCTCCAGCAGGAGTTTGACTGGCTGGTCTCCGTCCCTGGGAACACAGTGATGAAGCGCCCCCACAACATGGAGCTGGCTTTTGAGACGCGGGATTTCGATGGCTTTTTGGAAAGGTTGAAGGAATATCCCGATATCGAATATCTGGGAGAGGTCATCGAACACAGCTGGGGTCAGCGGGTGGTCCGGTTTTACGACCCGGATGGACACATCGTTGAGGTAGGCGAAAGCATGAAAATGGTAGTGGAACGCTTTCTTTCCTCCGATATGACGATGGAAGAGGTGTCTGCCAGAATGGACGTATCCATAGAAGATTTGGCAAAGCTGTTAAATGACTAAAACGGGAGAAAGCCTATGAGCGAATTATTTGAAAAATCCATGGTCACCCTGGAGCTGCCCCGGGTGTTGGAACTGCTGTCCGGGTGCGCCGTCACCGACGAGGGCCGGGAGCGGGCGCTGGAGCTGCGGCCCATGAGCGACATGGACGATGTAAAACGTGCCCAGGCGGAGACCACCGCGGCGGTACACCTGCTGGTCCTTCGGGGCACCCCCGGCTTTGCGGGCATACGTCCTGTCGCCGCCAGCCTCCAGCGGGCGGACATGGGTGGCAGCCTGAACACACGGGAGCTGCTGGAGATTGCTGCCGTCTTGCGGGCGGCCCGCACTGCCTCAGACTACGGGGCAGGGGAGGAGAAAACCCCAATCTCCCATCTATTCCGGGCCCTGACCACCAACCGGTTTTTAGAGGACACTATTACTAATTCTATTGTGGCTGAGGACGAGTTGGCCGACTCGGCCAGTCCGGAGCTGGCCTCCATTCGCCGGCACATGCGGGCCACCGAATCCAAGGTGCGGGATATTCTGCAAAAGCTGATCTCTTCTAACCAGTCCAAATATTTACAGGAGTCCATTATCACCATCCGCTCCGACCGGTATGTGGTACCAGTAAAATCAGAGCACAAGAACGCCATCCCCGGACTGGTCCACGACGTGTCTTCCTCTGGCTCCACTTTTTTTATCGAACCCATGGGGGTGGTAAAAGCCAACAACGAACTGCGGGAGCTGTTGGCTAAGGAGAAGAAAGAGATCGAACGTATCCTGGCTGAGCTGTCCGCTCAGTGCGCTGCCCATAAAGAGGATATCGCCGAGGACTATCAGCTGCTTGTCTGGCTGGACGCTATTTTTGCCCGGGCCAAGCTGTCATTAAAGCTGGAATGTACTGAGCCCAGGCTGTCTGACAAATATTTACACCTGCGGGGAGCGCGGCACCCGCTGTTGGAACGGAAAAAAGCGGTCACCAATGATTTGGAGCTGGGAGAGCGGTTTGACACGCTGGTCATTACCGGCCCAAACACCGGCGGCAAGACAGTCACTCTGAAGACATTGGGCCTCATTACGCTAATGGCTCAGTGCGGCCTCCACATTCCTGCGAAGGACGACTCTACCGTCCGGGTGTTTTCCCGGGTGCTGGCCGATATTGGCGATGAACAGTCCATTGCCCAGTCCCTGTCCACCTTCTCCTCCCACATGACCAATATCGTAGGTATTTTGGGCGAGGCAGACGAAAATACCCTGATCCTCTTTGACGAGCTGGGGGCGGGCACCGACCCGGTGGAGGGGGCCGCCCTGGCCGCCGCCATTATTGAATCAGCCCGGGGCATCGGGGCCCAGGTGGCCGCCACCACCCACTACGCCGAGCTGAAGGTGTACGCCATGACCACCCCCGGGGTGGAGAACGCCTCCTGCGAGTTCAACGTGGAGACCCTGGCCCCCACTTACCGGCTGGTGCTTGGCATCCCAGGTAAGTCCAACGCCTTTGCCATCTCCCGGCGGCTGGGTCTGCCCGAATATATCATAGAAAAGGCCGCCGCCCGTCTGGATGCGGAGAACGTCCGGTTTGAGGACGTGCTTACTCGTCTGGATCAGCAGCGGCAGGAGATGGAGAAGGAGCGGGCCGAGGCCCGCCAGCTCAAGCTGGAGATGGAACAGTCGGCAGAGAAGGCCCGGGAATACCGGAACAAGCTGGAGGCCGAGCGGGCTAAGGCAGTAGAGAAGGCCAACGCCGAGGCACGGGCCATCATTGAGGAGGCCCGCGCCGCCAGCGACCTGGCCATGGCCGAGCTGAAGGAGCTGAAAAGGCGTCAGGACCTGGATTGGCAGCAGGTGAACGACGGCCGGGCTGAGGTCCGCCGCCTGCTGAACGAGGCGGAGCGAAATATTGGCGGAGCGACCCCAGAAGTGGAGCCTCCGCCCCCCACTCGTCCAGCCAAGGAGGGGGACACGGTGGAGCTTGTCTCCATGGGCACCAAAGCTACAGTACTGTCAGTCAACAAGGACGGATCCCTCCAGCTCCAGGCCGGAATTTTGAAGATCTCCGCCAAGCAGGATGAGGTCCGGGTGGTGGAGGGGGAAACCGCAGCCCAGAAGGAGACCCGCCGCATCATTGCCAGGGCGGAGCACACCATCCGTACCGCTGCGGTCCCGTCTCAAGTTGATTTGCGGGGCATGATGACCGACGAGGCCATTGCCAGCCTGGAGCGTTTTTTAGACACCGCTATGATGGGCAAGCTGGAGACGGTGACTATCATCCACGGCAAGGGGACCGGTGCGGTGAGAAGCGCCGTGCGGACCTATCTCAAGCGCAGCCGCTATGTGAAGTCCTTCCGCCCCGGCCGCTACGGCGAGGGGGAGGACGGTGTTACAGTGGCGGAGCTGAAATAAGGAAAAGCGGCCGGAAGGCCGCTTTTTCGTCAAAACTGATACAGAAGCAGATACTGGGTCTCCCGGTCGGGGGTGTGGGCGTTGATACTCACGGTGTTGTCGTCCTCCCAGCCGATGGCCTCCTCCTCCAAATTTTCGTAGCCCTCCCGGTCAAAGGCGATGAAAACGCCTTTTTCCAAGTCGATCACGCCCAGCTGGGTAATGCCAAGGCTGCCGATATCCTGGTGATCGCTGTGGTAGTACAGCAGCTTGTTCTGGGAGGGACTGATCATAAAGTCGTCCCCCGTCTGGAAGGTGAAGCCCTCCACAGCGGTCCGCTCTCCGGACTGGAGGTCGGCCACCTGGACCTGTCCCTCCGGACTGATGAGGACACCGCGGGAGCCGAACAGCATGGCGCCGCTGGGATTCTCGTCAAACCAACGGTAGTAGGGGGCGTTGTCCAGAGTTTTGACCAGCTGTTTAGAGGAGAGATCAAAGGTATAGCAGCTTGCGCTCTGGTAGAGGCCGTCCGCATCCCTGAAATACTCTTTGAGAATCAGCGTGTCATGGTCCATAAAGCTGGCGGTGACATCTCCATCCAGACCGGTGACCTCCGTCAGCCGGGTGAGCGTCTTGGCATCCAAATCGCACAGCCAATCCTCCTGCCAATCCGGTCCCTCGCCGCATGAGATCAGCACCCGGCGCATATCCTCGGACCAGAGGTGGGAGTAGGCGCGCTCCAGCTCCGCCGCCCCTGTGCCCGCCAGTATGTCCTCCGTCTCACCGGTGTCCAGGCGGTAGAGCATGGGGTACTCGGTGTAGTCCATCTGCCGGCCCTGGGCCAGATTCAGTATCACCGCGTCGGTGCAGCCGGGAATCTGTTCAATATACCACTCGTCCTCCGGTGTGGTCTCAATGCCGAGGGGGGTGCCTCTGGTGACATACAACAGGCCATCCCGGACAAACCAGTACAGCTCCCCCTGGTAATGGATACCGTCATAGGCGATGTCGATCCTGTTGGTATTCATTTCCACTTCAATGGGGACCAGCTGACCGTCCTGAATTTCCACAAATTCAGCGGACAGGAGGGTCCGATGGTCCTCGCTCCACTCCAGATCGGCGAGAAGTCCGGAAAAATAGTTGTAGCCCCGGCCAAAGGTATTTTGCTCCATTTTGATATACTGCGCTTTCACCGATCCCCCGATTTCCGCCCGGCTGATGCCGGGACCGTCCGGACTGGCGCTGCTGTTGGGCACCTGTTCCCACTCCTCCATATGGAAGAAGGAGAGCACCGCCGCGCGCAGCTCCGGGCTGGCGGCGAAGGCCACGGTGGCCAGGCAGGTGATAGACAGGACCGCGGCCAGGGCGACAGTAAATACCCGGCGGGCCGGGGTGTACTTCTTTTTTGTATTTTTCTGATTCATGATACGCTCCTTCAATTCAGGGGCCGGGCCAATGCGGTCCATCGCCCGGCGATAGTCGTTGATATTCATACAGAACCCCCTAATTCAATTTTCAGCAGCTCCCGGCCCCGCTTCAGCCGCATTTTCACCGCCGACTGCCCCAGCTTCAGGATCTCGGCGATTTCCGCCACTGAGTAGCCCTCGTAGTAGTGGAGATGAATCGGGAGCCTGTACTTTTCCGGCAGAGCCGTGACGGCCGCCAGAGCTTCCCGCTCCTCGGGCGGAGCGGCGGGGAGGGTATCCGCCAATGCTGTTACCCGTTTGTGCCAAAAGCTCCGAAGCTGGTCCCGGCACAGGTTGGCGGTCACTTGAAGCAGCCATTTCCGCCGGTGCTCCCCGTCCGCAAAGACGGGGGCGCGGCAGAGCAGGCGGACAAACGTCTCCTGGGTCACGTCCTCCGCGTCGGCGGGCCGGCCCAGATAGACCATGGCCAGGCGGTAGACCGCCGGGCCGCAGGTGTCGTACGCCTCCTCCAGCTGACGGGCACTGATTGTTTGGTTCATCCTTTGACCTCCTTTCACGGATAAAACGATTTCAGGAGGAAAACGGTCACATATACGAGAAATTTTTTTATGATATGGATTCTATTTTCTCATATAATAGAGAAAAAGGAAATGGAGAACAGGTGATTTTGATAAAATGAGCGGTGTGTCTGCCTGTGGCGGACAGAAATCACAGGAAATACGCCGAAAAGTTTGATGTTTGTGACAAATGCAGATTTATAGTGAAAAATGGATAAAAAGCTTTTATAGAGGCGATTTCTTCCGTTTAACTGGAAAAAATAGGACAAAAAGTGAAATTTATTCTGTAAAAGCGGGCGGAAATTGCGGTAATATTTGTGCAATTGTCCATTGACGAAACAGGGATAAATCTGCTATGCTTATCCCACATCCTAATGAATAGGGCGGAGGTACGTGATATGTATAGTCAGGAAGCCGTCGTAAACAACCAGGTTGGACTGCATGCCAGGCCCGCTACATTTTTCATCCAGAAGGCCAACGAGTTTAAGAGCTCCATCTGGGTGGAGAAGGAAGAGCGCAAGGTTAACGCGAAGAGTCTGCTGGGCGTTCTGTCTCTTGGCATCGTGAAGGGCACTCCCATCAAGCTGATTGCTGACGGTGCCGACGAGAAGGAAGCGGTAGAGGCTCTGTACAAGATGATCTCTTCCGATTTCTCCGAGTAAACACCCCCAATCATGAAAGGCGCCGCAACGCGGCGCCTTTTTTGATGTTTCCCGGGAAAGGAGAACTCCAATGACCTATGATGAATTGAAGGAGAAGGCCCACAGCCTTCCGCTGAAGCCGGGCGTCTATATTATGCAGGACGCCCAGAGTACCGTCATCTACGTGGGCAAGGCGAAGGCCCTGAAAAACAGGGTGAGCCAGTATTTTCAGGACTCCGCCTCCCACACGGAAAAGACCAGGGCCATGGTGTCTCAGATCGACCACTTTGACGTCATCATTGCCGACAGTGAGTTCGAGGCACTGGTGCTGGAATGCTCTCTCATCAAACGGCATCAGCCCCGGTATAATATTCTCCTGAAGGACAGCAAGGGCTATCCCTATGTCCGCCTGTCCAAGGAGGCTTATCCTAGGTTTTCTCTGGCTTCCCGAGCTGCGGAGGATGGGGCCCGATACTTCGGTCCCTATGCCGGCCGGCACAGTACACAAGGCATTATAGAGGCCCTGCGCACCGCTCTGCGCCTGCCCTCCTGCAATAAGAAATTCCCGCGGGACATTGGGAAGGAGCGCCCGTGCCTAAATTTCCACATGGGAAAGTGCGACGGCTACTGCCGGGGGGATGAACTTCAGGAGCAGCATGGCCAGGCCATCGCCCAGGCGGTCTCTCTGCTGGAAGGCCGGTTCAAAGACGTGCAGAGGGACCTGACCCAGGAGATGGAACGGGCGGCAGAGGAGCTGCGGTTCGAGCGGGCCGCCCAGCTTCGGGACAGGCTCCGGGCCATCGAACTGCTGGGCAAGCGGCAGAAAGTGATTGCCGCATCTCTGGCTGACACCGATGTGGCCGGCTATTTCCGGGGAACGGCCAGGAGCTGTTTTGTGGTTCTCCACTTTGTGGATGGCGAGCTGGCCGCCAAAGATTTTGATCTGCTGGAGACCCCCATGGAGGAAGAGGAGGGGGCGGTACTGTCCTCCCTGATGCGGGAGTACTACGTGGGCCGCACCCGTCTGCCCAGGCAGATCCTGATTCCCTGCGAGCTGCCCGACCAGACGCCCCTCACCCGGATGCTGTGCGAACAGGTGGGGTATCGGGTAGAGCTGGTTACCCCCCAGCGGGGAGCTAAAATGGACCTGATCAAAATGGCCAACCAGAATGCCAGGGAAGAGGTGGAGCGGGCCACCACCCATGAGGAACGGCGCAATAAGCTGCTGGAGGCCCTGGGGAAAATGCTCAGTTTAGAGGCCCCGCCCAGGCGGATAGAGTCCTACGACATCTCTAACACGGGGGCCAGTGATATCGTGGCCTCCATGGTGGTCTACATGGACGGCAGGCCCCTGAAACGGGACTACCGCCGGTTCAAGCTCAAGGATATGGAAGGTCCTGACGACTACGCCTCCATGGAGCAGGTGATCACCCGGCGCTTCCACCGGTATCTGGATGGGGACGAGAAGTTTTCTGATAAGCCGGATCTGCTTCTCATCGACGGCGGCCATGAGCACGTGAAGGTGGCCCGGCGGGTATTGGAGACCCTGAATTTGAATATCCCTGCTTTTGGCATGGTGAAGGACGACCGCCACCGTACTCGGGCTCTGGTCCATCCGGACGGCCGTGAGATCGGTATACAGTCCATCCCGGCGGTGTTTGCCCTGGTCGGGCAGATCCAGGAGGAGACCCACCGCTTCGCCATCGAATACCACCGTCAACTCCAGGCGGGCCATGTAAAAACCTCTGTTCTGGATAAAATACCAGGGGTGGGAGAGAAGCGCCGACAGCAGCTTCTGAAGTATTTTAAAACGATCAAAGCCATTAAGGCCGCCTCCCTGGAGCAGCTTCAGGAGGCTGTGCCAAAAAATACCGCCCAGGCGGTATACGACTACTTTCACTCATGAGCCGGATTTCTGCTTTCGCCGCTTCCAGACCTGGGCCAGGATGTCTTTCAGCACCAGCATGGCGTCCAGCTCGCTGTAGCTGTACTCATCCCGCATAGTCTGGAGCATGGCGTTCAGCTGAACCTCGTAATATCCGACGTTGACCTGGTTAGGGTACTCCAGGAGGATGGGATACTTTTTGCCCCAGGCTTTGGTCCAGTCAATTTTTTCATCTCTCTTCTCGTCGCTGCGGGCGATGGCTTGCTCGATCTCCTGAGCATCCAGATCAAAGTCAATCAGCTCGTCCAGGGAAAGGTGGTAGAGCAGCGCTAACCGTTTGGATTGGCGGATGTCCGGGAGAGTCTCCCCGGTTTCCCACTTGGAGATGGTCTGCCTGCTGACCCCCAGCTTTTCCGCCACCTCCTCCTGAGACAATCCGGATTTCTTCCGCGCATGGAACAGACTGTTTCCCAAATTCATCTGATGACACCTCTCTTTTTAGAATGCCCCCTAAGTGTAAAGGCTTTTGAGTGGAAAATCCACCTATTTTTCATTGCAATATTGCTCAGATTCTTAACAGAATTTTATAAGGACAAAAGAGGAGAATTGTATGCGTATTATTTCAGGCACAGCCAGGGGCCGAAAGCTGAGGGAACCCCAGGGGATGGATACCCGGCCCACCACCGACAAGGTGAAGGAATCCCTGTTCAACATTATCCAATTTGAGCTGGAGGGCCGACGGGTGCTGGACCTCTTTGCCGGCACCGGCCAGCTGGGGCTGGAGGCCCTGTCCCGGGGGGCGGAGAGCTGCACCTTTGTGGATCAGCGGCGGGAGGCAGCTGCCCTGGTGCGGGACAATGTGAGACTATGCCGGTTTGAGGAGCAATCTCAGGTGATTCAGGGGGAGGCGCTGTCCTTTCTGGCGGCCTGCCGGGAGAAGTTCGATGTGGTTTTCCTTGATCCGCCCTATCAAAGCGGATTGCTGGAAAAATCTTTGGAAATGCTGACACGGTTTGACATTTTACGGGAACATGGTATAATAGTGTGCGAGAGCGGGGCGGAGTGGATCCTGCCCTCTATGACGCCCCCTTATGAGGCGGGGCGGGAGTACCGGTACGGACAGATCAGGCTGACCCTCTGCCGCCGGTCCGGGAGCGTGAGACAGTGAGCACGGCAATCTATCCGGGCAGCTTTGACCCGGTGACCCTGGGGCATCTGAACATTATTAAGCGGGCGGCCGCCTGTTTTGATAAGGTGATTGTGTGCGTCATGGTCAACTCGAAAAAGACGGGGATGTTTACTCCAGAGGAGCGGGTGGAGCTGCTGGAAAAGTCCACCGCCCGCTTTCCCAATGTAGAGGTCGATTCATCCAACGAACTGTTGGCCGCCTATGCCAAGCGCCGCCGGGCTCATGTGGTGGTCAAGGGCCTGCGGGCGGTGTCTGATTTTGAGCAGGAGGTCCAGATGGCGGTTATTAACCGGCACCTGAATCCCAAGCTGGAGACCATGTTTCTGGCGTCCAGTGAGAAATACACTTATCTCAGCTCCACTATTGTCAAAGAGATGGCCCGGTATGGGGCTGATCTGGCGGATTTTGTCCCCAGAGAGATCGTGGACGATGTGAACCGGCGTATGAGAGAAATGGAAGGAAAGGAAGGCTGACCAAATGGCAAGCGGTGTGGAGGAACTTTTGGATATGCTCTTTGAGCTGATTGACGAGGCGAAGAACGCTCCTCTGTCCAGCGATAAGTGCGTGATTGGGCGGGACCGGGCCTTGGACTTGATTGACGATATCCGCAGCCAGTTTCCCATGGAACTGACCGAGGCCCGGAAGATGATGGCCCGCCGTGCGGAGATGGAGGCGGAGGCCAAGCGCAAGGCCGATTCCATCGTGCGGTCCGCTGAGGATCGGGCCAAGCAGCTGCTGGCCACCGACAGCATTGCCCTTCAGGCCAAACAGAGGGCCAATGATATGATGCGTCAGGCGGAGGAGCGCAGCCGGGAGTTGAAGCGATCCGCCAACGAGTATTGCGAAGACGCTCTGCGCCGCACTGAAGAGGCTGTAGCGGAGGCCTATGATGAGATCAAGCAGTCCCGTGTTCGTTTCCGGGCTGCAGCCGCGGCAACAACGGCGGCCAAGCCGGCCGCTCCCGGAGCGCCGGCAGGCCCTGTCCAGGGCGGGCGCACTATGTATGATGCAGAAAAGGATTAAAGAAAAGCCGCCCAACGGGGCGGCTTTGTTATGTCACACTTCCAAAAGCGCCGCATAGGATAGTACAGCCGTCAACGGCGAATCCAACAGGGAGGGGAGGCGTTTTCATGGGTATCGTGGTGGTACGTTCCCCCCGGTGCCTGCGGGGGCTGCTGCGCAGGATATTTAAAGTCAAATGACCAATAGAGGTTATTTGTTTCCGCTCTGCGGGCGGAAACGGAAAAACTACAGCGGATAGGCATACATAGGAGCTCCCGGGCATATAGTGTCAACAAAGTTATAAGTTACCCAAGGGGACTTGTGTTCCCGGCCAAGGGGCGGGAATGCGGGCTGATACTATATGTGACAAGGGAGAGGACATCATGGAATTTGAGCGTGATACCATCATCAGCTATGAAACAGCGGCGGAGGTTACCCTGTGCCAGGAGGAGACGCTGGAGAGCATCGTCCCAGACGCTTGTCCTGATATTTTGAGGATTGTAGACGTATGCGGCCAGGCTGTACTGAGCGGGAAGCAGTCCAGAGAGGGGACGGCCCAGGTCACCGGTATGGTGCGGGCCTGCATTCTCTACCAGCCGGAGGGGGGCGGCGGCCTGCGGCGGATGGAGGTAAGTCTGCCCTTTACCTGTCAGGCGGAGGCTCCCGGCCTCACCGAGCGGGGAACAGTGCTGGCCAGTCCCCGGCTGCGCTGTGCTGAGGCCCGGGTCCTCAATCCCCGGAAGGTGCTGCTGCGAGTGGATTTGGCGGTGGATATCACCGCCTGCCAACCAGTGGAGCGGCCTGTGTGCAGCAGCGTAGCCGATTGCGGAACAGAGAACCTGTGCCAAAGGCAGTATCAGGGGGAGGATTACCTGCTGTGTGCTGTACAGGAGAAACCCTTTACGTTTTCTGAACAAGTGCGTGTGCAATCCGGGTCCGGAGAGACGCCTGTCCTGCTGGCAGCCCGAGTCCAGCCAGTGTGCACGGAGAGTAAGCTCATCGGCTCCAAGCTCATTTTCAAGGGTGTGGTGGATCTCTATCTCCTCCTTCAGGAGGCAGGGGGCGGACTGTCTGCCAGCCATGAGTCCATGCCCTTCTCCCAGATCATCGAGGCAGCAGGGACCGTTGAGGAGGGAGACTGTCAGGTTGAGGTAGAGGTAGCTGCCTTCCGGTGTGAGCAGGACTCTGCGGACGAAAGGGAGCTGAATATTGAGCTGGAGCTGCTGGCCCAGGCCCAGATACGCTGCCACCGGCCGGTGACCCTTCTCCAGGACCTTTACAGTACCAGCCATCTTATGGAGGTGGAACGGGAGAATCAGCCCCTGTGTCGGCTTATTGAGCAGTCGGTGCGGCCCCAGGCGGTCCGGGAACTGTTGGAGACGGGGGAGATGGTCCGCTCTGTAGTGGACGCCCGTCTGGCCCTGGGGCAGGTGCGCCAGAGTCAGGAGGGGAAGGAACTGGTCCTCAATGTGGAGAGCTGGATTACCGTCCTTTATCTGGATGAAAATGAGCTGGTCCAAAGTGTTCGGCGCTCTATCCCCGTGGTATGCCGCCTGGACTGTCCGGAGGGGGCCAAATCTTCCTGCCGCTGTGCCTGTCCGGGGGAGATTTTTGCCGCGCCCGCCGCCGGAGGGGTGGAGGTGCGCTTTACAGTGGAATTCTGCTGCCTGACCACCGAAACGGCTGCCGTCCCGGCTGTAACCTCCGCCCAGCTGGGAGAGGCCCGAAATGCTGGGGAAGGGGAGCGACCCTCTGTGGTCCTGAGGATGCCATCTCTTGGTGAGGAGCTGTGGGATATCGCCAAGGCTCACGGCACCACCACAGAGCAAATACTCCAGGCCAATGAACTGGAGGAGGATATCCTGCCTGCCGGGCGGATGCTTCTGATTCCCAGCAGCAGGTGAAAGAACGGGACTCTCCGTAAGGGGAGTCCCGTTGATATTAGGAAATAAGTTTGAGCACCTGCTGGGGCTGGCTGCATGCCTGAGCCAGCATGCTTTGCTGCGCCTGAGTCAAAATCTGAAGCTTCACGTGCGTCATCATCTCTTCCGCCATATCGGCGTCCCGGATGCGGCTCTCTGCGTCCACCAGACTTTCCCGTGTATGGGACAGAGATTGAATGGCGTGCTCCAGGCGGTTGTGATCCGCTCCGATTACGCTGCGGACCTTGGAGATTGCTAAATTTGCCCGATCGACCCGCTCCAGCCAGATGGAGGCGCGCTGGCCGGAGGCATTCAGGTCTACCACCTCCGGGGGATTGAGTCGCAAGGTTTTCAGATCCAGATAGGGCAGGTGGATGGGAATGATTTGTGGATCGGGCTCAGAGCCCACATAAATCTCCACCTCAGTATTTTTTATGGCCACAGAGCCGTCTGCGGGGTAATCCTCAACTTTGCGAATATTGAGGCTGTAAGTAAAGTTGGCCTCCAGGCCGGTCTGTACTTCGCCCAGCTTTTTTTCACCCTTGACCACCACCTCACCAATGCGCTTTTCCTTTGCCAGCAGAATGGTGGGCGGAGTGCCCACCTCCACGTCGGTAAAATGCTTCAGAGTTGGGCGGACCTGCTCTACGATATCCTGTACGATCTGGTCCCCGCTGTCTACCTTTGACAGCTCCACCGCAATATTGTGAATGGTTCGTATCTCGTTTGTAGCCGGATCAGTGACCTTAAATGACGGCGGCACCCGGCCGTCATTTTCCCAACAGAAGAAAACGTTAATATACTCGCCTGAACAGGTGGCGCAGTTGATACGAAAGCCCCTGCCCAGCAGGTCGCTCAGATTTTCAGAATTGACGGAAGAAAAATCGATTGCCTTCTGAGAGTAGCCGGTATTTGTGCCGCCGGCGTACTGGACCAGCTCGCTTCCGGAGATCAGCCCCCTGATTCCTGTAACGCCGTCAGTAACGACAATATTGCTGGAGACCCTTCTGGAGATAAGCAGTTTGGTGTTGTTGGGATCAGTAGTGTCCAGTTCGACCGTATATGTGTTTTTCCTTTTGCTGTCCATAACCTGCTGTACTTTTTCTTTCAGTTGTTCAAAGGTTGTACAGCCGGAAATATCAATGTCTGTATAATTGGTGTAAAGGCTGGTTCCATTAGTGAATTCAAATTTATCGCTTTCACTTTGAGTAACACTTGGAGATATATTTTTATGATACTCGATTCCAAAACCGCTCCCAACCAGCTTGCTGATATTCTGTTCTGATCCAAGTGAAAAGGGTACTGCAGCCTCTTTTTGGAAGTAGGTGTATCCGCCTCCAAATACTGCGCTTGTTCCGGGCTTATCTGGTACTGTTTTGCGGGACACGACAGAAATTGAAATGCCTTTAAGCTTGCCGGAAAGGTTCATGGGGCTGTTAAGGGAGCTGGCAGTAACCGTTATTTTGTCACCGTTAATCCGAATGCTGCTTTTGTCAACGCCGCTTTGCCGGCTGATTATTGACGCAATATTATCCACAATGTATTTTTGGGGGTCTGACCCCTTAACGTCAATAATTTGGGGAGTGTTATAAAGGAAATTATCATATAGTGTGCTTTCATCGCCAGGCTGCTTTAAAGAATGCTTGGAACTGTCATAATACAGATATTTTGTTCCGTTTACAGAAAAAGAACATGGAACTGAAACCGGCGGTACGGTGACCTCACAGACCTCAACGCGTTCCCCCGAGGCCGGGGTCGTGATGCTAAAGCGAAAATTCAATGCATTGCTGGTGAACATCGGCGTATCTACCTTGGTGGTTGTAGAAGGAATTGTGTTCTCATAAATGAATCCGGCAGAGCCATTAGTTGCAAACTGATTTTTACGGGTTACTTTAACCTGTTTTGCAGTGTTGTCATAAGTGGCCTCATAATCGGTGAAACTGCTGATTTTTTCAGCTAATTTTTTGCCGAAATCATCCCGCGTCATACTGGTTGATGGGGCAAAGTCTTTCAGTGCAAGGGATTCTCCACCTATGCGCAGGGTATTTTCCATCATATTAGTGACATTTTCCGGGGTAAGCGTATCACCCAAGCGGGACAAATTAATGGAGGCTGTGGCGACATTGGAGTAAACAGGGGTGTTGTTGGCAATCCCTTGTCCGTCCACCTGATTCAGCGACAGGCTGCCCGAAATGTTTTGGGCGGCAACAGTTCCGTTGGCCCAGGCGCCGTCGCCCTGAGGAGCCTTGTTTGGAAGGGTCATTCCGTCAGCCTCAAAGGTTCCATCGTCCAACTCATGAAGCGGAGCTGTCATCGTTACCATACGAGCATCCTTGTCTATAACAATGGCTGCCGGCCTGCCATAGGAGCTGCCGGCAGCCAGCCGTGCAAACTGGTTCAGCGCTCTTTCTACGGTGAGGCCAGTTATAGAGATGGTACTGTTGTTATAAAGATAGTCGTTTGGTATATTTACTGTTCCGTCAGTAAAGTAATACCTGTAGCTGCCTACTTGGATTGCCCGCCCGTTTAAGGTACTGACGTCGTTGAAATCGATACCGTCGTCCAGTTTAAACGTCACTGTAGCGGCCTCCGCCACAGGCGGGTTGTCAAAACCTTCGGTTTTGACAAAATCCATTTCACCCCAGGATTCCAGGTCTCCTATGGGCAAGGCAGTAAAGGTCTCGTCATACTCATAGTGGAAATCCGGCTGAACATCGCCCCGGAACAGCCGGATTTCGTTAAAGGAGCTTGCCGTGGTAATCCGGTCTACCTCAGAAAAGAGCTGATTCATTTCATTGCTGATGGAGGCCAGCTCCTGCTCGGAATAGATACCGTTAGCGGCCTGAATACACAGCTCCCGGGCGCGGTGGAGCATGTCGTTGACCTCAGCCAAGGCGCCGTCCGCTGTTTTGGCGATGTTTAAACCCTCCAGCGCGTTGCGGCGGCATCGGTCCAGTTCGGTGATATTGGCACGCATGCGCTCCGATACGGCAAGGCCGGAGGCATCGTCCGCCGAGCGGTTGATTCGGTATCCAGAGGAGAGCTTTTCCAAATTTTTTGCCATGGCGGCGGTGGTTTTCACGCTGGACCGATAGGTGCGCAGAGCAGAAATATTCGTTTGGATGACCAAACCGTCACCTCCCGCCGAAATAAATTTCCTATAGTATTCATCGGACAAATTAAGGGGAACTTAAGATATAGTGGTTTTTTAATACATAAAAATTAATTATCATATTCCTTGGCCTGTCTCATACACTGTAAGGAACACTACCGGTCACATGGCCGAAGGAGGAATTGCAGTGGAAGATCGCAAAATCTATGAGGATATTGCGCTGCGTACCGAGGGCGATATCTACATCGGCGTTGTGGGGCCGGTCCGGACAGGAAAATCCACTTTTATCAAGCGTTTTATGGAGACGCTGGTTATTCCCAATATCGAGAATGTCTACCGCCAGGAGCGGGCCAGGGATGAGCTTCCCCAGAGCGGCTCCGGGCGCACTATCATGACGGCGGAGCCTAAATTTGTCCCCGAGGAGGCGGTGGCTGTCACAGTGGATGGTGGGGCGGCCTGCCAGATGCGGATGATCGACTGTGTGGGTTACATGGTGGACGGTGCGGTGGGTCAGCTGGAGGGAGAGAACGAGCGGATGGTGACCACTCCCTGGTTTGAGCACGAGATTCCCATGGCGGAAGCTGCGGAGATCGGCACCCGGAAGGTCATTTCCGAGCATTCCACAATCGGAGTGGTGGTGACCACTGACGGTACTATTACCGACATTCCACGGGAAGACTATCTGGAGGCGGAGGAGCGGGTCATCTCCGAGCTGAAGGAGCTGGGCAAGCCCTTCGTGGTTCTTCTCAACTCTGCCAATCCGGATTCCGACCGGGCCCGTGCCATCCGGGCCGACATCGCCCAGCGGTACAATGTTACCTGCGTGGCGGTGAACTGCCTGGAGTTGGGGGAGGAGGAGATCAGCTCCATCCTGAAAAGCGTGCTCTATGAGTTCCCGATGAAGGAACTGGATCTGTTCCTGCCTCCCTGGGTGGATGCGCTGCCCCAGGAACACCCCATCAAAGCGGCGCTGTACGCCGCCATTCGGGAGGGTACAGCGCAGCTCAGCCGCATCCGGGACATAGAGAGTGCGGTAAACGCTTTCCGGAACTGTGAAGTGGTCAGCGGAGCCTGGATATCCGGTATCGACTTAGGCACCGGGGTTTCAGCGGCCCGCTTGGAGCTGCCGCGGTCTCTGTTTTATAACACCCTATCCCAGCAGTCCGGTTTTGAGATTGGAGATGACGGCGACCTGATGGCTCTGTTGACAGAGCTGGCCGGAGTGAAAAAGGCCTATGACAAGGTGGCAGATGCGCTCCGGCAGGTGGAAGAGACGGGCTACGGCATTGTGGTGCCTCCTATCGATTCCCTGGTGCTGGAGGAACCGGAAATTATGAAGCAGGGGGGACGGTATGGAGTTCGGCTGAAGGCCAGCGCCCCTTCCATCCATATGATTCGCGCGGATATTGAAACCGAAGTCTCTCCCATCGTGGGAGGCGAAAAACAGAGTGAGGACATGATAAATTATCTCCTCCAGGAATATGAGGGGGACTCCAGCCGCATCTGGGAGGCCAATATATTTGGAAAATCTCTCCATGAGCTGGTCAACGAGGATCTGAACGCCAAAATCAACCGTATGCCCGAGGATGCCCGCACTAAACTGCGCGAGACCCTGCAGCGCATCATAAATGAGGGCTCCGGCGGACTGATCTGTATCATTCTGTAAACAGGAAAGACCCCCGCCGCCGGCGGGGGTCATGCTTTTGATATCATTCAGCAGAACACATGCTGCCCGAGGCGGCGGAAAGCCTCCTGGACCCGGGAGAGGGGCAGAGCCAGATTCATGCGGATATGGCAGGGACCGTGGAAGGGACGGCCGTCCTGCCAGGCCACGCCAACGTCCCAACCCGACTTCAGCACCTGGTCAATGGTCGAGCCATGGGCTTTGCACCACTGGGTGCAGTCCAGAAAGAGCATATAAGTCCCCTGGGGACGAGCGGTCCACACGCCGGGGAAGCGGTCACGGATGCAGCCGCAGGCATAGTCGACATTGCCCTCCAGCACCCGGCACAGCTCGTCTGTCCACTGCTCCCCCTCAGAGCTGTAGGCGGCAGCGAGAGCGTGCATAGACAGCACGTTCATAGCGTTGTAGTGGGAAAGGGATCCCTCTTTTTCCAACCGGTCTCGAAGGTGGTTGTTGTAGACCACGTGATAGCTGCCCACCAGTCCAGCCAGATTGAAGGTTTTGGAGGGCGCGTACAGCGCCACCGTCCTGTTTTTGGCATCTTGGGAGATGGACTGAGTTGGAATGTGCTGAGAACCGGGGAGGATCAGATCGGACCATATTTCGTCAGAGATGACAGACACGTCGTATTTTGCGTAAAGCGCCATGGCCTTTTCCAGCTCCCAGCGCTCCCAGACCCGGCCGCAGGGGTTGTGGGGAGAACAGAGAATGGCGGCGTGAATATGCTGTTCGGCCAGTTTTTGCTCCATGTCCTCAAAGTCCATCCGCCAGATGCCACCGCCGTCTACAGTGAGAGGGCTGTGGACGATGTGATATCCACAGTTAGCCAGGCTGTTGGTAAAGCCCACATAAGTGGGGGAGTGGACAAGTACCTTGTCTCCCCGGGAGCAGAACACGTTCAGTGCGCTGACTACGCCCCCCAAAACGCCGTTTTCGTGGCCGATATAGGCCGGTTCCAGGCTAGTTACTCCGTGGCGGCTCCGGTGCCAGCGGATGATTGCGTCATAATAATCCTGAGAGGGGGAGAAATAGCCGTAGGCCGGGTGCCGGGCCCGGCGGATAATCGCCTCCGTAATGGCGGGAAGAGCTGGGAAATTCATATCGGCTACCCACATGGGGATAGCGTCAAATCCATCCTTAGGGGCTGCCGGGGCGAAGCCTGATCCGGTTCCCAAAGCGTCCACGGCCAGGGCGTCCTTTCCGCGGCGGTCCAGCACGGTAGTAAAATCGTAGCTCATATAATACGCGCTCCCTTTCTGGTGCAAATCGTTTTGCCGGCCGCAGGGCCGCTCTCATACTCTAACACGGTTGTTGACCGCTGTCAATTGCCTCCCGGCTGCCCCTGTTGATTTTTCCTCAGCGAAGCATTATAATAAAGCAGACAAAAACCGTCCCTTCGGGCGGTGAGAGCGGGTGAGCACATATGGCTGTCATTGGTATTGATCTGGGCACCACCAACAGTCTGGCTGCGGTGTGGCGCAACGGAAAGAGCGAGTTGATTCCCAACAGTCTGGGGGACTATCTTACCCCCAGTGTGGTCAGTGTGGACGACGACGGCTCCATTCTGGTGGGAGCGGCGGCCCGGGACCGGCTGATTTCCCGTCCGGAGTGTACCGCCGCCGGATTTAAGCGAGCTATGGGAACTAGCCGCCGGTATGAGCTGGGGGGCCGGATATTCACGGCGGAGGATCTGTCCTCCTTTATCCTGCGCCGCCTGCGGGAGGATGCGGAGGCCTATCTGGGCGAAGTGGTGGATGAAGCGGTAATCAGTGTACCTGCCTACTTTGCCGAGGCCCAGCGCTCCGCCACCAAGCGGGCCGGGGCGCTGGCGGGGCTGACAGTGGAGCGGCTGGTAAATGAGCCCTCCGCCGCTGCGGTGGCCGGACACATCGGGGAGGGAGAGGACGACAAGGTATGTCTGGTCTTTGATCTGGGGGGCGGTACGCTGGATGTCTCTCTGGTGGAACGATTTGACAATGTAGTCAGCGTCACCGCTGTCAGCGGGGACAATTTTCTTGGGGGGCGGGATTTTGACGAGCTCATTGCCCGGGGATTCTGCCAGGACTGCTCCCTTGATTTTGACAGCCTGTCCCGACAGAGGCAGGAGACCCTGATCCGCCAGGCAGAGACCTGCAAAATGGCCCTTACCAATCAGGAGCCGGTGATTATGGCGGTGTCTGACGATGAGATTTCGGCCTCTCTGGCCCTTACCCACGAGTGGGTCATCCGCAAGAGCGGAGCCCTGTTCCAGCGTATGCTGGCCCCGGTGCGTAAGGTGTTTATGGACGCGGGAATAGGGGCGGAGGAGTTGGATGAACTGGTGATGGTGGGGGGCTCCAGTCACATGCCGGCAGTGCGCCGGTATATCGCGAGGGCTCTGAGCCGGGAGCCCGCCGCCGGTACCAAGCCGGACACCGCCATCGCCATAGGGGCGGGTATCTGCTCCGGCATGAAGGTGCGGGCAGAAGATCTGCGAGAGTTGGTCCTCACCGACGTGTGCCCTTTCACCTTGGGCATCAATGTCATCAACGAAGCCCAGCCGGAGAAGGCGCTTATGTCTCCTATCATAGAGCGAAACAGCGTGTTGCCCTCCAGCAAGGAGGGCACCTACTACACTGCCCGGGACAACCAGCGAGCCATCGATGTAAGAGTATACCAGGGAGAGCAGCGCTATTGTGACGACAACACCTACCTGGGACATCTGGAGGTTGCCGTGCCCCCCGCTCCCCGGGGGCAGCAGTATGTCCGGGTACGCTTTACCTATGATATTAACGGTCTGCTGGAGGTGGATGTGGTATCGAAGGAGGGGCAGTCTGCCCAACTGGTCCTCCAGGGCTCCGGCATGACCGAGGAGGAGGTAGAACAGCGCCTGAAGGAGCTGGAAGCGCTGAAAATGCACCCCAGAGATCAGGAGGGACCCCGGACCCTGATTGCCAGAGGGGAGCGGCTGTATGCCATGACGGTAGGCGGTATGCGGGACCAGGTGGCCCAGATTCTGGACTGGTACCAGATCCAGCTGTCCAGCCAGGAGCCTATACGCATTGCCAAGGCCAGCCGCCGGGCGGCCGCCTTCTTCGACCAGGCGGAGGCCTATATTGGGGTAGGTGATCTGCCGCCCCTGGATTTAAACCCGCTGGAGGATGACGGGGAGGAAGAGCCATGAGCTGGCCCTGGAGTCAGCTGGGCCTGCCCGGCCCCTCCGGTCTGCCGGAGGTCCGCCGCGCCTACGCTGAAAAGCTGAAAATTACCCATCCGGAGGAGGACCCGGAGGGATTCCAGCGCCTCCATTCCGCCTACCAGCTGGCCAGCCGCATGGCCCGCCAGAAGCGCAGGGAGGAGGAGCGGCCCTCTCAGCCGGAGGAAGAGCGCCCTGCGCCGGAGCCGTCTCACACCCAAGAGGGCTTCGACTTTGGCAAGCTTCTGAGTAGTGGAGAAGAGGATCTGCGCCGCTCCCATGAGGAGGAAGCGGATTTCGATTTCGACGAGCTGTTGCGGGAGGACGAGACGCCGCCCCGTCCGGCGCAGGAGGAGGAGCGGGACTTTGACTTTGATCGACTTTTCGCCGAAGGGGAGGCGGAGCGGGCGGATGCCCGCCGCCGCCGGGCGGAGCAGCGCCGCCGGGCTCAGGCCCAGGCTGAGGCGTGGAAGCGGGAGCGCCAGAAGGCTCAGGAGTGGACCCGGAAGCGGGAACAATGGCAGCGTGAGGGGCAGCGAAACACTTATGAGCAGAACCAGCGGGTGCGCTGCGACCAGGAGCAGCTCCGATGGCAGAACACCGAGACCGTTCTGCACACCATCGACATGCTGTATAACGCCCGGGCAGACCGGGAGGTCTGGGAGAAGTTTTTCCAGAGCGAGCTGTTCCAGCAGACCAAGGGCAGTCTGGATCTGATCTTCGGTCTGGAGGACTTTGTCAGCTCCAGGAGCCTGTCTCAGGAGGCCAGGCTGGCGCTGTTTCTGGCTTACAGCTTTGACAAGGGAGTGCTCCGGCCTGAGCTGCGGCCCCTGTACCAGATGCTGCTCCCCGCCTGGAGAGCGGCAAGGCGGGAGAAGGACAGGGAGAGAAACCTGGCTATTTTGGGCGTGATTCTGGGCTTGGTGTTTCCCTTTATCCTTGTTCCTCTTTTGGATTTGGGGCTGATTCCAGCTTTCGTTGTCAGTTTGAGCATGGTCTGGGTCGTTTGGGTGGTCCGAAAGGCCGTCAAGACTGGAAATCTGGAAAAACAGGCCAGAGGCGTGAAGGTCAGCAAGAAGCAGGAGCGGCGGGCAGTATTCTATGGGATTTTAGCGGCGGCGGCATTGTTTCTGGTGATGGCGCTGCCCAATCTGAACCTGGCTGAGCGTCTGAAGAAATTGGTGCCTGCCAGGGACCCGCGGGAGCAGGTGTGCCGGTATGTTGAGCAGGACTTTGGAGTGAAGGTGGATTCTCAGTACAACATGAGTGAATCCTATGCTACCGACGCATATGACAATGTGTTTTACCTGGAGGACCATCCGAACCGGAAGTTCCTGGCCGGCCCAGACGGGGAACGGGACATAAAAAATGGCAAGCCGGGCTATACCACCAACCTTCCGGAGATGATGTTGCTCTGGACTTTGAAGGACTTTGCGTTCCAATGGAAAATTTATGACGTGGACAGCCTGGATCAAAATATGGAGCATTGGGAGACCGCCGGAATTTTTCTCATTTCTCTCCCGGAGAGAGGAGGGGAGGACATCCTCGACGGTCTGGGCGAGTTGCTGGAAGAGGTTCGCCAGGAGAAGTGGTACAAGGCCCTGACTCCGCAATGCCAAATCGTGCTGTGCAGCCGGAAAATGAGAGAGGGCCGCATTGTTCTTATCCGTGTACATCCCGCTACCGAGCTGTATTCGGTTTCTCAGGCCCGGCGACTGTACGAGGAGGGCTTTGCCCACTCTGTCTATGCCCAATTGTTGAGAGAGCTGGAGTTGGACCGGGACTTCCTCCACGATGGAGAGGTTCCCTACACGCTGACCAGCGGCGGAATGGCGGAGATAAAAGGTGAGGAGTGCTGTAAGCTCTATGGACTGAACAGTGAAAGCAGTGTAGCCTGTGAGTATTATGTCAACGAGAAGGGAACCGCCGTCTACTGTGTCCCCGGCGATTTCTGGGAAACAGGCGGAACGGAGGAGCAGATCAGCTTCTACCGGCTCCTGCATTGGAAGGATGTAGACAATAACCCGCTGGGAATCGTAAATTTGTATTACCCATGGCTGATACCGAATTATTGATATTTGATTAAGGAGATGAGGACATGCTCCAACTTGATCCCTGTAAATATACATATTCCTCCCGCAGAAATGTAGTTTACGCCAAAAATGGTATGGCCTGTACGTCAGTACCATTGGGGGCCCAGGTAGGTCTGGAGGTGCTGAAGGCGGGCGGCAATGCGATGGATGCCGCTGTGGCTATGGCGGCTGGGATGCCCCTTTTCGAGCCTACCGGCAACGGCCTGGGATCCGACGCCTTTGCCCTGGTCTGGGTGGAGAAGGAGAAAAAGCTTTACGGCCTTAACGCCAGCGGTGTGGCACCAGAGAGGCTCAGCGCAAGCGTTGTAAGGGAATTAGGCCTTACAGAAATGCCCAAGGCTGGATGGATTCCAACCATGGTTCCTGGCGCCCCTGCCGGCTGGGCGGAGCTGAACCACCGGTTCGGGACCAAGCCATTAGCCGAACTCTTTGCGCCGGCTGTGGCCTACGCCCGGCAGGGAGTACCTGTCACAGTCAATGTGGCCCGCCAGTGGGCCACAGATTCCCGGCGCATTAAGAGGGCGATGGAGGAAAATCCAGCTCCCCATGCCTACTGGTGGAAATCCTTCATGAAAAAGGACGGTACGCCCTACGGGGCGGGGGACCTGTTCCGTTGGGAGGAGTACGCATCCACCCTGGAGGAGCTGGCTGAAACCGGTTGTGAGAGCTACTATCGGGGTACTCTGATGGAGAAAATAGTGTCTTTCAGTCGGGAGACGGGAGGATACTTTACTGAATCAGATTTTGAAAATTACCGCCCGGAGTGGGTAGAGCCCATCACCGTCGATTACCGGGACTATACTGTCTGTGAGATTCCTCCTAACGGCCACGGTATTACCGTGCTGATGGCGCTGAACATCCTCAGCGGGCTGGAGCTGTCCCCGGAGCGGGAGAGCTCCGGCACCTACCATAAAATCATGGAGGCCATTAAGCTGGCTTTTGCCGACACCAAGATGTACGTGGCCGACCCCCGATACATGAATACCAGGGTGGAGGACCTGCTGTCCGAGCGGTACGCCGCCCGCCGCCGGGCCCTGATCACCGATACCGCCCTCACCCCGGAGCCGGGGGACCCCTCCTGCGGGGGCACCATCTACCTGTGTACAGCCGATTCTGAGGGCAACATGGTGTCCTGGATTCAGAGCAACTATACCACCTTTGGCGCGGGGGTGGCTGTTCCGGGGACGGGTATCTCCCTCCAGAACCGGGGGGCCAACTTCTCCCTGGACCCCGACAGCGACAACTGCCTGGCCGGTGGGAAGAAGTCCTACCACACCATTATCCCCGGCTTTTTGATGAAGGACGGGGAGGCGGTGGGGCCCTTTGGCGTGATGGGGGCCTTTATGCAGCCCCAGGGGCATGTGGAGGTGCTGGTGAACACCATCGACTACCACATGAACCCCCAGGAGGCCCTGGACGCCCCTCGGGTGCAGTGGATTGGGGGGAAGCATGTCCAGCTGGAACGGGAGGCCGGCCCCGAGATCGCTGGGGCGCTGGCCGCCATGGGCCACGAGGTGGAGGTCATTGACGACCGGATCAATATGGGCCGGGGACAGATTATCTGGCGCACCAAAAACGGTCTGCTGATGGGCGGTACCGAGCCCCGGTGCGACGGGACCATTGCGGCGTGGTAAAAAATACGTCAGCAGACTTGCAATGTTTTACATGACATAGTATAATGAATGCAGAAAGGCGCCTTTCTATCCTTTGCAATGCAAAGGATAGAAAGGCGCCTTTCTATCCTTTGCAATGCAAAGGATAAGGCGTTCAAAAAGAAAGAGAGGTACAAACGATGAGAAAACTGAAAAAAGCGTTTTCCCTGACCTTGGCGTTTGCAGTTTCCCTGGCATTGGCTGCCCCTGCGTTTGCGGTGGAATCAGAGTGGAAGCTGGAAGTGCCTGGCAAGAGCAGCACTGCGATATTCGTTGGCAAAAAGACCTTTACCCTCCGCGATTGTGGCATGTATGATTATGATCCCAGTATTGACAAGGAAATCTTTTACAAAGAAGATGATCTCCAGTGGACGGCGGAAAATGTGTGCGTACTGGCAAAGGGCGATACAGCGGTATTTACCTATACTTATAAACCGGAGGAATCCACCGACCATCAATTATTGTATGGCGGTGGCTATAGTACGCAAGTCATTAATTTAACGGCGTGGTCGGACCCGGACGGAGACGGTGTATATGTCAAGCGCTCAATGAATGAGAACTATGATTATGAAGATAATTACAGCGATGGACAGAACGGGTATGCTGATCTTCTGCCAGGGAATAAGTATGAAGTACTGCCAGTCGGCAGCGCTTGGACGGGCAATTCTTGGTCGGCTTCTGTCAACCGTGATGAAGAAGGGAGACATGAGGTGAGGCTGTCCGCTGACAGGGTGCTGGAATTGTTTGGCCCCAATACCCTCGTAGGGTTTTCTGCCAGAGGTATATATACTTCAGACCCGACTGATATGGATTGGTTCATTCTTGTGGAGGGCAATACCCCCCAGCCCATTACGCCGCCTCAGCCTGAGAAACCCGCCGGGGTCAAGACCGCCAACCCCACCAACGACAAGCTGATGGTGAACGGCGCAGAGAAAGCCCCCACCGTATATAAAATCGGCGGTAGCAACTACTTCAAAATCCGCGACGTGGCCGCAGTGCTCAACGGCACCGAGAAGCAGTTCGCTGTGGGCTACAGCGGCGGCAAGGTAACGGTCAGCTCCGGCCAGCCCTATGAGGCCACCGGCAAGGAGCTGGCGGGTGCGCCGGACAGCGCCAGGGACGCCGCCCCCTCCAACGATTCCATCCTCATTGACGGAGAAGAGGCCAGCCTTACCGTGTATAAGATCGGCGGCAGCAACTATTTCAAGCTTCGGGACCTGGGCAAGGCCCTGGATTTCTATGTGGGCTATACCGGCGGCAAGGTTACCATCGAGACCGGAAAATCCTACGATAAATAATAACGTCATAACAGCACGGAGCGGCGGATGATAGAAATATCATCTGCCGCTTTCCCTGTTGTCACCCTTGTTTTCCGCGTTGATCCGCAGTATAATATAGAAAACAGGAGAAAAGGGGAACACTATGGAAAAGCGATATATCGCCGCCTTGGATCAGGGAACCACCAGCAGCCGCTGTATTCTCTTCGACCGGGAGCAGAATATTGTAAGCGTGGCCCAGAAGGAGTTTACCCAGTTTTACCCTCAGCCCGGCTGGGTGGAGCACGATCCCATGGAGATATGGTCCAGCCAGTACGGCGTGCTGATGGAAGCGCTGGCCCAGAGCGGAGTGGACGCCCGTGAGCTGGCCGGTGTGGGCATCACAAACCAGCGGGAGACGACGATCGTCTGGGACAGGGACACCGGCAGGCCGGTGTACAACGCCATTGTGTGGCAGTGCCGCCGCACCGCCGGGCTGTGTGAGGAGCTGAAGACCGACCCGGAGTTCGTGACTTACGTGAAGGATCGCACCGGGCTGCTCATCGACGCTTACTTTTCCGCCACCAAGATTCGCTGGATTCTGGACAATGTGCCCGGAGTCAGAGAGCGAGCGGAGGCGGGAAAGCTCCTCTTCGGCACAGTGGACAGCTGGCTGATCTGGAAGCTGACGGGAGGAAAGGCCCATGTCACCGACTGCACCAACGCCAGCCGCACCATGCTGTATGACATCCGCGATCTGCGGTGGGACGAGGGCATCTGTAAAAAGCTGGATATCCCCATGACCATGTTGCCCCAGGTCCGCTCCTCCAGCGAGATTTACGGCTATGTAAATATCCAGGGGGTGGAGGTGCCCATCTCCGGCATTGCCGGGGATCAGCAGGCAGCCCTCTTCGGGCAGACCTGCTTTGAGCCAGGGGAGGCAAAAAACACCTATGGTACCGGCTGTTTTCTGCTTATGAACACGGGAGAGACCCCTTTTGTGAGTAAAAACGGGCTGCTCACCACTATCGCTGTGGGCCTGGGAGGCAAAGTGACCTACGCCCTGGAAGGCAGTATTTTTGTAGGCGGGGCGGTGGTCCAATGGCTCCGGGACGAGCTGGGGCTGATCTCGGACTCCTCCGACACCGAGTATTTTGCCAGTAAGGTGGAGGATGCAGCTGGTGTGTATGTGGTGCCCGCCTTTACCGGGCTGGGTGCGCCCCACTGGGATATGAATGCCCGGGGAGCCGTCCTGGGTCTGACCCGGGGAGCGGGGCGAAATCATATCATCCGGGCGGCTCTGGAGTCCATCGCCTATCAGACCGCCGATGTCCTTCGAGCTATGGAGGAGGATACCGGAATTCCCCTGCGGGAGCTGCGGGTAGACGGCGGGGCCTCAGCTAACAACTTTCTTATGCAGTTTCAGGCAGACATCATGGACCGGCCTCTCCGCAGGCCAAAAATTCGGGAGACCACCGCCCTGGGGGCGGCCTGTCTGGCCGGGCTGGCCACGGGGATGTGGAAAAATCTGGACGATATTCGGGGCAGCTGGACTCTGGACCGGCTGTATGCGCCCGCCATGGAGGCGGAAAAACGGGAAACACTGTTGTCCGGCTGGCGTACTGCTGTGAGCCGGGTAAGGAGCAAATAAAATGGTACAAGAGACGAAGCGGTTTTTGTCCTATATCTGCCCCAACTGTATGCAGTCAGTAATCGTGGAACGGGACCTGTTCTCTCTGGCGGCGGCCCCGGCCCGCCTCAAATGCCCCTGCGGCAAGTCGGAACTGGGGGTGGAGTTTCTGCCCAGCCGGGTGCAGCTGACGGTGCCCTGCCTGTTCTGCGGCCGGGAGCACACGGTGTCCTGTTCCTCTCAGGCTTTCATCCGGGAGAAAGCGTTGGCTTTCTCCTGCGCCACCTCCGGACTGGACTGCTGTTATGTGGGGGAGGAGGGTCCGGTGTACGCCGCTACCGCCCGGCTGGAGCAGGCGGTGGACAAGCTGGGGGGGGACGCCGCCTCCCAAGGGACCTTTCTGGACGAGATCGTCATGGAGGAGATTCTCTCTGAGCTGAAAGATATCGCCGGGCGGGGAGGAATCTCCTGCACCTGCGGCAGTAAAAGGTGGGGCTTTGATGTAAATTTCAGCTCAGTGGACCTGTACTGCCGGGACTGTGGTGGAAAATACCGCGTTCCCGCCGTCACCGCTGACGATATCGACGATCTGTGCTGCAAAACTTCAATTTTGATTCGAGGCAAGGAAAAATGAGTATGTTTTTTGAATACACGGCCCGCTTAAACGGTCTGGATGTGGATGGCCGAAACCAGTGTAAGCCTTCCGCACTCCTGAACCATTTGCAAAACGCTGCCACATTGGCGGCGGAAGAGGGAGGTTTTTCACGGGATGTTTTGGTGGAGCGGTACGGAGCCTTCTGGATGCTGGCTCGGTCCTGGTTTCGGTTGGCCTGCCCTTTGCGGTATGAAGATAAACTGACTATCCGCACTTGGCATCGGGGAGGCAAGGGGGCCATTATGTACCGGGACTACGATATCCTGGCAAACGGCCAGCCGGTGGGGGAGTCGGTGTCTGCATGGGTACTGGCCAGCCTGGACAGCCACAAACTGGTGCGGTTGAGCGCTATCCCGGAGCTGGAGGGCACTGGCGGCGGTTCGCTGTGCAAGACTATGCTTCTGGCCAAGCTGCACAAGCCCGGCGACCTGACCGAGGCGGAGCGCCGGCCCATGCGGTACAGCGACTCCGACTTAAACGGCCACGTCAACAATACCCGGTACGCCGACTTTGCTTGCGACGCTGTGGGAATGGAGCACCTGTCCAAAAATCGCTACCTGGCCGAGATGCAGATCGGCTACCTGGCCGAGTGCCGCCCGGGGGAGGTGCTGTCCATCCAGACCAGCGGCCTGGGGGACAGCCGGTTTGTCCGGGGAGTGGACCTGGAGGGGAAGCCCCGGTTTGAGTCAGTCCTGCTGTTCGGGGAGACGCCGGTTTAAGGTAGGATGACCGATTAGGCTCAGGGGGGTGAGAGACTTGGAACATGGAAAATGGGTATGGAAGATTTTACTTCTTTTAGGATGTGTCCCGTTTTTAATTGCTATTGGCTTCTGCTTTGTCACCAGCCTGACGGGCAGCTGGTTATTTTGGGACTATCTCATTATGTATAGTTTTTTATATTGGCCGACATATGTGATTGGAATTGCTTTGATTGCGCTATCAGTCGTGAAAATCAGGAAGGAACATTTAAACTCGGAGGAACATGATTTATGAGGGATATGATTGGATATTGCGGGCTGGATTGTGAAACATGCGACGCATATCTTGCGACGATTCATGACGATCAGGCGCTGCGCGAGAAAACTGCGAAGCTTTGGGCCGAGCTAAATAGTGCGCCCATTCTGCCGGAGCATATCAACTGTGAAGGCTGTCGTGTTAATGGGGCGAAAACGGTTTACTGTGAAAGCATTTGCAGCGTTCGACAGTGTGCGTTGAAAAGAGGCGTGTCAACGTGCGGAGACTGCCCGGACCTGGAAGAATGTCAGACGGTTGGAGCGATTACCTCAAATAACCCGGATGCGTTAAAAAATCTGAGGGGATAGATTACATAGCTTGACAAGCCAGGAGGCGCAAGGTACAATAGATAAAATATCGAAAAGGAGACGTGGAATTATGGTGAATCAAGACGCCGCCCAGAAGTTTGTGAAGCAGGGCTTTACCTTTGACGACGTGCTGCTCATTCCCGCGGCCAGCGATGTGCTGCCTGCAGACATCGACCTGAAAACCCGGCTGACAAAAAAAATCAGGCTGAACATCCCTCTGATGAGCGCGGCCATGGACACAGTGACCGAGTATCGCATGGCTATCGCGATTGCCAGGGAGGGCGGCATCGGCATCATCCATAAAAATATGTCCATCAGCCAGCAGGCCGAGCAGGTGGACATGGTAAAGCGTTCGGAGAACGGCGTCATCACCAACCCCTTCTGGCTGGCCCCCGGGCACACCCTGGCGGAGGCGGACGAGTTGATGGCGAAGTTCCGCATTTCCGGCGTGCCCATCTGTGACAATGGCAAGCTCATCGGTATCATTACAAACCGCGACATGAAGTTTGAGACCGATATGAACCAGCTCATCGACAACGTGATGACCAAGGAAAATCTGGTCACTGCTCCCGAGGGTACCAACCTGGCCCAGGCCAAGGAGATTCTCCGCCGCCACAAGATAGAGAAACTGCCTATTGTAGATGGGGAAGGCCGGCTTAAAGGTCTTATCACTATTAAAGATATTGAGAAGGCGGAGGTCTATCCCAACTCCGCCCGAGACGAGAAGGGCCGCCTGCTGGTAGGTGCCGCCATCGGCGCCACATCCGATGTTCTGGATCGGGTGGCTGCCCTTACCGACGCGGGAGCCGACGTGCTTACCTTGGACTCCGCCCACGGCCACACGCAGAACGTGTTGGAGACCGTGAAGCGAATCAAGGCCCTGTACCCGGACGTACAGCTTATTGCCGGCAACGTGGCCACCGCGGAGGGGTGTAAGGCCCTCATTGAGGCGGGGGCCGACTGTGTAAAGATCGGCATCGGGCCCGGCTCCATCTGTACCACCCGTGTGGTGGCCGGAATCGGCGTGCCCCAGATCACCGCAATTTACGATGCTGCTCGGGTGGCTGCAGAATACGGCGTCCCTATCATCGCCGACGGCGGCGTAAAGTTCTCCGGCGATATTGCCAAGGCGCTTGCGGCCGGCGGAGATGTGGTCATGCTGGGCTCCCTTCTGGCCGGCTGTGAGGAGTCCCCGGGGGAGACAGAGATCTTCCAGGGCCGTCAGTTCAAGGTATATAGGGGCATGGGCTCTCTGGCCGCTATGAACAAGGGCTCCAAGGACCGCTATTTCCAGGAGTCCAACAAGAAGCTGGTTCCTGAGGGGGTAGAGGGCCGTGTTCCCTACAAGGGAGGGGTCGGCGAGACCATCTACCAGCTTATGGGCGGTCTGAGGGCCGGCATGGGCTACACCGGCTGCCATAACATCGGCGAACTGCACTCTAAAGCCCAGTTTATGCAGATTACCGCCGCCGGCTTGAAGGAATCCCATCCCCACGATATTTACATTACCAAGGAAGCCCCCAACTACACCATCAGTCCGAACTGAGATGGGCCATCTTGTCATCCCATCCTGCAAGTCCATTCAAAGGCTCTGCGCAACCAAATGTTGCGCAGAGCCTTTTTTCTGGCTGTGGACTGGATTTTCGTCAATGTGAACCGCCTGATTAAATTTTGTGCATTCCAAACCATGTGCCTATTGAAGGCGTTACGGCCTTCCAGTACAATCGGCATTAATCAGAGCGGCGGGAAGTTCCGGCTGCTGGCGGAATCAGGAGGAATGATTTATGTATAGACGCAGGAATGGGAAACGAACCTTGGCTTTGGCACTGGCTGTATTTATGGCAGCAGCCAGCGGGGTACCGGCCAGCGCTGCTCCCATCGACAGCGGCGTTGTCCCCACCTATGACGAGGCATACTACGCCACCCTGGACTACTACGGAAATCTACTGGAGGGCAGCGTGGTAAAGAGTTACGCTCTCAACGGGGCTGAACGGCTCACCGACTATGGAGTCTATGATGAGGTGGTCAACCTTACCGACAATGCCCCCGTTACCCTGGGGGAGGGAACGGCCAGTTTCCAGTTTGGGCAGTCTCCCAGCCATTTCTATTTTGAGGGAAAAACCGGCGCACCCTTTCAAAATCTTCCCTGGACGATTACCCTTCGGTATACGCTGAACGGAGTCCCTGTTCGAGCGGAGGAGTTGGCAGGGCAGAAGGGTGTGGTGGAAATACAAATGGACGTGGTGCCTAACAGGAACGCCAGCGCTTACGCCCGGTACAACTACACCCTGGAAGCCATGGCCATGTTCAATCAGGACGACATTCTGTCCCTTGAGGCACCCGGCGCTCAGGTGCAGCTGGTGGGCAATCTGCGTACCGTGCTGTTCATGTGTCTGCCGGGGGAGGAGCAGCACTTCACCATCCGGGTGGGCAGCGACAGCTTTTCCTTTGACGGTATGACCATCCTGATGGTGCCCGCCACCCTGAGCCAGCTTCAGGAAATTGCCAAGCTGAGCCAGCGTAAGGATGACCTGGAGGAGGACTACCGTGCCCTGTCCGGCAGCCTGGATGCGCTGCTGGATGCGATGAACGACATTCAGGGCGGACTCTATGCCTCCGCCAGCGGGCTGGACCGGCTGGATGCGGCCAGGGGCACCATTTCCGCTGGAAAGGGTAAGCTCTACGATGAGGCGGGGACACTGCGGGGAGACCTGTCCAACATTGCAGACCTGCTGGAACCGGTAGAGAAGCGGACCCTGGCGCTCAGCCAGACAATTACCAGCAGCAAGGCGGCCCTTAATGGGATGGCGGATACGGCGGTTTCCCTCCAGGTCCAGCTGGAAAATCTGGAAACTGCCCTGGAAAATCTGGAAAAGGGCTCCGGTGATGTGAAGCAGGTCATCCGCGCCGCCGCTGACATGAAGAGCAGCCTGCGCTCTCTCCAACGTACCTTGGGTAGCAGCGGCATGAGTGGGATTGACCTGCCCACTGACACCGGCGACAATATGCGGCTGGTAAAGCTGGCCCACAGTGCCTACGCCACAAAGGATCCGACAGCATTTGCCGACGCGCTGCAGAAACTTCAGGCGGCCAGCGGATCCGCTGGCGGGGCCAGTGCTGAGGATATGGCAAAGCTCTTTCAGGGGAAGGACTATATGACTTTCGAGGACTTCTGCGCCCAGATCACCGGCAGCCCGGACAAGGCCAAGGACATGAGCGACCTGTGGACGGTATACAGCGGCGGGAAGGTGGATGTGCCCAAGCCCCTGCCGACACCGCCTGGAACTAGGTCGTTTGAAGTGGGCAACGGAGAGAGGCCTACAGAGGAAGAGGGCGTCGGTGAGGTTAAAGAACAGCCGGCTCAGAACGAAACGGCGCTTCCGGCTGGGATGGCGGCACTCTCCCGTTTCGGGACAGGGACAGGACTGCTGTCCAGTGCGATGGCCGGCAGTATTCTGACGGACAGCATTTTTCTGGCAGATGCTCCCGTGGAGAGCGGCGGCGCCGGGACTGAGACCGCAGGACCTTCCGTGCCCCCTGGACCCGCCGTACCTGCACCTTCTGACACAGTTTCCGGCACAGACGGCGATGCCGGAAGCGGAAGCGGTTCCGTTCCCGTGGCCGGAGAGGGTCTCGTACCTGACAGCGGCAGCGTCTCTTCCGGGGGTGGAGAGGACAGTTCTACTGACGGGGATAATCATCCTTCCGCAGGAAGCGAAGGAGCCGTTTCTTCTGGCGGAAGTCAGAGCAATGATAACCCTGTGGCTGATGTAATCGTCGATCGTCTGGACAGCGCCAGCGACCGGTTGAATCAGCTTCAGAGCCAGTTGAACAGCACCCTGCGCAGTGTCTCCCATTCCACTGGCGCGGTAGTGGGCGACCTGGCCGGTCTGTGCACCCGGCTGGACGATCTGGTGGACCTTATCGACGATGCGGAGGACCTTTCCGCCGCTCTACGGCAGTCCTCCGGAAAAATTCGAAGTATTTTAAACGACGTGAACGCGCTGCAAATCGTTTTGAACGAGTATGAGCCCACCCTTCAAGAAAGCGTCGCCAATGTGGGTGCGCTGGGTACCTCTGCCGCTGCTGCGCTCCGGGATATGGAAATTCTGCTGGCAGATACCGAGACGCTGATGAAGTCCTCCGGCGAACAGCTGGACGACGGCACTCATCAGGCACTCAAGGGGCTGTCCGCCACCCTGCGGCAGACGGCCAAGGCGATGGCCGCCACCACCGACGTACGGGAGGCCAAGGCTACCATCAACGGTATCATTGAGGACACTTGGCATGAGTACACCGGCGATATCAACAACATTTTGATGATGGATGCCGAGGCCCAGGCAGTTTCCCTCACCGACCCACGCAACCCGGCCCCATCCAGCGTCCAGATTCTGATCCGAACCCAGGAAATCAAGGAACAGGAGCAGGAGCTTACGGCGGCCGTGTTGTCAGCCGATCCCTCCGGCAGTCAGCCCAGTACTTTCTGGGGCCGGGTGGCCCAAATGTTTAAGGACTTTTGGAAAGTTGTCACCAGTATCTTCCATTGAAAGGGGAATGACCTATGGTGGAAAAAATTGCCCATAAGCTAACCCGAAGGCCCAAACTGGTAGCCCTGACCGCTCTGCTGCTGTTGATTCCCTCTGCGCTGGGCTATGTGGGCACCCGGGTCAACTACGACATCCTCACCTATCTGCCCCAGGATCTGGAGTCCTCACAGGGAGAGCGGCTGCTGGAGGAACCCTTTCATATGGCGGCCACAAGCATGCTCATTGTGGAAAATATGCCGGCGGCCTACACCAACGACCTGGTCAATGAGATAAAAAAGGTGCCCGGTGTGTCCAATGCCGTATGGCTGTCCAATGCGGTGGGCATTCAGATTCCCATTGACTTTATTCCGGCCAATCTGCGGGGTATGTTCTACGCCGGAGAGGCCACCATGATGATTGTCCAGTATGAAAAATCCGGCGCAGATGAGGAGACGATGGACGCCATTCAGGCCGTCCGGAATATCTGTAATGAAAAATGCTTTCTGGCCGGCTTTTCGGTGGTCATCAAGGACACCAAGGACCTGGTGGACCGGGAACTGCCTGTCTATGTGGGTCTTGCGGTGCTACTGTCCCTCATTGCCATGTCCCTGACCATGGAGTCAGTGGTCCTGCCCTTCGTATTCCTGGCCAGCATCGGAATGGCTATTGTTTATAACTTTGGCACCAACATCTTTCTGGGCCAGATCTCCTACATTACCCAAGCCATCGCCGCCGTCTTGCAGCTGGGGGTCACAATGGACTACTCCATCTTCCTCTATCACCGCTATCAGGAGGAAAAGATCCGCTATGAGGATAAGCGGGATGCCATGGCCCAGGCAATCGTGGCTGCCTTTACCTCTCTGTCCGGCTCCAGCCTTACCACCATCGCCGGTTTCATTGCCCTGTGCTTCATGCGTCTTACCCTGGGCCGGGATATCGGTATCGTCATGGCTAAAGGTGTGGTGCTGGGGGTTGCCACCGTTATATTGGTGCTGCCCGCCTTCCTGCTTTTGTTCGATAAGCAGATTGCCAAGCATCGGCACAAAAGTCTGCTACCCGACTTCAGCAGAATCAACGGATGGGTAGTCCGCCGCCGCAGGTGGCTGGCGGTGCTGTTCCTCCTGCTGTTTCCGCCTGCCCTCTATGCCCAGTCCCACGCCGGGGTGTACTACAAGCTGGACGAGGCCCTGCCTCAGGAAATGGACTCCATCGTGGCCAACAATAAGCTGAAAGACGAGTTTGATATGGCCGTCTCTCACTTTGTCCTGCTCCGGGACGACCTGCCTGCTACCGATATGAACCGGATGGAGGAGGCAGTCAGGGAGGTGGATGGGGTCACCTCCGTGCTGTCGTACCACTCCATGCTGGGTTCCGGTATCCCGGACTTTTTTGTGCCGGAGGAGATTCGGAACATGGTGAAACAGGGGGGATGGCAGATGATGATGATCAACTCGGAGTACGCCACTGCCTCCGACCAGGTGTCTCAGCAGCTCAAAGAACTGAACGCCATCATTAAAGCCTATGACCCGGAGGCGCTGATTACCGGTGAGGCCGCCCTAACCGATGATCTGATCTCGACTTCCGCTGTGGACTTTCAGGTGACCAACTACATCTCCATTGCAGCCATCCTCCTGATCGTGGCCTGGGTATTCCGGTCTGCGTCCATGCCGGTGGTGCTGGTGGCGGCCATTGAGCTGGCTATCTTTATAAACCAGGGGATTCCCTATTTCACCGGAACGGTAATCCCATTTGTCTCTCCCACCATCATCGGCTGTGTTCAGCTGGGGGCCACGGTGGATTACGCCATCCTGCTGGCTACCCGCTTCCGGGAGGAGCTCCAGGCCGGGAAAGAGCGGGTGGAGGCCATTCAGATTGCCGCCACCGCCTCAGACGGCTCTATTATTACCAGCTCTCTGGTCATGTTCTGCGCCACCTTGGGGGTAGGGCTGATTTCGGAAATTGAAATCATCAGCTCTATCTGTATCATGTTGGCCAGAGGCGCTCTGATCTCCGCCCTGGTAAGCATTTTCCTCATGCCTGCGGTGCTGTGTGTCTGTGAGCCTCTGTTTCAAAAGACCAGCCGCGGCTGGCGGCAGACCGGCCCGGCGGGAGGACACAAGCTCCGGCGCGCTGCCCACGCCTCCTGACAGAAAAATGCTCCGTGTCCTGAATCGGGACACGGAGCGTCTGTTCAGATACAGGTTTCGCTGTCCTGCCAGCCCAGGCGCAGGGCGTAGACCTTGTGGAAATAGGAGGACACATCGTCCTTCATGCCGGTATTCAGCCAGTCGATGATGTGGCCGAAGCAGGCGCATTTATGATAGCGGACGAGCATATCCCGGTTCTCCTGGTTCCGGCCGGCAAAGGCCGTCTCAATATAAGTAGACACCACATAGCGGCAGACCTCCATGAGGTAGCGCTCAAAGACGTCCCGACTCAGGGAGTTGTATATGTGGAGCACTGCCCGCTTGTGGTCCAGGACAAAGTCCAGCGCCGCGTCAAAGCTGTCCTCCATGGAGTCAATGGTCGGGTGATCGGACATCAGCGCCTGCACCCGCTCAGCAATAATCTCCTCCAGGAGGGCGGGCAAATCCTGATAGTGGTAGTAAAAGGAGTTGCGGTTGATGCCGCAGGTCTCCACAATATCCTTAACAGTGATACGGTTAAGAGGGCGATCCTCCAGAAGGGTGATGAAGGTTTCCTTGATAGCTTTTTTTGTAAAGTTTGGCATCAGGCTGTCCTCCATTGCATCAAAGTCATTTTTTCGGTGGTAAAAAATCCGGCTACTCAGGTTGTGTGCGTGCCACAAGTATAATATCTTCTCCAAAACGGCGAACTGCGTCCCAAGGAATATATTTATCCTCCTCCCGGCCCAGCAGGCCGAAGAGACGGCGCCGGCCGGGGACGACCAAGGCTTTTACCCGGCCCGTCTCTATGTCGATCTCCATATCTCCCACATAGCCGTACCGGGTTCCTTCCTCCACGCTGATAACCTCTTTGTACCGCAGATCGGCAATTCTGGTCTCCATATTTGTTCCCTCCAAGATGTTCCTTGGTCCAGAATATGCGGGGGAGAGGATGTCCTATGCGGCGGCGGGCCGGACAGGAAAACAGTAAATCAAGTCTAGCATATCCCGCGTACGTTGTCAAATAGAGGCCCTCAGATGTGGTCGGGAGCTGGCGCATTAAGGAAACCTTCATGAAATCTTAATCTTTCTCCTGCTTTGTCCTTAAGGAAGCTCTGCTATCCTTGCAAACAGAGAAAAACGAGAGGAGGAGCGGGATATGGATTGGCTGTTTCCTGCCGCCCTGGCCTTGACGGGGACCATGGGGATTGTAATGACGCTGTGGGGGCTGTGGTATTTAATATCCGGCCTGGCCTGTATACGAAAGCCTATGGACTACGGCTTTCATCCGGCCCAGACCAGATTTGCGGTCCTGATTGCCGCCCGGAACGAGGAGCTGGTGATCGGGCCTCTGATCAACAGTCTGCTCACCCAGGATTACCCGGCGGACCTGTACGATATCTGGGTTATCCCCAATAACTGTACCGACAACACCGCGCTGGCGGCCCGTAGCTGTGGAGCCAGAGTGCTGGAGTGCACCGTGCCGGTAAAGAGCAAAGGTGAGGTTCTCCGCTTCGCCTATAACCGGCTCCGGGGCAGGCATTATGATGCATGGCTGGTGTTTGATGCCGACAATGTGGTGGACTCCCGCTTTCTGGCGGAGATGAACAACGCCCGGCTGGCCGGGGTTCGGGCGGCCCAGGGCTACCGGGACAGCAAAAATCCTTACGACACCGCCGTCTCCGGCTGTTCCTCCATCTATTACTGGATGATGGACCGCTTCCACAATGGGGGCAGGGCGGGCCTGGGACTGTCCGCCATGATTGGAGGCACCGGCTTCATGGTGACCCAGAAGCTGTTGGACAAGCTGGGCGGCTGGCACACTGAGACCATCAGCGAGGATCTGGAGTTTACCGCCCAGACAGTGCTGACAGGGGAGAAGGTGGCCTGGGTGCCTAAGGCGGTTACTTACGACGAGCAGCCCATTACCTGGAAGCAGTCCTTCAAACAGCGCCGCCGCTGGACCAGCGGTACGATTCAGGTTGCCCGGCAATATCTGCCCAGTCTGGGAGAGAGACAGGCCGAACAACCCCGGCTGGCCCTCTTTGACTTTGAATTTACGCTCCTGCTGCCCGCATACCAGCTGGCTGCCCTGGCAGGGCTGGTATGCACCGCTCTTACCGCCTCTATGGGAGGAAGAAGTTTTGCCCACGCCCTGTTCCTGGGCTTGGCGGGGGCCTGCGGCAGCATTGCCTGGGCCGCCCTTACTGCCACTGCGGCTGCCGGCGTCGTGATTACCCTGGAGGGCAAGTGGGACCACCGGCTTTGGAAGGGCCTGGTTGCCTACTGGCTGTTCCTTCTCACGTGGCTGCCCATCACTGCCGCCAGCTTCTGGAAAAAAACTACCGTCTGGGAGGAGATTCGCCACACACGGACAATGGCCCCGCAGCTGCCGGGAAGATAAATTGGAACGGCCTGCCCTGTCAAGAGGGCGGGCTGTCCTATTGTACTCCGAGTCGGCATAAGCTTGTTCTGTAAAAAAACGAAAAACATACAAAAGGCGCACAGACCTCAAAAATCTGTGTGCTTTTGAGCGTTGGACAAAACCTCCTCTTCACACAAAATTCACAGTAAGTTTTAAAGTATTCTTCTTGTCTTTATTGCACGGCTGTGGTATGATACTCTTTGACCTGTTTTAAAACTGTGAAAAACGGAGGTACGCTCCTTTGAAACCAGATAAAGGAAATAATAAAAAAAATACGTGGGGCCTGATCTCCCTGATCCTCTGGGCCTTGATGCTTACCTTAATCTTCCGCAGCTGTTCTAACTCCTACGCCAGCTCCAACCAGGTACAGGTGGACTACTCCGTATTTCGCCAATGGGTGGCGGCTGATTTGGTGGAATCCGTAAATTTGGAAAACAGCCTGTTTACCATTACCCTGAAGGAAGGAAAAGAGAAAGAGGCCCTAGCCTATATCCCCGAAAATGAAGATCACACCCAGGGAAACAACATGTTTTCCTGGATGCCCATCCAGAATGACCGGGACACCGAATATGTTACCACTCCGCCGCCTATCCCTGATCTGGAGCTGGAAAACCTGCTTGGCGACCACAATGTCCGTCACTGGACCGACCCGGTGGACAACTCCAGCTATATCCTCTCCCTGCTTCTGACTACTGTATTGCCTATCGTCATCATGGTGGGCGCCATGGTATTCCTGATGCGGGGCATCGGCGGAAAGGGGGGCATGGGCGGCATTGGCGGCGTAGGAAAGGCCAACGCCAAGGTATATGTGGAGAAAAAGACCGGTGTCACTTTCCGGGATGTGGCCGGCCAGGATGAGGCCAAGGAGAGCTTGGAAGAGATCATCGACATTCTCCACAACCCCCAAAAGTACACCGAGATCGGAGCCAAGCTGCCAAAGGGCGCTCTGCTGGTGGGCCCTCCAGGTACTGGTAAGACCCTGCTGGCCAAGGCCGTGGCTGGTGAGGCGGGGGTGCCCTTCTTCTCCATCAGCGGCTCCGACTTTGTGGAGATGTTCGTAGGTGTGGGCGCGTCCCGTGTTCGTGACCTGTTTAAGGAGGCCAGCAAGATGGCCCCCTGTATCATCTTTATCGACGAGATCGACACCATCGGAAAGTCCCGCGACAACCGTATGGGAGGCAACGATGAGCGGGAGCAGACCCTGAACCAGCTGCTGGCCGAGCTGGACGGCTTCGATCCCGGCAAGGGTGTCATCGTCCTGGGGGCTACCAACCGGCCCGAGGTGCTGGACAAGGCTCTTCTCCGCCCCGGCCGCTTCGATCGGCGCATCACTATCGATCGACCTAATCTGGCAGGCCGCCTGTCCACCCTGCAGGTCCACACCAGAAACATTCGTCTCAGTGAGGACGTGGACCTGAAAAAGATTGCCCTAGCCACCGCCGGCACTGTGGGCGCCGACTTGGCTAACCTGGTGAACGAGGCTGCCCTCCGGGCTGTCCGCCACGGCCGCCGGGCTGTCAATCAGGAGGATCTGCTAGCCTCCTTCGAGTTCGTCATCGCTGGAAGCGAAAAGAAAAATTCCGTTCTTACCGAATTTGAGCGCAAGCTGGTGGCCTACCACGAGGTGGGGCACGCTATGGTGGCCTACAAGCAGAAAAATGCCGAGCCGGTACAGAAAATCACCATCGTCCCCCACACCGAGGGCTCTCTGGGCTACACCCTGCTCATGCCCGAGGAGGATAAGACCAACCTGCGCACCAAGGAGGAGCTGATGGCCAAGATCGCCGTCTCCATGGGCGGCCGGGCCGCCGAAGAGGTGGTCATGGATACTATGACCAACGGCGCCTCTCAGGACATTCAGGAGGCCACCAACATCGCCCGGAATATGGTTGCCATGTACGGTATGAGCGAGGAGTTCGGCATGATGGCCCTGGGTTCTGTCCGCAGCCAGTACCTGGACGGGGGCTATGGCTTGGACTGCGCCCAGGATACCGCCGCCGTGATGGACAAGGCCGTCAAGGCCATTCTGGATGTGTGTTACCGGGACGCCGTGGAGGTCATCAAGGCCAACCGGGAGGACATGGATAAGGTGGTGGCCTACCTGCTGGAGAAGGAAACCATCACCGGCGGCGAAATGGTGGCCATCATCGAGGGCCGGGACCCCGCTCTGGTAGAGGACGCCTATGCATCCACCAAGGCCAAGACTAAGCCCCTGTCCGGAGATATTGAGCCTCCCGCCAAGGCCATCCACATGGTCAGCGAGGAAATCAAGGCTCCCGCCGCCCCGGAAGAATCCTCCTCTGAGGGGGAACAGCCTTCCGAGGAAAATCCTTCTGAGGAGGAAACCGCCCGGCAGCCGGAGGCTGCTGCAGACGAAGAGGAGAAACCTGAATAATTCCAGAGCGCCGCCCACCCGGGCGGCGCTTTTGCTTGACGGCGGAGCATTAAACGTAGTATGATGTACCAGACAACAAATCGCCCTTGGGGCAAAAGGAGAGATACCTATGTGGTTTGACGAGACAGTCATCTATCAAATTTATCCTTTGGGTCTGTGCGGCGCGCCGACGGAGAACGACGGAGTGACCACTCCGCGTGTCCTGCGTCTTCTGGACTGGGTGGAACATATCAAAAAAACCGGGGCGGACACTGTTCTGCTCAACCCGGTGTTTAACAGCGACCGCCATGGCTATGACACCCGGGACTATTTCCACACCGATCCCCGGCTGGGCAGTGACGACGACCTGGCCAAGGTCTGTCAGGCTTTCCACGACGCTGGGCTGCGGGTAATGCTGGACGGGGTGTTCAATCACGTGGGCCGGGGCTTTTGGGCCTTTCGGGATGTGCAGGAAAAGCGGTGGGACAGCCCCTATAAGGACTGGTTTCATATCAATTTCGACGGCAACACCAACTATAACGACGGCTTCTGGTACGAGGGCTGGGAGGGCCACAATGAGCTGGTCAAGCTAAACCTGTGGAACCCGGATGTGGTTCAGCACCAGTTCGATGCCATCCGTTCCTGGGTAGAGCGTTTCAATATCGACGGTCTGCGGCTGGACGTGGCCTACTGCCTGCCTCCAGAGTACCTCAGACAGTTGCGGGATTTTGCTAACAGCGTCAAGCCTGATTTCGTCCTCATGGGCGAAACTCTTCACGGAGACTATAACCGCTGGATGGGAGAGGGTCTGTGCCACTCGGTCACCAATTATGAGTGCTATAAAGGGCTGTGGTCCGCTTTCAACTCCATGAATATGTTTGAGATTGGACACTCCCTCGCTCGTCAATTTGGCCCGGAGCAGTGGACGTTGTATAAGGGAAAGCATCTGCTGTCTTTCCTGGACAACCACGACGTAACCCGTATCGCCTCCCAGCTTACCAATCCTGACCACCTGCGCCCGGCCTGGGCGATGGCCTTCGGGATGCCCGGAGTACCCGCTATCTACTATGGCAGCGAGTGGGGCCTCACCGGATCCAAGAGCCGGGGCAGCGACGCTGAGTTGCGTCCCGCCTTGGAAAATCCGGAGTGGAATACCCTCACAGACTGGATTTCCAAATTAGCCAACGCAAAAAAACACAGCAAAGCCCTGTGCTATGGAGCGTACCGCAATGTGATGCTCACCAACAGGCAAATTATCTTCGAGCGCTCCTGCAACTCAGAGCGGGTACTGGTGGCCATCAACGCCGACGGCTCCCACTACACCGCCCACTTCGATGCCAGCTGCGGCACCGCCATCGACCTTATTTCCGGAGAACGGCACGACTTTGGCGGAGGCTCCGAGCTGCCCCCCTACAGCGCCTTTTTCTGGAAAACGGAGCAGTAACAGGTTTCTGGTACACCTCCTGAGGCGCTTCAATCCTTTTTACCAATAAAAAACCACCGGCTTTGCCGGTGGTTTTTCATATGCGGGCAAAGCCCTATATTACTAGTAGCACCTGTTGGCGTTATGAAAGTTCTTTCTCTTGCGACGAAGCTTGTCATTATCTAATACCCTTACTCCTGCCCATTGTTCTTCTTTTCCTTCAATTTCCATCAGAATACTCTTTTATAGTCCGTCTCTCTTATATTTTTCATCTTTTAGGACGGGAGTTACGTTTTTCTTACCGCTAGAGTTTTTTCGCCCCCCGGCATAGCCGGAGGTTTCTTTCTACAAAAAAGTTAGAGTGTAATTATAGGACTTCAAAAAAGTCAGTCATATCAACGGTTTGCAGGTTGTCAGCAAGAGGTTTTATCCTTGCTTTGGCTTCACAGCTAAAGCAATTAGTATAATCAACTGTAAAACGGGAAAGCCAATGTAATTAATCCAAGGATTGAAAATAGTTGGTATTATATAGGCGACTCCGCCTAAAATTCCACCGAATAGTGCAAGTAAAAAGAACATTAACACTTTTGTTTTCTTATCTTTAAATGTATTCATAAATGGTACGCATAATGTAATAATCCACGCCAGGGCCCCACCGGACAAAAATTTAAATAAAGGAATATTGCTTACGGTTTGCTCCATTGCAATTGCGCTGGAAATAGATAACTCGCGCTGTTTCTCAATTTCTAAAATGATTGCGTCATATTCTTCCTGCAATGCTGGGTACTGGGAAACTTTTTCCATATCAATTTCTGAAAGACTTTGTAAAATGTTTACTCTTTTTTCAATCCTGTTATAGAAGAAAAAATTTGCATCTACATAGGGAAAAACAAGAGCTATAACAACGATTACGGCTGCAAACATAGCATATAATTTTGGATTTTTAAGATTTCTTTGTATCCAAGATACAATTAGCTCTGTTGCTTTATCCATAGTATATCTCCTTTTATTGAATTTTGATAATTATTAATTGTATCATCTAAATTAAATCCTGTCACTCTATTTTACTTATGAGTGTAATTATAGGATTTCCGTTCAAGAGCCTTTCTCCAAATCCACACAAACACAAGTATAGCAAAAGGCCGCCGACAAAAGTCGACGGTCTTTCTGTTGGAGTAAGTGCTCAGTTTAGACGCTTCAACTTCCAGGTCCGCGCCCAAGCCAACCCGCAGCCCAACGAAGTGGGTGCGGGTTGGAGAGAAGGAGTAGCGGAATGAGCGCGCTCTGACTTTTGAAAAAAGTCGGAGCAAGCGATATGCAGCTTGCT
>CANEFX010000017.1 GCA_947426945.1 uncultured Bacillota bacterium
GTCGTCGTTCATGGCGATATAGTTGTATCCGCTGGTGGTTTGAGTCACATCCCGCTGGCCCAGGATAGAGTTGATGAAGCCGTGGACCAGAGTGCCATAGTAGTCGTACTGCTGCATGATCAGGTCAGGGACATAGAGGGTATCCACCCAGCTGGGCACTTCCTCGTGATACTGGCTCTCTCCGGTAACGGCATCCACCAGCACAGCACCCTGAATGTCCACACCGCCGAACAGACCGATACGCTTGACTACCCGGGGAGCGATCCACCAGGGACGGCCTGTCTCGTCAATTTCAAACTCAGGGGTGGCAAACATCATAGTTGGGTACTGGAAACGCAGGTGGCGCATGATGTTCCGGTTCAGCGGCTCGGAAAAGGAGTATTTCATTCCCTCGCTCAGCCGTACCACCGTGGCCTCCTGGGTTACCATGTCCACCACCACGTAGGCGGGCAGGCCGTTTCCACGGTTGGTGAACCACTTGATCAGGTCGGCATAGGCGATGGGGGCCACCCGGACGGGCCGCCCCTGATAGTTGATCTGGGTGGAGTCGCCGGAATATTCAAACTGGCTTACCATATCGCTGAGGGTTCCCATCTGCCGGTCGCCCAGGAACTCGGCGGAGGTGCGGTCCAGGGTGGGGATTTCATTGAAGGAGATCTGGGTCACGTCGGCGGCAAAGTCGCCCGTCTGAACGGTGAGCAGCTCCCGGTAGGCGGAGGCCCGGAAAATGGGCATGGAGATAATCTGCCCCACAACGGCTACCACAACAATGAGGGCGAAAAGGATCAGCACAGGCAGACAGCTTTTTTTAATAAACTGGAACCAATCCTTCAGCTTTTCCTTTGGGGTGCGTACTACATCGTCCGACGGTTTGACGGACAGGGCAAAGACGCAGAGGGCGTACACCACGCACAGCAGGAGCAGAAAGCTATAGAAGTCTCCTGATTGGGGGTTGATGGCAGGCAGTGACACATAGAAGTATACAAAGCCAACCACCGCCGTAATGAGCAGGCTGACCAGCAGGCTGCCGGTCCGGCCCAGGGGCTTGCGGTTCTTTTTTTCTTTCAAAACAGAATCTCCTCTTTTCAAAAATTTGCAGGGGAAGGGAAATATTACTTATTAGGATATACGCTTTTTTTGAAAAAAGCAATGAACAGAAGATTAAATTTTAAAAGTCTTGCCAAACCGGGAAAGATTTTATATAATGGCAAGGTAAAAGAAGGAAAAATTGTTTCTGGAGGAGAAAATATGTCATTTGATATGAAATATTTTGAGGAGATGGAAGCCAAGATTCCCAAGGGAAAAGTGCGTACCCGGTTTGCGCCGTCCCCCACAGGGTATATGCACGTTGGCAATCTGCGCACAGCGCTGTACACTTGGCTTATTGCCAGAAATGCCGGCGGCACCTTCATTCTGCGTATTGAGGATACCGACCAGGGACGCCTGGTGGAGGGAGCCACCGACGTGATTTACAAGACCCTGGCCGAGTGCCATCTGAACCACGATGAGGGTCCCGATGTGGGCGGCCCTGTAGCTCCCTATATTCAATCAGAGCGGCGAGACACCTATGGAAAATATGCTCGTTTGCTCATCGAGAAGGGTCATGCCTATTACTGCTTCTGCGAAAAGACGGAAAGCGGGGAAGATTCCGGCGACTTTGAGCGTTCGGACGACCCCTGCCGTGAGCACTCCCTGGCTGAGGCGCAGTCCCGCGTGGATGCCGGTGAGCCTTATGTGATCCGTCAGCGCATCCCTAAAGAGGGGACAACCACCTTCCAGGATGCTGTCTTTGGGGACATTACCGTAGAGAACAAGACTCTGGACGACCAAGTGCTTATCAAGCGGGATGGCATGCCCACCTATAACTTTGCCAACGTCATCGACGACCACCTGATGGGCATTACTCACGTGGTCCGGGGCAGTGAGTATCTGTCCTCTGCCCCTAAATATAATCTACTCTATGAGGGCTTTGGCTGGGAGGTGCCCACTTATGTCCACTGTTCTCCTGTCATGCGGGACGCGCAGAACAAGATGTCCAAGCGCCACGGCGACCCCTCCTATGAAGATTTGAAGGACCAGGGCTTCCTCACCGAAGCCATCCTCAACTATGTAGCCCTGCTGGGGTGGTCCCCCAGGGGTGACCTCGCCGAGCAGGAGGTATTTTCCCTGGAAGAGCTGGCGAGAGCCTTTGACCTGGCGGGTATGTCCAAGTCTCCCGCTATCTTCGATATTGAGAAGCTGACCCACTTCAATGCCCTCTACCTGCGGGCTATGAGCCTGGAGGATTTTGCCCGGGCGGCCGAGCCATATATTCGAGCAGCTGTAAAGGATAAGCACCTGTCAGTTATTGAGATTGCGGCTCTCCTCCAGGCCCGGTGTGAAAAGCTCACCGACATCCCCGAAAAGATAGCCTTTTTCCAGGAACTGCCTGAGTACGGTGCCGAGCTGTTTACCAATAAAAAATCCAAGACCAACCCCGAGGTGTCCAAAGCCATGCTGGAGGCGGTGATTCCTGTGCTGGAGGGCCTCGCCGATTGGACCCAGGATGCCATCCACAACGGGCTGGTGGATTTGGCCGAAAAGCTGGAGGTAAAAAACGCCACCCTTATGTGGCCGGTACGTATCGCCGCCGCCGGTCAGGCTGTCACCCCCGGCGGCGCAGTGGAAATCTGCCGCATCCTGGGGAGGAATGAAACCCTGCGCCGGCTCCGGCTGGGGCTGGACAAGCTGTAAGGGGGAAGATACTGTGAACAAGACCCGGTCGGATGTCCGTGCCATTGTAGAGGAGTTGAAGGTCCTTTATCCTGACGGCATCTGTTCATTGGAGTACCGAAAGGACTATGAATTGCTCTTTTCCGTTCGACTGGCGGCTCAGTGCACCGACGAGCGGGTGAATAAGGTGACCCCCGCCCTCTACGCCCGTTTTCCCACCTTGGAGGCCCTGGCCGGCGCCGAGGTTTCCGAGGTGGAGGAGTACATTCATTCCACCGGCTTTTTCCGGGCCAAGGCCCGAGACATTGTGCTGGCATCCCAGATGCTGCTCCGGGACTACGGCGGGAAGGTTCCCGATACCATGGAGGACCTGCTCAAGCTCCCCGGTGTGGGCCGGAAGACAGCCAACCTCATTCTGGGGGATGTGTACCACACGCCCGGCGTGGTGGTGGCCGACACCCACTGCATCCGTATTACCGGCCTGCTGGGCCTCACTGATGGAACCAAGGACCCGGCCAAGGTGGAACAGCAGCTTCGCACGATCCTGCCTCCAGAGGAATCCAACGATTTCTGCCACCGCATGGTTCTCCACGGCCGGGCGGTGTGTGTCGCCCGGCGGCCTCAGTGTCAGAGCTGTACCCTGCGGCCTTGGTGTGATTATTTTGCCAGGAACGGAGAATAAACGTGAGGGCGGCCGCCGTGCTGCCCTTTGCGTATATCCATAATTTATTGAAAAACAATAAAAATATATTGACAATCAATTTTTGCTGTGCTAGGATAGGGCCAGCCGAAAGGAGGAATGTTCTGTGGAAAAGACTGCTGTTCAGAGGTTGGCTAGGGTCCTACAGGGAATGGTCGTTGTTGTGTTCACACTTAATTTGCTCTGTCTGCCCCTGGTACCTGGAGCGGTAGCCTTTTGGCAGGAGCATGAATCAATCTGGGAATGGGTCAGTCATGAAAGCGGTGATGGTCTGTTCTGGGTAACAATGATTTTTGCCGGAGCCTTCTATGGGATTTTTCTGGAACCTTCGCTTCTTACGGCATGGAGCTTGCTTTTCTGGATCTGTGGAGCATGTACCGCAGTGATTCTATGGCAGGCAAAAAAAGTGCTGGATACAATTTTAGCGGGCAGCCCGTTCCGAACGAGCAACGCAAGGGCGTTAAACCGGGCGGCGATATCCTGCTGGGTGACCTCTGGGGCGGCGATGGTCAAGCTGGTACTTTGGCTGTGGATAGAGAAAAATCCAGCTCCGCTGTGTACCTATACCACACTGTTTATTCCCGGGTTTTTGATGGCCGGTCTGCTCTTTCAGGTGATGTCCGCCCTGTTTCGCCAGGCGGCAGAACTGAAGGAGGACCAGGACCTGACCATTTAGGGGGGTATCATATGGCGATTATGGTAAACCTGGATGTGATGATGGCCAGGCGGAAGATTTCTCTGGGTGAGTTGGCGCAAAAGGTTGACATAACAATGGCAAACCTGTCCATTTTGAAGAACAACAAGGCACGGGCAGTACGTTTTTCCACCCTGGAGGCCATCTGCAAGGCTCTGGACTGCCAGCCGGGGGACATTTTGGAATTTATACCCGACGGAGAGGAGGGCGCGCCATGAAAAATAGGCGGAAGTCCCCTTTGTCCGCCGCCTTTTGGATTTGTGTGGCAGGGCTGGCTGTTTTGTTTCTGCTGTTTCTTCCTACTCCGGAGCGGCGGACCAAGCTGTATTTTTATCGCCACTGGCCTGAGCTGGAGACGGGCATTATCAGTTGGCAGGCAGGGGAGACTCTCAGCTTTGATCCAACACTTACTGTCAATATCTGGGGTGAGGAGGAAGAGATTGTGGAGTATATCGTGACCGGCTGGGGACTGGCTCCAGCCTCGGACTATTACGGTTTTTTCTACTCTCGGAACGATGTGCCCGTCTCCTTCCAGAATGGCGGCGAGGTATTGACCCGGCAGGGGCAATATGAGTGGGTCTGGGACGGACAGGGGGACAACCACGGTTATGTGGAACTGCTGCGGCCCTGTTGGTATTATTTCGAAGCATCGTTTTAACAGACAAGTTTCACCTCTCCCCAGCATATAGTTTACACAGCAGTCCCGCCCTGCGGGCGGGACTGCTTATGTGTTGACTGACAGGGGAGAGGTGATTTTTATGAAATCCCGGCGTGTCCGGTTTTTGGAGCGGACGGCGGAGGTGTTCGACCTCCCGGCCGACGCGGTGGCGGGGGTGCCCAGACTGGAGTTGGTAGGGGACGGGGAGCTGCGTGTAGAGAACCACAAGGGCATTCTGGCCTACGGCCGGGAGGAGATACACGTCAGTGGTGGGATATACTTGATTAAAATTATGGGTCAGGATCTGGAGTTGAGGGCCATGACAGGTCTTGAACTGCTGATTACCGGGAAAATATCCCAAATTACGCTGGCATAGGGGGGCGGGCATGCGTCATCTGATGAATTTGATCCGGGGGATGGTATGCGTCCGGCTTACCGGTCTGTTCCCTGAACGGATTGTCAATCTCTGTGCCCAGGAAGGAATCGATTTTTGGGCCATGGAGTGGCTGGACGAGCATACCGTCCGCTTTATTACCCGGCGGCACACGCTGGGTCTGCTGGAGGAGCTGGCCGGTCGGGTAGGTTGTGCGGTGGAGCGGGAGTCCAGCCGGGGCCTGCCGGATTTTTTGGAACGGTTCCGCACCCGGTACGCCTTTTTGGTAGGGCTGGTCTTTGCCCTGTGCGCGGTAAGCTTTCTGTCCCGGTTCGTGCTAACGGTGGAGGTGAGCGGCAACGAAAAGGTGCCCACGGCAGTAATCCTCAGTCAGCTGCGCCGGCTGGGTGTGCGTCCCGGGGCATACGGTCCGGCGCTGGAGCGCAAGCAGTTGGCTCAGGAAGCGCTGGTGGAGCTGAAGGATCTGTCCTGGATGGCAATCAATCTCTACGGCACTCGGGTGGAGGTAATTGTCCGGGAGGCTGTGAAAGAGCCCGAGCGGCTGGACGAGTCAGGCTGGTTTGATATTGTGGCCCAGGCAGACGGGCTGATCACCCATATTGAGCCGGAACAGGGGGATGCGGTGGTAAAGGACGGAGATGTTGTGGCAAAGGGAGACATACTCATTGCGGGTACTGTCACCCTGGAGCCGCCGCTGTACAGCGATCTTCCTGTCCGGTACTACCAGACCCATGCCCGGGGACGGGTCTGGGCACGGACCTGGCGAACCATTACTGCCGCTATCCCGATGCAAACCACTGTAAAGGACTATACAGGGGAGGAAAAAAGTACCTGGTCGCTGAATTTCTTGGGACAGCGAATTAAAATTTTCGGAAACACTGGCATTTCCTGGCCTATGTATGATAAAATAACCACAGTACGTCCGGTGGTCCTGCCCGGCGGACGGGCGCTGCCCTTTTCCCTGTACCGGGAGACTTTTCGGGAGTATCTGCCCCAAACGGTGGAGGTGGACCGATCGGCGGCCCAGACCATGCTGGAGGAGGAGCTGCAAAAGCAACTGACGGCTCTTATCGGCGAGGACGGGGAGGTGGAATCTGTCCGCTTTTCCACCCGGGCGGTGGACGGACGACTGGAGGTCACCCTGACCGCCCAATGTATGGAGGAGATTGGCCGGGAGCAGCCAGGGACGGCCGTCAATTGACCAAACCAAGGAGAGATTTTTACCAATGACAGAACAAACCATCAGCCTGGAGCGTCTGGAGGAAACCATCAATGTATTCGGCTCCTTTGACGAAAATATCCGTATTATTGAACATGAAATGGGGGTTTCGGTGGTGAGCCGGGATTCCATGCTCAAGGTGGCAGGTGAGGACCCGGAAGGGGTCATGTACGCCGTCAAAGCCATTGAAAGCCTGATGACACTGGCCTCCAAGGGGGAGGCCATCAATGAGCAGAATGTACGCTATATCATTCAGCTGGTCCGGGATGGAAAAGAGGGACAGATTGTCCAGCTGGCGGGGGATGTGATCTGTGTCACCGCCAAGGGCAAGCCCATCAAGGCCAAGACTCTGGGGCAGAAGAAGTATGTGGAGGCGATCAAGAACAATGTGGTCACCGTGGGGGTGGGTCCTGCCGGCACTGGAAAGACCTACCTGGCTGTGGCCGCTGCCGTGGCTGCGTTTCGGGCCAAGGAAGTCAACCGGATCATCCTCACCCGTCCGGCGGTGGAGGCGGGGGAGCGGCTGGGCTTTCTGCCCGGCGACCTGCAGTCCAAGGTGGACCCCTACCTGCGGCCGCTGTACGACGCCCTGTTTGAAATGTTGGGCCCGGAGACCTATCAGAAATATCTGGAGCGTGGCAATATTGAGGTGGCTCCCCTGGCCTATATGCGGGGCCGCACCTTGGATGACTCCTTCATTATTCTGGACGAGGCCCAGAACACCAGCCGGGAACAGATGAAAATGTTCCTTACCCGGTTGGGCTTTGGCTCAAAGATTGTTATAACCGGCGATATCACCCAGATTGACCTGCCGGCAGACAAGGTGTCCGGCCTGCGGGAGGCCATGCGGGTACTGAAGGGGGTAGAGGATATTGCGATTCTCCGGCTCAACGAGTCCGATGTGGTCCGCCACGCCCTGGTCCAGCGGATCATCAAGGCCTATGAGATAGACGAGGACCGGCGCAGCAAAAAGGACAGGCACTAACGCCTGTCAAAGCAGATTTTTCCAAGTAGAATTTATGCGGATAAAATTGGGAGGAAAATTATTATGGCTAAAAACACAGATAAGGCCTGTCGCAATCAGATTATTTACTCCGTTTATGTGCGCAATTACAGTCCGGAGGGTACCTTTGAGGGGGTCCGGAAGGACTTGGACCGTATCAAAGACCTGGGAACGGACATTATCTGGCTGCTCCCTATTCATCCCGTGGGGGAACAGTGCCGGAAGGGGACTCTGGGCAGTCCCTATGCCATCCGGGACTATCGGGCGGTCAACCCGGAGTATGGTACTCTGGAAGATTTCCATCGGCTGGCAGACGATATCCACGCCAAAGGGATGAAATGCATCATCGATGTAGTATATAACCATACCGCTCCGGATTCCTGGCTGGCCCAGCACCATCCGGAGTGGTTTTACCGCAAGCCCGGCGGCGGCTTCGGCAACCGGGTGGGGGATTGGACCGATATCATTGACCTGGACTACTCCAAGCCAGAGCTGTGGGACTATCAGATCGAGACCCTGAAATACTGGGCCTCCATGGTGGACGGCTTCCGGTGCGATGTGGCGCCCCTGGTCCCCCTGGATTTCTGGCTCAGGGCCCGGGAAGAGGTGGAGGAGGTGCGGCCTGGCTGCTTCTGGCTGGCCGAATCGGTAGAACCTCCCTTTGTGAGGGAGGGCAGGGCCGACGGACTGCGGGTGCTTTCCGACTCTGAGTGCTTCCAGGCTTTTGACGCCTGCTACGACTATGATATTTTTGACGTGTTCCAGAGTTATTTGGAGGGAAAATCCTCTCTGAACCGGTATGCGGAAGCGGTAAACGGTCAGGAAGTAATCTACCCCGACAATTATGTAAAGCTGCGCTTTTTGGAGAACCATGACCGTGCCCGAGCCGCTTTTGTCATCCCGGACAGGAACGCGCTGCTGAACTGGACCGCCTTCCTCTATTTTCAGAAGGGGATTACCCTGCTCTATGCGGGCCAGGAGCGATCCTGCACCCACCGCCCGGGCCTGTTTGACAAGGACGACATAGATTGGGCGGGGGAAGATATTTCCGGTTTTCTGAAACAGCTGGCTGGACTGAAATGCAATCCCCTGCTGACAGACAGCCGATATGAGGTCCGCGCCCTGCCCCGGGATATCCTGTATGCCTCGCACCGGAAAGGGGACCGCCGACTGGTGGGAATATTCAGTGTCCGGGGAAACAGCGCTCCGGTCCGAGTGGACGCGGCCGACGGCTTCTACCCCAACCTTGCCAGCGGAGGCATGGTGGAGGTCTATGAGGGGATGGTAAGCTGCCAGGGTGTTCCCATCATCTTTGAGGCCTCTGGAAGAGGATAATGTACAAATTCTCCGTCTCCCTTATTATTTTCCGGCTGTCTGCCGATATTTAATACAAAGGGGGAGGAGTGCTTCATGGGCGGTATGAGCGTATCAGGTGTAAGCACGTATTGTCAGGGGCAGAGCATATCTGCCCAGTCCGTTGCCCCCGCGCAGGAAGAACGGAAAGCTTTGGCTGATGCCCTCAAGGAGCAGGAGGAAAGCCAGACAACTCTGGTGGAAATGATGAAGGAGGCCAGAGAGAAAGCTGAAAAACGGAAGGAACAGCTTAAACTCCCCAAGAACAGCCAGCGGTATGGCGATGCCGCTATGCTGGCCTACTCAAAACTGGCCCGAGCCCGCAGTCTGGGGGAGGTGGATGCCGCCTCCGGCTATGCCCGGCGTCAGATTGCCCAGCTCCGGGCGGCCAAGCGCAGCGACAGCGACAACGCTCAACGTATCCAGGCGGCTATTAATCAGCTGCAGAAAGCGGTAAACCGTGCCGGACGGAAGAAACGGGAAATCTCTCAGGAAAAGCTGGCCGCCAAGCGTCAGGCCCGGCTGGAGAAGGAGAAGCGGACTCGGGAGGCCAAGCGCCTGCGCCATCAGCTGAGGAATCGTCAGGCCATGCGGATCATTCGGGAGTCTGGTTATCTTCGGGAAGCAGAGGTGGATAATCGCCTCCAGGACCAGCTCCAGGCTTCCCGGATGGAGATGCACCGACAAATGGAGGAGCTGTCCGACAGGACCCAAACTGCAGTAGACGCTGCAGTCCAGCAGTATGCCGCCGCTTCGGCCCAGCCGGCCCCAGCTCCGGAAATCAGCGTGGAAGCGTAAGAACGACCGCCGTCCCCAAAACGGGACGGCGGTCGTTTATGGTACAGTAAGCCTGTAAGCCGGGTTCTGTCTTTTAAGACAGCCATCTATCTCGACGCGCCATTACTGTCGCGCTCAAGCCGCCTCCCCGGGACGGCCGGGCCGGCCTGTACGTCCCTCCACGGCGTTGCTCCGGATAGAGTTTACAGCGATGGGCACTTCCGAGCCATCGGGTGAGCTCTTACCTCGCCTTTCCATCCTTGCTCCCATCCCCAAAAGGGACGGGGGCGGTCTGTTTCTGTTGCACTTTTCCTAGGGTCGCCCCCGGCGGGTGTTACCCGTTATCCTTGCCCTGCGGAGCCCGGACTTTCCTCACAGGCGGGCCTTTCGCCCCGCCTGCGCGGCTGTCCAGCTTACTGCGGAGACCATCATACAGGAAAAAAACCAAGCTGTCAAATACTTTGGAAAATTTTCTTGCTTTGGGTTGAGTATCTTACGCAGATGTGTTAGAATATAGTATTATGGTAAAATGTGATTGTTATGCCCTAAACTTCCATAATGAGGTGTCAAAATGAAAATATTAGTATTAGCGGGTGGTCTGAGCCCGGAGCGCAATGTCTCCCTTTCCTCGGGAGCTATGGTATGCGAGGCTTTGCGCAAACGGGGGCATCAGGTAGCGCTGATGGATTTGTTCTACGGCTTGGATGGGGCTGTGTCCGGCAACGGATTGTATGTTGCGCCTATCCCCGATTCTTTTAAACAGGTGGCCCGCATGGCGCCCGATCTGGAGCAGGTACGCTCACGCCGGGGAGATGACAGCCCCTCGGCCATTGGGCCGGGGGTCCTTGAGATGTGCGCCGGCGCAGACATGGTCTATCTGGCGCTCCACGGGATCTGCGGCGAGGATGGCCGCATCCAAGCTGCGCTGGATCTGCTTGGCGTGCCTTACACCGGTTCCGGCTGCTTGGGTTCCGCTATTGCCATGGATAAGGATTTGACTAAACGGCTGGTAGCGGATAAGGTAAAGACGCCCCGGTGGGAGACAGTCACCGTTACGGAGGAGAATCTGGAGGAGCTGGCCGGGCGGATTAAGCCCCCTGTGGTGGTAAAACCTATTGCCAGCGGTTCTTCCATTGGAGTATACATTGCTAAAAACCAGGCTGAACTGAAAAGGGCTCTGAATGAAAGTGCCAGGCTGGGCGGCCGTACTGTTATCGAGGACTACATCCAGGGGCGTGAGATTCAGGTGGCGGTGCTGGATGGGAAGGCGCTGCCCTCTATTGAGATTATTCCCAGGGAGGGCTTTTACGACTATGCCAACAAATACCAGCCCGGCGCAGCTAAAGAGATATGCCCTGCCCGCATTTCGTCTGCACTGGAGAAGGCCGTAGGCGATGCGGCTCTCACTGTGTTTGAAACCATCGGCCTGTCCGTCTACGCCCGTGCTGACTTCATTATCTCGCAGGATGGCACCCCCTATTTCCTTGAAATCAACACCCTGCCCGGTATGACTCCCACCAGCTTGGTACCCCAGGAGGCCGCCGCCGCAGGTATGGATTACGGCACATTGTGCGAGACTATTATCCAGAAATCGTTGGAGGCCCGCAAGGAGGGACTGTAAATGGAGACCATCACACTCTCTGAGCTGCTGAAAGCGGTAAACGGGCGGCTTCTGGATGGGTTTGACCGTCTGGATACCCCTGTTTTCCAAGTGGAGACAGACAGCCGGTCCATTCATCCCGGCACGCTGTTTATTCCCCTGGTAGGGGAGCGGTTCGACGGACACGTTTACCTCAACTCAGCGCTGGAGGGGGGGGCTGCGGGCTGTCTTACCGCCCGGGAGCAGGAGTGCCGCCTGCCCGGAAAGTACTATGTGAAGGTGGATGACACCGAAAAAGCTTTGGGCCGTCTGGCCGCCTGGTACAGGGACCGTTTTCCCATTCCTTTTATTGGGGTGACGGGCAGCGTGGGAAAAACTACTGTCAAGGATATGCTGGCCGCTGTTTTAGGCGTGAAATATAAAGTGCTCAAGACTGAAGGGAATCACAACAACAATGTGGGCCTGCCCCTGACCCTGCTGAATCTGGATTCACGTTATGAGCTGGCCGTACTGGAGATGGGGATGGACAAATTCGGGGAGATCAATTATCTGGCCGGTATTGTCAGACCTGATGTGGGGATTATCACCAATATTGGAGACGCCCATATTGAGCGGCTGGGCAGCCGGGAAAACATCCTGAAAGCCAAATGTGAGCTGTTACCCCATATACAAAAGGACGGACTGGTTATGCTCAACGGTGACGATCCTCTGCTACTCCGTCTGAGGGACAAAACCCCGGTCCCGGCTGTCTTCTTTGGACAGGGGGAGGGATGCGTCTACCGGGCGCAGGTCACCGGAGGAGATGGCGTCAGCCACATCCACTGCCGCATTACCACCCCCGTTATGGACCGGGAGGTCAAAATCCCCGCATTGGGGGAGCATATGGTCTACCCGGCCTTGATTGCTGCGGTAGTAGGAGAGCGGTTTGGGCTTACGCCGGACCAGATTGAGCGGGGCATCGGACAATTTGTCCCCACACGGATGCGGATGAACATTCTCCACCGGGGAAGCGGGATTACCATTCTGGATGATACCTATAACGCCAACCCCCAGTCGATGCGCGCGGCGGTAAGTGTGCTGGCTGACAGCCAGAGCAGCTATAAGGTGGCAATTTTGGGGGACATGCTGGAGCTGGGACCCTTTGCCCCTGCCCTCCACGCCGGCGTGGGAGAATATCTGGGCGAGGCCGGCGTCGGCTGTCTGGTGGCTGTTGGGCAGCTGGCGGAACATATTGCCCAAGGGGCCCGGGATTCCGGTGTTCCAGTGGTGATCTGCTGCCGGAACAGCGAGGAGGCCAAAGCCGTTCTGCCCCAGGTGGTTCGTCCAGACTGTACCGTGCTGGTAAAGGCATCTCGAGGCATGAGGCTGGAGGAACTTACCGCCCGGCTGCTGGAGCTGACAGCAGAAGGGTAAATATAGAGTAAACGAGGACCCTGAAATGATAGATATATCCGTATCCGGCCTTGTGAAGGAGTTTGAGGTCGGAAAAAGAATATTGGACGGATTGACCTTCCAGGTAGACTCCGGCGAGCGGGTAGGGCTGCTGGGCCCCAATGGCTGCGGCAAAACCACTCTTCTCCGCATTCTAACTGGAGAGGTCCATCCTGACGAGGGAGATATCGTCATCGCTCCTGGCAAGCAGATGGGGCTGATCTCCCAGATTCCTGTCTATCCGGCGGGCTATACCGTGGAGGATGTGCTGGACACTGCTTTCGCCCCTCTCCGCAGGATGGAGGAAGAGATGAACGCCCTGTCCCGGCGGATGGAGGAAGGAGAAAGTGATTTAGCTTTACTGTCCAGATACGATAAGCTTTCAGCCGCGTTCCAAAGCGGAGGCGGCTATGAGACCGACACCAATAAGAACAAGGTGTGCAATGGTCTTTCCATTCCCCGGGAAATGCGGGAACGGCTCTTTGATATGCTGTCCGGCGGAGAAAAGACCCGGGTCAATCTGGCTCGGCTTATTCTGGAGGATACCGATATCCTCCTGCTGGACGAGCCCACAAACCACCTTGATCTTCGGGCCACCGAGTGGCTGGAGGAGTATCTGGAGAAATTTAAGGGCACCGTCCTGGCTATCTCCCACGACCGCTATTTTTTGGACAAGGTAGTACACCGCGTTGTGGAAATTCAGGAGGGAAAAGCGGAGTTTTATGCGGGAAATTACAGCTTTTACGCCGTGGAAAAGGAGCGACGGTATGAGGAGAAGCTGAAACAGTATGAAAAGGAGCAGGCCAAGATTCAGCAGCTGGAAAAAGCGGCGGAGCAACTGCGCATCTGGGCTTATTCGGGCAACGACAAAATTTTCAAGCGGGCGCAGTCCATGGAGAAGCGTATCGAGCGCATCCGACAGACGGACAAGCCAAAAAAGGACCGGAAGATGGAGGTCCGCTTCGGTGAGCGGGAATTCCGTGGGGACGAAGTACTGTCCATTAAGAATCTGGAGAAGGGCTTTGGCGGAAGGACGCTGTTCGCCGGCATCAACCTGGAGGTCGAGGGCGGTGAGCGCATTGCCCTGCTGGGAGACAACGGCGCGGGAAAATCCACCCTTATTAAAATTATCATGGAGGAGGAGGAGCCGGACGGCGGAAAACTGAGAAAGGGCCCCACTGTAAAAGTAGGTTATCTGCCCCAGATCATCCACTTCGAGCATCCGGAACGCACTCTGGTGGATACTATGCTTTACGATCTGGACTGTACCGCACAGACTGCCCGGAACCGGCTGGCCTCCTTTAAATTTCGGGGTGAGGACGTGTTCAAACCGGTATCCGCCCTGTCCGGCGGGGAACAGTCCCGGTTGCGGCTTTGTATGCTCATGGACAGCAAGATTAACCTCCTGATCCTGGATGAGCCCACCAACCACCTGGACATCCAGAGTAGGGAGTGGATTGAGGAAGCGGTGGAAGACTATGAAGGGAATCTGCTGTTCGTCTCTCACGACCGGTACTTTATCGACCGCTTTGCCACCCGCATCTGGATGCTGGCAGACGGGAAGATTACCGACTTCAAAGGGACCTATCAGGAGTACTTGTCCGTCAAGGAGAAAGGACGGCTGGATGCTGTCCACAGCGTCCAACCCTCAAAAGGACAAGGAAAACCTGCAAGGGACGACCTTTGTGCCGTCTCGGAAAAAAGAAACAAGCGTCCCGGCGGTACCAAGAACCTGGAGAAGGAGGTCAGCGCCGCTGAGCGGGCGGTAGCCGGGGCGGAAGAGAAGATGTATGATTTGGAACTGGCCATCCAAGAGGCATCGGCGGACTATTTGAAGCTTCAGGAGCTGTACCAGCAGCGAGAGGCCCTGGAGGATGAACTTGCCCGTCTGTACGCACAGTGGGAACGGCTGACGGCAGACCTGGAGGAGGCGCGGGGATGAGCGATCAGAAGTCAAAAATAGAAGTAGCAAGCTATAAGGGAAAGCGGCTTCACCCCATCCTCAAGATTTTCCTGACCTTGATTCTGACCGGTATGCTGGTGTTCGGCGCTCTGCTGGGCCAGGTGCTTGGCGGAGCCCACGACGACATTAACGGCAGCCCCCAGGTGATGATTATATTGGGCTGTAAGCTGGAGGAATGGGGCCCGTCCTGGATGCTTCAGGATCGGCTGGACAAAGCGCTGGAGTATTTAAAGGACCACCCTGATACAATGGTAGTGACGTCCGGCGGGCAGGGAGACAACGAGCCGGATACCGAGGCTCAGGGTATGGCGAACTATCTGGTGAGCCACGGTTTTAATCGGGACAATCTTATCCTGGAGACCATGTCTCACAACACCTGGCAGAATCTGACCTACAGTGCCCAACACTTGGAGGAGGCCGGAATCAGTCTGACGGAAGGCGTGGTGATCGTCTCCAACGGTTTTCACCTTACCCGGGCCAAAATGCTGGCCGGACGGGTGGGCTTCGAAAACGTGTCCACTCTGGCCGCTCCCTCCAGCCACATACCCTCCCGGCTGAAGATGTACATCCGGGAACCTATCGCTCTGGTAAAATCCTTTGTGCTGGACAGGTGATTCTATGTTAGACAAGCTGAATTCAATTGAAGCGAGATACTCCCAAATCGAGGCCAGGCTGGGTGTGGCGGAGACTTACGATGATCCGGAACTCGTGGCCAGGCTGAATAAGGAACAGGCAGAGCTCCAGCCCTTGGTAGAGACCTTTCGGACCTACCAAAAAACTTTGGACACGAAAGCCCAGGCGGAAGAGATGACATCCGATCCGGAATTGAAGGAGCTGGCTCAGGAAGAATACCAGCAGGCACTGGATGACCTGCACCGCCTGGAACACGAGTTGCAGATTCTCCTTCTCCCCAGGGACCCAAACGACGGAAAAAATGTCATTGTGGAGATTCGCGCCGGGGTGGGCGGAGAAGAAGCGGCCCTATTTGCCCACTCCCTGTTCCGGATGTACGTGATGTACGCCGAGTCCAAAGGATGGCATGCCGAGATGGACTCCGCCAGCGAGACCGAGCTGGGAGGCATTAAGGAAATCGTCTTTACAGTGGAGGGAAACGGGGCTTGGTCCCGTTTCAAGTTTGAGAGTGGCGTTCATCGGGTCCAGCGGGTACCCGAGACCGAATCCGGCGGCCGGGTCCACACCTCCACAGTGACGGTGGCTGTCCTGCCCGAGATGGAGACGGCAGACATTCAGCTCAATCCGGCGGATATTGAGATGCAGGTGTTTCGCTCCTCCGGAGCAGGAGGCCAGCATGTCAACAAAACTTCTTCTGCCGTACGGCTGATCCACAAGCCTACCGGCACAGTGGTGGAATGCCAGCAGGAGCGCAGCCAGTTCCAGAACCGGGACAAGGCCATGCGCATTCTGGCCTCCCGGCTGTATGAGGCAGAGCAGGAGAAAATTTCCAGTGAGTACACCCAGCAGCGACGCAGCCAAGTGGGTTCCGGCATGAGAAACGAACGCATCCGCACCTATAATTTTCCACAGGGCCGGGTCACCGACCACCGCATTGGCCTGACTCTGTATAAAATAGATCAGGTGATGGACGGGGAACTGGATGAAATTATTGACGCGCTGGCCGCCGACCACCAGGCAGATTTATTAAAAAGCGCCCGGTAAAGAGCGGCGGCCGCGCCGCCCTTATCCAAACTGCCGTATATTAAGGAGACGATTAACATGGAAATGTATATTCACTATAACATGCTGCCTGAGGGCAAGGACCTGAGCGATGTGCTGGAGGAGTTGGACGAGGTGCTGGACGACGTGGGAGCCGTCTGCGGCGGTGAAGCCGGGCGCATTGATCTGGATTTGGAGGATGAGCGGGCCAATCCCAAGCACGCCCAGGTGGCAGTGAAGGCCTATCTCCAGCGGGCCGGGTTTCCCCGGGACACCACCGTGGAGATCGGTGGCATGGAGATCGGCGTCTACGAATGACAGGAGGTCTTCCCGTGTATAAAAATATTATTTTTGATCTGGACGGCACCCTCCTGAATACCCTGGATGACCTGGCCTCCGCCACTAACTGGGTGTGTGCCCGCCACGGCTGGCCTTCACACCCTGTGGAGGAATATAAATACTTCGTGGGCAACGGCGCTCCCAAGCTGTTGGAGCGAGTGGTCCCGAACGGAGTGGACCTTACCGACGAGCTGCATCGGCAGCTTCTGGAGGAGTTTACCCGGCGGTACAATGCCCACAAGGAGGACAAAACTGTGGTCTATGCCGGGATGCCGGAGGCTCTGGCCCGGCTGAAGGGGGCTGGGCTGACCCTGGCTGTCCTGTCCAACAAGCCCCATGAAGCGGCCTATCCTGTGGTGGAGCGCTATTACCCCGGTGTCTTTCACGCCGTTCAGGGGGCACTGTCCGAACTGCCCGTCAAGCCCGATCCCACACTCCTCCACAGGCTGATGGGGGAGATCGGGGCAACGGAGGCAGATACCCTCTTCGTGGGGGACAGCAATGTGGACATTCGCACCGCGAAAAACGGCGGTCTCACCGGCTGCGGAGTGCTGTGGGGCTTCCGCACCCGGGCCGAGCTGGAGGTCGAGGGGGCCGACTTTATCGCGGCCACTCCGGAGGACCTGACGGAGCTGATTCTATCATGAAAACCAAACTTTTGTCGCCTGGAGAGGTAGGAAAGGCGGCGGATATTATTCGATCCGGCGGGTTGGTGGGCATCCCCACCGAGACGGTGTATGGCTTGGGGGCCAATGGGCTGGACCCAACGGCGGTCCGGAGCATCTTTCAGGCAAAAGGCCGTCCCCAGGATAACCCGCTGATCCTCCACATCCCGGACCCCTCCTGGCTGGAACGGTACTGTGAGGACATTCCGGAGGCGGTCTGGCTTCTGGCCAAACGATTTTGGCCCGGGCCGTTGACTATGATACTCAAGTGCAAAAGACACACGCCGGATAAGCAGTCTGTGTCTCACACAGGGCCGTGGGTAATCCCAGAGGTGGTCACCGCCGGACTGGACACAGTTGGGATGCGGTGTCCAGCCCACGACATATGCCGGGCCATAATTGAAGCAGCAGGGGTGCCTATTGCCGCTCCGTCGGGGAACACCTCAGGTCGGCCCAGCCCCACCAGCGTCACGGATATGCTGGAGGACATGGATGGGAAGATTGACGCTGTCGTGGATGGAGGTGTCTGTCAGGTGGGGGTAGAGTCTACCATTCTTGATCTGACCTGTACACCGCCCCGGCTGCTCCGGCCTGGCGGCATCTCTCTGGAGGAGTTGAGGGACATGCTGGGGGAGGTGGAGCTTGATCCGGCCATTCTTCGGCCTATGGGGGAGGGAGAACAACCCAGAGCGCCCGGTATGAAGTACCGTCATTACGCCCCCAAGGCTCCTGTAATTGTGGTAAAAGGCTCGCCGGCACGTAGCGCTGCCTACATCCTGGAGCACCTGTCGCCCACATACTGGGACGGAGTAATCTGCTTTGATGAGTTTGCCGGCTGGTATCCAGGCCACCCGGTGGAGTGTCTGGGGGGGACCTTGGATCAATGGGAGCAGGCCAGGAGGCTGTTTCACGCTCTGCGCGCCATGGACGAGGCCGGGGTAAAGCGCATCTGGGCCCAAAGCCCCGACACTGCCGGGATGGGCCTGGCTGTGGTAAATCGTCTGGACAAAGCGGCTGGCTTCCATATTATAGAGGTTTGAATCCCTTGGGACACAAGGACTGCAACCTTACGTTGCGGCGGAAGTGCTTTACAGAGATGCCCTTTGACCTTACAATGGCTAAGAGGTGATCAACATGACGTTGGGAGAAAACCTGCAAAAACTGCGTAAGGAAAAGGGGATATCCCAGGATGAGGTGGCCCAAAAGCTGTTCCTGTCCCGGCAGTCTGTCTCCAAATGGGAGAACGGCCAGGCGGAGCCGGGGGTCGAAAACCTGAAAGCTCTGGCCAGGCTGTATGGCGTCACGGTGGACGCCTTGGTGGGGACGGAGGAATCTTCGGAGAAGAAGCCGCCGCCCGTCCCTTCGAACAGAGCCTATCTGCGGCTGTTGAAGTTCCGTGCGGGCGCAGTGGCGGTAGTGCTGGTATGTATGCTGGTTAACAACGAGCGGTTTGCCCCGCTGTTTCTCCTGGCGGAGCTTCTGACTCCCGGCGCGCTCGCCATGTTTTTGGGGTACTGGATCAAAAAAGGATGGGCCTGGACGCTGCTGGTGGGGACGGAGAGCCTCTTCGCGGTGTTGATGGTTATGCTGCTGGAAACGGATGCCCCATTTATGGGTCTGCTGGTGCTGCTTCTGGTGGGCTGCTGGTTCTTCCGGCTGAGCCAGACGGATATTCAGCAGCTGTTCTATAAGGAGGATGAGATCCCATGACCATCCTGGGCATTACCGGTCCCACCGGAGCTGGAAAAACCACGCTGCTTCGGGAAGTGGAGAAATTGGGCGGCGCGGTGATAGACTGCGACGTTGTATATCATAAATTACTGAAAAGTGACACTACTTTACAAACCAAATTGGAGAAAGAATTTGGGCCCCTGCGGGACGAAAATGGTTCCATCGATCGGAAGAAGCTGGGCGCTGTTGTTTTTCATGACGCTGAGCGTTTGAAAACTCTTAACACGATTGCGTGGCAGGCAGTCGTAGAGCGTGTCCAGGCGCTGATAGAGGAGTGCCGGGAACAGGGGAGGGGCTTGACTGCTGTAGACGCCATCGCACTGCTGGAGAGCCCTTTGAAAGAGTTATGTCAACTGACGGCGGCCGTCCTGGCTCCAGCTGAGATTCGGGTGCGCCGCATTATGCTTCGGGAGGGGATTTCGGAGGAGTACGCTTGGGCTCGGGTGAAGGCCCAGCGGCCGGACGAATATTTTTCCCAAAACTGTGATTATACTTTAATCAATGACTGCCCCGCGGCAGAGGTATTTTCTCAAAGGGCGCGGGAATTTTTGAAGGAGGTAATTTTATGAGCGAGGAAATCAAGGAACAGTCCAGAGGGGAGCAGCTGCGTAAAGCGTTGCTTTATGAGAAAAAGAACGGCTATGACCGGCTGGCTCCCGGTGAGCTGGAGGCCATGGAGACCTACTGTGTCGGCTATAAGCAGTTTCTGGATGCGGGCAAGACCGAACGGGAGTGCGTAGACCGAACCATTGCCCTGGCTGAAAACGCAGGTTTTCGGCCCTATGTACGGGGAACAGAGCTGAAAGCCGGAGATAAGGTCTATCGGGTAAATCGCGGTAAGGCCATTACTCTGGCGGTCATTGGCAAGAAGCCTTTGGACCAGGGGGCCAATATCGGAGCAGCCCACATCGATTCCCCACGGCTGGATTTGAAGCAAAACCCCCTCTATGAGGCGGAGGAGCTGGCCTTTTTGAAAACCCACTACTACGGCGGCCTGCGCAAATATCAGTGGGTGACCATTCCCTTGGAGCTCCACGGAGTGGTGGCGCTGAAAGGCGGCCAGACCGTCCGGGTGTCAGTGGGCAACGGCCAGGGCGATCCCCTGTTTACCATTGACGACCTGCTGCCGCATCTGGGTGCAGAGCAGTCTAAAAAGCCCCTGGGGGAGGCAATCCCGGCAGAAAGTCTGAACATTTTGGTGGGCAGCCGTCCTTTGGATAGAGATGAGGGCAAGGATCGGATCAAGCTGTCTGTCCTGGAGCTGCTGAACCGGAAGTATGGTATCACAGAGGAGGACTTTATCTCTGCTGAGCTGTCCGCTGTTCCCGCCTTCAACGCCTGTGACATCGGCTTTGACCGCTCTCTCATCGGCTCCTACGGCCACGACGATCGGGTGTGCGCTTATGCCTGTCTGACCGCTATCCTCCAGCTCACCGCTCCGGAGTACACCGCCGTGTGTATGCTGGCAGATAAGGAGGAGATTGGCTCCGAGGGGGTCACCGGCATGAAGTCTGCCGCCTTCGATACCTTTATGGAGGACCTGTGTCAGGCCCAGGGCATCCCGCTGCGGGCCTGTTATGAGAAATCCTTTTGCCTGTCTGCAGATGTGACGGCCGCTTACGATCCCAACTTTGCTGATGTCTACGAGAAGTGCAACAGTGCCTTTGTGAACTACGGCATGGGTCTTTGCAAGTACACCGGAGCCCGGGGCAAGTCCGGGGCCTCCGACGCCTCCGCCGAGGTGGTAGCCAGAGTGCGCCGGGTGCTGGATAACGCCAATGTGGTCTGGCAGATGGCTGAGCTGGGTAAGGTGGACGCCGGCGGCGGTGGTACCGTGGCCGCCTATATGGCCGAGCGGAATATCGATACCTTGGATGCCGGCGTGCCCGTTCTATCTATGCACGCCCCCTTTGAAACGGTGGGCAAACTGGACTGCTACATGACGTTCAAGGGCATAAAAGCAGTTTTTGAGGAAATCTAAAGGGAAAGTGCCTGCCAGTCGGCAGGCACTTTTGTTTACTTCAGTTTTTTCTCCAGCCGCCAGACCTTGAGTGCCAGAACGGCGCAGACCGCCAGCAGGAGGAAGGGAACACCCAGGGCGAAGAAGGTCTCCAGAGGGTTGAGCGTACGAGTGGTGGTGATAATGGCGGTGCGGCCGTCGGCCCCGCCGATAATACCGGCTGCGGAGGAGGACATGTAGATTCCCGTGAGAAGCTCCGCCCATACAGAGCTGAAAAATGTGGTGAACAGCCACAACAGGCTCAGGAGGCCGCCGCCGGTTAGAAACCATCGGAACATCCGCAGATACCGCCGTGCGGTGGCCCGCTCTGACTGTCCCATAGCCTGGGATACCGCCGCGTCCGCCTCGGCCACGGTGAGGGTGTCCGTCTCCTGCCGCCTGCCCTGCATCAGCTCTACCAGAGATACCTCCAGGGTCTGGGCCAGGGGCTCCAGCAGCTTCAGGTCGGGGAAGCCCTTACCTGTCTCCCATTTTGAGACGGCCTTGTCGGTAATGTTCAGCTTGTCGGCCAGTTCTTTCTGGGTAAGTCCCTGCTCTTTTCTCAATTGGGAAATAAACGTCCCAAAGCGTTGACTGTCCATAGAATCCGCTCCTTTCGTTGTGCTCCAAGTCTAGCGCAAGACCGCTAAAAAGGCAACCTACGAAAAGTAGAGCGGTGATTTTGGTGTAAAAACCTCTTTTGCAGCACAGACTAAGGCAAAAGGAGGGAACATCCATGGATGAGGAACAGAACCAGTTACCCCGGGAGGGAGATATTCAGCCTATTATGGACCTGGGGGCATCGGTCATTCGCGCGGAGCAGGGAACCGTTTATGTGCTGACTATCGTGGGGCAGATCGAGGGTCATCAGCTGCTGCCTCCCACCAGCAAGAGTACCAAATATGAACATGTTCTACCCCTTCTGGCTACAATAGAGGGCAGTGAGGAGATTGACGGCCTCCTTATCCTGCTGAACAACGGGGGAGGAGATGTGGAGGCTGGGCTGGCCATTGCAGAAGTGATTGCCTCTATGTCCAAACCAACTGTCTCTCTGGTACTGGGCGGCAGCCACTCCATTGGCGTGCCTTTGGCGGTGTCGGCAAAAAAATCATTTATTGCCCCCTCGGCGGCCATGACCATCCACCCGGTACGGCTCAACGGATTGGTCATCGGCGTACCCCAGACTTTTTATTACTTTGAGCGCATCCAGGAGCGAATTCTGCAGTTTGTTACCGCAAACAGCCATATAAAGCGAGAAGCCTTTACAAAGCTGATGCTTCAGACCGGAGAACTGGCCGCCGATGTAGGCAGTGTCATTTACGGAGAGGAAGCAGTAGAACTGGGCCTCATTGACCGAATCGGAGGTCTGTCTGACGCATTGAGCTGTTTATATGAGATGATTAAGGAGAAAAAACAATGAAAACAATGAAACGGTAGGGAGAACCCCTGCCGTTTTAGTTTACATAAAGCAAAATAAAAACACTGGAATTTTCCGCCGGCTTGTGTTAATATAATATTTAATGATTTTATGGGTACTTGCCCATTTTATAGGAGGTACATACCTTTGACCTATTTCATGTCTGCTGTCTTGGGTTTTGTCCAGGGTGTGGCTGAATTTCTGCCCATTTCCAGCTCAGGTCACCTCACGCTGTTTCAATATTTCTTTTGCATGGAGGCGCCGGACCAGCTTTTCAACGTTCTGCTCCACTTCGCCACTCTGCTGGCGGTATGTGTAGTCTACTGGCAGGACATCTGGGAGATGATTGTGGAGTTCTTCCGCTTCTTTGGGGATATGTTTTCCCGTGAGTCCCGCCGGGAGCGCCCGCCAGAGGCCCGGCGGATGGTGCTGCTTATTATTGTAGGTACCTTGCCCCTGTTTTTAGTTCTGCCTGTCAGGCATAAAATAGAGGCGCTGGGGAGCAATCCAATTTTTGTCTCCTGTGCTCTGCTGGTGACAGGCTGTATTCTGTTTCTTTCTGATCAGATGGCCAGGGGGCGTAAAACCGCCAAAAGCGCCACTTTGCTGGACGTGCTGCTGGTGGGAGTGGCCCAGGGCTGCGCCACCATTCCAGGACTGTCCCGCTCCGGCTGCACCATCTCAGCAGGAATGCTCCGGGGTTTTGACCGAAGATTTGCTGTGCGGTACTCTTTCCTCATGTCGCTGCCTGCCGTACTGGGAGCTACCCTGCTGGAAGTGCTGGATGTGTTGGAGCTGGAGGGGGGGATTCCGGCGGAGAATCTGCCCAAATACCTGCTTGGCATGGCTATTGCCGCCGTAGTGGGCTATTTCTCTATTCAACTGGTGAAGCTATTGGCTGACAAGGGGCGTTTCGGTGCCTTTGCTTTCTACTGCTGGGGAGCGGGCGTATTGTTTCTTCTGCTGAATATTATGGGGTGGCCCTTGGTCCCTGCAGCAGCTTGATATGCTTTTACTGAAATCCTGAAAGGAACGATATACATATGGCGACACAGAAAAAAACAGGGGGAAGCAGGACATCCTCAGGCGTTGGTGGAGGACGTCGGGCTGCTCCCACCGCACCAAAGGCGAAGAGCCGCAGGCAGGCTCCGCCGTCCAGGCAGCCCTACCGCCGGGAAGCCGGCGCGGTAATCTGCTTACTGCTGGCGCTCTTTGCCGGCCTGGGTTATTTCAATATGGAGGCCATCTTTATTAATCTGTTCTGCGGCCTCATCAAGGGTCTGCTGGGCTATGGTTTTTGGCTGACTCCTCCCGCCCTGCTGTTGTGCAGCTATATCCTCATGTTTCACCGGGGCCGCCCGGTGCGCCTGCGGGTGACCTGTACTCTGCTGCTGCCCCTGGTTCTTTCCTGTTTCCTCCACGTCCTGCTGTCCGAACCGCTGGAGTGGAACGCTCAGTTGTGGGGAACTCTGGTAGAGAGCGGAAAGGCTATACAGTCGGGCGGCGGGCTGGGCGGTGTTTTGGGCCAGGGGTTTGTTTCCCTGTTTACCAAGGTAGGGGCCTCCGTCGTCTCCCTGCTGGCCGGGCTGCTGCTGGGGCTGTCGGCCTTTAACCGCACAGTTCTTGACGTGGCGGACTGGATTTTCAACCGTCCCAGCTATGAGTACGAACCGGAGCCGGCGACAGCGCCCCGCAAATCAAGAAAGCCGGAGCGAGAGCGGTGGGAGGAACCCATCCCTGCCCGGACAGTCCGGCCTACTATTGACATCCCGGTAGAGGAGGGGCCGCTGGTGGGTAAGGAGCCCCCTAAGGAGAAAAAAAAGGGCTTTTTCAACCGCAGTCCCCGAGTACCTGCGCCCGACGAACTGTTGAGAACCGGGCGGGCGCCTCAAGCGGAGTTGGATGAGCCTGTCTCTGAAACGTCCTCGCCAAAAGCGCCTGTTGTGGGCCACACGCCCGCGCCGGAGCTGGACTTTCCCGCCATCTCCAAGCCGGAGCCCATTACACAGCCCGGGGGAGAGGGGACGTTCCACAGTCCGGTCTCCCCACCGGAGCCGGCAGCTTTTGCGGAGACTCTGCCCGCAGCAGAGCCCGCTTGGCCTCGCTCCGCTTCGCCGGAGGTCGCAGTCCCTCCTGCGCCCCCTGTGGTACGTACCTCGCCTGCCCTGATCCCAACTCCTGTCTCCGCTCCGGAGCCGGCTATGGAGAAGGTGACTTCCAAAGAAGCAGCCAGCCAGGCCGCCCAGGTGGATGTGGAAATTCAGCAGGTGATGGGACAGGAGATACCTCCTTACCAGTACCCCCCCCTGTCTCTGCTCAGCGAGAGCGCCGGAGAAATCGGGGGAGAGGCCTTGGGCGAGTTGAACGCCAACCGCCAGCGTCTGGGAGACACGATACACTCCTTCGGCATCGACGCAAATATTATCAATGTGGTCCGGGGCCCCTCTGTCACCCGGTATGAGCTGGCCCTGGAACAGGGGGTCAAGCTGAACAAGCTGACCAACCTGGCCGACGATATCGCCCTGGCCCTGGGGGCCACCGGTGTACGCATCGCCCCCATTCCGGACAAAATCTCAGTAGTCGGTATTGAGGTACCCAATAAGGTGGTTTCTCCGGTCAGTATCCGCGAGGTGATTGGGTCGGATAACTTTACCAACAGCAAATCCAAAACTTCCTTTGCTGTGGGAAAGGACATCAGCGGTCAGGCGATTATTGGCGATATTGGAAAGCTTCCCCATCTGCTGATTGCCGGCACCACCGGCTCCGGTAAATCGGTTTGTACAAACACCATTATTACCTCTCTGCTTTATAAGGCTACCCCGGAGGAGGTCCGGCTTATCATGGTGGACCCGAAAATGGTGGAGTTGGGCATTTACAACGGCATTCCTCACCTGCTTATTCCAGTGGTTACCGATCCCAAGAAGGCAGCCGGAGCCCTTCAATGGGCCGTTACTGAAATGATGAAGCGCTACCGCACCTTCTCCGAAGTGGGGGTACGTAAACTGGAGGAATATAATACATACGCCGCCCGAACTGAGGGGGTGGACAAAATGCCTGCTTTCGTGGTGCTTATCGACGAGCTGGCTGACCTGATGCTGGTAGCCGCCAAGGAGGTGGAGGAATCCATCTGCCGGGTGGCTCAGATGGGCCGCGCCGCGGGCATGCATCTGGTCATCGCCACTCAGAGGCCCTCCGCCGACGTGATTACCGGCCTGATGAAGGCAAATATTCCCTCCCGTATTGCCTTTGCCGTGGCCTCCGCCATGGAGTCCCGGATTATTCTGGATACCCAGGGTGCCGAAAAGCTGGTGGGCCGGGGAGACATGCTCTTTGCCCCTCTGGGCAGCGGCAAGCCTCAGCGTGTTCAGGGCTGCTTTATCTCCGACCCGGAGGTAGCCGCCGTGGTGAATTTTGTCAAGCAGAACAGCGGTTCCGCTCAATATGACGACTCCGTCATGGAGGAGATCGAACACAATGCCGCTGAAAAGGACAAAGGTTCCAAGGGTATCGGCGGCTCTGCCCCGGAGGATGTGGACAACGAGTTCGACGAGCTTATCGATGCTGCCGCCGAGGTGGTGGTGGAGACAGGACAGGCCTCGGTTTCCATGCTCCAGCGCCGATTGAAGCTGGGCTATGCCCGGGCAGCCCGGTTGGTGGACCAGCTGGAAGAAAAGGGCATTGTGGGTCCCTTTGAAGGCAGCAAGCCACGGCAGCTGCTGGTAACCAAAGAACAGTGGCAGGAGATAAAGTATCGTCAGGGGACTACTAGCTCCGGCTCGCTGGAGTCGGCCGCCCAGGTTTCTGCGTCCGTGCAGGAGGACGAGCCTTCTTTCATTATTGAGGATGCCCTGGACCGGGCGGAGGAGGATACGCTGTGACCCAACAAAACCGACAGCGGGCTGTCCGCCTCTTTGTGGCGGTGCTGGCCCTTACCGCACTGGCCAACGGCCTGGGCAACAACATTCTGTCCAACTACTTCAACGAGGTTTTCCGCATCAATGAGGTTCAGCGAGGGTTTATTGAGATTCCTCGGGAGAGTCCTGGCATCCTATGCATGGTGCTGGTGGCCGCCTTGGGCTTTCTAGGCAACCTATGGATGTCTGTCGTGGCTCAGGCCCTGGTGTTGGTGGGCTTTATTGTTTTGGGCTGGATGTCCCCCGGCTATGGGGTGATGCTTGTCTTTATGTTTATTCATTCTCTGGGGATGCACTTCTTCATGCCCCTTAACGATGCCATCTCCATGGATCTGGCGGAACAGGGTAAGGTAGGAACTACCCTGGGAAAATTCAAAGGCGTCACCACCTTATTCAACATGGCGGCTGCAGTTATGGTGTTTTTCGGCTTCCGTACCGGCTTTTTCAGCTTTCAGAGCAAAATCATTCTGCCCTTTGTTATTGGCGGGATTGCCACTGCGGCAGCGGTAGCGCTGCTGGCTGCGCTGGCTCTATCCATTCAGCAGAAGGATGCCGTAAAAAACCATAAGCTGCTGTTTCGCAGGCGGTACATGCCCTATTACATGGTCACGCTGGCCTACGGGTGTCAGAAGCGGATCAAAATTGTCTTTGCTCCCTGGGTGATTATCAATCTGCTGGGACAGGGCGCGGATACTGTAGCCCTGCTTACCATCATCACACATCTGGCAGGAACTTGGGCAGCGCCCTTTATCGGGAAAATGCTGGATAAGCTTGGTGTAAAACGGATGCTGTGGATAGAAGCTCTCTACATCGCCGTCTCCTTCTCGGTGATGGGTCTGCTGGCCGGAATGCTCGCTTCCGGGGCCTTTAACCCTGAGAGCTGGCAGACCTGGCTGGTCTATGGGGCTTATGTGCTGTGCCTCCTCTTTGAACAGTTCAACATGGTCCACTCCTACATGATGCGTACCGTCGCCCTGGACCCCAGCGAAGTTACCCGGACTTTGTCGGTGGGCCTGAGCGTGGATCACGTAATGGCCATTATCGCCTCCCCGGCGATGGGGCTGATCTGGAATGCTTGGGGGGTGCAGTATGTATTTATGGTGGCGGCGCTGTCAGCTCTACTTCAGGTGGCGGCGGCCTCTATAATAGAGAGATGAAATATTTCATTTATATTAAATTTCCTGAAAGCTCTTTACATCGACAAAGTTTTGGAGTAGACTAAGGCCATAGGTTTATTTTCCGCTTGGCACAGAAAACCAGAGACATTTGGGGAGGTACGAATATGGGCGAGATGGACTACACCCGCAAATTCAGCTTGGGCGACCAGCGGGATATGGAAATTAAAGCCATCCTGACCACGGTGTATCAGGCCTTGCAGGAGAAGGGCTATAATCCTATCAACCAGATCGTGGGTTATATTCTGTCTGAGGACCCCACCTATATCACAAACCACAACAATGCCCGGGCGCTCATCCGCAAGGCAGACCGGGATGAACTGCTTCAAACTTTGGTCAGGTACTACTTGACCCACTGAGTTGTATCCACTGCGGCCCGCCTGCCGGCGGGCCGCTTTTCGTAGGAGGATATGCTTATGAATATTTTAGTCAGCCACTGCTTTTTAGGAGAGCCCTGCCGGTACGACGGGGCTAGCCGTCTCGACCGGCAGATTATCGAGCTGCACCGGGCCGGACACAATTTAATTCCCGTCTGTCCTGAGATGCTGGGCGGGTTGGATGTGCCCCGAAGCCCTGCTGAAATTCAGCCCGACGGCCGGATCATAACCCGGGACGGACAGGACGTCACTGCCGCATATAAGTCTGGGGCAGAGCGGGCTCTGGAGATAGCAAGGGAAAATAACTGCACCGTGGCTATTCTGAAAGCCCGCTCCCCATCCTGTGGCTGCGGAGAAATATATGACGGCTCATTCACCCATACAGTAACCTCCGGATGGGGTGTGACCGCCCGTCTGCTGGCAGAAGCGGGGATGGAGGTTATGGACGAGGAGCACTTGCAGGCCGGCCTGTATTTATAAATACAGTAAAATCCCAAGAGCGGGAGGATTTTTTGTCAAACAAGAAAAACTTTTACAATTATATATTGTATGACAAGAGTATGACAAGAAATTTTAACGCACTATGGTGGAAGACCCGCCATTGAGGCGTTGCCTGAAAAGATAGAGATGGGAGAATACCATATGGGCAGACGTGGAGGTATGCAGAGAGGCCGGTACCGCGGGACAAACAGAATGGGCGCAGTCGGATTTCTGTTTCTGTGCCTTATAGCCATTGCTTTGGCCGTGGGTGCGGGATGTTTACTGCTGAGCAGAGACGGTCCGGAGCCCGACCCGCTGCCTCCAGGGCAGACATCGCCTTTAGAAGTACCGGACGATGAAAAGGAGACCCTCTTGCCCGACGAGCCAGAGGGGGTGCGCGGGATCTATATCTCCGGACCGGTGGCGGGAGACCCATATATGGAGAAGCTGCTGACGCTGATCGATGAGACAGAGCTGAATTCGGTGGTCATTGACGTAAAAAATGACGAAGGCATATTGACCTACCGGCCAGACTCGGGCTTGGCACTGGAGATTGGAGCTTGTGTACGCTATGTCGAGGACATGCCCGCCCTAGTTGCAGAGTTGAAGGAGCACAATATTTATGCCATTGCCCGGGTGGTGGCCTTTAAGGACCCGGTTCTGGCGAAAGCGCGGCCTGAGTTGGCCCTGCGTTATCAAAACGGCTCTCCTGTCGGAGAAGGTGGCGGCGCGGCTTGGGTTAACCCATGCGACCCGGCAGTATGGGACTATTTGGAGGAGGTGGCCCTGGGAGCCGCGGACTTGGGCTTTGACGAGATCCAGTTTGACTATGTGCGTTTTCCCACAGGAAGGTCCATGGATCGGGTAGATTACGGCACCTCCGGAGAGGTGGTTCGGACAGATGTGATTGCGGAATTTTTGGAACGGATTACCGGTACGCTCCATGAGAAAGGCGTCCGGGTATCCGCAGATGTGTTTGGTACTGTCATTACCAACCGAACGGACGGTGCACTGATCGGTCAGGATTATGTTCAGTTGGCGGGGATTGTTGATTACATCTGTCCCATGGTCTATCCGTCTCATTACGCCTCCGGTGCTTTCGGTTTGGACATTCCGGACCAGGAGCCTTATCAAGCGGTGCTTTCGGCCTTATCCGCTTCCAAAAGGACTCTATCCGGGCAAAAAGACGGTGTGCGGGCGTGGCTCCAGGACTTTACCGCTGTATGGGTGGCGGGACATATCGACTATGGAGCAGAAGAACTCCGAGCTCAAATCCAAGCGGTCTATGACGCAGGATACACCGATTGGCTGCTGTGGAACGCAAAAAACAACTATACCGCTGAGGGCCTGTTAAAAACGGAAAAGCCTGCAACGGATTAAAAATCCATCGAAAACCGTCTAACGATAAAAAATTTAGGGCTGGAAGAAACCGTATGAAAGACCTTCCCCCGGAAATACTGGAAACAGTATACCGGCGGGAGGTCTTTTACATGCAGCACAAGGTTGAGATATGCGGGGTAAATACCGCCAAGCTGAAGGTGCTGAAAAGCAGCGAGACCCAGGCCCTTCTTCTCCGGGCCAAAGGGGGAGATATGCGGGCCAGGGAGGAACTGATTGCCGGCAACCTGCGGCTGGTGCTGTCGGTAATCCAGCGGTTTGCCAACCGGGGAGAGAACGCCGACGACCTGTTTCAAGTGGGGTGCATCGGACTGATTAAGGCTATCGATAATTTTAACACCGATCTGGATGTAAAATTCTCTACCTACGGTGTACCCATGATTGTGGGGGAGATACGCCGTTACCTCCGTGACAACAGCACCATGCGGGTATCTCGCGCCATGCGAGACACCGCCTACAAGGTGCTCCAGGCCAAGGAGGCCTATATGGCCCAGCACCAGAAGGAACCATCCATCGAGGAGATTGCTAAAATCCTGAATATAAAACGTGAGGATGTGGTCTTTGCTCTGGATGCCATTTTGGAGCCGGTCTCTCTCTATGAGCCGGTGTACTCCGATAGCGGAGACACTATCTGCGTCATGGATCAAGTGAGAGACAATAAAAACAACGATGAGATGTGGGTGGAGCGTATCGCCCTCAAGGAGGCGGTAGGTCACCTTACCGACCGGGAGCGGAAAATTTTGTCTATGCGTTTTTTTCAAGGTAAAACACAGATGGAGGTTTCCGCTGAAATCGGTATCTCCCAGGCGCAGGTGTCCCGACTGGAGAAAAACGCCCTGCGGCAGATCCGGAAAGAGATGTGAGGAAGCCTTCCCAGGGAGGGGGCTTCCTGTCTTATCCCAGTGCTACATCCAAAATCATCATCAGGAGGAAGCCAGCCATGACACCTAAGGTACCGGAGTGCCCCCCTTGAGACAAGTTGGCCTCTGGGATGAGCTCCTCCACCACCACATAGAGCATAGCTCCGGCGGCGAAGGATAAAAGCCATGGAAGGACCAACTGGACTGTTCCGGCTACTAGTACAGTGAGCAGAGCAAAAACAGGCTCTACCACCCCGGAGGCAGCCCCGATCAGGAAAGCCTTTCCTTTTCCCATTCCCTCTTGGTATAGAGGCAGGGAGATTGCTGCCCCCTCTGGGAAATTTTGGATGCCGATGCCAATTGCCAGAGCAGTGGAGGCAGTAAGGAGAGCAGCATCGCTGCTCTGAGCGGCCAGAGCGAAGGATACCCCTACCGCCATCCCCTCCGGAATGTTGTGGAGCGTAACGGCCAGCACCAGCAGAGCGGTGCGGCTGGGAGAGGCTCCCCGGTGAAAGGACTCCGGCCCAAAATGCGGCAGAAGATAGTCCATAATCAGCAGGAAGGCAATGCCCAGTACAGAACCTCCTGCGGCTGGAATCCAGCCATTCTGGCCCAGTTCCTCCGCTTTCTCGATCGCGGGGATAAGCAATGACCACATGCTGGCCGCAATCATCACCCCGGCGGCAAAGCCCAGCATAACACGATGGAGCGTTTTGGAGGTTTTTCTGCGAAATAAAAAGACTACGGCTGCACCGGTGGCGGTCATCAGGGCGGTAAAACCCGTACCGGCGGCGGCCCAAGTAAGCGCCTGTAACACGATGTAAGAACCCTTTCTGAAAGACTCGCAGGCGGTTAACGCCTGTACGTTTGCTTCCAGATTAAGCTATGCAAAGGATAGGGGAGAGGTGCTTTATCTTATTGCCAAGTGACATTACTGCATTACAAAGCCAAAAACAGTTTGGACATCCAATATCCAATGGCCATACAGCCGGGGAAAGTGAGCACCCAGGCCATGGCAATTTTTCCTGCCACACCCCAATCGGGGTGCCGCCCCCCACAGTCCCCAACACCCAGCAGTGCACAGGTACGGGTATGCGTGGTAGAGACAGGCAGGCCCAGCAAGGTGGCGCCCAGGAGACAGACAATACTGCCCAGATCGGCGGCTAGCCCCTCCTGGGGCCCCAGAGACACCATTTCCCGACCCACAGTGTCGATAATTCTCCGTCCGCCAATCAGAGTACCAAGGGCCATGAAAAGGGCACACAGCCCCATGAGCCAAAGAGGAATTATGAAGGTACCCTCATCGGTACGCCCCTGGGCTAAGGCCGTCCCCAGTAGAAAAACGCCAATAAATTTCTGTCCGTCCTGCGCTCCGTGGAGGAAGGATGCGGCTGCCGCAGCAGGTATCTGTGCCAAAAGGATTGTACGGGGAGATACCTTTACAGATTTTAACCCTCTTCGCGCCGTCTGTCCTGCCCAGAACCCAGCGGCCGCAGACAGGAACAGGCCCAGGATTACTTTGGCCCAGCAGCTCCAGCGTATACAGGAGAAAGAGCTCTCTAACGCGGCGGCTGCCCCTGAAATTCCGGCCACAAGGGCATGGCTTTCACTGGTGGGAATACCGAAAAACCAGGCTAGGCCTGCCCATAAAACAATAGCTGTCATGGCAGCGCACAAAGCGGTAAGGGCAGCCTTTGGTCCGCCATCAAAAGAGGCGATGGAGTATACCGTTTCCGCTACCGAGGCGTTTACTGATGTGACGCACAATACCCCCAGAAAATTGAATGCCGCTGCCAGAACCACGGCAGGCCGGAAAGGAATTGCCCCCGTCACCACCGCTCCAGCAATGGCGTTTGGGGCATCGGTCCAGCCATTGACTAACAGGACAGCCAACGTTAGTAAAACTGTCCCAAAAAGCGCATGGTTTGCAGCCATTTGCTCTAAGAATTCGAAAAATGACAGGTGCATAGACAACACCCCCATGCACCAGATTATGCAGTTGGGTTTTTGGTTTATGCATGGATCTGATCGGTAACATTGAGAAAATAAAGTTAAAAGTCCATATATATCATAGTGATTAGTGACGGTAAAATCTTGTTTTGTTGACCTGACAGGAAAACCGTGCTATACTTTGTTCAAAACCACTGCGAACGCAGAAGGGAGGGACACCAGGTCCTCAAATTGGTGTATTACGTCAGGTCAACAAAATAAAAATTTTGTTGACCTGAATGGAGGTTAATTACTGATTTTGAGGTCTCTGGTCCATTTTTGAACTACCGAACCGAAGCTCCATCTATTATCCGGGATTTCTTAGTCTATCACGAGACAATCCAAGGTCACTCACGGCGAACTGTAGATGAATATTATTTAGATCTGCGAAACTTTTTTCGCTTTCTCAAACAGAGTAAAAATCGTAGTCTTAAAGATATTCCGCTGGATGATATTTCTATTGATGATATCGATCTTTCTTTGGTTCAAGATATTACTCTAACAGACATCTATTCCTATATGAACTATCTGTCCCGGGACCGCGGTTTGAATAACACGTCTCGAGCACGTAAGGTCGCCACTATCCGGTCCTTTTACAAATATCTTACCAACAAAGCCAAGTTACTAGAAACCAATCCTGTCCAAGACCTGGATTCGCCCCGATTAAAGAAATCTCTTCCCAAATATCTGAATTTGGACGAAAGTTTAGAGCTTTTGGATAGTGTGGACGGCAGAAATGCCAGGCGAGATTACTGCATTTTGACTCTGTTTCTCAATTGTGGTCTGCGTATTTCCGAGTTAGTTGGCCTGAACAAAACAGATGTTCGGGGCGAGCAGCTACGTGTGTTGGGCAAGGGAAACAAGGAGCGGATACTTTACCTAAACGATGCCTGCCAGCGAGCGCTGGAGGATTGGCTTATTGAACGTGATACGCTGACACTAGTGGATCAAAACGCCCTGTTTGTCACTCTCCAGAACCGCCGGCGAATCTCCACAGCGGCAGTTCACAAACTGGTGAAGAAACATTTGGCTGCTGCCGGGCTGGATAGCTCCCAGTACTCTTCTCATAAATTGCGTCACACCGCTGCTACCCTAATGTTACAAAACGGTGTGGATGTGCGCACCCTTCAGGAGGTACTGGGTCACGACCACCTTAACACTACTCAGATCTACACTCATGTGGACAATGAGGACCTGCGCACTGCTGCCAAAGCTAACCCGTTGGGATGTGTCCGACAGAAAAAGAAACAAAAAAAGTTCAAAAATAAAGAAGAAAAGTGAGGTTTTAGTATGTTTTATTTTATTGTTGTCATGCTGGCTCCGACGGCTATGCTGATTGTAGGGCTGATGTGGAAAATTTCTCCTCCTCCCTACCAGTCTAAGGGCCTGGCTTACAGCACGGAACTGACCCAAAAAGATCCGGACGCTTGGGTCATGGCCCACCGCTATTGCTCCAGGCTGTGGCTGCGCATTGGGATTATTACCGGAGGGGCCAGCGCGATTCTAATGCTGCTTTTCAAAGAGAATTATTCCTCCTTCTGGCTATGGCTTATCGTGGGCCAAATGGCACTGTTCTGCGTGTCGGTATTTATGATTGATCTGCTGTTAAAAAATATATTTTCTGATAACAATAGTGAAAAAAAGAAATAAAATGAGAAATCATAAAAAGGACACCGCAAGTCAATCGTACTTGTGGTGTCCTTTACTTTTCAGCGGATATTTAATGTTGGGTATTTTTCGCTTTACATTTTTATCAGTTCATACTCTCGGGAACCCAGGCCGATTTTTTCGGCGTGAGCCAAGCAACTGCGCCACTCCGACTCCGGGGTGGAATTTGTGAAGTGGTCGTGGTGATCTTGGAAACCGGCATCATTCAAGTGTCTGGCCAGCTGACTGCCCGGCATAGGTTCAGCGGCTAGGCAGGCATCCACACAGGCCTGGTCCAGAGCCAAGGGATCAGTGGACACAAACATACCAATATTTGGAAGAATTGGCACGTCGTTTTCTCCGTGGCAATCACAATTGGGAGACACATCCACAATCAGAGAGATGTGGAATTGAGACCGGCCGTCTACCACAGCCTTGGTATACTCAGCCATGCGGCAGTTCAGCGCCGCATGGGCGTTGTCGTTGGTAAAGTAAATAGCGTCAAAATTGCAGGCGCCCAAGCAACGACCGCAACCCACACAATGTGCCTCATCTACGTACATTTTCCGGGTCTGTTCATCAAAGATCAGCCCGTCGTTGGCACATTCCTTCTGACAGCGGCGGCAGCCGCGGCAGGCATCGGACGCAATTTTGGGCTTTCCACTGGCGTGCTGCTCCTTCTTCCCCGCCCTTGAGCCGCAGCCCATACCGATATTTTTAATCGTCCCGCCAAAGCCGGTCATCTCATGTCCCTTAAAATGGGTCAGACTGATAAATATGTCGGCATCCATGATGGCTCGGCCAATCTTGGCTTCTTTGACGTACTCGCCTCCCACTACAGGAATCGAAACATCATCTGTTCCCTTGAGACCATCGCCAATGAGAATGGGACAGCCCACTGTCAATGGGGTAAAACCGTTTTCCCAGGCACACTCCAGATGCTCTAAAGCATTTTTTCGGCTGCCGGGGTACATGGTATTGCAGTCGGTAAGAAAAGGCTTACCTCCCAACTCCTTAACCACATCCACCACCGCGCGGGCATAGTTTGGCCGCAGATAACTGACATTGCCCAATTCACCGAAATGCATCTTAATGGCGACAAACTTGCCCTCCAAGTCCAGGTTTTGAATTCCGGCCTTTTTTATGAGTTTTTTCAACTTGGTAGGCAGGCCGTCTCCAAAGGCCTCCGTGTGAAAATCAGTAAAATAAACTTTCGCCTTTTCCATAGTCGCGTCTCCTTCTTAAGTAAATATAGCAGCACTCTGCCACACTATATCATATGAAGTGTGCTTTAAGTCAAGAGAAAATTATTCTTTTTCCCGTTTACTCTCCAAAATCCCCGGAATAATGGCACACAAAGAGCCAACCACAATAAGGATAATGCCAGCGATCATATTGACGGAAATTTCCTCACCGTGGACCATCCAGGCCAAAATCGGAGACAGGGCCGGTTTAAAGAAGTAGACAAGAGATACCACGCTGGCCGGCTGGTACTCCATTGCCAAAAAGTAGGCGCAAAAGCCAATACCCGCCACCCCTACGGAGACAAAAAGCACATAGGGAAGGTTTTGAAGTGTATAGCCTGCAAGGACAGGAATGTTGGCAAAGCTATCCAGACCAGCGCTTTGGAACGCCCGGGCCACCGCCGGAAGGTGAGAAAACAGAATAAAGGTCAACATAATCAGACTGCCGAACAGAAAGCTGAAGCAGGTGACTACCGCTCCTCCAAATTTGGCCACTTCCCGCTTACCCATGACTCCGTACAGAGAGAACAACAGCGTAGACAGCAGAGCCAAGGCCACGCCAGTCATGTTCAGTCTGGTATTCCAAGGACTGATAATGATCACCGTTCCTACAATTTCCAGGGTCAAGGCGGTGATATGTCTGGGTTTTATAGGCTCTTTTAACAGGAAAAAGGCCAGAAATGCTACAAATACCGGATTACAGCTAAACATCAGCGCTGAAACTGAGGAGCCGGTGTAACTTACTGCCATTTGTAGGATGGGCATGCACAAAGCAATTCCTATCAGGCCCAGCAGAGCAAAATAGACCATACTTCCCCTGTCCAGCTGTTTTCCGCGCTTCTTCAAATTATGCAGTGCCACCGGCAACAGGAATACAAACCCAATTGTAAACCGGCACAGGGTCAACTGAACTGGATTGATCTGCCCGGCGATAAATTTCAGCACCACCTCAAAGGAGGTAAACATCACCACTGCAACGGCAATATAGCCATACCCCTTTTTCACGACGCCTCTCCCCTTTTTCTCTTATTTCAGAAGCTTCAAAAATTCCTCTTCTGTGAGGACGGGGATCCCGAGTTCTTGGGCCTTTCGTAGTTTGGAGCCAGCTGACTCTCCCGCCACCACGTAGGCGGTTTTTTTAGACACAGAGCCCACCGCCTTGCCTCCTCGGGCCTCAACCATCTCGCTGGCCTCGTCTCGGGTAAGTTTTTCCAATGCGCCGGTAAACACAAAGGTCATGCCGGCGAACCGCTGGTCTCTTCCCTGTTCCGCAGCCGTCATGTTGACACCGGCCTCCTTCAAGCGGCCAATGAGGTGCCTGCTCTGAGGACTGGCCATCCAGTCCAAAATGTTCTGAGCGGTAATCTCTCCGATATCGTCCACATCGGTAAGTTCCTCCAATGTAGCATTTCGCAAACCGTCCAGCGTCTTGAACCGGGCGGCCAAAATTTTTCCCGCCTTCTGCCCAACCTGACGGATACCAAAAGCGTAAATCAGCCTGGACAGATCCTGCTCCTTGGACTTCGCCAGGGCGGCCAGCAGTTTCTGAGCAGAGCGCTTTCCCATGCGCTCCAGTTGGGCCACGTCCTCTTCCTTTAAAAAATACAGGTCGCCTGGAGTATTGACCAACTGAGCGTTGACCAGATTCTCCATGACAGCAATGCCGAGCCCCTCGATATCCATTGCATCCCGACTGGCAAAGTGGGTCAGGTTGCGCAGCAACTGGGCGGGGCACTCCGCACCGGTGCACCGAAAATGAGCCCCATCCTCGTCCCGTTCCACTGAGGCCCCGCACACAGGGCAGATTTGAGGCAGAAAATAGGGCTGTGTTCCCTCCGGCCGCTGTTCCGTTACTACAGACAGTACCTCAGGAATAATCTCCCCCGCCTTGCGCACCAGGACCGTATCCCCAATTCGAATGTCCTTTTCAGTAATGAAATCCTGATTGTGAAGGGTGGCATTGGTAACAGTAGTGCCTGCCAGGCGGACCGGAGTAAGGACCGCTTTGGGGGTCAGCACCCCCGTCCGGCCCACTTGAACCACAATATCCACCACTTGGGCAGGCTTAATCTCCGGAGGATATTTATAAGCGGCGGCCCAGCGTGGAAATTTGGCTGTAGAGCCAAGAATCACACGTTGTGACAGATCATTTACCTTTACAACAGCTCCATCAATATCGAAAGAGAGCATTTCCCGGCTCTCTCCAATCCCGGCAATGCGTTCCATCACTTGGAATATCTGGGAGCAGGTGTAATGTGGTATCACTTTAAAGCCCTTTTCTTTTAAATAGTTCAGCGTCTCCAGGTGGGTGGAAAATTCCTCCTGAGGCCATTGAATATTAAACACTGCAATATCCAGCCTTCTGGAGGCGGCCACTCTAGGATTCAGCTGACGCAGGGAGCCAGCAGCGGCATTGCGGGGATTGGCAAAAAGAGTCTCTCCCCTGCGTTCGCGCTCCTCGTTCAGGGTGTGGAATACCTTTTTAGGCATGAATACTTCTCCACGCACAATGAGCCGGGGCGGAGCCTGGGAAATCTTCAGGGGGATGGAACGGACTGTACGCAGGTTTTCAGTCACATCCTCCCCCACCTGTCCATCTCCTCGGGTAGCGCCCCGGACAAAGAGACCGTCCTCATATTCCAGGGCCACCGACAGGCCGTCCACTTTGGGCTCCACAACATACTCCGCATCCGGGACCACACCTTTGACCCGCTGGTCAAAAGCCTCCAGCTCCTGAAAGTCGAACACATCCTGGAGGGATTCCAAAGGCACCTGGTGCCGTACCTGGGCAAAGGACTCCAGAGGCTTTCCTCCCACCCGCTGAGTGGGAGAGTCAGGGGAAATCATCTCCGGGTGGGCCGATTCCAACTCCTCTAGGCGACGGAGTCTGTGGTCATAATCATAGTCGGACATGGAGGGGTTGTCCAACACATAATATTCGTAGCCCGCTTGGGTCAGCTCCCGGCGCAGGGCCTCAATTTCGGCAAAATCATCCATAATAGTACCCTCCTCTGGGCTGACACTGAAATTTTTTGATAAAACCGGGGAAAACCGCCCGCAGCAGACAGAATATCCAGAAGCCCGCCAGGGCCCCGGCGGTGTTGAGGATCACGTCGTCAATATCGCTGCTGCGGCCGATAAAGAACTGAATAAACTCAATGGTAAGGGAGGAACAGAAGCCCGCCAGCAGAGACTTCCACCATCGAGGCTTCCGCCAGAGCAGCGCGGTAAAAAAGCCCACAGGCATAAACATGATGATGTTGCCCAGCAGCATAAATAGTCCCCAGTAGCTCATTTGGCCTAACGCGCGGCGAATCTCCTGGAAAGGCGTCAACATATTAGACAGATAGGCCAAACTGGACATGGTTTGCTCCCAAGTCGGGTAGAAGCTGAAGAACGTGGCTCCATCATACCATCCTCGTCCAAAGGTGAGGACATATGACCAGATATTGGAGGGAAACAAGGTAAGTGCGGCTAAACCAGCGCAAAACAAAAGGAACAGACACAGCGTTATTTCCCGCAATGTGCCGCTGACCAGCCCATGTGTTCTCAGCCTCCGCAGCCTGGCCGGCCTGGCAAACAGAAAAATGACCAGAGCCAGCAGGCACATGGGAATCATTTGCACCACATACCGCAAAACATCGGAAACAACCTCCAGCACAGGAAAACACCTCTCCTTTGTTCACTGCCCTACCTGTAAATAGGTGTCCGGCACCTGACCCACAATCACCGTCTCGGCCACACACAGCCGGGTATGGAGGACGGTCTCCACTTCCCCGCCGGGCAGCAACAACGTCATGGGCACGTTTACCTCCATCCAGATCCGGTGGAGCGTCTGATTTACTCCGGCTGAGGTAAGCTGGCTGTCAAATTCTGAGCGCACCGTCCCTACGGTCATGGCCCGGGCTTTGAGAGAAGGCCCTTTGGCCCACAGAGGCTCCAGGTCAAAGAGACTGCCCAGAGGTACTTGAATGTCGGATATATCGGCCTCTTCCAGTGCATCCAGAATGGCAGCGGTGAGCTCCGAGCGAAGCAGATTCATCCGAGCCATATCGGTGGTCAGAGCGGTGATGGTGCCCTTCTCGTCCCGCTGAATGGTGATAAAATCGGCGTAACCAATCTTTCGGGCGGCCAGGTCAGTGGTAATCGCTCCCTCCACCACAGCGGTCATGGTATTCTGCGCCTGGGCGGCGGCAACTTCCGCTACGACCGGGCGCAACTTGGCCTCCAGCAGGGCGATTATGCTCCCAGCCACCACCAAGGCTGCAACCAGAGTAATGAGAGCCGGAGGAATCCTTAGCTCAGGGCCAGGAACTGTCCAATCCGGCCATCTGGGTCTTATTAGTCTGCGCATGTTTCGGACAAGCTCCCGCCGCCACGGCTTCATATCCTCACCCCCTATAAGGGAAGGATATTCTGAAAACGGCTTGGCCTATTCCCTCTCAGAATGCGTGTTTTTATCAAGTTCCGTAATAACAATTCCAGTGCAAGTGACAATGGCAGCACATAGGTATACACAAAACTTCCAAAACGCACACACCACCATAGTCTGTTTTAATCAGGGTGCCCCAGCAGCTCCTGGACGGCCAGGAGGATACCCAGCCTGCCAGACTCGAAGGTAAGTCCCCCTTGGAGGTAGACAGTGTAGGGCTCTCGCATGGGGGCGTCGGCAGACAACTCAATAGAGGCCCCCTGAATAAATGCTCCGGCAGCCATGATAACCTGACAGTCATAGCCTGGCATGTCCCAAGGTATCGGGGTGACGTAGGAGTCCACCGGCGCGCCAAATTGAATGCCTTTGCAGAATTTTTTTAAAGCCTCCGGCCCCTTCATATGGATCATCTGGATAATATCGTGCCGGACCGCAGAGGAATGAGGTTGGGTCTCATAGCCCAGAAGTTCCATTACCTTGGCGGCAAAGACAGCGGTTTTTACCGCCTGGGCCACCGTATGGGGGGCCAGAAACAGGCCTTGGTAGAGAAGCCGGTTCTGGCCCAGGGTACACCCGCATTCTCCGCCGATGCCGGGCACGGTAAGACGCATGGCTGCCCCTTCCACCAGGTCCTTCCGTCCGGCGATATATCCCCCGGTGGGAGCCAACCCGCCGCCGGGGTTCTTGATGAGAGAGCCCACTACCAGATCGGCTCCCACATGGGTGGGCTCGATGTCTTCCACAAACTCCCCATAGCAGTTGTCCACCAGAACAGCCGCATTGGGATTGACCGTTTTGATAATGCGGCACATTACCCCAATTTCCTTTACCGATAGAGAGTCGCGCGTAGAATAGCCCCTGGAACGCTGAATGAGCACCGCTTTCACCCGGGGGTCGGCAGCAGCTCCGGCGATCCCCTCCAGGTCAGGTTTATTGTCAAGGAGCTCTACCTGTCTATACTCCACACCATAATCTTTCAAGGAGCCCGGTCCCTTATCTGCCGCGCCAACCACGCCCAGCAGGGTGTCATAGGGCGCGCCCACGGCGGAAAGCAGTACATCGCCGCTTTTCAGCGCTCCGAACAGGGCACAGGCAATGGCGTGGGTGCCGTTGACAAACTGAATGCGCACCAGGGCCGCTTCAGTTCCAAAGATCTCTGCATAAATCTCATCCAGCTTATCCCGGCCTAAATCGTCGTATCCGTAGCCCGTAGTGCCAGCAAAATAACCATCGGCCACCCGATATTTCTGAAAAGTAGCCAGCACTCGGGTGGTATTCTCCTGCGCAATGGCATCAATGTGGGCAAATTCCTCCGCCAGCTGGCTCTGCGCTTGGTCCCCCAGCGCTTTGACTTGGTCGTTTATCATGTCAGTTATCTTTCAATCCTTCCAGTTTAATTACAGTTCGTTCACCAATTGCTTAAACACCTTACCCCGTTCCATGAAATTTTTAAAGCGGTCAAATGCGGCGCAGGCCGGAGACAGCACCACCACGTCTCCCTCCCGGGCAATATCCCGGGAGGCGGATACGGCAGTGGACAGATCTTCAGTTTCAATAATCTGAATGCCACTTTCAGCATATCCATCCGCCTCCTCCACCGCCTTCCTGATGGCGGGGGCGGTGTCGCCGGTAAGAACCAGTACCTTGACCTTTTCCACTATGGCCATACCAAGCTGAGTGAAGGGAACTCCCTTGTCATATCCACCGGCGATAATAATCAGCTTTTGAGTAAAGGAATCCAAGCAGGCCATGGTGCGGGTGGGACTGGTGCCAATAGAGTCGTTGTAATAACGTACACCGTCCAACTCTCGCACCAGCTCGATGCGATGTTCCACTCCAGTAAACCGCTGTGCTACTGCACGGACGCACTTATCCGGGACAATGCCGTCCACCGCGGCGATAGCGGCCATATAGTTTTCAATATTGTGAACGCCGGGAATTCGAATATCATCCAAAGGCAGGACCTCCCTGCTTCCCATGTGGTTGGTTAGCCAGATTGCGCCGTTCCGGAGATACACTCCTTCCTCCAGCTGGTGCTTGCGGCTGAACAGCATGGCCTGCCCCACCGCTGCTTTGGCCAGAGACCGGGTGATATCGTTGTCGTAGTTGAAAATGGCCCGATCCTCCGGTGTTTGATGGCAGAAAATGTTCAGCTTGGCGGAGGTATACTCCTCCATAGTATGGTGATAGTCCAGGTGATTGGGGGACAGATTGGTGAATACTGCCACATTTGGGCTGCGGTCCATGCTCATCAACTGGAAAGACGACAGCTCTACCACAACTACATCCTCTGGGGTCATACCGTCCACATCGGGCAGCAGAGGCCTGCCGATATTGCCGCCCAAGTAAACATTCAGCCCAGCTTTCTTTAAAAACTCACTGACCAGGGTGGTCGTCGTAGTCTTGCCGTCACTGCCGGTAACGCCAATAATCTTACAGGGGCACAGCTGGAAAAACAGCTCCATTTCAGATGTAAGGATACTCCCTTCCTCTACCGCCTTCTTCAGCTCCGGTGTGTTAGGGCTGAGACCGGGGGTACGGAAGATAATATCGGCCTTGTGTATCTTGGTAAGGTAATCGGGTCCCAGGCGCAACTTGGCACCCAGGCTCTCTAACTCGGCTGCCTGCTCCTCCACCCGTTCCCAAGGGGCCTTATCGCAGACGGTGACCTTCAGTTCGGCCCGAAGCAGGGTACGAATCAAGGGGGTGTTGCTCACCCCCATACCGATCACGGCAATAGACTGTCCTCGCAGCGTATCCAAATATTCAGACATGGTGGACATGAAACGTCCTCCTTCCATTGGTTTTCTAATTAATTATATTACCATATTTCTCCGAATAATTCAATCACCAACCAAATGAAAAAGCCCGCACAGCAGATGCCGTACGGACCCTCCTTTTCGCTTATGCAAGCTTTAGCTCTTGTATTTCCCGGCTGTGTTGCTTCACCGCCGCTTCCAGTGCGGATGTCCTGATCTCCAAAGCACCACACCGCTCCGGCGGAACAGCGCGATCCCATACCGCTTTCTGTCCTTCTAACAGTAAATTCAGCGTCCGGTTTAAATCGGCATCAATATAAACCCTGATGCCGGCTACCTTTTCTTCAAGACCGCCTACCCGCTTCTCCAGCTTTGTATAATTTTCCCGGAGTGTCTGGACATCATCCTTTATCGCAGAGATATCCTGCCTCACAGGCTCTATTTTTGTCTCTACCACCTGTCCAATCGCCTGAAGCAATTCCTGATCTGTCATGATTTTCTCCCCTTCTCTTAAGCCCTGGGATGCGCTTTTTTGTAGACGTCTTTAATCTTCTGATTAATAAGCTTGGAATAAATCTGGGTGGATGAGATATCTGCGTGGCCCAGCATCTCCTGAATGGAGCGCAGATCTGCCCCGTTTTCCAGCAGGTGGGCGGCAAAGGAGTGGCGCAGCGTATGTGGAGTAATGTCCTTTTGTATGCCAGCTTTCTCCTGATAGTGCTTGATGAGCTTCCAGAAACCTTGGCGGCTCATCCGTTCGCCGCTCATATTGACGAACAATGCAGTTTCTTCCGTTGAATCAACCAACTGGGGACGCACATCATTTATGTATTCCCCCAAAGCCCGGATGGCAGTCGGATACAGAGGAATCAGTCGTTCCTTTCCTTTACTGAAGCATTTAAGCACTCCGCCGGGCAAATTCAGGTCGTCTACATCTAGTTCAATCAACTCGCTGACTCGGATGCCGGTGGCATAGAGTAGTTCCAGCATAGCCCGATCCCGGTATCCCTTCAGATCTGTACACTCGGGCTGTTCCAGAAACAACTCCACTTCCTTACTGGTGAGAACCTGGGGCAGCTTGCGATCTACTTTGGCAGGGGTAACCCCTTTGGCCGGATTTCTACTCACATATCCTTTTCCAACCAGACAGGTATAGAAAGATTTGATAGAGGCAACCGAGCGCGTGACCGTTGCAGGTGATTTTCCTCGTTTAATCAGAGAGTTGGCATAATCCTCCACCTCCCGGGTAACTACCTGGGCCAGTTCCACTCCTTTGTTTTCCATAGCGGCGGCAAACTGGTGGACATCCCGAAGATAGGAACTGACAGTATTTGCCGAGGCCCGCTTTTCAATTTTCAGAAAATCTTCATAGACCGACAGCAATTCAGACACTTTTACAACTCCTATATCAAGATGAAAAAATCACGCGGGCCGCAGCCCGAAGAAGAACTGGAGTTACCCAATACTCCAGCAGGCCTGCCACCAGAGCAAGTCCGGCACACAAACCGGTCCGGCACCACCAGGCTCCGGTTAAGACCATGCTGCTTCGCCCATCCCCCGATGCCCGGCGCAGAAGCTGCTTGGCAGAGAGAAAACCAGGCACTCCTGACAAAAACAGAGCTGGAACCCAAAGCAGAGCGGGCAGACCAAAGAGTAAAAAAGCGGGAAGCAACCCTCTTCTTCCAAATACCCGGCAGAAACAGGCTGACGAAAAGGAAAAGAAAAAACCACGCACACCAAAAAGCACTGGCAGACCCGCCAGTCCCAGAGCCGTCAATCCCAGCACCAAAATAGCCAGCAGATACTTCATTTGCTCCCAAAGCAGAGGAAGTAGCCTCCGGGGCAGACCATCTTCCCAAGCCAGCGCAAGATAGCCAGCCAAATAGCCGCTCAGTTCCTCCGCCCCCGGCCCGTTGGACAGCGCAGCCAAGAGGCAGCCCAGCCCGCCTCCCAGCAGGAAGGCAACACCCAGCACTGACAAAGCAATTCGCTGCTCTAACGGCAAGTCCCATTTTTTTCGAATTTCCATTCCCACAGCCGCTCACCTCAGTATCAGCCTATGAGAAAGGAGAAAAAAATAGACGTGGATCTCAAAGCATCCACTTCAAGGGTAGTTCCTACTATAGCCCTTCTGTTCCTTTTCTGCAAGGGGTTTTTGCAATTTTCTCCGTTTTTGCCAATTCCAGTATGTTTTTATGTCAATTGCGTTATGTAAACATCGAAACCAAAAAGGGCCGGGGTTCGTATTCGAGAACCCCGGTAGCGCTAAATCTGGTATTCTTGCGCGGCGCAGCCGCTAGATACGGTAAAAACCATTTGAGGACTCAGCAATTGCAGAGATTACATTCCGTATTATTACAATCTGTATTTTGGACTGCTCCCATCCCGGCAGAGATAGCATTCAAAGCGATCGCGCATTCCAAACGTTTGCGCTCCATTGCGCAGGCAACCTCGTTAGACCTTGTTATGTCGCCATTGACAAGCAGATTAGAGGCCGAACAACCCCCGCTGCAGTAGAATCTTGCCCAGCATTCCCGGCAGGCCGGACGGGTATACACATTCTGTTGGGCAAATTGACCAGAGATCCCCATATCAAAGGTAGAGTCATGGACACTGCCCATGCGAAATTCCTCTTTCCCCACAAATTGATGGCAGGGGTAGATATCCCCATCTGGGGTAATTGCCACATATTCGCAGCCTGCGCCGCAGCCGCGCAGCCGCTTAATGACACAGGGTCCCTGAGCCAGATCTACGTTAAAATGAAAAAAGTTTATATCTGTCCGCTCCATTAATTCCTGCGCCAGCTTCTCATACTCTTCCTCTACCCTATCCAGATCCTCCTCCCGGATGGCAAAGGGATCGTCCGCAGGACCGCTGCACGGCTCCACCGACACGTGATGGAATCCCAAGTCTCCCATATGGATGACATCCTGAGCAAAATCCAGATTATCCCGGGTGAAGGTACCACGGACATAGTAATCCTTAGTGCCTCGGTCTGCTACCAGCTTCTGGAACTTTGGTACAATGACATTATAGCTCCCCTTGCCGTTAACAGTAGGCCGCATCCGGTCGTTAATCTCCCGGCGGCCATCCAGGGAGAGTACCACGTTGGACATCTCCCGGTTGATATAGTCGATGATCTCGTCATTCAGCAGAATGCCATTAGTCGTAATTGTAAAGCGAAATACCTTGTCGTGCTTTTCCTCCATCGACCGGGCATATTCCACTGTCCGCTTTACCGTATCCATGGCCATGAGGGGCTCGCCCCCGAAGAAGTCTACCTCAATATTGCGCCGTTTACCTGATTTGGCCACCACCCAATCGATGGCTTTTTTGGCAGTATCAAAGTCCATGGTCATCCGGTGGCCGGTACCAAAGTCACCGGTGGAGGCAAAACAGTATTTACAACGCAGGTTGCAGTCGTGGGAGACATGAAGACACAGAGCTTTTATCACCGCCGCCTTGGGCAGGGCCATAGCCGCCTCAGGGTCCATATAGTCGTCGGTGGTAAAGAGCAGCCCGGTCTTTTGCAACTCCAGCAGCTCCCGCCATCCCTCTTCCAGTTCAGCCTGATTATATTGGGGCAGCTGCTCCAACAGTTCCTTGGGAATGCTCCCCTCCCCTATCGGGCCTTCGCCCACTGTGGCAAGCAGGTCGTAAGCGAGCTTGTCCAGCACATGGACCGCCCCGCTATTTACATCCGCCGCCAGGTACTGCCCCAGGGCGGTAAAGGTATGTACAGTATTCATATTAGTCCTTCTCCTGTCGTTTCAATTTCTTTCCAGCTCAGCTTACACTGTCCGGTTGCGCTGTCAAATCCCCAGTGCAGATAGTATCGGCCTCTCTCCTCCAGTTTGACCTTGTCAACCAAGGACCATTGGTCCAATTTTAGAATCGTCTGCTTGCTCCGGTCCAGCAGGGATACCGCCACACTCCCCTCGGAGATCTGGCAGTCCAAGGTAAATTCGTAGTTTCTCCCCCCACGGAACCGGCCTGCATGCCGGACCCAGCCAGTACAAGAATTCAAGCTTACCCGGTCCTCTTCCCGCCCGGGACGGAACACAAACAAAACCGCGATAATGGCTTTCGTAACCGCCAGTCCCCGGCGGTACAGCAGGTATAGCACGATACCAGCCACCGCGAGGATTGGAAAAACCGGATTCATTTACAGCTCCTCCTTCTGAACAACTCAAAAACTCAAACAGCAAAAAGGCAGGCGCAAAAGCGCCCGCCTTTTCAGGCTTTGGGGATTTACTTGTTTTCGCACTTCTGGTTGGCGACAGTGCAGGAAGTCTTGCAGGCAGACTGGCAAGAGGTCTGGCACTCGCCGCAGCCGCCCTTGGCGGCGCTGGCTTTCAAAGTAGCTCCGTTCAGAGTCTGGATATGTTTCATTGGTATCTCCTCCTGTTTGGTTGCTTACAGCAGATTCTGCCATAGTGGCAATTATTATAACATAGGCACAGAGAGATTTCAATCATCTTCTGCGTTTTTTCTTGGGTTTTCTTACCAGCAGGCCGGGAATAGCTCCTCCACACAGGCAGGCGCACAGAATCCCAGCCCCTCCGTTGGCAATGGAGGCCCCTTTATAGACGATGAGTCCGGCGGTCAGCAGTAACAGAAACAGCACCGCTCCTACGCCCAGGCCCACCAGCAGAGACTGTCTGCCTATCCGTCGGACGGCAAAAGTTCCGCCCACCAGGGCTCCCAGGACACAGACGGCCAATACCGCCCCGTACATAGCGCCCACCGGTATCACGCCGACAGATGTCAGCACAGCGCACAGCAGCAGGACGAGGACAGCCGTCACCCCGGCCAGCGCCCCGCCCATCAGCACATCACACATGGCGTTGAGCCACTGACTACTCAGTTCCTCCGGGCGCCGCTCCTTTTTTTTCATAAAAATACCCTCCCCCACGGTTTGATAAAACCTATGCGGAGAGGGCATAAGGCATGCCTGTTTTTTAAGTGGTAGGCTGATCCGCAGCCACATTTTTCGTGGATACGGCCCATTTGGTGAATTCAATGCGCACCCGGTCGGCGCTGGTCTCGATAACAATGGTGCTCTCATCCACCTTGCATATAGTGCCTACGATGCCGCCGATAGTTGTGATGACATCCCCTACCTTCAGGGAGTCCCGCAGGTTCTGGGCCTCCTTCTTCCGCTTGTTCTCCGGACGGATCATGAAGAAGTACAGCATAGCGAGCATCAATACGATCATCAAGATAAAGCTAGGATCACCCATAAAATTTTCCTCCAAAGTTTAAAATCACTCTGTCAACAGAATATCCACTTGACGCAGTGAAAAACATTATAGCGGATAATCTCTCGATTGACAAGCCCTTTTGCCAAATTTCTCTAATCCTCCCGGCAGGGCCGGTCCAGTCGACCGGAATATTGGCTGCGAAAAGCCTCAAGGCGCCCGCTGTCCAAGGCTTCCTGGATGCGGGCCATCAGCTGATTATAGAAATACAGATTGTGCAGCACCGCAAGCCGCATGGCCAGCATCTCTCCCGCTGTCAACAGGTGGCGCAGATAAGCTCGGGAAAAGGATCTACAGACGGGACAGCTGCAGACAGGATCGATGGGCTGGGAATCCAGCTTATATTTTTCATTTTTAATGTTGATGGTACCGTTCCAGGTGTACAATTTGCCGTGGCGGGCATTTCGGGCGGGCATCACACAGTCGAAAAAGTCGATTCCCCGGGCTACTCCCTCAATAATATTGGAGGGAGTTCCAACCCCCATAAGATATCTGGGCTTGTCCGCCGGCATGTGGGGCTCCACAGCATCGATGATGTCATACATCACCTGGGTGGGTTCCCCCACTGCCAGCCCGCCGATGGCGTAGCCATCGCAGCCCAGCTTGGCAATCTCCTCCATGTGCCGTATCCGCAGATCGGCATAAGTCCCTCCCTGATTGATGCCGAACAGCTGTTGCTGTGGATTTACCGTATCTGACAAGCTGTTCAGCCGGTCATGCTCTGCAATGCATCGCCTCAGCCACCGGGCCGTCCTCTCACAAGAGGCTTTTACATACTCGTAGGGAGAAGGGTTCTCCACACACTCGTCAAAGGCCATAGCGATATCACTGCCCAGATTGGCCTGAATACGCATGGATTCCTCCGGGCCCATAAAAATACGCCTGCCGTCAATATGAGAGGCAAATGTGACACCTTCCTCGGTGATCTTCCGCAATCCAGACAAAGAAAAGACTTGAAATCCTCCACTGTCGGTGAGCATGGGGCCGTCCCAGTCCATAAATCTGTGCAGCCCGCCCATCTGACGGACTACCCCATCCCCGGGGCGCAGGTGAAGGTGGTAAGTGTTGGACAACTCCACCTGACAGCCAATCTCCTTCAAATCGTGGGAGGATACCGCTCCCTTGATGGCCCCCTGGGTACCTACATTCATAAACACCGGGGTCTGAACCACCCCATGGGCACAGGTAAATATCCCCCGCCGGGCCCTTCCCTCCTGTTTTATAATCTCAAACACGCAAAAACTCCTTTTACTTTCTTCATTTAAAGCTGCTTAAAATAGGCCTTCAATTCCGCTTTGGAGGTACTGTCCAACGCCTTAATATCCACACCACGAATAGCGGCCTCCAAATAATAAAGGATGACGACACATGTATTGGGATACTGCTCTTTCAGCAAAAAAACAGCCTGCTTACTGCCAACACCCGTCAGCTCTTCGGCTGAATGGATTCCAACTGAATGGAGTTTCTTTTCCATTGTTTTTCCAAGTCCCAACGACGCAACAGAGGCCACTGTGCTCCCCCCTAACATTACATAACTATTGCCTGGGCAGTCCGTTAAAAAATGCCCGCAGTTCCGCTCTTCGCTCCGGGGTAAGCTGGGACTTTTTCACTCCCTGAACCGCCCCCTCCAGGGCGGTGAGCTTATGGAAACAGGATTCCGGCTCCCGAACCTTTAGGCGCAAAAAGGCCATTTCCGCCCCCAGCTCTTTCAGCTCTTCTGAATCCCGAATTTCCACTTCACTCAATAAGCGGGCCAATTCCGGCCCGATATTGGGCAGCTTGGTCAATTCCATAAACAATCCCTGCCTTTCATTATAGACAGCTTCCCTATTCTACCTTAGACTGCCGTCTCCTGTCAAATATTCCTGGAAAAATATCCAACGGAAAATCTGTCGAAATGACAACCGAACTTCTTTAATATTAAAGGCACACGGAGACAGGAATCTCCTGTCTCCGTGTAGCGGTCCTCTTATATATGGGCTCGATGATACATCTTTTTACCCTTTTTCACCATCAGGCCATCCCCAGACAGATCCTCTGTAGTATAGCTGATAGAAGCGGAGGCCACCCTTTCGCCATTGACCTCTACCCCTCCCTGCTCCACTAGGCGACGGGCCTCCTTCTTTGAGGGCGCCAGATTGCATTTAACCATCAAGTCCAGCACACCGATGCTGCCGTCAGTGAAGTCGCCAGCAGTCAAGTGGGTGGCTGGAACGTTGGACATATCACCACCTCCCACAAACAGGGCCTTGGCAGCCCCCTGAGCCTTGACGGCCTCCTCCTCTCCATGGACCAGTTTGGTCAGCTCAAAGGCCAATATCTCCTTAGCGGTATTCAACTGACTGCCTTCCCAGTGGTCCATCTCATCAATCTGCTCCAGAGGCAGGAATGTAAGCATCCGCAGACACTTGAGGACGTCGCCGTCCCCCACATTGCGCCAGTACTGGTAGAACTCGTAAGGAGAAGTTTTGTTTGGGTCCAGCCATACCGCGCCCTTGGCGGTCTTGCCCATCTTCTTACCCTCAGAGTTGAGCAGCAGAGTAATGGTCATGGCGTGGGCGTCCTTACCCAGCTTGCGGCGGATCAGTTCGGTGCCACCCAGCATGTTGGACCACTGGTCGTCGCCGCCGAACTGCATATTGCAGCCGTAGTGCTGGAACAGGTAGTAAAAATCGTAGGACTGCATAATCATATAGTTAAACTCCAAGAAAGACAGTCCCTTCTCCATACGCTGCTTGTAGCATTCGGCCCGGAGCATGTTGTTGACCGAGAAACATGCTCCCACATCCCGCAGGACCTCGATATAATTCAGCTTCATCAACCAGTCGGCGTTGTTAATCATCATGGCCTTGCCGTCGCCGAACTCAATAAACCGTTCCATCTGCTTTTTAAAGCAGTCACAGTTGTGGCAGATAGTATCCTCTGTCATCATGGAACGCATATCAGTTCGTCCGGAGGGGTCACCAATCATACCGGTACCGCCGCCGATGAGGGCGATGGGCCGATTGCCCGCCATCTGCAGCCGCTTCATCAGGCACAGAGCCATGAAATGGCCTACGTGGAGGGAGTCTGCAGTGGGATCAAAACCGATGTAGAATATCGCTTTCCCCTCGTTTACCATCTTGGAAATTTCCTCTTCGTTCGTCACCTGGGCAATCAGCCCCCGGGCTTTCAGTTCCTCGTAACATGTCATAGTTTTAGCTCCTTTATTATTTTATAGGGTCCGCCATTGTTTGCCGCGCCAAAATTACGTTATACAGCACCACGCTGCCCACTACGACCATCGCCCCTATCAGAGCGACAGGGCCAATTATTTCATGGTAAAATACCGCCACCAGAATGGGGTTGAGCACCGGCTCAACGCCGGAAATCAGGCTGGCAGTGACAGGAGGAGTCGTTTTCAACCCCTCCACCATCAGGATATAGGCCAGAGCCACTTGGAATACCCCCAATACCACCAGGGCGGTAATGGTATTTCCGGAAAACTCTGTCTCATACCCCAGAAAGGGCAGGCCCACTGCTGCGCTGATAACATCTCCCCAAAAGACAGAGGAGATGGGGTCACTGTCCGGCATGTCGTTCATCAGGAATACCCCGGCATAAGAGATGCCGGACAGCAGCGCCAGAATATTTCCCAGCATCCTCCCTGTCGAAAGGCTGTCGATGAAAAACAGCAGTACGCCTCCCAATACCAGCCCACATGCAAGTAAGTCCAGTCTTTGAGGTTTCTTGCCAAAAAAGAGAACGGAGAACAGGATTACGAAAATAGGTGCAGTAAACTGAAGCACAATGGTATTGCCAGCAGTGGTGAGCTTATTGGCCAGGGAAAACAGAATATTGGTACCGCAGACAGCCAGCGCCCCCACCAGCACCCAAAAATTCATTACTGGTTTGTGCCGGGTAACCTTCAGATAAAAGCCGATCACCACCAAAGCAATGGCAGTTCGACCTCCATTGACGGCCATACCCCCCCATGGAATCAGCTTGATGAACAGGCCTCCAATGCTGTACAGTACAGCGGCCAGGAACACACACAGCGTTCCCTTTTGACGCGCTGACAAAACAATCACTTCCTTACAAAAAGCCCTCCGCCCGGCAAACCGGACAGAGGGCGTAGTTACGCGGTACCACCTCTGGTTCGTCCGGCCCTCGCGGGGCGGACCTTATGGAGCGCGTGGCTCCGGCGCGGTAACGGGCGCAGCCCGGCCTGACCCCTACTGCGCCTGCGCGGTTCGGGCGGCTGCTCCAAGGGGTATTCACAGGGCGCTCCCCTCCCCTGTTCCACCAAACCAGGGGCTCTCTGTGCGGGAATTCGCCTGCTACTTGTCCTTTTCTTCGCAGTGGTCACACTCTACCACAGTTTTGTGCCTTTGTCAACCGGGAAACCCCATGCTTTTTATTACAACCAGCCCAAAGACCCATTTTCCCGAAATGGCCGTTTCCAGCTGTAAACCAACTCCGCAAACTGCCCATACTGCTTTACCTCATCCAGGTGGAACCGCTGCAGCCCCTCTCTCTGGGTAAAGAGGGGGATGCCCTCTCCCAGCAGGACAGGGGCGATTTGGATAATCAAATGGCCCACCATATCCCGCTCCAGCAGCGGAGCCAGGATGGTATTCCCGCCGACGATCCAGATGTTCTTGTCAGCCCCCAGTCCCGTCACAAACTGAGCAACATCCCCACTCACGGGGATAAATCCCCTATGCGGCAGGCTGGCGGCGTTGGTAAACACATAGTTCTTCGTGGTGGGATAAAAACTGGCGGCGTTCTCCAGGCCCGCAATCTCTTCAAAGGTCCGCTTGCCCATAATGGTAATGTCCATCTTCCGATAGAAGTCCTCGTAATCGGTCTCCTCTAGGCTGCCCGTCTCGTGGAGCCAGGACAACCCGTGATTTTTGTCGGCCAGATATCCATCCAAAGTAATACTACCATAGAAAAATACGCTCATGGGTTCCCCCCTCATACGTATTACACAACGTTCTCACCCAATAAAATTTTGGGCATTGTGGTTAAACAGCGATTCCATCTTTTATAAAATCGTTCCAAACCAAGCTTTGAAACGCGGGCATGGGCTTCTTCGCTCTCAAGCGTCCAGTGCAAAACATATGTGACCTTACCCACCCATTTTGTCAGGCGAATAGGTAGTTTTCCCTCCTTGACAGCGTTGAAATCCTCTTGTCGGTGTGTACGTTTGATATACTTCACATCAACAACTCCGGGCTGCAAAAGATAAAACTCGGCAACCTCTTTCATTAAGGCTTCAATTTCGTCCTGTTTGTTAATTTTCGCTTCATAAATGCAAATTTCATGAAACACCCCACCGCTCCCCTTTCTTCCGTTTTTTACCAAAGGCGAGTTTATCCTTACTCCACTCAATCAAATCCTTGCCACGCCGGACAGCCGTGCGGCCTCAGCTACTGCTTTAGCCACAGCGGGACCTACCCGTGGATCAAAAGCCTCGGGAATAATATAGTCATCCCGCAGCTCCTCCGGAGCGATCAAGCCGGCCAGCGCATGGGCGGCAGCCAGCTTCATCGCCTCGTTGATGTCGCTGGCCCGGACATCCAGCGCACCCCGGAACAGACCAGGAAAGGCCAGTACATTGTTGATCTGGTTGGGGTAGTCGCTACGGCCGGTGGCTACAACCCGTGCTCCGCCCGCCTTGGCATCGCCGGGAAAAATTTCCGGGGTTGGGTTGGCGCAGGCAAAGACGATGGCGTCCCCGTTCATGGTGGATACCATCTCTGGCGTAACTAGATTTGGGGCGGACACGCCGATAAACACATCGGCCCCCACCAGCATATCGGCCAGCGCACCCTGTTGTCTGTCCCGGTTGGTAACCTTGGCAATTTCTCGCTGAGCCCAGTTCAGCTTATCACAGCCCTCATACACTGCACCAAATTTGTCCACCAAGGTAATATCCTGGAACCCAGCCAGCAGCAGAAGCTTGGTGATGGATATGGCAGCGGAGCCTGCTCCTGAAAATACCACCCGGACCTCCTCTTTCCGCTTCCCTACCACCCGCAGGGCGTTGGTCAGTCCGGCCAAGGCGATAATGGCAGTTCCATGCTGGTCGTCGTGGAAGACGGGGATGTCGCACTTCTCCTTCAGCTTCCGTTCAATCTCAAAGCACCTGGGTGCGGCAATGTCCTCCAGGTTGATACCGCCGAAAGATCCGGAAATGTTATACACTGTCTGGACAAATTCGTCTACATCTTTGGTTTTGATGCATAGCGGGAAAGCGTCCACCCCTCCAAAGGTTTTGAACAGTACGCATTTGCCCTCCATCACTGGCATACCCGCCTCGGGACCAATATCTCCCAGACCCAGGACAGCGGATCCATCAGTGATGACAGCCACCAAATTGTGCCGCCGGGTGAGCTCGTAGCTTTTGGTCACATCTTCCTGGATGGCCAGACAGGGCTGGGCCACTCCGGGAGTGTAGGCCAGGGACAGGGATTCCCTGTCGTTGGCAGGCACGGTGGCCATCACCTCTATCTTTCCCTTCCATTCGCCGTGCAGGCGCAGACTTTCCTTCGCATAATCCATAGGCGGCTCCCCCTTTATTTTAAAATGAGTATAGTTTCTGCCGCTCCTTATTATACTAGACTCTACCAAAAGTGCAATGGCCACACTGCAAATTTGAGTTTTTATTGGCTTTTTCCTCACAAACTGCCGCTTTTTTTCCTTGATTTTATTATTTTCACCGTTGACTCAGAAGGATGTTTCTGGTAGAATGTCGTTTAACCGACGTTTCAGTGTGAATAAATTGTAAACAGGAGGAAACTATGGAACATCATCATCACAGAGGAGAATGGGGCAGCAATTTCGGCTTCCTCATGGCTGCCATCGGTTCGGCGGTTGGCCTGGGCAACATCTGGGGCTTTCCCTATCGGATGGGCGTCAACGGGGGCTTTGCTTTTCTGGTTATCTATCTGATTTTGGCGGCTACTGTTGGTTTAAGCATTATGCTGTGCGAGCTGGCCATCGGCCGAAAAGCGGGCCGCAGTGTGTTAGTGAGCTATCAGCAGCTTGGGAGCAAAATGGGCACCATTTTGGGTTTTTTGGCTATGCTCTCCCCTTTTCTGATTTTGAGCTTTTATACCGTGTTGGGTGCCTACTGTGTGGAATATATGTCCCTGAACCTGGCTGACCTGGCGTTCAGCGTGTCCGCTCTGGCTGGCTTGTCCGGCGGCGACTCCTTTAACGCGGTACGCATCAACCAGTTCGGTGCAGTGGCATTCACTTTCCTTTTCATTTTCATTTGCTTCCTTATTATCCGGGGCGGTATCAAGGACGGCATTGAAAAGTTCAATAAGATCGGCATGCCTGCTCTATTTGTCATGCTGCTGGTAGTCATCATCCGAGCCGTCACTCTGCCCGGAGCCGGCGAGGGTCTGGCTTTTATGTTTGCCCCCAACTTCACACCCTTTAAAGAGAATTTCCTGGGCGTGCTCTCCGCCGCCGGCGGTCAGATGTTCTTCTCCCTGTCCCTGGCCATGGGCATTACTGTCACCTACGGCTCCTATCTGAGCAAGAAGGAGAGTCTGGTAAGGAACTCCCTCATTATTATTATCTCCGACACTGTTGTGGCTATCCTGGCCGGTATGGCCGTTCTACCCGCCGCTTTCGCCCTAGGTGGAGAGGGTGCCGCCAAGAAGGGCGCCGCTCTGCTGTTTATCACCCTCCAGGATGTGTTCAACGCCATGGGTGCCGCCGGCCCCCTGTTCGGCGTGATTTTCTATCTGCTGGTTATCCTGGCCGCCATTACTTCCTCTATCGCCCTTCTGGAGGTGCTGGTCACTTTCCTGTCTGACCGCATCGCACTCAAGGGAAGAACCCCCAACCGGCCCAAGCTGGTTACCATTGTTTGTCTGGTGATTTTTGCCGAGGCTGCTCTGGTGGCCGCCGACGGCCTGGGGGCCAATGGCCTTTGGATCCCGTTCCATGAAACCGGACGAAACCTAGGAGCTTCCTGGCTAGACTTTATGGACTTCATTTCCGAGGGCGTAGCCATGCCTTTGGGCGCTCTGATTATGTCTATTTGGATCGGATGGTTTGTGGGACCTAAGGTAATCCAAGATGAGGTGGAGCTGGAAGGTCACAGAATGACTAGCGGTATGCGTACCTTCTTCAATATCTGTATTAAGGTGGTTGCCCCCATTGGGATGGCATTCATCCTCTGGGGCCAGCTCCTTGAATTTTTTACAATCGGATAAAAAAACAGGGCGCACGTTAAAATTGAACCGCCCCAAGTTGTGCGGACAGTACAAAAAAGGGACCACAGGCAGGAAAAATAAGGATTTAGGCGGAGTGGCGCAGCGAAAGCGGCGCCACTCCGGGCTTTAACTGGATACGCTCATGATTGTAAAAATAGATAAAATCATCAATGAACGCTCTGGCTTGCCGAAACGTGGCGATTCTCTGACGGTAGATGTACTCAGTCTTAAGGATGGAGAAGAAATTTTCCGCCATCGCATTGTCATAACAATTCCCACGTCTTGACATGGAGGGCGTAATGCCGTATCTTTTAGTCAGGTCAAAATACTCTTGGGACGTATACTGACCACCCTGGTCGCTGTGGAGCTGCAACTCCGCAGCGACTCTCTTCTTCTCCTTTTGTACGGCAAGGCGAACAGTATCCAGTACCAAAGCTACAGTCTGGCGTGTGGCAGTTTTGTAGGCCACAATGCTGTTATCGTAGAGGTCCCGGATCATAGACAGATACAAGATGCCTTGCCTGGTTTGGATGTAGGAGATGTCCGTCACCCACTTGCTATTGGGCTTGTCTGCGTGAAACTCCCGGTTAAGCAGGTTTTCATATTTGCGGACCTGCTGC
>CANEFX010000018.1 GCA_947426945.1 uncultured Bacillota bacterium
GCATGGGGCCCTCGGCGGCGTCCACCAGCAGGATAACGCCGTTGACCATCTTCAGAATACGCTCCACCTCGCCGCCGAAGTCGGCGTGGCCCGGGGTGTCTACAATGTTAATCTTTACGTCGCCGTACTGCACGGCGGTATTTTTGGCGGTAATGGTAATGCCCCGCTCCCGCTCCAGGTCCCCCGAGTCCATCACCCGGTCGGCCACAGCCTGATTTTCCCGGTAGACCCCGGACTGCTTGAGCATCTCGTCCACCAGGGTGGTCTTGCCGTGGTCTACGTGGGCGATGATGGCGATATTTCTTAATTTCTCATTTTTCATGGGAATTGCACCTCAAATCTGTGGATTTCTCAATAAGCCAAAGCATTATACCCCCATTTTCTTAAAAAAGCAACACAGGCCGCAAAAAAACACATACAAAGGGAACCTTTTTTCTCCCCGCGCGTCTGTATTATATGTAAGAGGAAATTCTTTGCCCCGCCGGCTGCGGGCAAAAAAATCAAACAAATTTTCGAAAACCTCTTGACATTCTCGAACGGACGTTGTATATTTGAACCAGAACAAACGTTTCCTTCCCGGCCGGCACATATAATAGTCCGGTTTTTGGGACAGCTTTTGGTCTAAGCTTACTCTGACATCAAAGTATGGAGGGGACCACGATGAAGACCATATATTATAAAACGTCCAATTTCATTCAGCACAGCGGCAACGTCATTGACCTGGCCGAGCTGCGCCGCCGGCAGGCCCTGGCGCAGCGGGACAGCCTGGCCCGTCAGCCGGAGGAGGTCTATGGGCCGGAGGAGCTGGAGATGCAGGAGGAACCCGCCTTCCAGCCCGTGGTGTTGACCATGTCCCGGGCCCAGCGCCGCCGGGCCGGCTGGGAACGGCGGGCCTGGATACTGGACGCCTGCGCCAGTTTGGCCGTTATTTTCATGACGGCAGTCTTTCTTCTGCGAATGGCACTGTGACCACAATATCTTGGGTTGCCTGCCAAAAGATGCACAATTTAGTCGAAGAACGCCGCAAATTGCAGTGCGGCGCTCTTTTTTTGTGCATTTTTTCATAAAAATTTTTATTTAAGGCGAAAAAAAGGGTTGACGGGAAAAGGAAAAACGTGTATATTGTTGTTACCGATTTGTAACCGTTATTTCATAATTGTCATTTTTCCAGTCAAGAGGTGACCTTCCATGGAAGAATTGCAGAAGCGGGATTTGAGCCTGACGGCCCGAATGCCTGTTGTAGGGAAGGAGCAGGTTAAACCGTCCAAGGTGAGCGCGATGGTGAAGCCGGAGGAGCCGGCCGCTTCGGGTCGGGACTGGCAGGGGGAGCTGAAATCCTACGCCCGGGCGATACGGGAGTGGAGCCGCATCCATTTCCGCCGCTGGGTCCATCTCTTTCACGGTGCCTCTGCCGGCACGCTGGCGGTGGGACCCGTCTCCTTTTTGCTGGTGGCGGGGGCGCTGGGCGCCGCCCTCACCCTGACCACCCTGTACTCCACCAGCTACGCCGTCATTGTGGACGGACATGAGGTGGGGGTCGTGGCTGATCAGAGCGTGGTGGACCACGCCATTCAGACGGTGGAGGACCGGGGCAGCCGGCTGCTGGGTTACGACTACCAGGTGGAGGGCGACATCGACTATAATTTCGGCCTCACCCTGAAAAGCGACCTGAGCCAGGAACAGGATATCAGCAGCTACTTTTACAGCCAGCTGGATGAGCTCAGCGATCAGCTGCGGGCCTACCAGGTGACGCTGGACGGCCGGGTGATCGGCACAGTGAAGGACGAGACAGCCCTGAATACCATGCTGGACGGCATCAAGGCTGAGTTTGTCAACGAAAACACCACCGACGCCCAATTTGTGGAGGACCTGGCGGTCTCTCCCGTCTATGCCCTGGACGATCTGTCCACGGTGAATCAGGTAGAGGAGGCGCTGAAGGCCAACACCACCGGCGAGACCACCTATACCGTGGTCAAGGGCGACACCTACAACGGCATTGCCTACGCCAACGACATGTCTCTCAGCGACCTGATGGCCCTTAATCCCGAGGCCAGCCTGAATCGGCTGATGGTGGGGGATGTGCTCAACGTAAAGGAGATTGTCCCCGCCCTGTCCGTCCAGACCACCGAGCACGTGACCTACACCGAGGCGATCCCCTGCCCGGTGGAGGAGGTCAAGGACGACAAAATGTATAAGGGAGACTCCAAAATTGTGACCAAGGGCGAAGAGGGCGAGGCCCAGGTGGAGGCGGATGTCATCTATGTCAACGGCTATGAGAAGGAGCGCACCGTAACCAATACCACCACCCTTCGGGAGCCCACCACCACCGTAAAGGCCGTGGGTACCAAGGAGCGGCCAAAGACCGCCTCCAAGGGCAATTATATCTGGCCGGTCAGCAGCCACCGGATCAACTCCTATTTTGGCGGGCGGAAGATTTTTGGCAGCTACAGCTACCACTCCGGCCTGGACATCCACGCCACTTACGGCGAGGCCGTCAAGGCCGCCGACGGCGGCACCGTCACCAAGGCGGGCTACAGCGGCAGCTACGGCAATCTGGTGGTTATTACCCACGACAACGGGGTACAGACCTACTACGCGCACAACTCCAAGATTTCAGTCTCCGTGGGTCAGAAGGTCTACCAGGGCCAGACCATCGCCAGGGCGGGCAGCACCGGCCGCTCCACCGGCGTCCACTGCCACTTTGAAGTCCGCGTCCGCGGCACCGCGGTGAACCCGCTGAATTATTTAAGATAACCGTAACGAACACCCCCGGCCGTGGGAGAGGTAACGTAAGGAAGTTACCTCTCCCGCTATTTTTATAGCCAGCCGAATGTGATTGAATTGCAGGGAATTTTAGCATATCGGAGGACTATGTTATGGAAAAGTCATTATTAGAGCAAATGGGTGGAACTCATCGCCAGAGGGAGACTATCTTCTGCCAAACCTCACTGTGCCGGAAAGCGCACCTGTTGGTATCTGGGGTCAGCGTCGGAAGCGGTATCTGCGGGAGCATAAAGGATCGCTCTACACCGCTTTACTGCTCAGCGGAAAGTTAGACGCCCATATCATGGAAGTTGACCAACAGGCCAAAGAGATGTTTTCCCGATTGACTGAACAGATGGCAGAGCAAGAGGGTATCACTGAACTACTCAAAGAAGAAAGTCAAATGGAATGGGTCAAAAGGATGAATAGTGTACGCAATCGAGTAGAAGAACTCATTGTGGAAGAATTGATTTTAGCATAATACAGGCCCCGCACAAATTTCACCTGTGCGGGGCCTGCTATTTTTATAAATGGGGGAGATTCTTGCGATATTCACACAAGTCATCTTCCCGTACAGTCTCAATGATTTTGTTAAGCGCCGCAGCAAGCGCGTCTTTATCCTCCGGCAAAGTCCCCTGAAACTGGAACGCATTGGATGCGCCTAAAGCGGCAAATTGGGTAGGTATCTCCAAGTTTTCGAGGAGGGTGCGGATTTCCTTATACTTTTCAATCTCACTTTCCTCTTGCCAGTTGCCACATTGGATTTCCTGATACAGTTCCGAGTCCGGGTAAATGGTCAACATATTGACACCAATGAGCGTCGGGTGGAGTTGATTGCAGATGGCAGCAGTCTCTTTTGCGCCAATTTCACCTCGGCCAGCGCCAGAAATGCTCACCAAATAGAAGAAACTGTAATGAATACCAGCTTTGTCTAACCGCTGGCATTGTTTCACAATATCGGCGGCGGCATACCCCTTATTCATAAACCGCAAGGCTTCATCATCGCCGGTTTCGACCCCGATTGTCAGGCCGTCATATCCAGCTTGATGGAGTGATGCCAATTCCTCATCTGACTTTAGCGTAACATCCGTAATTCGGGCAAAGCACCCAATCGTTTTAATGGAGGGAATGTATTGCCGGATCAGGTCAGCGATGGCGATAAGTCGTTCATGCTTCAACACAAAGGGGTTTGCGCCGGTCAAAAAGGCCCTCTGGAGACGTTCCGGCCTGGGCATCCCCTGTAAGCGGGCAGTCAGTATGGAGATGGAGTCTGTACTCCAGAGCTGCGCTTCCTGCAAGTCACTTTCTATATCCTCAAGAGAGGACATTCTGAATTTGAATGGCAGGTCATTATAGAGCGTACAGAATTTACATTTGTGGTGGGTGCAGCCAGCCGTGACTTCAAGCAGCAGCGAGGAAGCCTCGTAGGGTGGCCGCCATATCGTTCCAGTGTAGTGCATAGCAGAACCTCCTTGTTTTTCTGCCATTATATCATGGTACAGAGAAAATAAAAGTACGGTACTTTTTTATAGTACCTTGCTTTTGCGATGCCAAGGCGATATAATATGCTGACAGGAGGTTGTGGAACATGAGGAAAACAGAAACAGCGATTCAACGCTGTAAGACTATGTCAACGCTTCAAAAAATCTTGGGCGGTAAGTGGAAGCTCGAAATCCTTTATTATATCGCCTTTTGCGACATTCACAGGTTTGGGGCTTTGCGCCGCCAGCTTGGTGAAATCACGGAGTCCTCCCTGACAAAACAGCTTCGGGAATTAGAAGCCGATGGATTTTTGATCCGTCATGACTATAAGGAAATTCCGCCAAGGGTAGAATACACGCTATCTGAATTGGGAATGAGCTTTATTGATGTGATCCGCTATATGAAGCAATGGGGAGAGCGCAATCTGCCGGATTGCACAGACTGAGGCTGAGGACAAAAATTCAGCCTTGACAAGCATCAGTTCCATGTGGTATCCTACACTACTCCCACAAGGGAGCGCCAACTGAATAGGCTAATCTGATTAGTACAGATAAGCCGGTTACATACACAAACCAAAACGAACACCAGCGGGGCGGGGGCAGTCCTGCTGGTGTGGTTGTGTATGCAACCGGCTTCTTTCTTTGCCCAAAACAAGTGAATGACCGTCTGAATGGGATACTCCGCCGTTAGGAGCGAGCGAGACAACGCCGCTGATACTGTCAGGGGCAGGAACACCATTCAGGAAACACGGCGAAAGTTTAGGCGGGGTGCAGGGTGCCCTTTTCAAAGGGCCGCCCTGCTGGGGGAGCAATCCGCAGATTGCGGGGGCAAGGCCCCCTCCCCTCTCGGAGAGCCCACTGACATCTTTCCAGCCCGGAAGGGCTGAAAGTGTCATAGTGGGTTAGATACTTTGAAAAAGTATCTAACAAGAACGGCGCGGATCACGCAGAACGGAGGTTTAGATGGAAAAAATGAATTTCACTGTGGCGAGGGTCGCCACCCATACCAGGGCGGGCGTGGGCAAGTGCGAACGCCACAACGAGCGGAAAAACGAGAATTACGGCAACATGAACGTGGATTTGGAGCGTACCCCCATGAATGTCCACTTCAAGGCTTGCGGCGAGTTGACCTACAACGAAACGCTGGACAAGCTGATGGCGGATGGTGTGGTGTCCTTACGTGGGCTGAAAGAGAACGCCAAAGTCTATGACGAGATGATTTTGGACGTGAACACAGACTATTTTGAGCGGCATGGCGGCTACAAGTTCGCCAGGGAGTTCTATGAGGAAGCCTACCGCTTCGCCTGCAAGCTGTACGGAGAGCGGAACATCCTTTCCGCCGTCATGCACGCCGATGAAATCAACCTGGCCCTGACGGAGAAGTATGGCCGTCCCATCTACCACTACCACCTTCACATTGTAGCACTCCCGGTGGTGGAAAAGCAAGTGCTGTGGTCAAAAAGGTGCAGGGATAAGGCGCTGGTGGGGACGGTGAAGGAGACTGTTCAGCAGGTCAGCCACTCCAAGAAGTGGAAGTCCCAGCGGGCGCTGGACGAGCAGGGCAAGTCCGCCTTTGACGATAAGGGCAGGCCCAAGCTGATCCCGTCGTACAGCATTTTGCAGGACGAGTTTTTTCGGCATATGCAGGAAGCGGGCTTTACCGACTTCATCCGTGGGGAGCGTGGCAGCACAGCGGATAATCTGTCCAATCTGCAGTACCAAATTAAGAAAGACACGGAACGCCTGGAAGCGATACAGGAAAAAATCAGGGCAGAGGAAGCCGAGTATGCGGTCGTCCATCCCATCCACAAGACCCATGTTGAGATTGACGAGATGGGCAAGAAAACGCTGATAGGCAAAATCACAGTATCCCAGGACGATTTTAACACCCTTACTCAGCTTGCCAAAGAGGGCGTTTCCGGGTGGGGCCAGCTTCAGGCCAAAGTTTGGAGCTTGCGGGGCAGTTTGAACCGGCTGCAAGGGCAACTCAACGAGTTGGCGGAGCGGTGCCGCCCCTATCTGGAAGCGGTCAGGTTCATGCCGGAGAGAGTGAAAGAATTGCTGGACAGCGTTTTGGCCTCGCTTCGTAAGCGCCAGGAGGAACAGGGGCGGTCTATCATGTACGTAAAGAATAAATCACAGGAAAGCAGGGGTGACGTCAGGTGAGTATCATTTTAGAGTTGACAAAACGTGAACAGGAAATTTTCGATGAAGTGATGGAAAAGATTGATGAAACGTCGGCTTTTCTCGCCGGTCTGCCCCCTGCTGACCGGCTGGACTGGCTGAAAGAACACCAGTATAGTTACCCAATCAGCTTTGAGCGGGAGATCGACGGGACAATCTACACCGTCAACGCCCATTTCAGCGAAAACACTGAAACTGTGGAGAGGAAAGTAAATCGCATTCTCAGTCAAAATATCACACTGTAAAGTGTTGAAGTTTTGCGCCGGGCGTGGTATGATAATCGTACCCCGCAATTCATATCACATCCGGCTGCGGAAAGGAGCATATTTTGAAGAAAAAGCAGCCAAACAATCAGAGAATTACAGCACTATACGCCAGATTGTCCCGTGACGATGAAAAAGATGGTATTTCAGGCAGTATTCAAAATCAAAAGGCCATTTTAGAGAAGTACGCCAGCGATAACCGTCTGCCTAATCCGAAGTTTTTCTTTGATGACGGTTACTCAGGCGTTTCGTTCACCCGTCCGGCCTTCATGGAAATCATGGAGTTAGCCGAGCAGGGGCTGGTGGCAAATTTCGTGGTGAAAGACCACTCCCGGCTGGGCCGGAACCGCCTTGTGGTGGGCCAGCTTCTGGAAGAAGATTTTGTACGGTTGAACGTGCGGTACATCGCTATTATGGATAATATCGACACCGCAAACGGCGTGGGCGACATTGTGCCGATGCAAGACCTGTTCAACGAATGGCACGCAAAAAATACAAGCGATAAGGTTCGCCGTGTTATGCAGAGCCGTGGCAACGCTGGGATACCGCTCACCACCAACCCACCTTACGGCTACACAAAAGCCCCGGAGGACAAGAACAGGTGGATCGTGGACGAGCCAGCGGCAGTAATCGTCAGGCGGATATTCCAGTTGTGCGTCAGCGGCCTGGGCCCCACCCAAATCGCCAAGAAGCTCAAAGCGGAGCAGGTGCCTACACCGACCGAATATTGGCGCAGTATCGGCAAAAAGTGCGGCCCCGGCACAGAACGCCCTTACGGTTGGTGTTCTCGCACAGTAGCGGACATTTTAGACCGGCAGGAGTATGTGGGCGATACTATAAATTTCCGCTCTTTCAGCCAGTCCTTTAAGCAGAAGAAACGGCTGGACAAGCCCCAGGAGGAATGGAAAGTGTTCCCCAATACCCACCCTGCTATCATTGACCGGGAAACTTTTGCCCTCGTTCAAAATCTCCGCCAGCACCGCCGCAGGCCCACAAGAACGGGCATTGTGAGTATGTTTTCCGGCCTGCTCTACTGCGCCGACTGCAGCAGTAAGCTGGGGTATAGCGCCACCAACAACTACAAGCGGGAGCAGGCGTTTTTCTTCTGTTCCGCTTACCGTGGCAATTCCGATGTGTGTTCCGCCCACTTCATCCGGGAGAAAGTAGTGGAAGAATTGGTGCTGGAGGGTTTGCAAAGGCTGTTGTGGTACATCCAGGTCTATGAAAAGCGGTTTGCCCAGGAGCAGATGGAGCGGTTTGGGCTGCAAGAGAAAAAGACTCTGACCGCCGAACGCCGGGAGTTGGATAAGGCTAAAGTCCGGGTTGTGGAAATCGACCAGCTTATCCAGAAAAGCTATGAGGATATGACCAAGGGCTTGCTGTCAGAAGGACGCTTTGCCACGCTTACAGTATCACTGGAAACCGAGCAGAAGCAGTTGAAAGCGGCGATCCCGGAGATGGAAGCCAATCTGCACGCCACCATGGACAAGGTCGCTGACCTCCAACATTTTATTGAGCGGGCCAGACAGGTGACACGGCTGACAGAGTTGACGCCTGAAATCGTCCATGAGTTCATTGATAAAATCATGGTTTCTCAGCCGGTAAAGGTAGAGGGCAAGTGCCATCAAAAGGTGGATATTCATTACAACACCATTGGCCTATGGGCTGCGCCGGAGCTGGAAACGCTGGAACGGGAATATCTGGCCTATTATAACTCCATGCAGAAGCGCAAGAAAAAGACGGCGTAGCAACTGCCACGCCGTCCTAATCGAATGATTTTCACTTACGGGCACCGCCACGGGGCAACTTCCTTATGGGAGTTGCCCCGTGGAGCGCTCCTGTTTTGTTTATGACTGGCCATTGGCCGTCAGCTCTGCCTGGACGGCGGACTGGAGAGCCTGCATGTTTTCCCAGAAATTGCCGGGGTCCAGCTTGTCATAGGCGGCGGTTTTTTTCACGCCCAGCCGCTGTTCCTCCTGCTCCTCCGTCTTCTGGAACAGGTAGCCGACGCACTCTTTCCGGAACTCGTCCGGGTTCATGGGCAGGCGGAGGATGATGTGGTAGCCGAAGTCGCTCTCCACCACGCCGCTGATCTCCCCGTCCTTCAGGGCCAGGGCGGCCTGCTCAAAGGGGGCCACCATCTTGCCCTTCTCTGTGGTGTAACCTTCGGGGTTGGCGGCCAGGCCGGTGTCCTCGCTGTGCTCGTGCATCAGCGTATCAAAGAGAGCAATGGGGTCCTCTGCGGCCCGGAGCCGGGAGAGCAGATCGTCCGCCAGGGCCTTCTTTTGGGCGACGGTCTCCTCGTCCAGGGGCTGGCGGGTGTTGAGGTCGATGGTGGCCAGAAGGATATGTTTGGCCCGGTACTGGCCGGATTCCTCCAGATAGGCCATTACCTCCGCATCGGTGGGGTAACGGCCGCTGTTTTCGCCAAAATACAGCTCCTGGAGCTGGTTATACAAATCAGTATTCTCGTTGAGAGTGGTAAGCAGCTCCTTGCTGAGCATGCTGGCCCAGAACATATGGGTAACCTGCTCCTCGCTGCCCTGCGCCTGAAGCACCATGTTTGTATAGTCTGCGTCCAGGCCAGGAGCAATGGCGGGGTCGGGCGAGAGGCCCTCCTGCCGGGCCATCTCCCGCAAGGTGCAGTGGAGAACGGCGGCGTCCAGGGCCTGATCCAGCATATACTGTCCAAAGGTGACCCCCTCGGACACCTGGGCCTCCCAGGGCAGGGCGCTCATCTGGCTGCCGGGCTGGCTGAGATAGCTTTCAATGGACCGGTTGAGCCAGTAAAGATACTCGCCGGCGGTGATCTCCGCCGTGCCCACTCTGGCCACTACCTCATCTCCGGCCAGGCCGGAGACGGCCAGATAGGGGTCGGTAATCTGAGACAGGTCCATGACCGGGGCGGGAGCAGAAGTTCCGGTGCCGGCCGAGTCCTCCGGTCCGGAAGCGCCGGCGGAGCTACTGTCCTTCTGCCCGCAGCCGCTCAGGGCGGTGAGGGCCGCGGCAAGGACCAGCGCCAATGCGCCCAATCGTTTCAACTTTTTCATAAGAGAGTTTCCTTTCCAGTGGAAAAATCATGACCCCCATCATACCACAGATGAAGGCAGTTGACAAGAGTTAAGCCTCCAGCGCCTTGGCGTAGTCCTCCACCACGTGCCGGGCCGCCCGGAGCGGGTCCTCGTTTTTAGCCAGGCGGAAGGAAAAGCGGGGAGCATCCCCGGGCATAAGCAGCAGGCGCTTGGCGTACTTCTCTTGAGCGCACAGGGCGGAGAAGGGCTCCAGCCGGAACTCGTCCAGAGTGAAAACCAGCCTGTCTCCTCTCTGGGCCAGGTCATTGATGCGGCACTGGGCAGCCGTCGCCCGGAGGAGGGCCACCGAGATCAGGTTATTTACCGGCCTGGGAGGCTCGCCGTACCGGTCGATGAGCTCATCCATCAGTTCGTCGGCTTCCACCTCGCTCCGGACGGCGGCGATGCGGCGGTACAGGTCCATCCGCTGCTCCGGGGAGGGGACATACCGGTCGGGAATAGAGGCCGACACGCTGAGGCTGGCGGCGCACTCGGTACGGGTGGGCAGGGGCTGGCCCTGTTCCAGAAGAACGGCCTCCTCCAGCAGCTTCAGATACATGTCATAGCCCACGCTGAGCAGAAAGCCGCTCTGCTCCGGACCCAGCACGTTGCCCGCGCCCCGGATCTCCAGGTCCCGCATGGCAATTTTGAAGCCGGAGCCGAATTCAGCAAATTCCCGGATGGCCTCCAGCCGCTTGGAGGCCACCTCGGAGAGCACCTTGCCCTTCCGGTAGGTGAGGTAGGCGAAAGCCCGCCGACTGGACCGGCCTACCCGGCCTCTGATCTGGTGGAGCTGGGCAAGACCCAGCTTGTCGGCGTCCTCCATGATGAGGGTGTTCACGTTGGGCAGGTCGATGCCCGTCTCAATGATGGTGGTGCACACCAGTACGTTGATCTCCCCATCGGTCATCTGGGCCATCACGTCGTCAATGGCCTCCTGGCTCATCCGGCCGTGGGCAATCCCGATGGCGGCGTCCTCTCCCAGCAGCATCTGGATGCGGGCGGCGCAGCGGTCGATAGTCTCTACCCGGTTGTGGAGGTAGAACACCTGCCCTCCCCGCTCCAGCTCCCGGCGCATGGCGTCGGAGAGCAGGTTCCAGTCGTGCTCCAGCACATAGGTCTGCACCGGCTGGCGGTCGGCGGGGGGATCCTCCAGGGTGGACATGTCCCGGATGCCAGACAGAGCCATATTCAGTGTCCGGGGGATGGGGGTGGCGGACAGGGTGAGCACATCCACCTGCTTAAAGTTCTCCTTCAGCTTCTCCTTGTGTTGTACTCCGAAGCGCTGTTCCTCATCCACCACCAGCAGCCCCAGGTCCTTGAAGCGCACATCCCGGTTGAACAGCCGGTGAGTGCCGATGAGGATGTCCACCTCCCCGCTTTCCACCCGGCGGAGGGTCTCTTTCATCTGGGCGGAGGTGCGGAAACGAGACACCACATCGATATTGACGGGATACTTCTGAAAACGGCGCAGGGCGGTGAGGTAGTGCTGCCTGGCCAGCACGGTGGTGGGTACCAGAATAGCCGCCTGCTTGTTGTCCAGTACGCACTTCATTATGGCCCGGAAGGCCACCTCCGTTTTGCCGTAGCCCACGTCGCCGCACAGCAGCCGGTCCATGGGGACGGGCCGCTCCATGTCCCGCTTGATCTCCCCGATGCACCGCAGCTGGTCGTCGGTCTCGGTGTATTCAAACTGCTCCTCAAATTCCCGCTGCCAGGGGGAGTCGGGAGAAAAGGCGCAGCCGGGCTGGCGCTGGCGCTGGGCGTAGAGCTGAATCAGCCCCTTGGCCAGGTCCTGCACCGCCTTTTTGGCCCTGGTTTTGGCCTTCTCCCACTCCTGGCCGCCCAGGCGGTTGAGCTTCTTGGTCTCGTTGGCATCCTCGCCGCTCCCGATGTACTTGCTTACCAGGTCCAGCTGGGTGGCGGGGACGTAGAGCACGTCGGTGCCGGCGTAGGCGATCTTTACATAGTCCTGTTCCACGCCCTCCACCGGCATTTTTACCATGCCCACATACCGGCCTACCCCGTGGTGCTCGTGAACCACCAGGTCACCGGGGGAGAGATCGGCGTAGGACTTCAGCTTCTGCCGGTTGGTAGCCTCCTTCGGCCGGCGGGACCGCTTGGGGGCGGCTTTCTCCCCCTCGGTCAGGACGGCCAGCCTGATGTCCGGATATTCAAACCCGCTGGACAGCCCGCCCAAAGTGATGACCACCTGTCCGGGCCCGGGCAGCTCCTTAAGCTGGAAGTCCACGGCGGATTTGATTTTCTGCTCCCGCAGAAGGGTCTGAAGGTCAATAGCCCGCTGCTCTCCGGACACCAGCACCAGCGCGGCAAAGCCACTGTTCTGATAGTGGGCCAGGTCCTGCACCGCCGTCTCCAGGCTGGCCAGGAAGGGGGGCAGCTGCTTGGCGGTGACGGAGAACAGCGCCTTGGGCGGAGTGGGGCAGGAGGCGGTGGTAAAGGAGTCCAGGTAAACCACAGGAAAGTCCTCCAGCCGGCTGAGAAGCTGGGAAAAGGGCAGCGCCAGCCCGGAGCAGGAAGGGTCCAGCTCCCCCCGCTCCAGCAGTGATTTGACGTCCTCGTCCAACTGCCACTGATAAGATTTGGCCCGGTCGGCAATCCGGGGGGACTGGTCAAAGACGACGCAGGCGTCAGGGGGGAGGTAATCCGCCCCGCAGGCCGGTTCGGGGTAAATAAGGGCCAGATACCGGTCCAGGGCGGAGAAGGTGCGCCCCTGGGCAATCGCCTCGCCGTCCTGTTCCAGGGTCCTGTTCAGCTCCCTGTTTCCACGTTCCAGGGCCTTGGCCGCCAATTTGGAGATTTTTTCGGACAGTCCTCCAAATCCGCCGGGAGCCAGCTGAGGCAGCACCTCGGCGGCGGGGAGGAGGAGGGCCGTTTCAATATTTGCAGTCCGCCGCTGGGTGGCCGGGTCAAAGATCCCCATGGCGTCCACCTCGTCCCCGAAGAACTCCGCCCGGACGGGACCGTCCATGCCAGGGGAAAACACATCCAGAATCCCGCCCCGCAGAGCGAACTGACCAATTCCCTCCACCTGCTCGCACCGCACGTACCCGGCGGCGGCCAGGGTTTCGGCCAGCTCGGTCAGGTCGCAGGCGGCCCCCACTCTCAGCTCCCGGCAGCAGCGCTCCAGAGCCGCCGGGGGCAGGGTGCGCTGGAGCAGGCCCTCCACGGTAGCAACCAGAAAGGGGTATTTTCCGTCGGACAGGCTTTTCATCAGGGCCAGCCGCCGGTGCTCCCACTGGCGGGAAAGGGCCGCGGCGTTATGGAAGGTGAAGTCCCGGGGACCCAGCACCGGCACGGAGGTCCCGGCAAAGGCCCCCAGGTCCCGGGCCAGCCGCATACCCTCACTCTCGTCGGCGCAGATGACCACCACCGGCCGTCCGGTGGTCAGGCCGATTCCCGCGGCCGCGTGGCAGCGGTGGATGGCCGCCGCGCCCGACAGGGCCGCAGGGGAGCGTCCCCCCTCCAGGGAGGAAAGGAGCTGCTGAAATTCCGGCAGCCGGTTCAGGGCCGCGGTAAGCAGTTTCACGCGAAACACCTCGGTTTTTAGGAAAATTTGGCGGTTTTGGGGAACACGGCAACGCCCCTGCCCCCGGTGGGGGTAGGGGTGAAGTCAGCTGTCTTTGGTTAAAGGGCGGTGGTGTTCACAGGGGCCCCCGCCCGGCCGGGCACCTGGTGCTGTAAGTACGGTTACGCGGGAGGTCAGGTAATCTCGTAATCCCGGCCGAACTGAAGGGCGCCGAAATCAATGCGACCCCCTCCCGACCGGCGGCCGCCGTCCTCCTCGTCCTCTTCCCGGGCGCCCTCCTCATAGTCCCGGGCGTCGTCCTCGTCGTAGTCGTCCTCCTGGGGAGCGCCGGGAGTAAACTCGGCAGTGTCGGACATGTCCCGTTCCTCGGGAGCCTCCTCCTGGGCCTTGGCCCGCAGGTTTTCGGCGGTAGCAGCCTCCATGGCCTGGGCCAGCAGGCGCTGAACATTGTCATCAATCTCAGAGACCTTTTCCTCCACCGGGTCCGCAACGGGTTGAACCTCAGGGGGATAAAGCTCCTCCAGCTGAGACAGCAGCTGAGCCTCCCTGCCGTGGAGGTCGCGCACCTTGGTTACAAAAGCGGCGGTGGACTGCTGGGCCCGCTTCAGGCGGAACTCCTCCGCTTCCAGCTCCCGAGCCAGTTGAGCCCTGCGGTCCTGGGCCTCAGTGTCGGCCTGAGAAAGCAGCTCATCCCGCTTCCGTTCAGCCTCACGCACCAGGTCGTCGGCCATCCGCTGGGCGGCCATAAGGGCCTTGCGCATGGCCTCCTCAGTGGAGCGGTACTCCTCCACCTTGTCCACCAGCACCTTCATTTTGTTTTTCAGCACCGCGTTCTCGTTGTACAACGCGGAGTAATCCCCGGTGAGAACATCCAAAAACTCGTCCACCTGGGCCATATTATAGCCGCCGAAGGACGCCTTTTGAAAGGCACGCTCGGATACTTCCTGTGGTGTAAGCATATTTGTTCCTCCAGTAGGGGCCGCCGCCCTCGGCGGCCCGTCCGGTTTTATATAGACGCAGCGAATCGGCGAGGGCGCCGGCCTCTGCTGAACGCTCCCATCCGGGGCGGCCCGGATACGCTTTAGAAATAGAGCCCGTTATTCTCTAGCTCGTCAATCAGGTCGCCCAGGATGTCCACATTGTAGGGGGTGATGATGTAGGTGGAGATGGCCACCTTCTTGATTTTGCCCTCCTGGGCGTAGGACACGCCGGCCAGGAAATCCAGCAGGCGGCGGGCAATCTCGCCGTTGGTGGATTCCAGGTTGAGCACCACGGTGCGTTTCTCCCGCAGGTGGTCGGCAATGGAGGAGGCGTCCTCAAAGCGCTCGGGCTTCACCAGCACCACTTGGAGCTGGGTGGCCGCCCGGATGTTGACCACCTTGTTGGAGCGGCGGTCATCCTCGGGAGCGGGGGAGCTGTAACCGCCATAGCCGCCGCTGTCCCGGGGGGCGCGGTCCATACGGTCGCTGCGGTCCCGGCGCTCTACGGGGCGGGGGGAAATATCGAAATCGTCGTAATCGTCCTCATCCTCATCCTCGTAGGGATGGGCCAGCCGCTTGAACTCGTCAAAAATTCCCATTTGTTACATCCTCTTTTCTCCGAAAGTATACAGAAAACTGTCAATGGGCAGCGCTCACAGGGGGGCGGGGACCAAACAGAGCGGTGCCCACCCGGACCAGAGTGGCGCCCTCCGCGACGGCATCCTCGTAATCGGCGCTCATGCCCATAGAGAGACAATCCATAACATATTGATTATCCGACATTTTCTTGGTTATGTCAACAAAAAGATTGTGCATTTGGGAAAAATATTTCCGGTTGGAGCCGGAAACAGCTGAAACAGGCGGGATTGCCATCAGTCCCCGCAGGTGGACCTGGGGGCAGGAGCGGGCCAGCTCCGCCAGGGCGGGCAGGCTTTCCGGGGAGACGCCTCCCTTGCTCTCCTCCCCGGCGATATTCACCTCCAGAAGGATGTCCTGGACAATGCCCAGCTTGTCCGCCTGGGCGGCCACTGCCCGAAGCAGCCGCTCAGAGTCCACTGAATGGATGAGAGAGACCCGGCCCACCACCTGCTTCACCTTATTGGTCTGGAGGTGGCCGATAAAATGCACCTCCGCCCCGGCGTAGGCGTCCGCCTCCAGGTGGGCGGTCAGCTCCTGTACCCGATTCTCTCCGCACAGGCGGATCCCGCCGGCGATGGCGGCCCGGATGGTGCCGTCAGTCTGAGTCTTGGTAGCGGCGCACAGGGTGATTTCCCTCGGGTCCCGCCCCGCCGCCCGGGCGGCGGCGGAAATTTTTTCCTGTACGGCTTTAACGTTTTGGGACAGGTCCATAATAATTCCTTCTCTCTGTATAGAATGGTTCAGCCCGTGTCTTCCGGGGAGCAGGGCCCCCGTTTCCGCCGTTATCCCTCCAGCAGCAGTCCGTCCTGCAGGCCGGTGCCGTGGGTAATGACGGCGTCTCCGGCCCGAAGGATCTTCCGTCCGGCGCCCAGGGGGCGGACCACATAGTAATCGCTGCCCTCGTAGAGGATGGACACCTCTCGGAATTCGGTGCGGCCGTTGACCAGGGCGTAGACCCCGGTCTTGCTGGTCGTGACGCCGGAGCCGTCGGAGTCGGGAATCTGCTGAGAAAACTCCACCAGGCGCAGGGCCTGCTTGGGAATACGCAGGCCGGTCCAGCTTTCAAAAATCAACTCGGCGGTCTGGTGGCGCAGCAGGGTGGTGAGGATGAGATAGCGGTTGGAGGAAAAGACCACCAGGGTTTTCCCCTCCTCGGTGGAGCCGATGCGGTCCACCGTCATCTCCACGTCCCGGTTCAGCTCGCCGGAGAAACGCAGGGAAACGGACTCCCCCTCTTTCAGACGGCGGGCGGCCGCCTCGGGCAGATTGGCGGCAAAGTACCAGGTGTCGGAGGTGATCAGCTTGCCCATGGCGCCGCCGTCCTCTCCGGCGGGGCTGTTGATAAGCTCCTGAAGGCTGGTGGGGGTGAGCTGATAAATGGTTTCCGGGGTGAGTCGGGACTCATAGCCGTCCACCAGGCTGGAGAATACCCCCGGCGTGGGGGCGGAGACCCGCGTGGTGGCCCGGGCGGACTGGCGGGTGAGGACGGACAGCTCCTCCCGAAGCTGACGAAGCCGGGCGGACAGGTCCGCGGAGGTCAGCCCGTCCCCGTAGGTGTAGCCCCGCTTGAGCACGCTGCTTTTGACCCCCAGCACCTGCTCCCGCAGCTGGGTGCAGTCGCCCAGAGCGTAGGAGGCGCGCAGGGCCACCATAGATTGAATAATGTCCTCGTCCAGCCGGGCGGCGGATTCCAGATCGCCCGACTGGGAGACAGCCTCCTCCAGCAGCTCGATGGACAGCTGCAGCTCCTCGATATGGGCCTGGCTGGCCTGGGCCTGACTGTCCCGATAGACCAGGGCGATCTGCTGGCCCTTGCCCACCTTTTCACCCTCCGCCCGGGTGAGCTCCAGGATACCGGTCTGGGCGGGGAGCACCAGGGCCTTCCGCACCACAAGCCCCTCCGCCGTCACGCTGTCGTGGGCGGTGTAGGAGTAGACCTGGGTGGTCTGGTAGGGCTCGTTAAAAGCCTGGAAGACATAGTAGGCGAAGTAGATGGCAATCACGGCCGCGAGGGCTAGAACCACAAAGGTAATCAAAGGTTTTCCTTGCTTCATGGGGGTTCTCTCTTTCTGTGTGCAGGATACTGCCCGTAGGGGCGGATATCCTCCGCCCGGAATAGACGATCAGAAAATGGCGGGTGCGCTATACGCGCCCTTACATGGCCTCCTCTGTCTCGGTCAGCGGCACAGGCCGCTCCGGGACGATGGTGGAAATGGCGTGCTTGTAGATGACCTGCTGCTTGCCGTCGCTGGTGAGGATGACGGTAAAGGCGTCAAAGCCGGTGATGCAGCCCCGCATCTGAAAGCCGTTCATCAGAAACATGGTGACCGGCCGGCGCTCCCGGCGGGCCTGGGTGAGAAAGATCTCCTGGAGGTTGTTGATTTTCTGTGTGGTTGGCATATGTAGCACTCCGTTCTTTTTTTAGTCGCGGCCGCCGGGCCGCCTGCGGCGGCTTCGTACCTGCTGAAGCTGGCACGCTCCGCCTGGTCCTGGCGGCTTCGCGACTCTACTATATACCAAATTCTTCCAGAAATGCTGTCGAACGCTGTAGCACGTCCGCAAAATTCGGGACAGGCTCCCACAGCAGCCGCCGGGCCTCCTGATTGCGCCGGAACCAGGTCCGCTGCCGCTTGGCGTACTGCCGGGACCGCAGTTTTATCTGCGCCGCAGCCGCGGCGATGTTCCCATCTCCCCGTATCGCCGCGGCCATTTCCTTGTAGCCGATGGCCTGCATGGCGGTGCACCGGGCGGGCACGCCGCTGCGGAGCAGGGAGCGCACCTCCTCCGCCAGCCCGTCCGCCATCATCCGGTCCACCCGGCGGTCGATGCGCTCCCACATGTCTTCCCGCCGTACAAAGTCCAGGGTGAGGGTGAGCGCGTCATACCGGGGAGGGAGGGCTCTGGTCTCCTCATTGTGCCGGGTGATGGTCTTGCCGGTAGTCAGCCACACCTCCAGGGCCCGGACAATCCGCTTGCCGTCGTTGGGGTGAAGGCGGGCGGCGGCCTCCGGGTCGGCTTTGGCCAGCTCCTGAAGCAGGGCCTGTCCCCCCTCCCGGGCATACCGCTCCTCCAGCGCGGCGCGCAGGGGGCTGGCTTCATCAAAGGCGGCGAAGGTGCGGCCGGAAAGCAGGGAGTCGATGTACAGTCCCGTTCCACCCGCCAGAATGGGCAGTTTTCCCCGGGACAGCACGCCGTCCACACAGCGTGAGGCCATGTCCACGTACCGGGCCACGGAGAAGTCCTCCTCCGGGTCGGCCACGTCGATCATGTGGTGGGGCACGCCCCCCATTTCCCCGGCCGTGGGCTTGGCGGTGCCGATGTCCATGCGGCGGTAAATCTGCATGGAGTCGGCGGACACCACCTCGCCGTTATATTTCTTTGCCAGCTCCACCGCCAGCCAGGTCTTGCCGGAGGCGGTGGGGCCGGTGATGACCAGAATTTTTGGAGGCATGATACCGTCCCCTCTTATATCGGCCATTGCGTAATGGCGTTATAGGCCGCCCGGGTCAAATCCAGAAAGCGCTCCAGCCGGGGGAAGAACTCCTCCTCCACCCGCCGGGCCTCCCTGGCCTTGTCCTCCTCGCTGCCGTATATCCCGGTATACTCCCCGCTGGTGCCCAGGTACCAGTCCCCGCCCGCGCTGGCTGCCGCCGACGCGGTGGTGACGGTGATCAGGTGCAGCCCCTCCTCCCCGGGTCCGGGCCGGACCTCTACCCTGTCTCCCGGGCAGGCCAGCAGGGCATTCCGAAACTCCAGGCTCCCCAGCACCAGCTTGGTGAAGCCGCGGTTGTCCGAGCGGATCAGCCGCTTTCCGGTGACTTCGGGAAAGCCGTAATCCGCCGAAAAGCCGCCCACGCCGGAGGTGACCTTGAGCACGGCGTTCACCCCGCCGGACAGGACCTTTTTCGCCCCGACGGTCAGGCTGTAGGGCCTGGCCAGGGTGACGGGGACACGGGCGCGGATATAGCTGAACGTGCCGCCCCGGCCGCCGCTCACCAGGGACAGGTCCACCGCCAGCGGCCGGTCCTTATGGGAGAGGATGAGCATGGCGTCGTCCGTCTCACCGGCCAGAAACTGGCCGCCGTATTTTTTATGGTACGCATAGAGACATTCGTTCCAGGACATGAGAGCACCTCCCGCTATGTCCGCTTAAACTGCTTCTCCAGCCCCTTTTTGGTCAGCGCAATGGCCACCGGCCGGCCGTGAGGGCAGTATTTCACCTGTCCGGACATCACGGCGGCGGCAATCCGCTCCAGCTCCCGGGGGGCGCTGTGCCAGCCCCCCTTGATGGCCGCTTTGCAGGCCATGGTGTGGAGCAGCTCGTCCCGGGCGGCGGCGGGGTCGGCGGAGCCGGAGGTAAGCAGTCTCCGGGCCAGCTCCTCCAGGGCGGCGGGGATATCGGCGGCGTCCACATAGTCGGGGGCCTGGCGGACGGCCAGGTCGGCCCCCAGCTCGTCCGCCTCAAAGCCGAATTCCTCCAGCAGAGCCCTGTGGGCCAGCAAAACCTCCCGCTCCTGGGGGACCAGCCGGCAGATCACCGGGGTGAGCAGAGTCTGGGACATGGGATCGTAATCCTCGGCCTTCATCCGGTCGAAGTTCATCCGCTCGTGGGCGGCGTGCTTGTCGATGAGATAGACCGTCTCTCCCCGCTCCACGATAATATAGGTGTTCAGCACCTCCCCGGCCACCCGCCAGTGGAGCTCCTCCGTCCCGCCCGCAGGCGGCAAAGGCTCCTCCGGCAAAGGAGCTGGCAGCGGCGAGGCCGCTGACTGAGGATTGTGTTTCGGCGAAGCCGAAACGTATGAAATATCGCCGGTTTCCGGTAACTTTATTTGCTTCGCACATTTCGTCTGCGGCGAAACGCGATCCTCCGTCCCCTTTGCCAAAGGGGCCTTTGTTTCCTGCGGGGGGACGGGGGCCGGCGGCGCATAGCTGCTGTCGTGCACCCGGACCACAGGGGGAAGCACGCCCGCAGGGGCCGGCCTGCTGATGGGCGGCCGGCCGGCGGCGGCCGCCCCCGCGGAAATCCGCAGCTGATTTTCCGTCACTGTGTCCTGCTTGTGCATGCCGGGAAGCTCGGTGTTTTTCAGCACGGCCCTGGGGTGGGAGGAATCCCCCTCCAGGGTGGAGAGGACGGCGTGGTACACCGCCGAAAATACCGCCCGCTCCCCGCCAAACTTCACCTCGGTCTTGGCGGGGTGGACGTTTACGTCCACGGCGTTCAGCCTGGTCTGTAAATGGAGGACGCAGCCGGGGAATCTGCCTACCATCTTCTGATTTTTATAGGCCTCCTCCAGGGCGGCGGCCATCAGGGGGGACTTTACCTGGCGGCCGTTGACAAAGAAGAACTGCCAGTTCCGGCTGGCCCGGCAGCAGGCGGGCATGGACACAAAACCGGTGACGGTTATGTCCTCTCCGGCGGCCCGCACCTCCCGGAAGCCCAGGGCCAGCTCCCGGCCCAGCACGGCGTAGACGGCGGATTTCAGCTGTCCGTCCCCGGGGGTGAGCAGCTCCTGTCTGCCGTCCCGGATGAACTTCACGCTGACCTCCGGGTGGGACAGGGCGGTCCGCTGGACCGCGGCAAAGACGGCGGCGCCCTCGGCGGCGTCCTTTTTCATAAATTTCAGCCTTGCGGGGGTGTTGAAGAACAGGTCCCGCACCACCATGGTGGTGCCCCGGGGACAGCCCGCCTCCTCCACCGCTCCGGGGGCGCCCCCCTCCAGGGCCAGGGAGGCCCCCAGCTCCGCCTCCGCCGTCCGGGTGAGGACCTCGATCCGGGAAACGGCGGCGATGGCCGCCAGGGCCTCTCCCCGGAAGCCCAGGGTGCCGATGGCCTCCAGGTCCCGCTCGGTGCGCAGCTTGCTGGTGGCGTGGCGGAGAAAGGCGGTTTTCAGCTCAGGGGCCGGGATGCCCTTCCCGTCGTCGGTGACCCGGAGGAAGGTGAGCCCGCCGTGGGAAATCTCCACCGTTACCGCGGAGGCCCCGGCGTCGATGGCGTTCTCCATCAGCTCCTTGGCCACGCTGGCCGGCCGCTCCACCACCTCGCCGGCGGCGATCAGGTCGGCCACATGGGGGTCTAATACTTGAATGTTTGGCATGGATGCGCTCACTTTCTCTTTGGTTTTAACCGGGTCCTGGGGTCGTCCACCAGGCCCAGGAGGTAGTCGGAGGACACCTGGTAATGCTCGCAGATCAGGGCAATACGTTCAGCGGAAGTGGTACGGTTGCCCCGTTCGATTTCGCTGATATGGCCCTTTCCTACATCCAGCAATTCGGCCAAATCTTTTTGCGTCTCATTGTGCTGCTTGCGGAGCTGTAAGATGCGCTGACCGAAGAGTTCTTTTGAAAACATAAGATACCCCCTTGACAAGTCATCTGAAAAGGGACTATAATAACCCTGGATATACCTTTAAAAGGTACTCACCGGGAGGTGCAAAATGAAAACTGTTTTGCGTGAAATATTCAATGACGAATACGATATTACCCCGAAACAGGGCCAAAAGCAACAGGAATTGTGCGAACAGCTCTGCGAGGAATGGGAGAAGGTAGGGCGGATGTTTGGAGATGAATTTGCGGACCGTCTTTTCACCCTGGAAGGGGAACTGGATGACTGGCGGAACTTCCATTTCTACCGGGAAGGCTTCCGGTTCGGCGTGCGCCTGATGCTGGAGGCGCTGGGGAGTTAATATCCCTCGCTCGCAACCGTCCAGACCCCGTCCTGAAGCTCCAGAACGATGGTCCGGTCCGGGTCCACTCTTACGCCCCCCTTGGAGCATTGGACGGTAAAGCCCACGGTATTTGCCATCTGCTCCTCAAATACCAGCTCTGTGACGTCGAACACCGTCCCGGCGTAGTAGTCCAGCGCGGCCTGCCGGGCCTGGTCCAGCTCCTCCCCGGTAAAGGGGATGGACGGCCCCGTGACCAAGGAGCCCGCCGGGGCGTCAGGCCGGGGGACGTCGGGCTCCGACGCATCGGGCGCGGGCTGAGAGAGGGCGGGGGCGGGGGGAGATTCGGGCAGCTGGACCGCCTCCCCGGCCATCAGCTTTTCGCACAGGTCAGCCAGAGCGTCCCGGTCGCTCCCCACGGCGAAGAGCAGGTAATTCCCCTGCCGCTCTGCAATGGGGTCGTCCATCCGGGCGGCCTGTTCAGGGGCATAGAACTCATAGGCGGACCGCTGGTCCTCCGCGTAGGTGGCCAGCGCCTTCTCCAGCCGGTCAGCCGCCCCGCTGTCCGTCCCCTCCAGCAGGAGGAACTGGTCGGCCACCAGCCCCAGAGACATGGTGTACCGGGCCTGGGCGATATCCTCCGGGTTGGCCTCAATGCGGTCCTCGTAGAGATTCAGGAGTCCGGGAACCAGCTCCGGGTCCTGGGCCTCCAGCGGCTGGGGAAAATATCCGCTGGCCGTAAGAGTATCGGCGATAAAATCCAGATCCAAAGCTGCCGGCTCGACAGGCTTAGGGCCGCAGGCGGCGAGGAGCAGGCAGAGGGTAAGAAGGAATAAGTATTTTGCGTGCTTCACGACAGACTCCTTTCGTCACGCCTGTGGGCGGCCAAGGCCCCTTTGCCAAAGGAGGCTTTGGGTGCCTCAGCGGGGACTGATCAACCCCCATTCAAATCCTGTTTCAGCTCGGCCAGGAGATTGAGCGCCTCAATGGGGGAGAGGATGTTCACGTCGGTCATCCGCAGCTTTTTTAATACGGTCTGGCCGCCGATGTCGCCCAGGGAGAGCTGGCTGTCGCCGGAGGACGGGCCGCCCGGGGGGACGGCCCCTGCGGGGGCGTTCCCGCTCTCCAGCTCCTCCAGGATCTGCCGGGCCCGGCGCACCACCCGGTCGGGCACTCCGGCCAGCCGGGCCACCTCCACGCCGTAGCTCTGGTCGGCCCCGCCCCGGACGATTTTCCGCAGGAAAATCACGTCGTTTCCCCGCTTCTTGGCAGCGATGTTGTAGTTCTTCACCCCGGAAATTTCTCCCTCCAGGGCGGTAAGCTCGTGGTAGTGGGTGGCGAAGAGGGTCTTGGCCCCCAGCCGCTTTGTGTCGGCGCAGTGCTCCAGCACCGCCCGGGCGATGGCCATGCCGTCGTAGGTGGAGGTGCCCCGGCCGATCTCATCCAGGATGAGCAGGGACTTCCGGGTGGCGTGGCTGAGCAGGGCGGCCACCTCGGTCATCTCCACCATGAAGGTGGACTGGCCGGAGGAGAGGTCGTCGCTGGCCCCGATGCGGGTAAAAATCCGGTCCACCACTCCGATGCGGGCGGAGCGGGCGGGTACGAAGGAGCCCATCTGGGCCATGAGGGCAATCAGGGCCACCTGCCGCATATAGGTGGATTTTCCCGCCATATTGGGGCCGGTGATGATGGCGGCCAGGTCGTCCCCCCCGTCCATATGGGTGTCGTTAGGGACGAAGGGGGCGCCCTTGAGCATTTTCTCCACCACCGGGTGCCGGCCCTCCACAATGGTGAGGGTATCAGAATCGTCCACCTGGGGCATGCAGTAGTTGTTGGCGGCGGCGGCCGCGGCCAGGGAGTGGAGCACGTCCACCTGGGCCAGGGCGGCGGCGGTTCTTTGAATCCGGTCCACCTGTTCGCAGACGGCCTGCTTCAGCTGGCAAAAGAGCTGGTACTCCAGTGCCGTCACCTGGTCCTGGGCGGAGAGGATGGCGTGCTCCAGCTCCTTCAGCTCGGGGGAGATGTACCGTTCGGCGTTCACCGTAGTCTGCTTCCGGGTCCAGTGGCCGGGCACCAGACCGGTCTGGGACTTGGCCACCTCAATATAGTAGCCGAACACCTTGTTGGAGGTGATCTTCATATTCTTGATGCCGGTCTGTTCCTTGGTTTTGACCTCCATGTCGATGATGTGGCCGTTGGCGTTGTTGAGCAGGGAGCGCAGCTCGTCCACTTTGGCGTTGTAGCCCGGGCGGATGAAGCCCCCCTCCCGGACGGAAAAGGGCAGGGGCTTTTCGTCCTCGTCCCGCAGGCCGCCGTCCAGCAGGGCGCGCAGCTCAGGCAGGTCGTCCAGCTGCCCCCGCAGCTCCTGGAGGAGGGGGGAGGGGCAGTGGGAGAGCAGATCCCGGATGTGGGGCAGTCTGCCCAATCCGGCGGACAGGGCGGCCAGGTCACGGGAGCCGGCGGAGCCGTAGACCACCCGGCCGGCCAGCCGCTCCAGATCGGTGACCTCCCGGAGGGCCAGAGACAGCTCCTCCCGGGTAATGGCGTCCTCCACCAGGTCGGCCACCCCCTGCTGCCGCCGGGCGATCCGGGCCGGGGAGAGAAGGGGCCGCTCCATCCAGCCCCGGAGGAGCCGCCCCCCCATGGCGGTTTTGGTCTTGTCCAGCACCCACAGCAGAGAGCCCTTCTTTTCCTTGCCCCGCATGGTGGCGGTGAGCTCCAGGGTCTGCCGGGCGGTGAGGTCCAGCTCCAGAAAACGGCCCGCAGTGTAGTAGGTAAGGGCGGAGATGTGACTTAAATCGGTCTTTTGGGTCTCGTAGAGGTAGGACAGCAGCCCCCCGGCGGCCTGGACCGCCGCCTCGTCCTGCGGCGGAATATCCCGGAGGCCGGACTTGAACTGCTTTTCCGCCAGGGGCCGGGCTGCGCCGATGCGGAAGCGGGCCTCGCCGCCGTTCTCGCACAGGCAGTCCAGCCGGTCCTTGAGGAAGGGTACCAGTCCGTCGGCGTTCCAGGCCCCCGAGGACAGCACCGCCTCGGCGGGGTGGAAGCGGGCCAGCTCGTTCTCCAGGTGGCCCAGGCCCTCCACGCCCGCGGGGAAGGCGGAGGCGTATACCTCCCCGGTGGAGATGTCGCACAGGCACAGGCCGCAGGCGGCGGAGTCCAGGTAAACGGCACAGATGTAGTTATTTTTGCCCTCCTCCAGCATGGAGGAGGCGATCACCGTCCCCGGCGTCACCACCCGGATGATGTCCCGGTCCACCAGCCCCTTGGCCAGCGCCGGGTCCTCGGTCTGCTCACAGATGGCGATTTTATAGCCCTTGGCGATGAGCCGGGCAATGTAGCTGTCGGCGGAGTGGTAGGGCACCCCGCACATGGGGGTGCGCTCCTCCGGCGGCTTGTTCCGGTCCCGGGTGGTGAGGGTCAGGTCCAGCTCTCTGGACGCCAGCTTGGCGTCCTCGTTGAACATCTCGTAAAAGTCCCCCAGCCGGAAAAACAGGATGGAGTCCGGGTTCTGGGCCTTGATGTCCAGATATTGCTGCATCATGGGGGTGATTTCCGGCATGGGAGTACCTTCTTTCTCTAAATCAATTCCCCGAACAGGGACCACTTGTTGGCCCCGGTGATTTTCACGTCCCGGAACCGGCCTGGGGCGGACTTGTCGCCTGTGACCCGGACCAGCCGGTTGCCGGGAGTGCGGGCAGTGAGATCCCAGCGCGCGTCGTCGGATGCGCCGTCAATCAGGCAGCGCACCGTTTTCCCAATGTAGGCGGCATGCTTTTCCTCGGAGATCTGATCCTGAAGGGCGGTGAGGCGGTTAAAGCTGGCCAATTTTTCCTCCCGGGGTATGGGGTCGTCCATCTCCGCCGCCGGGGTGCCGGGGCGGGGGGAAAAGATAAAGGTGAACAGCGCGTCAAAGCGGACCTCCTCCAGCACCCGGAGGGTGTCCTCAAATTCCTCGGTGGTTTCGCCGGGAAAGCCCACAATGACGTCGGAGGTAAGGACGATATCGGGGATCAGGGCCTTGAGCGCCTTGATTTTTTCCAGATACTCCGACCGGGTATGGCGGCGGTTCATCGCCTTGAGGACCCGGTCGTTCCCCGCCTGGAAGGGCAGGTGGAGCACCGGGGCCACCTTTTCGCACCGGGCCATGGTCTCAAAGAGCTTTTGGGTGGCGTCCTTGGGGTGGGAGGTCATAAAACGGATAAGGAAGTCCCCGGAGATGGCGTTGACCTGCTCCAGCAGGCCGGAAAAATCCAAGGACTCGTCCAGGTCCCTGCCATAGGAGTTCACATTCTGACCCAGCAGGGTGATATCCTTATAGCCCTCGCTGACCAGCTGCCGCACCTCAGCCAGGATATCCTCTGGTTTTCGGGAGCGCTCCCGTCCCCGGACGTAGGGCACGATGCAGTAGGAGCAGAAGTTGTTGCAGCCGTACATAACGGAAACCCAGGCTTTTACCTTGTCCTGCCGCACCACAGGGAGGCCCTCGGCGATGGACCCGGCCTCATCAGCCACAGAGAAGGTCCGCCCGTGGCGGGTGAGCAGGCCGCAGACCATCTCCGGAAATTTCCAGAGGGCGTGGGGGCCGAACACCAGGTCCACATGGCGGTAGGACTCCCGGATTTTTTTGGCCACACGGGGCTGCTGGGCCATGCAGCCGCACAGGCAGATGAGGGTGTCCGGGTGGCGGCGCTTCACGTGGACCAGAGCGCCCACGTTGCCAAAGACCCGCTGCTCCGCGTGCTCCCGGATGGCGCAGGTATTAATGACGATAATCCGGGCTTTCTCCTCGTCGCCGGTAAAACCAAAGCCCATTTTTTCCAGACAGCCCCGGATGCGCTCGGAGTCGGCCTCATTCTGCTGGCAGCCGTAGGTGTCCACAAAGGCAAGGGGCTTTTCCGGCCACTGGGCGGTCAGCCGGGCCACGGCGGCGCAGTACTCCAGCTGTTTTTCTATCTCGGCGGGGGAAATCACGGTGGTGCGTTCCATAAGAACCTCCCAGAAGCACTGTTTTAACTTATACAGTATACTATTTCTTTCCGCAAAACACAAGGGATTTTCGCCGGCAGGAAGTGCCGGCCGAGAAGATTTGTTTTCACGTTTCCCCCCTATGAGGCGTGAAAAACACAGATAAAGTTCCGGGCTTGGAGCGCTCCCCCGCGGTCATATCCCTGTCCTGCCGGGCATAGAATGGTACCGCACAGCTTACGCAGGATAAGGAGTGATACTATGGCGGACAGGGGACAGGTGGGACGGGCCCTGCGCCGGGGGGCGGCGCTGGGACTGGTGCTGGCGGCGGCCTGGGGGGTAAGCCTGACAGCGGACCTGAGAGAGATGGAACGCGGCCTGACCGCCCTGGGGGAGGAGCCGGCGCTGGCGGTGTCACTGATGAAATCCCAGCTGGGGGAGCTGCCCGGCCAGGAGCGGGGGCTGACCGGCTGGGGCCGCCTGCTGCTGAAGTCGTCTCCCCTCCTGGCGGCCGGAGAGGAGGCGGTGCTGGCGCGCCGGGGCGGGCGGGATGACCCCGGCGCGGCCGAATCGGAGGAGCCGGACCCGGCAGACCGGGAGGACGTAGAAGCGCCGGAGCTGGAGCCCCCCGCCGGCGGGGAGAACATCGTGGAGATGACCGGCCGGGGCAAGGAAGGCAGCCAGTACCTCCGGGACGGCGGGGTCTATGTCTACAACCGCACCGGCCTGGAGCTGGATGCCTCCCTGCTCCGGGAGGGGACGGTGGACGTGCCTTTGGGGGAAGGGCCTCAGATTCTGATCGTCCACACCCACGGCAGTGAGGCCTACTCCATGTCCGACGGCGATACATATGAGGAGAGCGATCCCTACCGCACCACCGACTGCACCCATAACGTGGTCCGGGTGGGGGAGGAGATCGCCACTGTATTCCGGGCTTACGGCTTTCAGGTGATTCACGACACCTCTCTGTGCGACTACCCCGCCTACAACGGGGCCTATGACCGCTCCAAGGCGGCAGTGGAGCAGTGGCTGGCGCAGTATCCCTCCATTCAGGTGGTCTTTGACGTCCACCGGGACGCCCTGGTGGGGAATGAGGGGGAGATCTATAAGCTGGTGTCCGATGAGGCGGGGCAGAAGGTGGCCCAGGTGATGATGGTGCTGGGCACCGACGCCGGGGGGGCGGAGCACCCTCGCTGGAGGGATAATCTGGCCTTTGCCCTCAAATTGCAGGGAAACCTGGTGAAGGGCTACGCCAGCCTGGCCCGGCCCGCCGTCCTGCGCAAAAGCCGCTATAACCAGCAGCTCTCGCCCGGTTCCGTTCTGGTGGAGGTGGGCGGCCACGGCAATACCCTGTCAGAGGCCATCGCCGGGGGCCGCCTCTGGGCAGACAACGTGGCCAGGACGCTGCTGGAGATGAAACAATAGGAAACCCGCCGGGACCGTTCTCCCGGCGGGTCAATTACGCCTGAATTTCTTTATATCGTCAAGCTGGAAACGCAGAAAGATCCTCCAGGACTGTCAGTCCCGGAGGATCAATTTACATCTTCTTTTAGGCAGGCCTCAATCATGCTGATAACCACGTTGTTAAAGCTGGTACTGTTGACAAAGGCCATATTATCAATTTTTGAAGCCAGTGTTTCGGAGATATACAAAGTCTTATAAATATGCTTTACGCGTTGTTTCGTATTTTTAATCTGAAAAGACATGGTATCCCCCCGATCCATATCTTATTCTAATATATTTTGTTGTTTGTTCCTAGAGTAGAAAAATATGTGAGAAATTTCTAAGGTACATTTGGAAACAGGTGCTGTGATAGAATCTTTGTAAGCACAGGAACAGGTAATATTAAGTATAGAGGTTATAATCCGGTTTGATAAGGGGATATAATCCCCATATTAGAAAAATGGTGGGGGGAGAACAATTGCCTGAACAGGAGGAATGGGACCGCATAGAGGAAGAGGTGATGCGGCTGTGCGGATGTATGGCCCGCGTGCGGAAATTGCCCATGCCAGAAAAGATGTTTAAGCGCGAAGCGGAGTATGGGTTTTCGCCCGAGGGGAGAATTTATGCCGAGCGCTGTGCCCTTCAGGTCGGGCAGTTGCTGGAATTTAAGAGATTTATTTCAATCGTGGCGGACAGCTATCTCCAACTGCTGGAAGAGCCGGAACAAGCGGAAAAAATCGGCCGGGAGGGGCTGGAAAAGCTCCATGCGTTTCTGAAGGACTACACCCGCCTGCTGGCGGAAGAGCTTAGCTGGTGCTGAGAAGGCGGAGTCCCGCCGGGTATATCCCGGCGGGATAATTTTTTATCTCTCGACAGGTTTCCCCCGAAAAATGGACAGGCCCTCGCTATACTGGAAGAAACTGGAAGAGAGGGTGGGCGCATGGGCGGCTGGCACAGCAAAAGCGTAGCGCAGGTGATGAAGGAGGTGGACGGCCGGCCTCAGGGACTGGCGGAGCGAGAGGCGGCCCGGCGGCTGGAGAAGTACGGACCAAACCGGCTGGCCCGGCCCGAACCCCCGGGTCTTTTCGTCCGGATTTTAGGGCAGCTGAAAGATCCCATGATCCTGGTGCTGCTGGCGGCGGCGGCCCTGTCCCTGGCGGCCAGCGGAGGGGAGGACTGGCTGGACGGGGTGATTATCCTGGTAATCGTAGTGGTCAACGGCATCATCTCCATCACCCAGGAGGACCACGCCCAGCAGGCCCTGGAGGAGCTGCGGCGGATGTCCTCTCCCCAGGCCGGCGTTCTGCGGGAGGGCGCCCCCCGAAGGGTGCCTGCCTCCGCCCTGGTGCCGGGGGATGTGATCCTTCTGGAGGCGGGGGACCAGGTCCCCGCCGACGCCCGTATTCTGGAGTGCAGCCGCCTCCAGGCCGACGAGTCGGCCATGACCGGGGAGTCGGTGCCGGTGGAGAAGCAGGCGGCGGGGGCGCTCCCGGAGGACACCCCCCTGGGGGACCAGGTAAATATGCTCATTTCAGGCACCCTTATTACCGCCGGCCGGGGGACCGCCCTGGTGGTGGCCACAGGCATGGACACCCAGATGGGCCATATCGCCGGACTGCTGCTGGACAGCGGTCAGGGGGACACCCCGCTGCAAAAGCGGATGGGGGAAATCTCCAAATCCCTGTCCTTTCTGTGCCTGTCAGTGTGCGCAGTTATGTTTGGCGTGGGGCTGCTTCAGGGAAAGGAAATGCTGGACATGTTTCTCACCGCCGTCTCCCTGGCGGTGGCCGCCATTCCCGAGGGCCTGCCCGCCATTGTCACCATTGTACTGGCTCTGGGGGTCCAGCGGCTGGCGGGGCGAAACGCCATTGTGAAAAAGCTGCCCGCTGTGGAGACCCTGGGCTGCGCCGGGGTAATCTGCTCTGACAAGACGGGCACGCTCACCCAGAACAGGATGACGGTGCAGCGGGTGTGGCTCGCCCCCGGGACCCTGCGGCGGGACGCCATGCTGGCGGGCGCTCTGTGCTCCGACGCCCGGCTTGCCTGGAAGGCCGGAGCCCCCGCCGCCTCCGGCGACCCCACCGAGGGAGCCCTGGTGGTGGCCGCCGCCCGGGACGGGGTGGACCAGAACCGGGAGCTGGAGCGCTTTCCCCGAGTGGCGGACATTCCCTTTGACTCCACCCGCAAGCTGATGACCACCATACATACCGGCCCGGAGGGAGGCTGGACCGCTCTGGTAAAAGGAGCTCCGGATGTGCTGCTGGACCGGTGTGTCAATACGGCGAAGGGCCCCATGACTCAGGGCGACCGGGCCCGGATTCTGGCCGCCAACGAGGAGATGGCCGGCCGGGCCCTGCGGGTGATTGCCGTAGCCCGGCGGGAGCTGGACCGTCTGCCCCGGCGTCCCGAGCCGGCGCAGGTGGAGCGGGAGCTCACCTTTCTGGGCCTTTTCGGCCTGATGGACCCGCCCCGGCCCGAGGTGCGCGCCGCCGTGGCCAAGTGCCACCTGGCGGGGGTGCGGCCGGTGATGATCACCGGGGACCACCGGGCCACGGCCATCGCGGTAGCCCGGGAGCTGGACATCGCCCGCCCCGGGGACTGGTCGGTGACGGGGGCGGAGCTGGATTTCATGCCCCAGGAGCTGCTGGAGAACGATATTGAAAAGTTTGCCGTATTTGCCCGGGTGTCTCCGGAGCACAAGATGCGCATCGTCCAGGCCTGGCAGAAGCGGGGCCGGGTGGTGGCCATGACGGGGGACGGGGTGAACGACGCCCCCGCCCTGAAGGCGGCCGACATCGGCTGCGCCATGGGCAAAACGGGCACCGACGTGGCCAAGGGTGCGGCGGATATGATTCTCACCGACGACAACTTCTCCACGATTGTGGCCGCCATCGAGGAGGGCCGGGGTATTTATTCCAACATCCGCAAGGCCATTCATTATCTGCTCTCCTGCAATATCGGGGAAATTTTTACCATCTTTGCCGCCACTCTTCTGGGGTTCGGGCAGATGCCCCTGGCGCCGGTGCAGCTGCTGTGGCTCAACCTGGTCACCGACTCCCTCCCCGCCCTGGCCCTGGGGGTGGAGCCGGTGGAGGAGGGGGTCATGGAGGAAGAGCCGCGGGACGCCTCCGAGGGGCTCTTTAACCGGAAGTTTTCCATCCGCCTGGCCTGGCAGGGGCTGATGGTGGGGGGACTCACCCTGGCGGCCTACTTTCTGGGCCTTACCCGGCTTGCCGAGCCCGGGATGGAGAGCGCGGCGGCCAACACCATGGCCTTCGCCACGCTCACCCTGTGCCAGCTGTTCCACGCCTTCAACGTCCGCAGCGAGGACCGCTCCCTCTTCTCCCAGGGGATTCTCTCCAACCCGGCCATGAACCGGGCCTTTCTGGCGGGTTTGGCCATGCAGCTGTCTGTTCTGCTGATTCCGCCCCTCCAGGGGGTGTTTTCCGTCGCGCCCATGAGCGCCCTTCAGTGGCTCGCGGTCCTGGTCCTGGCTATAGCTCCCATCCCGATCTGCGAGGTAGCCAAGGCGTCAGGCCGTAAGGGGAAGATTGCGGAGACCAGAGAGACGGCAATAAAATAGTCAAGAGCACAGCCCCGCCGGCAAGCGCCTGGCGGGGCTGTTGTATTGGGCCGGGAGAGGAAAAAACATAAATTAAGGAAAATCTAAGAATATTTCATTTCCAAAGCCGTCCGCTTGTGATATAATGTCTCTATCTGTAAAAAACTGAGGAATCAGAAAAAGAGCGGGGAGGAATCGGTTATGAAAAACAGAATCGTGGTCACCATCGGCGGCAGGGATTATACCATGGTTGCGGTGGAGGACGAGGCATACGTCCGCCGGTGCGCCGAGCTGGTCGATCAGCAGATTCAGGAGATATCGGCGGGCGGACGGCTCTCCCAGACGGACGCGGCGGTGCTGGCCGCCATGAACGTGGCCGACCTGTACCTGAAGGAGCAGGAGAGCTCGGAAAATCTCCGCCGTCAGGTGAAGGAAAACCTGGAAGAGGCCAACACGCTGAAGCTGGAGCTGTCCGAGGCCAAGCGGGAGATTTTCAAGCTGGGCACCAAGAAATAAAGAAGGGAGGCGCCGCCTATGATGGAGCTGCTGGCTCCCGCGGGGTCTATGGAGGCGGTGACGGCCGCGGTCCAAAACGGGGCGGACGCCGTCTATTTTGGATATGGAGACTTCAATGCCCGCCGCAGCGCCAAAAATTTTACCAGAGAGGAGGCCGCGGCGGCGGTCTCCTACTGCCATCTCCGGGGATGCAAGGTAAACCTGACGCTGAATACCCTGCTCACCGACCGGGAGCTGCCGGCCGCGGCGGAGGTGGCCGCCCACGCCAGCGATATCGGAGTGGACGCGGTCATCGTCCAGGACCTGGGGGCGGTGCGGATGCTCCGTCAGTCGCTCCCCGACCTGCCCATCCACGGCTCCACTCAAATGACCGTCCACTCCCTGGACGGGGTGAAGCTGTGCGCCGACCTGGGGATGGAACGGGTGGTGCTGGGCCGGGAGCTGAGCCGGGACCAGATCGCCTATATCTGCAAAAATTCCCCCATTGAGATCGAGGTGTTCGGCCACGGAGCCCTGTGCATGTGCTGGTCGGGCCAGTGCTTTTTCTCCTCCGTCATCGGCGGGCGCAGCGGAAACCGGGGAATGTGTGCCCAGCCCTGCCGCCTGAACTACGGCTGGGGCGGCCGTGCGGACGAATACCCCTTGTCTCTGAAGGACCTGTCCATGGCGGGCCATCTGAGGGAGCTGCAGGACATGGGGGTGGCGTGCCTCAAGCTGGAGGGCCGGATGAAGCGGCCGGAGTATGTGGCCGTCGTCACCGGAGTCTACGCCCGGGCGTTGCGGGAAAACCGGGAGCCCACCCCCCAGGAGATCGAGCTGTTAAAGCAGGCCTTTTCCCGCCAGGGCTTTACCGACGGGTACTATATGAACCAAAAGGGCCCGGACATGTTCGGCACCCGCCAGGAGGAGAAGGAGCCCCGGGAGCTGTACGCCCAGGCCCGGTCCACCTATGAGGGCGGGGTGGAGAACCGGAAGGAGCCGGTGCGCATGTTCGCCCTTATTGAGCCAGGCAGGCCCGCCCAGGTGGCGGTGCAGGACCGCCAGGGCCGGGTGGCCCAGGTGGAGGGCCCCGTGCCCGAGGAGGCCAGGAACGTCCCTCTCACCCGGGAGAAGGTGGAGAGCCAGCTTGCCCGCACCGGGGGCACCCCCTTCGGCTGTGAAAAGGCCACCGCCAAGGTGGCGGAGGGCCTGTCCCTCCCTCTGTCCGCCCTCAACGACCTGCGCCGGCGGGCGCTGGAGGAGCTGACGAAGCAGCGGGGGACGGCGCCCCGGCGGCGGCGGACCGCCTACCAGCCCGGTGTGCGGTATGAGAACCAGAAAGAGCCGCCGGTATTCACCGTCTCCCTGCGGACGGCCGGCCAGCTCAGCGGCGATCTGCTGAAGCTGAACCCCGCCCTCATCTATCTCCCTGCCGACGAGGGGGCTTCCCATCCTGAGGCGGTGGAGCGGTGCCGGCAGGCGGGGGTGCCTGTGGCTGTCTCTCTGCCCCGCATCTGCACTGACGGGGAGCTGCCCCGGCTGGAGCAGGATCTGGTGGCCCTGCGGGAGCTGGGAGTGACCGAGGCCCTGGCCGGCACCTGGGGCGCGGTGCGCCGGGCCCGCCAGATGGGCTTTCAGGTCCGGGGGGACTACGGCCTGGGGGCATACAACAGCCAGACCATGAAGGAGCTGCGCCGGCTGGAACTGCTGTCCGCCACCCTCTCCTTCGAGCTGAAATTTCCTCAGATACGGGATATCTCAAAGGCCGTTCCCGCCGAGATTATCGCCTACGGCCGCCTGCCCCTGATGATTACGGAGAACTGCATCATTTATAATCACTGCGGCCGCCACACCTGCGACAACGTGAACCTGCTCACCGACCGAAAGGGGGAGCGCTTCCCCGTGGTCAAGGCCTGGGGGTGCCGGAACGAGATTCTCAACTCCAAAAAGGTCTTTCTGGCGGACAAGCAGGCCGACTGGCGGCGTCTGGGCCTGTGGGGGGCCCGGCTCATGTTCACCACCGAGAACGCCCTGGAGTGCGCCCAGGTGCTGGAGCGGTACTTGAACCAGGGCAAATATCAGCCCAACGATTTCACCCGGGGGCTGTATTACCGGGATGTGGAGTAAGGAGTAAGCCTATGCTCAGCCGCCAAAAGCTCTTCTGGCTCAGCCGGGTCTACGACCTGCCCGGCTCCGACGCCCGTTTTCTCCGGGCCGTCCGGGACAACTGCGCCTACCATATCAGACACTGCCCCGAATACCGGCTGATCTGTGAGGCGGAGGGCTTCTCTCCCGGGTGTTTGAATACCATGGACGACCTGGAAAAAATTCCTGTCCTGCCCACTCTGTTTTTCAAGCGGCGTCATGTTTTCTCCATGCCGGAGTGGCGCACCCCCATGAAGGTGACCTCCTCGGGCACCAGCGGAAGCTTCAGCCGGGTGAGCTTCGACTGGGGCTGCATCTTCGCCGAAATCCCTATGGTGCTCCGGCTGGGATTCCGCCATGAACTGGTTTCCCCAAAGCCCGCCCACTATGTGGTGCTGGGCTACAAGCCGGGAAAGCAGGATAAAATGGGGGTAGCCAGAACTATGTTCGGCCTGACCCACTTTGCTCCGCCTCTCAGCCGGACCTACGCCCTGCGGTGGCGGAACGGAGCCTATGTTCCGGACCTGGACGGCTCGGTAAAACAGCTGGGGCGGCTGGCCCGCTCCCCCTTCCCCGTGCGGATTGTGGCTTTCCCTTCCTATCTCTGGTTCGGCCTGAGCCGGATGGAGGAGCTGGGGATGTCCGTAAGGCTTCCCAAAGCTTCCAAAATCCTGCTGGCCGGGGGCTGGAAGCAGCACTACGCCCAGGAGGTGGACAAAAATACCCTCTACGCTCTGGCCAAGCGGGTGCTTGGGGTGGGGGAGGAGAACATCCACGAGTTTTTCGGGGCAGTGGAACACCCGATTTTCTTCAACACCTGTAAAAGACACCACTTTCATATCCCTGCCTATTCCCGGGTCATCATTCGGGACGTGCATACCTTAAAGCCGCTGCCTATGGGAGAGGTGGGGCTGGTGAATCTCATTACCCCCCTTGTCAAGGCCACCCCGGTGACCAGCGTCATAACGGACGATCTGGGCTGTCTCACCCCCGGAGAAGTCTGCGGCTGCGGGCTGAAATCCCCCTGCCTCACCATCCTGGGCCGGGCGGGACTGAACGACATCACCACCTGCGCCGCAGGCGCGGCGGAGCTGCTGGGAAAGGGGGAGGCATTTTGATTTTTGCCGGAGGAAAGCTTCTCCCCGGCCAGGAAGTGAACGCCGTCCTGGGTTGCCTGGAGAAAGAGACATCCCAGGTTCTCAGCGGTGCGCCTCTGGAGGCGGAGACTGTACTTGACACCCTGGAGGCCCTGGGTGATGAGCTGGACAGCGGGGCTCTGGACGGCCTGATAGCCCAATATGCCCCGCCCGGGGCCCGGGAGGAGCTGGACCGGGTCCGGCCCCAGATCAGCCGGGCCTCTCTGAAGGAGCGGCTGGCCCTGGAGCTGGGCGGCCTGGGCGGCCCCCGACCCTTCGGCCGGGCGGAGGTCCGGCCCCTGGGGGTGCTTCTCCATGTGGCCCCGGGGAATATGGCGGGCCTGCCCGCCTTTACCGCCGTGGAGGGCCTGCTCACCGGCAATATCAATCTGGTGAAGCTGCCCCGGGGGGACAAGGGGCTCACCCTGGCCGTGTTCCAAAAGCTGACAGAGCTGGAGCCCAAACTGTCCCCTTACCTGTACGCCTTTGATATCCCCTCTAAAGATACCGCCTCTCTCCGGCGGCTGGCCGCCCTGGCCGACGGGATTGTCACCTGGGGCGGAGACGAAGCCGTTGCGGCCATGCGGAGGCTGGCCCCGCCCGGCTGTAAGCTCATCGAGTGGGGCCACCGGCTCAGCTTTACCTATCTGTCGGACTGGGCGGGTCTGGACCTGAACTCCCTGGCGGAGCATATCGTCCATACCGGCGGACTGCTGTGCTCCTCCTGCCAGGTGATTTTTCTTGACACGGAGCTTCTGTCTGTGGCGGAGCAGTTCTGCAAGCAGTTCCTTCCGGTTCTGGAGAAGGCCGCCGCGGCATACTATAAGCCCCCCGGACAGGCGGCCCGGGCCGCCCTCTATGTCCGGGAGGCGGCTCTGGAACAGGTTTTGGATCGGGCCGCGTCCGGCGACCTGAATTTTCCCGGCCGACTGTGTTCCCTCACCCTGCGCCGGGATTACGAGCTGGAGCTGTCCCACCTCCACGGGAACGTGCTGGTAAAACGCCTGCCCCGGCAAGAGCTGATTCCCGTCCTGCGCCAGCAGAAGGGGAGACTTCAGACAGCGGGGCTGATTTGCCCTGAATCGGAGCGGGAAGCCCTCGCCGGCCTGCTGGCCCGGGCGGGGGTCAACCGGATCACCGCCCCCGGGCACATGTCAGAGGCGCTTCCCCTGGAGGCCCACGACGGAGAGCAGCCCCTGCGCCGGTATGTGCGGGTGGTGGATATGGAAAATAATTTTTGAGGAGTTTACAATATGGACTTGAAAATCAAGGCGGTTTCCAATAAAATCGGAAAGGAAATTCCCCTGCCCTTCTACGCCACCCCCGGCTCGGCGGCCATGGACCTCCACGCCTGCGTGGACGAGGAGGTAATCATCCCCGCCGGCGGGCGGAAAACCATCCCCACCGGCATCGCCATCGCCCTGCCCTCGGCGGACTATGTGGCCCTGGTCTACGCCCGGAGCGGGCTGGGGATCAAGCACGGCGTGGCTCCCGCCAACTGCGTGGGGGTCATCGACAGTGATTACAGAGGCGAAATATTAGTGGGGCTTCAAAACTCCGGGGAATCAGATTTTACCATCCGGCCGGGCGACCGCATCGCCCAGCTGATGATCGCCCCGGTGATTCAGGCCAATATCCGGATGGTGGACGAGCTGGACGAGACCGCCCGGGGGGCGGGCGGCTTCGGGTCCACCGGAACGTAAAAGGGCTCCTTTGCAAAAGGCGCCTTTGTCCCTGCGGAGGAAATTAAGGAGGAGACCGACATGTTCGGACTGTTTAAAAAGAAGGAAGAGCGGCCGGAGGAGCGGGAGCAGAATACGGAGAGCGCCCAGTTCAAGGCGTTTTCCGCCCAGTTTCTGCCGGAGGAGCTGAATATTCTGGCTGTCACCGGGGCCAACGGCTTCGGCGGAGGAAAGTCCGGAAATGAGACGCTGTGGACGGCCTCCATCGGCCTGACCGCCTGGATGGAGGAGGACAGCCCCGATATCCACCGGGGAGAATTTGTTCTGTCCACCGTCGGGGACGACCAGCTGCTGGAGATCCTGCGCCGCCAGACCCCCAGGGACTTTATCATCAAATTCCGGGGCCGGGTATCGGAAAACGGCCGGCGGCTTCTGCTGCTGGATTTGCCTGAACCGGGGTTCGACCCGGACCTGAAGGCCATTCTGGAGGAGCAGAAAAAACCCGTCACCTTCTGGGAGGAGGGGTTGGGCACCTTTGCCCTCAACCGCCAGGTGAACTGGTTTGAGACGGAGCTGGACTGGCTGGGGACCCGGATCTCCCTTGTCTTTGACCGGGACGAGAGCCGGGCGGACTGCGTAATGAACGCCAAAGCCCTGCTGGCCGGGGCGGCGGAGTGGGACCGGCGGGTCCGGGCGTACGCCGCGGACGAGCTGCTGTCCTCCGCCAACGACTGGGCCGAGGGGGAGGAGGAGATCACCCGGGAGCAGTTCATGGAGCGGATGGAGCTGGAGTCCGTCGAGGTCCGGGAGGACGGAGCCTTTGAGTTCTGGTTCGCCGACGGCGACATGTTCTACGGTCACTCCATCCACGTCACCGGCGATCTGGAGAAGGGCCCCGACTGGGCTCAGATGGAGGGCTGACCGCCCAGCGCCTCCAGCATCAGCCGCGCGCCCAGGACAAAGCCGGAGCGGTAGTACAGATAATTGCGCCATTCCTCCCGCTCCCCCTGCAGGTCGCACAGGCGGTCCACAAATTCAGAGCCAAAGACGGCGGCGACCTTGTCCAGCTCGACAAGGGACGCTTTGGATAGTTCCCGCTGCTTTTTGTCCCACTCCGGGGTGGTATCGTATTCGCCGCTGAACAGTTGGTATAGGATACTTTGCATGTGGATACCTCCAAGTGATAATCTCTTTAGGAGAACTCTCTAAAAGAGATTATACTATCCGAAAGAGAAGCCGTCAAGAGGTGCGATAATGTTTTCTAAAATTTTATTTGGACAGCGGATTTCAGAGCAGCGAAAAAGGCATGATGAGACACAAGCCGTTCTTGCAGAGCTTTTGGGAGTAAAAAGCAATCATATCAGCGGGATTGAGGGAGGAAAACGCACTACCTCCGCCGAGCGCATCGCCCTGATCTGCGAGCACTATAAAATTTCCGCCGACTATCTGCTGGGCTTGACCGACGACCCGGAGCCGAAATATAAAGCAGAGACCGAAGATTAAGGAAAAAAGCCTCCTTTGCCAAAGGAGGTGGCATCCGCAAAGCGGATGACGGAGGATTGTATTTCGCCGCAGGCGAAATGCGCAAAGCAGACGAGGTTTTGCAGGCCTGAATTCCTTCGTATTTCGCTTCGCGAACACAATCCTCAGCCAGCCTTCGGCTGACAGCTCCTTTGCCAAAGGAGCCTTTGTTCCGCCTGCGGGCGGGACAAGAGCGCGCATGAACGAGGTGTTTCCATGAAAATCATCCTGGCCTCCCAATCCCCCCGGCGGCGGGAGCTGCTGGAGCGGATCGGGATCACGGAGTTTGAAATCATCCCCGCCCAGGGGGAGGAGATCGCCACCCGCAGCCTCACCCCGGATCAGCTGGTGGAGGAGCTGTCCCGGAACAAGTGCGCCGAGGTGGCGGCCGCCCGCCCGGAGGACCTGATTATTGCCGCCGACACGGTGGTGGCGGTGAACAACCGGGTGCTGGGCAAGCCCCGCAATGAGGAGGACGCGGCCCGGATGCTCAACGTCCTGTCGGGCCGCCTGCACATGGTGTACACCGGGGTGACGGTCTCCCTGAGGGGGGAGACGGTGACGGAGCATGAGATCACCTCCGTCCGCTTCCGGCCCCTGACCCAGGCGGATATCATCCGCTACATCGCCACCGGCGAGCCCATGGACAAGGCGGGGGCCTACGGCATCCAGGGCTATGGCGCGGTGTTAGTGGAGGGAATTTCGGGGGATTATTACAATGTGATGGGCCTGCCGGTGTGCCGGCTGGCCCGGATGCTGGCCCGGTTCGGGGTGGACGCCCTGGCCCTGGCTGCAGAGAAGGAGCAAAAAGCGTGAAGGATTTTCTCCGGCAAAACGGAATACTGCTGCTTGTGATCGCCCTGCTGCTGTCCATCCTCATCGGCATTTTCACCTTTGTGCTCAGCGGCGAGGCGGACCCCATGTCCAACATTGTCAATACCGTCGTCTCCCCCGTTCGGGAGGGAATTGCCGCCGCCGCCGACTGGGTGGAGGGGGCGTACGCCTATGTATTCCGCCGGGGCGAGCTGGAGGAGGAGCTGGACGCCCTGCGCCGCCAGGTGGGCGAGCTGCAGGAGAAGGTCCGCCAGGGCGAGGAGGCCAGCCGGGAGAATGAGCAGCTCCGGGACCTGCTGGGCCTCCAGGCCAGGCGGCGGGACTTTGTCTTTGAGGCCGCCAAGGTGACCGCCCGGTCCACCTCCAACTGGGAGTCCACCCTCACCCTGAGCAAGGGGACGTCCAGCGGCATTGAGGCGGGGGACTGCGTGGTCACCCAGACCGGCGTGCTGGTGGGGATAGTGGCCGAGACGGGGCTGAACTGGTCCACCGTGTCCACCGTCATCAACACTGAGACTGAGATCGGCGGCATTGTCACCCGCACTTACTCCGCCGGCGTGCTGGAGGGGGATTTTTCCCTGATGAACGAGGGAAAGCTGAAGCTGAGCTATCTGCCCGAGGGGGCTCAGCTGGTCTCCGGGGACGAGGTGCTCACCTCCGGCCGGGGCGAGGTGTTCCCTTCCGGGCTGGAGGTAGGCCGGGTGGAGGGAGTTTTTACCGACCCCTCCGGCCAGACCCGTTATGCCGTGGTGATCCCCTCAGTGACCCTGGATTCCCTCATTGAGGTGTTTGTCATCAAGGATTTTGAAATTGTGGAATGACCTGTAGGGGGCGGCCTCTGTGCCGCCCCGCTGGGATAAGCTGTCTTTATGCGGGGCGGCACAGAAGCCGCCCCCTGCACAAAATAAGGAGCAATTTCGTCTATGACCCGTCGTGACTTTATTCACAAATGGCTCGCCTACGCCCTGGGGCTGCTGCCCGTGTGGCTGCTGGACGCCTATATCCTGCCCCGGTACCCTGTGTACGGCGCCGCGCCCATGCTGCTGCCCCTGGCGGCGGCGGCGGTGGCGGTGCTGGAGGGGGCATACTCGGGCACTGGCTTTGGCCTGGGGGTGGGGCTGCTGTGGGAGCTGGCCTACCCCGGGGGCTTCGGGGGGCTGGTGTTCTTTCTGGCCCTGGCCGGGATGGCCATGGGGGCGGTGTCTCAGTACGCCCTGAGCCAGTCCTTTCCCGGCTGCTTCATCTGCTCGGCGGGGGTGGTGGGCCTGCTGGAGCTGCTCCGGATCGGTCGGGGCCTGCTCACCAACGCCGCCCCCCTGTCCGCCCTGCTTGAGGCCGCCGCCCCCGAGTTTCTCTGGTCTCTGGTCTGGACCCCCCTGGTCTGGCTGCTCTTTCGGTACATCTATAACCGGGTGGGCGGGACGAAGCTGGCGTAGACTCCCCGTCCCGCCGTAAGCAGCCGAGGCTCCTTTGGCAAAGGGGCTGACAGCGGCGAAGCCGCTGACTGAGGATTGTGTTTGCGCAGCGAAACATACGAGGCAGATCAGACTTGAAAACCTTTGCAAAGGAGACCCAATGAACACGAAACAATTTCACCGCCGGACATGGGCCATTGTGCTGCTGCTGGCGCTGATGGTCACCGGCATGGGGGCCACACTCTACGACCTGCAGATCAACAACGGCGACAGCTACCTCAAGCAGACCCAGAAGAAGATTGCCGAGAGCCAGTCGGTGCCCGCGGCCCGGGGGCAGATTCTGGACCGAAACGGCCAGGTGCTGGTGTCCAACCGGGTGATTTATCAGGTCACGCTGGACATGGGCCAGATGAAAGAGGAGGACCGCTGCGGCGTTCTCCTCGCCCTCATAGAGGCCGCCAGGACCGAGGGGGTGGAGTGGACGGATAACCTGCCCATCACCCAAACCGCCCCCTTCCGCTTTACCGCCGACGATCCCTATTTTACCGTCTCCCGGGACGAGGACGGCAATGAGGTAAAGACCCTCACCCGGCTGGGCAGACTGTCGGTGAAAATGGGCTGGGTAGACGACCCCACCAGGGAGCCGGAGCCGGACGCGCCAAGCGCCCCCGCCAAAGAGCCCGGTCTGCTGGATAAGCTCAAGGCCCTGATAAAAGGGGAAAAGGCCGAGACGGCGCCTAAAAAGTCCAAGGAGCCTAAGCCTCTGCTGGAGGCGGAGGCCCTGCTGGGAAAGATGTGCGAGAGCTTCGGAATCGCGGGGGAGGGGAAGATGGACCGGAAGAAGGCGGAGAAGAACGGCGAGACCGTCCCGGTCCTGAACATCGGCGATATGTCCAAAACTGACGCCCGGGCGATGGCCGGGGTGCTCTATGAGCTGAACCTGCGCAGTCAGGATATCTATACCGCCGCGGAGTACGTCTTTGCTTCCGACGTGGATATCGACTTTATTTCCCGGGTGAAGGAACAGGACCTGCCTGGAGTGGTCATTGAGGCGGCTACCCTCCGCCAGTACCACACCAAATACGCCGCTCACCTGCTGGGCCGCACTGGGCTGATGGATAAGGAGGAGTGGGAATACTACAAGACGGTGGACGCCGACGGGGACGGGAAACCGGATTATCAGATGAACAACGTGGTGGGCAAGCAGGGGGCCGAGCTGGCCTTTGAGAGCTATCTGCGGGGCCGGCCGGGCACCCGCACAGTGGAGCGGAATACCAAGGGCAAGATTGTATCCCAGACCTGGCAGTCTGAGCCGGAACCGGGGGGGAACGTAATGCTTACCCTGGATATCGGCCTGCAGGCCTATGTGGAAAATCTGCTGGCCGACTTCCTGCCCAAACTGGCCAGTGAGGAGACGGAGGGCGCCGCCTGCGTGGTGCTGGACGTGAAGGGCGCCGACGTGCTGGCCGCCGCCTCTTACCCCACCTTCGACCTGGCCAACTACGCCGATGAGCTGGCCAAAAAGGGGGACGACCCCCTCCATCCCTTCCTGAACCGGGCGTTTCAGGGGCTCTATCCCCCCGGCTCCACCTTTAAGATGATCACCGCCATCGCCGGCCTGGAGGAGAGGATCATCACACCCAAAAGCATAATCCGGGATGAGGGCCGGTATACCTACTGGACCACCGTGAATCCGCCCCAGTGCTGGATTTTTCGGCAGTATCGGACCACCCACGGCCTGGTGGATGTGACCAAGGCCATCGAGGTCTCCTGCAACTACTTCATGTTTGACGTAGGCCGTCAGCTGGGCATCGACAGGCTGGACGAGTACGCCGCCCATTTCGGGCTGGGGGAGAAAACGGGTATTGAGCTGGCGGAGAGCGCCGGTGTGATGGCCAGTCCGGCCTACACAGAGTCCCTGGGCGGCACCTGGTATGAGGGCAGCATTACCTCGGTTTCCATCGGCCAGGAGAGCACCCAGACCACCCCCCTCCAGTTGGCCAACTATATCGCCACCCTGGTCAACGGCGGCACTCGAAACGCCGTCCACCTGCTGAAGGAGGTCAAGTCCAGCGACTTCTCTCAGGTGCTCTACAGCTACGAGCCCCGGGTGCTGGACACTATTGAAATCAAGGATGAGAACCTGAAGGCGGTCAAGGCCGGTATGCTGGCCCTGACTACCAACAACAGTTCGGTAAAACAGTACTTCCAGAGCCTGCCCTTCCGGGCCGGGGCCAAGACGGGCTCCGCCCAGGTCAGCGGGCAGACCGAGTCCAACGCTGTTTTTGTCTGCTTCGCCCCCTATGACGACCCGGAGATCGTGGTAGCCATCGCGGTGGAGCACGGCGGCAGCGGCAGCGAGCTGGCCGGCATGGCCGCGGATGTGCTGCGCTACTACTTCTCCGCCCGGGAGACCCGGGAGGAGATTCCGATGGAAAACACCCTGATCCGATAGCCATCCTGTAGGGGCCGCCGCCCTCGGCGGTCCGGTGCGGATGAAAAACAGGGGGGCGACGAAGGCGCCGCCCCCTGCAAGAAAAACAAGGAGATGTATCAATTATGGCAGAAAACTGCACCCACGACTGTTCCAGCTGCTCCGCCGACTGTTCCTCCCGGGACCTGCGGGTCCCGGCCAACGCCTTGTCCAGCATTAAGCGGGTCATCGCGGTGGTGAGCGGAAAGGGCGGCGTGGGCAAGAGCACCGTCACCGCCTCCCTGGCGGCGGCCATGGCGAAGAAGGGCCGTAAGACAGCCGTTCTGGACGCCGATATCACCGGCCCCTCCATCCCCACTGCCTTTGGCATCCACCAGCGGGCCACCGGCTCCGATCAGGGCATCGACCCGGCCGTCACTCAAAGCGGCGTCAAGCTCATGTCTCTGAACCTCCTTTCCGCCAATGAAACCGACCCGGTTATCTGGCGGGGACCCGTCATTGCCGGGGTGGTCACCCAGTTCTGGCAGGAGGTCATTTGGGGCGATATCGACTATATGTTTGTGGATATGCCCCCAGGCACCGGCGACGTACCCCTCACCGTGTTCCAGTCCCTCCCCGTGGACGGGGTGATTGTGGTCACCTCCCCCCAGGACCTGGTGTCCATGATCGTGGCCAAGGCGGTGAATATGGCCAAGATGATGGATATCCCCGTGCTGGGCCTGGTGGAGAACTACAGCTGGTTCCAGTGCCCCGACTGCGGTGGAAAGCACGCCGTCTTTGGGGAGAGCCAGATCGAGAAGGTGGCCGCGGAGCTGGAGGTTCCCGTCCTGGCGCGCCTGCCTATCGACCCAGCCCTGGCCGCCGCGTTCGACGCGGGGAAGATCGAGGACTTCCCCACCAATTATATGGCCGAGCTGGCTGAAAGGCTGGACAGCTGAGCGTTAAAAATTTTTTGCCCGGAATGGTCTGAATTTGGCTGTTCCGGGCGATTTTTATCATATTTTTAGCGACTAAACCAATAGTTGATTGCCAACACCGGGGATTTTGGGGTAAGATAGGGGCAAAGGAGGGAGTAGTATGGACGCGATTAAAACCGGCAGTCTGATTGCCCAGGTACGCAGAGAGAAGGAGCTGACCCAGAAGGACCTTGCGGAGCGGCTCCACGTGTCGGTCCAGGCTGTCAGCAAATGGGAGCGGGGGCTGAGCTGCCCCGATATCGGCTTACTGGAGCCGCTGGCGGAGGCGCTGGATCTTACCGTCACCGAGCTGCTTTCGGGCCAGCTGGGGGAGGAGCCGGGAGAGGAAGCTGTCCGGGACTCTCTGCACTTCGGGGAAAACCAGCTGCGGCCCAAGATCAGGCGGTGGAAGAGGTTGTTTCTCTGTGCCGCCGCCCTGCTGCTTGCCTTGGCTTTGGGCCTTGGATACCGGTGGGTCCGGGATAATACCCAGCTGATCCCCCAGCGGGAGACGGTGCTCACCCCCATTGAGCTGGAGGAGGAGCAAAACGCCCTGGTCGATCTGCTCAGCAGCCAGGACGGGTGGGATTTTCTGCGCATGTACCGCGTTGTCCTGGCGGACGACATGGACCGGGTGGTATTTAAAGCGGAGGTGTGGTCCCGTGATGAGAAGATGAATCGGGAGCTGGTGCGCAGCTGGGACATGGGAGCCCTGTACGCCCGGAGGCATGGGCAGCCCGATCCCCGTCGCCAGTTGCTGACCTTCCGGCTGACTTTCCTGGAGGACGGCGAAGCGCAATTCAAGCTCAGGCTGGGGGGAAACGGCACGCAAGGATGCAGATCGCTGCTGAGTGAGCTGCCCCGCCCGGTTAAGGGTATGGGCTGGGGGGAATCCGTTGGCGAGCCTGTCACCGTGGACCGGGAGGAAGGCGCCGTTTTGCTGAAGCTGGACCTGGCCCTGGAACCGGAGGAGGGGCAGAGGGAAGCGGCGTACAGCTACGAATTTGTTTTTAAGATGTATTGGGAGTGAGCTTGGATCTCCGGCGGACGCCGCCTTTGACGCCAGGAAGATCGAGAACTTTCCCGCCGACTATATGGCCGAACTGGCCGAAAAGCTGGACGGCGGAACAAAAACCGCCCCGCCCGAAATGGCCTGATTTTGGCTGTTCCGGGCGGGGCGTATTTCAGCGGTTCCATCAGGAGGGGGCAGTTCAGCAAATGGTTAATTAATGTGGCCTTTAAAATTTTGCACAGATTTTGCTGTTGTACTGTTTATACGGGCTGCAACTGGACCTGCGCTGGTGTCAGAGACTTATAATCCGCCATGTCCACTACAGGGCATCCGCTTTACAGCAAACGGTTCGACAACATCTAAGCCTTCTGGAATAAAAGCCTCCGTATTTTCTACAGCGGAATACTCCGGTGAACAATGGACAACCTCAACGTCTCCGTTTACTAAGTCAAAGAGGATAAGGTCATCTGACCCCGCATTTAAAATCTCATCGGCAAGTTCCTCACCAAAAGTTTCTTTCAGTGCATTTTTGGGATCGACAAATGGTTCTTTAGAGTCACTATAGATTATAGCGTCTGCCAATTTAGAAGAACTTACCGTTTCACTTGTGTACGCATTTACCCCAAAAAGCACACCTGAAAGCATTAAAGTTCCGCAACAGGTTATGCAAAGAAAATATTTCATACAAGGTTCTCCTCCCGTTAATTAAAACACAAAAACAATACTGCATCTTTGCATATCTAATATATACCACAGACGAGTGCGTTTGTCGAATGAAATTATATGATGATATAAGGCTCAATTCGATTTTATATAATATATAAGTCCTCTGTTCTGATATCTCAATTCTCCGGACCGGGGAATTTTTTTGCCTCCGGCGAGGGAAACCCCTTGAAAATCCCTTGGATATGCGCTACAATGTCCACGAAACAAGTAAGCCAAGGCTAACTTTCTGAGGAGAAGGGATTACCGTATGGAGGAGCGCAAGAAGACCCTGGAGGACCTGGCCCCCGGTCAGAGCGGGACCATTCTGTCTGTAGGGAATCAGTCGGGCACGGTGAAGCGCCGTCTGGTGGACATGGGACTCACCCCGGGCACCGAGGTTCGGGTGACCAAGATCGCCCCTCTGGGGGACCCCATTGAGGTGTCCCTCCGGGGGTACTCCCTGTCCCTGCGCAAGGCGGACGCCGCCCAGATCGTCATGGGCCAGCCCCGGCCCCGGAGCACCGGCGCGGCCCGGGCGGCCATGACCCGCCGGGACCCGGAGACCGCCCGCCGCCAGCTGAAGGCCCACGAGCACGAGCTGGAGGCCCACGGCGGCCGGTACGACCCCTCCGAGCACGACAAACGCACTATGCGCATCGCCCTGGCCGGCAACCCCAACTGCGGCAAGACGACGCTGTTCAACGCCCTCACCGGCTCCAACCAGTACGTGGGCAACTGGCCCGGCGTTACAGTGGAGAAGAAGGAGGGGGAGACCCATATCGGCGACCGGGCGATTACCGTAGTGGACCTGCCCGGCATCTACTCTCTGTCCCCTTACTCCATGGAGGAGATTGTGGCCCGGGACTTCATTATCGGCGAGGGTCCCGACTGCGTGATTGACATTGTGGACGCCACCAATCTGGAGCGCAACCTGTACCTCACCGTTCAGCTGCTGGAGCTGGAGCGGCCCACGGTGCTGGCCCTCAACTTCATGGACGAGGTGGAAAAGCGGGGGGACAAGATCGACGTCCGCCGGCTGTCCAGGGAGCTGGGGGTGCCGGTAATCCCCATCACCGCCCGCACCGGCGAGGGCATCGACCTGCTGATGCACACCGCCCACCGGCAGATGCACCTGGGGGTGACCGTGGAACCTGACGACCTGTATGACGACTACACCCACGATATCCACCACCGCATGGGAGAGGTTCTTCACGACTACGCCTACGCCGCCGGCCTCCCCGCCCACTGGGCCTCCATCAAGCTGCTGGAGGGGGACGCCATTGTGGAGCAGGCGCTGAATCTTCCCCCGGAGGTAAAGACCAGGCTGGACGCCCTGGTGGCGGAGTATGAGAACTCCAGCGACCTGGGCGACCGGGAGACCCTGATCGCCGACAGCCGGTATCAGTACATCCAGCGGGTGGTATCCGCGTCGGTGGAGCGGGGGGGCGTGCCCGGAGAGCTGACCTTCAGCGAGAAGGTGGACAAGGTAGTCACCCACAGGGTATTTGCCATCCCGCTGTTTCTGTGCACCATGCTCATTATGTTCGTGGTCACCTTCGGCCCCTTCGGCTCCTGGCTGTCCGACGGGGTGGGCGCGGGGATGGACGCTCTGTCCCGATGGCTGGCCCCCGCCCTGGCCGGGCTGGGGGTGTCCCCTGTACTTATCTCCCTGGTGTGCGACGGAATCATCGCCGGGGTGGGAGGCGTGCTCACCTTCCTGCCCCAGATCGCTTTGCTGTTCCTCTTTCTGTCCTTTCTGGAGGACTCGGGCTATATGTCCCGGGCCGCCTTCATCATGGACCGGGCCCTGCGCCGGTTCGGACTGTCCGGCAAGGCCTTTATCCCCATGCTTATGGGCTTCGGCTGTTCGGTGCCCGCCATCATGGGCGCCCGGACCATGGAGAACGAGAAGGACCGGAGAATGACTATTCTGCTGGTGCCCTTCATGTCCTGCTCCGCCAAGCTGCCCGTCTACGGCCTCATTTCCGCCGCCTTTTTCGGCCCCTGGGCCGGGCTGGTGGTGTTCGGGCTGTACATCATCGGCATGATCGTGGGCATCGCCTCCGGGCTGTTCTTCAAAAAGACTCTCTTTACCGGGGAGCCCGCCCCCTTTGTCCTGGAGCTGCCCCCTTACCGCCTGCCCTCCCTGGGCAATATGCTCACCCACGTGTGGCAGAAGGTGAAGGGCTTCCTGGTCAAGGCCGGGACGCTGATTCTGCTCATGTCCATGGTCCTGTGGCTGCTTCAGTCCTTCGATTTCTCCCTCCACATGGTGGAGGACGCCTCCCAAAGCATGCTGGGGGCCCTGGGCAATGTGCTGGCCCCCGTTTTTGCCCCCTGCGGCTTCGGACACTGGCAGGCCGCCGTGGCTCTGCTCACCGGCCTCATCGCCAAGGAGATGGTGGTCTCCTCCCTGTCCATGTTCTATGGCTTCTCCCTCACCGCCGGCGGCGGCGGGGTGGCCGCCGCCATGACCGGCTTTACCCCTCTGTCCGCCTTTTCCATGCTGGTGTTCATTCTGCTGTACGTCCCCTGCGTGGCGGCCGTGTCCACCCTCTTTAAGGAGATGCAGAGCCGAAAGTGGGCCTGGTTCTCCATCGCCTGGCAGGTGGGCTGCGCCTACCTTATGTCTCTGCTGGTGTACCAGATCGGAGGGCTGTTCCTGTGATGGTGAACCTCCTGTTTTGGCTCTTTGTGCTGGCATTTGACCTGCTGGTCCCCGGCGTGATGATTGGCTTCGGCAAAGAGTTCATGAAAAATCCCCCCAGGGAAATCAACCCAGGTTATGGCTACCGCACGCCCAGGTCCTCAAAAAATCAGGAGACCTGGGACTTTGCCCAGAAATATATGGGCGAGGTCTGGCACAGGGCAGGCCGCGTCCTGCTGATCCCCTCCGTCCTTCCGCTGCTCTTCGTGCTGGGCCGGGACGTGGGCGCTGTAGGCATGGTGGGTATGATCGCCTGCGGGGTGCAGCTGGCGGTGATGCTGGCCTCCATCGCGGTGGTGGAGCGGGCCCTGAAGAAGAATTTTGACAAAAACGGGAAAAGAAAGACAGAAACGGATTGATGTTATGATAAAGCTCATTTCCCTGGACCTGGACGGCACCCTTCTGGACCCCAGGGGCCGGGTCACCGCCGCCTCCAAAGCAGCCATTGCCAAGGCCAGGGACGCGGGGGTGCGGGTGGTAATCAACACCGGCCGGGACTGTCATGAGGCGGCCTGGTTTGCAAAGGAGGCGGGGTGCGACACGCTGAACGCCTCCGCCGGGGGCGCGCTAGTGTCGGACGGAAAACAGACCCTCCGCCGGTGGGACGTGCCCGTGGAGGCCGCCCGCCGGGCGTTGGAGCTGGTGCTGGGCTGGGAGGGGATGGACCTTCTCGTCTTTGCCGGGGAGCAGTCCCTGGTCAGCACCGCCTATAAGAAGTATCTGGAGCGGTATTACCCCTTCCCCGCCTTCCATGCGCATGTTGTGGCCACCGACGACCCCATTGGTTACATGGAGGCGCACAGCCTCCCCCTGACCAAGCTCCACGGAGAGCTGGACCCCGCCCGATACCCCATTGAAGAGCTGCGGGCCATTGACGGGGTGTTCCTCACCACCTCCAGCGACCACGACTTCGAGCTGGTGGCCGCCGGTGTGGATAAGGGGAGAGCCCTGGCCCTCATTGCGGCGCTGTACGGTATTCCCCTGGAGGAGTGCGCCGCCGTGGGGGACAGCGCCAACGACCTGGGGGCCCTCCGGGCGGCGGGTCTGCCCATCGCCATGGGCAACGCCCCGGCAAATGTAAAAGCCGCCGCGGCCCGCATCGCCCCCTCCAACGGGGAGGAGGGCGCAGCCTGGGCAATTCTAAGCTGCCTGGAATGAAAAACGTCAGACGCCGCAGCGTCTAACGTTTTTTATGCTCTGGGGTATCAGATGCAACCATTTGTAAACTGATAGTTGCGTGATAGTTGGTAGAGCAACTTTGGATAAATATGGTATCATTAAGATATAATTTAAATGTTGATGGGAAGTGAGCGTATGCCGGGTGTTTTCGATACGATTGTATTTGTTCTGTTGGTTATTTTCATTTTGGGTGGAGTAGGCTATTTATTTATTTTGATTTGTAAGGTTTTGAGAAAATTTCTTTGTAGTTCCAGTGCGAGAAAGGAAAAAGAGTTCGTAAGAAAGTCTTTGGGCGAAACTATCAAGGAACACAGAACCAGCTGTAAAATGACACAGGAATTTGTGGCAGAAACGTTAGGTGTAAGCCGACAGGCAGTTTCTAAATGGGAAAGTGGGATAACTGATCCCAGTACCAGCAATTTAATAGAATTGGCGAAGTTGTTTAAGGTTTCCCCAGAAGAATTATTAAAAGGAGAGTGGTGATACTGAAAGTGAAACTCCTGATATGCTCATATTGACATTCACACCAAAACCACAGACCAGAGGAAGCTCCACAGATGAAGCTTGTGCTGGAACCTGGACTTCATGGTACAAAGGTATCAGCAATATGTCCTATCAATTTGACCTTGAAAAAATGCCACTCTGGTGATGACTGGCTACTGCGGATGCGGCGGACAGCGGGTGCATGCAGTCAGGCCGCAGCCTTTTCAAAAAAGCGCGCCCCGGTGGTCGGGACGCACTTTTTTAATACCAATTGTTATTTCAGATGCCAGATATCCTTATTGTACTGCTCGATGGTCCGGTCAGAGGAGAAGTAGCCCGACCTGGCGATGTTGACCAGCATCTTCCTGGCCCAGGCTTGGCGGTTACCGTAGTCCTTGAGACAGCGGTCCTTGGCGGCGATGTAGTCTTCCACATCCAGCAGGGCCATAAACCAGTCCTTATACTTCATGTCCCGCCACAGTGTGGACAGCGCTGAAGGGTCGCCGATAGACAGCAGCTCGGGGGAGACAATAAAGTCCACCAGCCGCTCCACCGCCGGGCGGTGATAATATTCCAGGGGACGGTATGCCCGGCCGTCCGGCTCGCTGCCCTTGTAGAGCTGGATCACCTGATCGCTGTGGGCGCCGAAGGTATAGATATTGTCCTCCCCCACCAGCTGGGCGATCTCCACGTTGGCCCCGTCCAGGGTGCCCAGGGTAATGGCGCCGTTGGCCATAAACTTCATGTTGCCCGTGCCGCTGGCCTCCTTGGAGGCCAGGGATATCTGCTCGGAGATATCACAGGCGGGGATGAGCCGCTCCGCCCAGGTGACGTTGTAATTTTCCACCATAGCCACCCGCAGCCAGGGCCGGACCTGGGGGTCCTGGTCAATAAGCCGCTGCAGGCAGAGGATCAGGTGGATAATATGCTTGGCCATCACATAGGCCGGGGCCGCCTTGGCTCCGAAGAGGGCGGTTACCGGCTGCCCGGGCAGCTTGCCGGCCTTGATATCCAGGTATTTTTGAATAATATACAGCGCGTTCATCTGCTGCCGCTTGTATTCGTGGAGCCGCTTTACCTGGATATCAAAGACAGACTGGGGATCAATCTCGATGCCCTGAACAGCCCACAGTATCCGGCACAGCTGGTTTTTGTTGTGCTGCTTTACCTCCAGCAGCCGGGCCAGGACCGACTCGTCCTCCCGGAAGTCCAGCAGCTTTTCCAGCTGTTTGGCGTCCTGACGCCAGCCCGGGCCAATGCAGCCGTCAATCAGGGCGGCCAGCTCCGGGTTGCAGGCCTCCAGCCAACGGCGGAAGGTGACGCCGTTGGTCTTGTTGTTGAATTTTTCCGGGTAAATGTCATAAAAAGGCTTCAGCTCGGAGTTTTTCAGAATCTCGGTGTGGAGGGCGGCCACGCCGTTGACCGAGTAGCCGCAGTGAATGTCCATGTGGGCCATGTGGACCCGGTTCTGCTCGTCGATGATGGCCACTTTGGGGTCGGGATAGGCTTCCTTTATCCGCCGGTCCAGCTCCCGGATGACAGGCACCAGCTGGGGAGCCGCCTTCTCAATAAAGGTCAGGGGCCACTTCTCCAGGGCCTCGGCCAGAATGGTGTGGTTGGTGTAGGCGCAGGTGCGGCGGACCTGGTCCAGCGCCTCGTCGAAGGACATCCCTCTGGCGGTGAGCAGGCGGATGAGTTCGGGTATGACCATGGAGGGGTGGGTGTCGTTGATTTGAATCGCCACGTGGTCGGCCAGAGTGTTGGGCGCGTATCCGCGGCTCTCCAGCTCGGACAGAATCAACTGGGCTCCGGCGGACACCATGAAATACTGCTGGTACACCCGGAGCAGCCTGCCTGCCTCGTCGCTGTCGTCAGGGTAAAGGAAGGAGGTGAGCCGATGAGCGATATCACCCTTGTCAAAGTCGATGCCCACCCAGGGTGCGCTGGCAGGCTCGGCCACGTCGAAGAGGTGGAGACGGTTGGCGTATCCGTTGTTGGCCCCGGGGACAGCGATGTCGTAGAGCACTGCCTTCAGAGTAAAGCCGCCAAAGGGAACGTCAAAGAACATGCCGGTGGGGATCAGCCAGCTGTCCGCCTCCAGCCAGGGATCAGGTTCCTCGGTCTGCCGGCCCTGATCGAACTTCTGCCGGAACAGGCCGTAGTGATAATTCAGGCCCACGCCGTCGCCGGGCAGGCCCAGGGCGGCGATGGAATCCAGGAAGCAGGCCGCCAGGCGGCCCAGGCCTCCGTTACCCAGGGAGGGCTCGGGCTCCATGGACTCGATGACCCCCAGGTCCCGGCCCAGGTCGGTCAGCAGGGCGCGCACCTCGTCGTGGAGGCCCAGGGCCAGCAGGTTGTTGCTCAGCAGCTTGCCCATGAGAAACTCGGCGGAGAAATAATAAAGCTTCCGCCCGCCCGCGGGAGCGGGGCGGTTCTGAGCCATATTCCGCGTAAGAATCAGCAGCGCCTCATAGAGCTGATGGTCGTCGCACTGGTCCGGGGCACAGCCAAAGCGGGCCTGGGTGGTCTGGAAGAGTTGTTCTTTCAGCTGCATAGAGATACATCTCCTTGTCATGGGATTATTTAAGGATTCCTGCTTGCCGGAGCAATTCTATTTGGCACGCTTGCCTGTTTTCGTCCGTGGCAGCCGCTGGTACACCTGCATCTCCCGGTAGAGACGCTTGGACAGCTTCTCATCGAAGGTACTGGGCAGGGCCCGCCACTTCCAATTGTTCCCAAGAGTGGAAGGGATATTCATCCGGGCCTCACTGCCCAGGCCAAGCAGATCCTGGAACTGCATCACGGCCAGATCAGCGGGAGAGGCCCAGGCCGAGCGCATCATGCCCCAGTGGTAGCCCTCCCGCCTGGAAAGGCGCAGGTAAGCCTTGGCGAAGGAGACCCCCTTTTTGGGGGCGGCGGCCATCCAGCCCTGGATGGTGTCGTTGTCGTGAGTGCCGGTGTAGACCACGCAGTGGACGGGGTAGCGGTGGGGCAGGTAGTCGCTGTCCGCGTCCCGGCTGTCAAAGGCAAACTCCAGAATTTTCATGCCGGGGTAACCTGAGTCCTTCAGCAGTCTGCGCACAGAGGGGGTGAGGAAGCCCAGATCCTCGGCGATAATGTCTTTTTTTCCCAAAGTCCTGTTTACCGTTTTGAAAAAATCGATGCCCGGACCGGGCTTCCATTGGCCGTTTTTGGCGGTCTTATCCCCATAGGGGATGGCGTAGTAGGAGTCAAAGCCCCGGAAATGGTCGATGCGCAGCGTGTCATACAGTTTGAACTGGAAGGAGATGCGCCGCAGCCACCAGGCATAGCCGTCCTTCTTCATTCTTTCCCAGTCAAACAGGGGATTGCCCCACAACTGGCCGTCGGCGGTAAAGGCGTCGGGGGGACAACCGGCTACCTCGGTGGGCAGGCCCTTCCCGTCCAGCTGGAACTGTTCCGGACTGGCCCACACGTCGGCGCTGTCGCCGGAGACATAGATGGGCAGATCGCCGATGACTGAAATGCCCAAAGCGTTGACATATTTTTTCCAGGCGTTCCACTGGGCAAAAAAGAGATATTGCACCGCCTTCCAAAAGGCAATTTCCCCGGCCAGCTCCTCACGGACCCGGTCCAGGACAGCGGGCCGGCGCAGGCGGACGTCCTCAGGCCAGGTAAACCAGGAGGCGCCGCCATGCCGGTCTTTCAGGGCCATGAACAGGGCGTAGTCCTCCAGCCAGCCAGCCTGTTCCCGGCAGAAAGCGGCAAAGTCGGGCCGGTCCTGGGCCAGCAGGCGGGCGCAGGCCTTGTGGAGCACAGGGTAGCGTTTCTCATACATCAGCCCGTAGTCCACAGAGCCGGGGGTGTCCCCCCAATTCAGGCTTTGAAATTCTTCGGGTTCCAGCAGTCCCTCCTCCGCCAGGGCGTCCAGGTCGATAAAATAGGGGTTGCCGGCGAAGGAGGAAAAGGACTGATAGGGGGAATCGCCGTAGCTGGTGGGGCCTACGGGCAGCAGCTGCCAGCAGCTCTGGCCGCCGGCGGCCAGAAAGTCGGCGAATTTTCGGGCTTCCGCTCCCAGAGTGCCGATGCCGTAAGGGGAAGGCAGGGAGAAGATGGGCATTAAAATGCCTGCTTTTCTCACGTTGAGATCACCTGTTTCTGTTAGGATAAAGGGCCGCTGGCGGGCGGCCCTTTTTGGTTAGGAAATTTTTGCTACGCTCTCTCCCTCAATCAGCTGGAAGGGGACCAGCTCATGGACAGGAGGGCTGTTCCGGGTGATGCCCCGGAGAAGGGCGTCCACCCCCCGTTCCGCCAGCTGCTGGGTGTCCTGGCGGACAGTGGTCAGCCGGGGGAGGGAGTACTGCCCGGCGACGATGCCGTCGTAGCCCACCACCGAAATGTCCTCGGGCACCCGTTTTCCCAGGTCCCGCAGGGCCCGAATGGCCCCCAGAGCCATCACATCGCTGACAGCGAAAATGGCGGTCAGATCGGGGCAGCGCTCCAGCAGCACCCTGGTGGCGGCATGGGCTTCTGGCATGGAGTAGCGGCAGGGCTCGCACTGGCGGTCCACGTCGAAGGGCAGTCTCAGCCGTTTACAGGCGGCCTGACAGCCTGTGAGGCGGCTGTAGCTGATTTGGGAACAGGACCAGTTGCCCCCCAGCAGGCCGATGTGCCGGTGGCCCTGTCCGGCCAGCAGCTCGATCACCTGCTCCGCCGCCGCGCAGTCGTCGGTGGTGAAGGAGGACAAATTTTCAAAGCCCAGCTCCCGGGCGGTGTTGGTCAGCAGCACGCAGGGGACGGTGATGGGGGCGAAGCCCGCCTCAAACAGCTCCAGATCGCCCCCCAGAAACAGGATGCCCATGGGTCGGCGTTCCCGGCATAGCTGGCAGGCGTAGGCCACCTCGTTGGCGTCCTCATCCAGGTAATAGACGGCGGCGTCCTGGCCGGCGTCCCGAAGAAGGGCCTGGAGCTTTTCTACCAGGTCGGCAAAGAGCATATTCTGGGTGCCCTTGACGATAATGGCAATGCTGGTGCTGGCCTGCTGCTTTAAATGCTTGGCGTTGTTGTTGGGCTGAAAGCCCTGTTCCTCCACCACGGCCAGCACCTTGCGCCTCGTCTCGGCGCTGACGTCGGGATGGTCGTTGAGCACGCGGGACACGGTGGCCACGCCGTATCCGGACAGTTTAGCGATATCCTTAATGGTCACGGGCGGCCCTTCTTTCTGTTTGACTGAGCGATTTTAGCACATCCAAAGGGAAAATGCAAGACTTAACCCTTCACCGCGCCGGCGGCCACGCCTTTGATGATGTGCTTCTGGCAGGTGAGGTAGAACACGATTACCGGGATGATGGACAGCAGGATCAGGGCCATGGTGGCGCCCAGGTCCACGGTGCCGTAGCTGCCCTTC
>CANEFX010000019.1 GCA_947426945.1 uncultured Bacillota bacterium
TCTTTGCGGCCTGTCTGGATCTTCTCCAAACAGGCCGCTTTTCGACAGGCTGAGGCCACCCGTTTATACGGGTGGCCTGTATTCGTCCTGCAAGGATGCGATATTACCCACGCCTGAAAGCATGGTGAAAGAGGAGAAGCATCAAAGGCAGTCCAGCACGTCCATCAGACGGGAGATCACTCCGTTGGCCTGGGACTGATCCAACCGCTCCCCATGGCGGGGCCGCAGCGCCAGGACGGTCAGCCCTGCCCGCTTGGCAGACAGAATGCCGGTGGGGGAGTCCTCCACGGCAAAGGCCTCATCCGCCTCCAGTTCCAGGGCCTCCAGCGACCGGAGATAAATCTCCGGGTCCGGCTTATGGGCTCTGCACAGCTCCCCGCTGAGCTGGACATCCACCAAGTCCTCCACGCCCGCTGTCCGCACCAGTCCGGCGATGGCCTTGGGGTCGGAGGAGGAAGCGATGCCGATTTTCAGCCCCCGTCTCTTCAACGCCCGGAACAGCAATGGGACCTGGGGGTCCAGCACCTCCTGAAAAGGGAGGGGATGGAGCTTTCGATAGGCCCGGTAGCCCATAAGCAGCTCCTGCCGCAGCTCCGGGTCGTCAGGCACCATGGTCTCCCACAGAGCTTTCTCGTTGGAGCCTGTGAAGTCGGTGTCCTCCCGCCGCCGGTAGCCCATCAGGTGCAGATACTCGTCCCTGCGGCGGGTGTAGTAACCCTCGGTGTCTGCCAGAACGCCATCCATATCAAAAATGATTCCCTTGCGCACGGTAATCCCTGCCTTTCTTTATGAAAAGGGGGAGGGGACGCGCCCCTCCCCTCTGTTTGGTTTTAATACTCGATCTTCCACATATAGCGGCGTTTGGTCAGGGGGTGCTGACGGATAAAGGACAGCTCCTCGGCAAAAACGCGGAACACGGCGGTGTGCATCAGGGGGTTGAAGTAGGTGATCACACCGCCGGAGGCGGCGTTGGCCAGGCCGTAGTCCTTGGCGTCCACCACAGTGGTGAGGGCGTCGAAGCGCTGGAGGAAATCCAAGGCACGGCTGTCAATGGGACGGGTCTTACCGTCGTTCATCAGCAGGATGAAGGGGACGTCCTTCTCCACAATCTCAAAGGGACCATGGAAAAATTCGCCGGCGTGGAAGGAGCCGGAGTTGATCCACTGCATCTCCATCATCAGGCAGATGGAGGAGGAGTAAGCCACTTCAGCGCTGGCGCCGCTGCTCATCACATAAACCACAGGGGCGTCCTTGTACTGCTCGGCAAACTTCTTGGCGGCCTTCCGGGCAGACCGGGCGGCGTTCTCACAGACCTCAAAGATCTTGTCAAAGCCGGCAAGCATCTGCTCGTACTTGTCATAGCCCTCTACCTGCTGCACCAGCTCCAGCGCCAGCGCCATGGCATAGCCCATTTTCTCCAGCTTGGCGGCATAGTTGGCCTCAAAGCCGTGGATGATGGAATAATGGGCGCTGGTGTCCAGGGCGGAGCCGGCGGAATGGGTCAGACTGATGACGGCGGCGCCGGCGGCGCTGGCCACGCCGTTGGCTTTCACGGTCTCGGGGGTAGTTCCGCCCAGAGAAGCGGTGATGACCACGGTATTGGCCCCCAGCCAGTCGGGGGTATCACAGTTGAACTCGTTGGCGGTGTAGTGGGCCACGCGCAGCTTTTTGCTGGCGTTGGCCAGAAAGTACTTGGCGGGGTACAGCTCGCTCTTGGAAGCGCCGCAGCCCACAAAGGCCACATTCTCCACGGTGCGGGTCTTCACGATGTCGGCTACGATCTCCTTGACCTTGTTCATATCCAGATTATACATGGGTAATTCCTCCTAAAAATTTATTGTATGAGTGGTCTGCTTCGTTAGGAACCGGGGAATATGTTGATTGGCTTATGCCAGAATGCCCAGGGCGTTAAAGATGACGCCGCCCACAATGCAGATGACCAGGAGCCAGGTGGTGGAAATATTCTTCTTGATCAGGGTATACAGGCCCAGCGCCGCGGCCAGATTCAGCATACCGGGCAGAATGGTGTCCAAAATATCCTGAAGGACCAGGCCGGAACTGGCAAACTGGATGGGGGTCACCAATCCGATCATGTTGGCTGCCATGCCTCCCACCACCATCAGACCCACAATACCGCAGACAAACATGACCTGATCCATCAGCCCGCCCTGGAGCTTGTTCAGATATTTGCTGCCCATGGTGTAGCCCAGCTTACCGGCAAACCAGGTAATAATGGCGGAGGGGAAGAAGGAGATAAGCATGGCCAGGATGGGACCCAGAACGCTGCCCTGCTGAGCCAGGGACACACCCAGCCCGAAGGCGATTACCTTGATGGTGCCCTGGAAGAAGGAGTCGCCCACGCCGGACAGGGGACCCATAAGGGACGTTTTTACCGCGTTGATGGAGTCGGGGTTAAAGGTGTCCCGGTTGGCGGCATACTCCTCCTCCATGGAGGCGGCCAGACCCAGGGTGAAAGCGCTGGTCTGAGGGGTGCAGTTGTAGAAGGCCATGTGCCGGTTGTAGGCCTCCTTCTTATAGGCCACCTGCAGGGGATCGTTGTTGTCCGGGTAGATGCGGTCCAGGGTGGGGACAATCCCGTACAGGAAGCCCATATTCATCTGGCGCTCGTAGTTCCAGGACGCCTGAATGGCCCAGGACCTCCAGAAGAACTGCCAGAACTTTTTGAAATTGGATTCATTTTTCATATCGTTCCCTCCTTTGCTCACAGGTCGTCGTCTTCCAGCGGGTCGTAGTCGTCCGCCGGGGCAGGTCCGTCGGCAGCGGCGGCGCCCTTTTTAAACTTCACGCTGTTCAGGATCAGGGCCAGGATACAGGCAAAGATAGCGATGGCAGTGATGTCCAGGCCCAGATAGACCACCAGGAAGAAACCCAGGAAGAAGTAGATGGTCAGGTCCCGGGTAAGCATAACGGACAGCAGCAGCGCAAGACCGTAAGCGGTAAGGAACTTGGTGGCCAGATTCAGGCCGGCGGTGAGCCAGGCAGGGATCACGTTCACAATGGCTTCCACCGCGTCGGTGCCGATGTAAATCGCCAGGAAGATGGGAACAAAATAGAGCAGCGCGTAGATAATCGTACCCCAGACGATGTGCATGCTGTATGCCTTTTTGAAGTTGCCCTGCTCAATGGCCCGGTCAGCCACGTGAGTCAGAGTACCCAAAACAGTCCGGCCGATGACGCCGATGAACTGACCCAGCACAGCAATAGGCATGGCGATGGCCAGGGCGGTCTCAATGGTGGCGCTGGTGGTGATGGCGAAAGCGGATGTAATGATAGCGGCCATATTCATGTCGGGAGGCACCGCGCCGCCGATGTTTACCAGGCCCATGCTGATCAGCTCCATGGACGCGCCCACCGCAAGTCCGGTTTTCAGATCGCCCAGCGCCAGGCCCACCAGCGTACAGGTGATAAGGGGGCGCTCGAAGTTCAGCCGGCCCAGCAGCCGGGAGTCCATAATGCAGAACACGCCGATAAGACCCAGCACAATGGATTGCACTAACATGTTTATTTCCTCTCCTTTTTCTTGTTTTTCCGCCAATTCCGCACCCCGCTCCCGGCGGGGGCGGGCAGTCAAAGGGGCGCGGAGCCTTTACACGCGGATAAGATTTTCCCGTTTGTGTCCGGGGGTCTGCTGCATGTAGATCTTCACGCCCAGGTCCAGCAGCTTCTGGGTGTCCGCCTGTTCCTCCGCATTGAGGAACACCGCCCCGGCATACTGCCTGGAGTTCTCCTTGTTGGCAATTCCGCCGTAGTTGACCTCCCTGCACTTGGGATAGGCCTCACAAAATTGGCGCAGGGTAGCGGTGTTGCCAAAGATCATCATGATATTTTCGTTCAAGGTCTCCACCTTGGGCATTTTTTCCAGGGTCTTGGCCAGAGTAAAGATGTTTAGCCGGACGCCGGCGGGCTTGCTCAGATTCAGCGCGGTCTTTTTCAACTCGTCGTTGGCCGCCTCGTCGTCCACAACGATAATGCGCTGGGCCCCCACGTTCTGGGTCCAGGAGAACACCACCTGTCCATGGAGCAGACGGTAGTCCAGTCTTACCAGCTTGATCATAGGTCATCCTCCTCATCTGTGTTGCTGTTCATAGCCTCTCTCAGCTGCTGGGTGCAGTCCAGCAGCTGTCCCTGGGCCTGGCCCAGGATATCATTCAGCTCCTCCCGGGTCAGCGGTTCCTCCGCATCCGCGATACTCAGCACCAGGCAGGCGTTCATGCCGCAGATCACCGTGATATCCGGGTATTTGGCCACCAGGGAGAGCATGTCGTTATTGACGCTGCCGTTGAGTACATCCGTCAGGATGTAGACGGCATCCCCGGCCGGGAAGCTGTCCAGCAGGCGGCCGGTCTTCTGCGCAATGCTCTCCGTCTCATCCCGGGTGGTGGCCACAGCGCAGACATTGGGCAGGTCGCCCATGATCATCTGCACGGTGTCCAGCATACCTGCCGAAAGACCTCCGTGGGACGCTAATATGACTCTGTTCATGTGCATCACCGATTCCTTTCCGTTTCCTTTATTTTCAGCGTGAGGCCACGCTTGAATACCTGCTGCCGTCCTTTTGGTATCCCACATTTCCCTTGTCGTCTCTGTCGTCATAAACGTTATAATCGTTATATACATAATAGCGCATTTTTTAAGTCTGTCAAGAGATTTTCTTAAAAAAACGCGATTCTGTATAAATGCATAATTTTCAAGCGCCACTTTTGTGAAAATCTGCCAGTATTCAAACCTTATCTAAAAAATGACGGCCTGCTCCGGACATAAAAACCCGCTGGACTACCGGCCCGGTAATCCAGCGGGTTCTGCGTATTTCATTAAGGAACCACTGAATAAATCGCCGCACATATCTTCACACCATAAGTTCCCGCTGAACTGCGTCAGAAAAACTTGAAATCCGTCAGGATTCCTGCGTTTTTCTTCCTTGTCAGCGGAAAATTTCTGGTGCAAATCTGCACACGTTGATTTAATCAGCGCTTCCTTAAATCTCAAACATATAGCGGCTGCCAATATAGTACTGCCGGCCGATACAGTTAGGCCGCCCCCCCTCGTCCAGAAAATAGACGTTGAGGAACAGCATAGGTTCCCCCAGCGGGATCGCCAGCTGCTGGGCCTGCTCCGGAGACGCCCTGGTGATCTCCACCGTCCGGTGGTCAATGTCAGCCGGCCTGTGGCCGGACACCTGGCCGATGGCCTCAAACATGGAGGTGTTGTTCAGGTCCATAGACATCAGGGCCTTGTACTCCTCATAGGGCAGAAAGAGGTTTTCCATAAAGATGGGCTGACCATCCGCCGTACGCACCCGTTCCACATAGAGGAGCAGCGCGTCCGCTTTCAGGCCGAAGAACTCCTGTTCATCCCGGCGGGAAGGGACTATCCGACAGTCCACTACCCGGGCTCCCGGTGTAAGTCCCAGCTTGTAGCAGGTCTGGGAAAAGCCCTCTACCTTATTGCCCCCGGTAAACTTCCGGTTAATGCGGGGGGTATTTACAAAGGTCCCCCTGCCCTGCATCTTGGTCAGATACCCTTCGCTGCAAAGCTCCTCCACCGCCCGGCGGACCGTGATCCTGCTGACAGAATACTCCTCACTCAGTGCCGGCTCCGGGGGAATCTTCTCCTTTGGCTGATATTTTCCGCTCTGAATCGCAGCCTTGATGTCCTCTTTAATCTGCTGATACAGGGGAACACTTACCATCTCAGCCATTAAAACACCTCCTATTCCTCCAATTCGTTATATTCATCATAGGACTTCAATATGTTTATTGTAGCCTACCGGATCGGATGTGTCAAGTTTTTTCCCGGGGGGAGGCAAAACCCGGTTTTCGTGGGAGTAAAAGGGAACATTGATGCTGGCTCACATCTCCAGCGCAGCCAAAACCCGGCCGATGTCACCGTCTATGCAGATCGACCGGGATCGAAGCTCCTGCGGACAAAAGGCCTGGCCAAAATTGACGCAGACATAGACAGATTCGGGGTTTTGGGCAGTCATTTTCCAGAAGGGGTATTTGATGATGCCCGGGGTGTTGTTCCCCACGCCCAGCTCCAGAAAGACCACCCGCATCCCCTCATGCCGCCGGAGAAAATCCCGATACCGCCCTCTGGCCTGATACCAGCCTTTATCCTGGACAAAAGCGTCATCTGAGCGCAGGTTCATGGCTACAGGCCCGCCGCAGACAGGACAGCGGGGCACCAGCCCCGAGGGCACCCGCATGTCCCGCTGTTCCGTAAACATCCGGCGCACAGCGGCCTCATTATCATAAGTCTCCTGGTGGCAGGGCCGGGCGCACTGCCACAGCCCGTAATCCCCTTGCGTGTAAAACAGCCGCTTCTTGTCAAATCCCGCCAGCTGAAACTGGTGATCCACATTGGTAGTCAGCACAAAATAGTCTCTGCCCTCCACCAATTTCAGCAGGTCGTCATAGACCGGCCCGGGAGCGCGCTGATAGCGGTTCACCATGATATGGCGGCTCCACCACGCCCAGTATTCCTCCAGAGACGGGAAGGGGTAGAAGCCCCCGGAGTACATGTCCTGAATGCCGTATTTTTCTTTAAAATCTCTGAAATGCTCTTCAAAACGCGCTCCGGCGTAGGTCAGCCCCGCCGAGGCGGAAAGCCCCGCTCCCGCACCGATCACCACGGCGTCAGCGCGATCCAGCGCCTGCCTCAGCCCCTTGATCTTCGCCGAGTATGCGGCGGTATATTGCTCTGTCGATATCCTTAAAGACATTAAAAATCACCTTTCTGACACACATCTCCTGCCGGAAAAAGTCTGTAACTGTTTTCACGGCAATTTCGGCGGCCTCCTGGTTGGGAAAGTGAAATTCCCCGGTAGAGATACAGCAGAAGGCCACGCTCTCCAATCCGTGCTCCGCCGCCAATGTCAGACAGGCACGGTAGCAGGACGCCAGTTCCTCTCTGTCCCGCGCGGTAACGCCTCCCCGGACGATGGGGCCGACGGTGTGGAGGACATACTTGGCCGGAAGATTATACCCCTTGGTCAGTTTTGCCCTGCCGTTGGGCTCCGGGCGGCCCTGGACCTGCATCATCTGATTGCACTCGTCCCGAAGCTGGAGACCCGCCGCCGAGTGGATGGCATTGTCAATGCAGCCGTGGCAGGGGTGGAAGCAGCCCAGCAGGGCGGAGTTGGCGGCGTTGACAATGGCGTCCACCCTCAGCCGTGTGATGTCCCCTTTCCAAACGGTGATCTTCGGATGGCCGCTGACAGCGGGCAGAGCCGCCCCGTCCACAATACCTTTATTCTCCCGCTCGGCGGACAAAAGATTATCCTGTATCGCCAGAAAATCATCCTGTAGCGGCATAGGCGGGCGGACATTCATCAGGCTGCGGAGCAGCCGCCGCTGACTGGCTTCGTCCTGCGGAAATTCCCGCGCCTGGGGTTGGTATTCGGGCATTTCTGCCAGCAGAATTTCATTCAAGGTGCGAATTGCGGTCAGATGTTCCATTTTAATTCCTCCTACGGCAAGCCTCCCTCCGGACTGTGCCGGAGGGAGGCGCAAAATCAGCTGAAGAAAAATCCGGCGGTCATATCCAGGTAATTTTCCCCGCTGTAGGCCGGATACCGCGCTTGGACCGCGGCCTTGAAGGACGCTCTGTCGCCACAGGAGGAAGCGATGGACTTCAGCTCCTCCAGGTAGAGAATCTTAGTCTCCGCATCTTTCAGATCCTCCGGGGTGTAGTGGGAGGTGAGAATCAGGTCATAGCCGTTCCGGATATAACCCCGCAGCTGGGCGATCATGGCGTCGGCGTGACCGGACCCGGCCACGATGGAGTGGCAGTCATGTCCCAGCATGTGAGTGTAGACCGCGTTAATCTCGGGAATCTCCACGTCAAAAGCCTCCGCCGTCTGATGGATGACGAACCGAATACCGCCAATGGTGACCTCCCCCTCGGAAAGGGTGTGGGTAATAGGATGGATGGAGCCGTCAAAGTCACTGCCAAAGGCTGTAGTAAACTGGTCGATCAGGGCCTTGCCGCCTCCCTGACGGGTGTACTCCTCGGCGTTGGCGGTGGCGTACTTGGGAGCGTCCGGCAGGAAGGAGCCGCCTGCGCCGTGATAGGCCACCAGCACGCCGGCTGCCTCCCGACCCGCCAGATACTCGTTCAGCGCGGCCACGCTGGCGGTGAAGCATGGAGACTCAATAGCTACGAACCTCCCCGCCTTTTCCACCAGAAATACCTCATCCGCCAGCGGGTCGCCGGTCTGATAGGCGTGGAGCTTCACGCCGCCGAAATCATAGACATGCATTTCGCCTTGGGCCAGCCGGACAGTGGTAAAATTTTTCTTGTTCATTATGAGTACCTCCGTTGAAGTGTTTTTACAGCGGGAATGTCTCCCGTCACTGTGTCTGCATCATACATCAGCAGAGGTCACTTGAAAAGTACGCACAATTTTGTGGTATAGTTACCAGAATGTAACGATTGGACCGTTACCAAAAGGAAACGATTGTGTGATTTCAAAGGGTTTCGGCTTTTTGGCGGGAGGAAAAAAATTTTTTTGCGCCTTGACCCCGGCAGGGAAGATACGGTAAAATTGGGCTGTACAGCATTTTAGAAACTAATAGACAGGAGGATACAACCGTGGAGACCAAAACTTTGCCCGCCTGCCCGGTGGAAACCACACTGACGCTCATCAGCGACAAATGGAAGGTACTCATTATTCGGGATCTGCTGCCGGGAACAAAGCGCTTCGGAGAATTGAAAAAATCCATCGGCGGCGTAAGCCAAAAAGTGCTGACCGCCCAACTCCGGCAGATGGAGGAGAGCGGTCTGCTGACAAGGAAGGTTTACCCGGAAGTACCGCCGCGGGTGGAATACACCTTAACGCAGCTGGGCTGCAGCCTGAAGCCGGTTTTAGACGCCATGCAGGCCTGGGGCGAAGCATACCGAAACGGCTGACACCCTCATACAGCCGGGTGTCAGGGCCCACTCAGCTATAAAATTTGTTGGTGTTCAGCAGCTTTTCCTTTTGAACTGAGGTAATTGTATCCGTGATGTCCTTGATAAACACATAAAACAGACGGTGCTCCTCGCCCCACTTGGAGTTTTCCAGATGTCCGTAGTCATCCACCCAGCGGATCTCGCCGTCCCGGCGGATAATCCGGTAGCGGACGTAATCCATATTGCTTTCGGAATTGCGGATCTGATGCTGAATGGCCCACTCGACTCTGGCCAAGTCCTCCGGATGGACCATACCCCGGAAGGAGTACTGGACCAGCTCCATCAGCTCGGTCATGGTCTCACAGCCGAAGATTTCCATTACCGCCGGGTTGGCGTACAGGATCCGTTCGTCCTCTATGGCACGGTAAATAAAGAAAGCGTCGGACATATTGGCCAGGGATTCCGCCATGCGCTCCTGCTGCCGTTCCTCCTCTTCCCGCATGATCTTTTCAATGCTCTGAACAGTGATGACGGCAGTTTTCGGCTTTTCGTTCTCCCGCTCGCTGATAGTCACGCTGGTCAAACACCACTCGTCCGGACATTCCCTGCTGCTCCGGCGGTAGCGATAATCCACCGAGTTCTGGGTCTCCAAAGCGCTGCGCAGATGTTCCAGGGACAGGAATTTCCGGATATTCTGCTCGTCGTACTTCAAGATCCTGCCGGTACCGAAGTGGCGCTCCACCATAGCCGCATAGTTGCCCCGCTCCGTCACGCTGGCCTGGTCCGGATAGATCATCCGGCAGTAGTTGTCCTGGAGATGGAGGTAGTAGACCTCCCGGTAAGCCAGCACCATGCTGTTGAAAGCGCCCTCATAAAGCTGCCTGTGAGTCACGTCCCGCAGCAGGCACGCGGCGTAGCCGTAATCATATTGGAACAGCGTCATCTGAAGATAGTGTCCGGATACGAAGCTGTAGGCAAAATGCTCCAACGTCTCCCCCAGAAAGGCAGCCTGGTACGCCTTTCGCAGCAGGCGGCGGGAGTCGTCCTTGAACGCTTTGAGAATCAGGCTGCGGATATAGTTGAAGTCGCTACCGCACATCCGCTCCATTTCCCGGTTGATGTATACGATCTCATAGTCGATCGGTTCCCCCAGCTTATCCAGCACGATCCTGGACAGGCCAAACCCGCAGGGCAGCATCCCATAATACTGCTCCAGACGGTGCTGTTCCTCACCGTCCAGCTTTGCCGCGGGCGCCTCCGCCAGCGCGACGGCCTGCCGCTGTTCCCGAAGGGCGGTGATATCCTCTGTGCTGACAAAATAGATCCGGTGTCCCTCCTTCTCCCGGAGGAAAAACACCTTGACGTGGAGCCAGAGCACCCTTTCATCCACCCGCAGATAGTGGATGTTCCCCTCCGCGCCGGCCGGCCGCTCGTCAAACGCCCGCTCGAACAGGGACAGCAGCACAGGCCGATCGTCGTCCCGGACGTTGTCCCAGACCTTGCGGCTCATATCCTTGTTGTCCGACACATCCAGGCCGGCCATCTGGTAATACTGCTCGTTGACCCGGGTAATCTCCATCTTCTGCTCAAACACGTCGTAGATGGCGGCGGGCCCCAGAACATGGTTAATCATCGTATCGGTAAACAGGTTCCCGTCTATGAGCTCCCGCATGTGAAAACCTTCCACCTGCTTGCAGTGCAGGCCGGTGAAGTCCAGCCGCCGCTCATCTGCCAGAATGGACTCAAACTGGTCGATGGGCAGGGGGCGGTAATAATAGTAGCCCTGGGTGTACCGGCAGCCCATGCTGCGCAAAATACTCTCCTGCTGGGGCGTCTCCACTCCCTCCACGATAATGGGCAGACTCAGCAGCCGCGCCATGTTGACGATGGACTCCAGGATACCGATGCCCTTCTGCTCGTTCTCCTCCGTAATTTCCAGAAAACGCATGTCGATCTTCAGCACGTCCACGGGGATGCTCTTCAGCATGTTCAGAGAGGAGTAGCCGCTGCCGAAATCATCCATCATGACCAGAAATCCGGCCTGCCGCAGGCGTTCGACCGTATCGTTGATGGAGGAGTCCTCCTGGGTGTAGGCGCTTTCGGTAATTTCCGCCTTGATATATTTGACTGGCAGATCATATTTTTCCAGCAGCTGCTTCAAATAAGCGGGCACATCCATAGCCATGATGTCGATGCGGGAGATGTTGATGGAGATGGGCACCGGCTCATAGCCCCTGTCGATCCAGCTGCGCAGCCAGCGGCACACCTTCTCCCAAACCTGCTGGTCCAGCAGATAGACCGCGCCGCAGCGCTCCAGGGCAGGGATAAATTTTCCAGGGGGAATCAGGCCCTCAGTCCTGTGCCTCCAGCGCACCAGAGACTCCGCACCCACCACCTTGCCGGAGGTAATATCACACTGGGGCTGGGCAAAAAAGGTGAATTCGTCCCGCGTCAGTGCGCCGGTGACCTCTGACAGCAGGTTTATCTCCTCTTCCAGGTTCTCCTCCATTTCAGGACGGTAGCAGACAATCGGCCTGTGGGCGGTGGACTGCTTCAGGGCGAGGGCGGCTCGGTCATAATAAATATCCGGGGAAAGCCGCAAATCGTCGATGGGGCTGACGCCGAACACAGGAATGACGCCGATGGCCTCTCCGGCCTGAAAGATATCCTTCGATATCCTGTCCCGCAGCTGCTCCACCAATTCCATCCGCCAGGGCATGACAATGCAGAAGTCATCCCGCTGAAGATACCCGGTCACACCACCGTGTTCCCCGCGCATGGCCTCAAGATGGCCTGCAATCTGCCGCAGAAGGCGGTCGCCCGCGTCCCTTCCGTAAAGCTTGTTGAACATCCGGAAGTGCAGGATGTCGATGGCAACGATACAATAAACGTTGTGTTCGGCCTGAGCAATGAACCGCCCCGCTTCCTCCATAAAATCCTGCGGGAAAAGCAGCCCTGTGAGCGCGCTTTTTCTCAAGTCCTCCCGGCCATGGGACCCGGCTACTGTTCTTTCCTTTTCCACAATCCATTCCCCCCTGCGCCTTTATGGAGTTTATCTGGTCCGGCGGGCTCGTGTCGGCCCATCCCTTTTGTATAAATTGTACTCTTCCTTTCTTTATTTGTCAATCTTTTTCTATTTTTCTTATAAATTTCTGCGTTCTCACAGCGATGTTTTCTGTATTTTAGGTTTACACGCTCCGGATCAGGACGCCGTCGCAACGGCCAGGCATCCGGTATGGACGCCCCCCTCTCAATTCCCTGGAGACAGGCGGAAAGAACGGCCAGGCTTTTCACCGCATACAAGCATAAAATCAGAAGGACTTCCGCACGCCTCCATACCTTCTTTAATGCTACAGAATAAGGGCAGGAGGGGCATACGCCCCTCCTGTTTCCTTCCTATGGGTCAACCAGCCGCATTTCTCTCGGCTGTCCACAGCGATTCCGCCGCCGCCGCCCACTGCGCGGCGTAGCGGTCGCACTTGGCGCAGAGATGTTCCGCGCTCTCCGGAGACATGGGATCGGTAGAGCGCGCTCCGCTTTCGGACACCATCCGCCGCAGCTTTTCCGGATTCTCCAGCATGGGACAGGGGCGGAGCATATTGTCGTTGAAGGGCTGGTTCCGATGATAGGCCATAAAAATGGGGCTTTTCAGCGCCTCCAGCAGGCTCATGTCCCGGATATTGGCATTGGAATAGTGGATGAATACGCAGGGGTCCACATCCCCGTTGGCGTTGATGTGCAGATAGCGGCGTCCACCCGCGATGCACCCGCCCACATATTCGGCGTCGTTCTGGAAATCCATAGCGAACAGCGGCTTTTCCGCCCGCAGGCTGCGAATCCGGCGGCGTATTTCCACGCGCTGCTCCGGAGTCGGCAGCAGCTCCGGAGCGGCGTCGTTGCCCACCGGCATATAGTGGAAATACCAGATAAAATAGGCGCCCATCTCAATCAGGCTGTCATAGTACTCCTCTGAAGTAATGGACTTCCAGTTCCGGCTGGTATAGCAGGAGGAGATTCCGTAGGGCAGCCTGCGCTGGCGCAGGAGCTTCATTGCCCTGATTACCTTCTGGTAGGTGCCCTGGCCCCGGCGGGAATCGGTGTCCTGTTCATTTCCCTCCAGGGAGATGGCGGGAATAAAGTTGCCCACCCGGAGCATGTCATCCGCGAACTGCTCGTCAATGAGGGTGGCGTTGGTGAAGGAGAGAAACACGCAGTCGTCGTGCCTTTCACAAATGCGGATCAGGTCGTCCCTGCGCACCAAGGGCTCCCCGCCGGTATAAATATACATATAGACGCCCAATTCCTTGCCCTGCCGGATGATGCTGTCGAGCTCGTCAAACGTCAGGTTGAGCTTATTCCCGTACTCAGCGGCCCAGCAGCCGGTGCAGTGGAGATTACAGGCAGAGGTGGGGTCCATGAGGATGGCCCAAGGGATATTGCAGTCATGTTCCACCCGCAGCTTTTCCTGCCTTGGCCAGCCCACCAGCGCGGAATTGATGAAGAAATTGGTCACAAGGGTCTGCATCACCTTGGGGTCGATCTCGTCGATCATGTGTCGGATAAACGCATAATAAGGGTGGCGGGGGTCCTGTATGGCCTCCCGGATCACTGCCCGTTGAGAAGGAAACGCGTTGGTCTGATCAAATTTGTCTGCCCAGTCCATCAAGGTAAGCAAATTCTTTTCCGGGTCACGATAAAGATAGTTGACTGCGTGTTCGATCCCGAGCTTTTGAAGCGTACTGCTGAAGTTCATACGATTCTCTCCTTATCTTTTTTGTGTGGGGAACAGGAACTTGGCTGTTTTACCGCAAACTTGATGACGCAGTGATTCATGACCCCCTCCGCCAAGAGGACCAGCGCCGTCAAAAGCCGGGTGGAATCCGGCCTTGCGGAGCCTTTAAAAATCAGGACGGTCCCAAGAACTCCTGTAACTGCCGCCGCTGCCGAGATAATGTTCCACTGCTCCAGCCCAAATTTTTTTGCTTCCTCTGACATCTGGAGCTTCAGGGCGCAGTCCAGCAGGGCGAGCCACCCAATCCCGGAGGGCAGATCAGAAATATCTCCGGAATGCTTGAGCAGAATAATGCAGCCGATTGCCAGCATAAACAGCCCAAAGGCCAAATCATACCGAAAGGCCAGACAGAACAGATCCTCGGAAAAATAACCGATTATCTTGATAACTCCATAAGCAATCATGGTTATACCGGCAAACAGGCAGATCGCTGCAGGCGGCAGGTGTGGAAATAACAGGAAGAGCACAGCGGCAAAGTAAAAGAGTATCGATATAACGGAATATCCCGCCTGCGCCACCTGAATTCTGTTTCCCATCCCTTTTTTCAAAGCGTTCACCTCCTCGACTGCTTTATCATAGAGCCCTCCTCCTTCAGTATCAATGGGCAAAAAGAGGGCAATGTTCAACACTTCGACATTTATCCCTTTTTGCCCAAAATCCGAATACCGGCTTTGCACGCACCGTTTCCGCGGCCGTCCACACCACGTCTTGCTTTTTGCTGAAAAAAAGAGTATCATTGTCCATCATAGATTTTGGAAAGGAGTGCTCGGCTTGAGCAAGCCTACAGTGGAAGTTTCTGAAAAGCAAAGCCCAATGGAACGGATCTCGGCCTTTATTGTGGACAAACGTAAAGCCTTTTACCTGATGTACATCGGAATCGCTATCTTCTGTATCTTTTCCAGCGGATGGGTGGCAGTAAACGACGATCTGACCAGCTACCTGCCCGGCACTACAGAGACCCGCCAAGGCCTGACCATCATGGAGGAGGAGTTCGTCACCTTTGGCACCAGCCGCATTATGGTGGACAACATCTCCTTTGCCCAGGCAGAACGCCTGGCCCAGCAGGCGCGGGCAATCCCGGGGATAAAGTCCGTGGAGTTTGACGGCACCCGGGACCACTATGTCAACGGCGCCGCCCTGCTGTCTGTCACCTACGACGGCACCGCAGACGACCCGGTAAGCCTGAAGGGGCTTGAGGGGATCAAATCCCTGCTGGAGGGATTTGACGTCTATGTCACCGGCGATACCGGCGACTCGGCCTCTGAAAGTCTGGAGGCCGAAATGCAGGTGGTCATGGTCATTGCCGTGGTCATTATCCTTCTGGTGCTGCTGTTTACCTCCCACACCTATATGGAAATACCCGTACTGCTCATGACCTTCGGCATGGCAGCCCTGATGAACAAGGGCACCAACTTTATGTTTGGGGAGATCTCCTTTGTTTCCGACTCGGTGGCGGTGGTACTCCAGCTGGCCCTGGCCATCGACTACGCCATTATCCTCTGCCACCGGTACACCGAGGAGAGGGAGCATCTGGAGGCCCGGGAGGCGGTGGTGGCCGCCCTGAGCAAGGCCATTCCCGAGATTTCCGGCTCCTCTATGACCACCCTGTCCGGCCTGGGCGCCATGTGTTTCATGCAGTTCAGGATCGGCTACGACCTGGGGCTTGTACTGATGAAGGCTATCATTCTCAGTCTGCTGGCTGTGTTTACCTTGATGCCCGGACTGCTGCTCAGCTTCAGCGCCCTGATCGACCGCACCCACCACCGCAGCTTTGTCCCCCGGATCACCGCCTGGGGCCGGCTGGCGGTAAAGACCCGCTTCCTTATGCCGCCCCTGTTCGTTGTCCTGCTGATTGGCGGCTTCATTTTTGCCAACCGGTGCCCCTATGCCTACGGCCAGACCGATTTGACCACCATCCGGAAAAACGACGCTCAGATCGCCCAGGCCAGGGTAAACGACACCTTTGGCCGGGTGAACACCCTGGCGGTGCTGGTGCCCCAGGGGGACTACGAGCGGGAGGGAAAGCTGCTCCGGGAGTTGGAGCGGATGCCCGAGACCGACACGACTCTGGGTCTGGCCAATGTAGACGCCATGGACGGCTATGTCCTCACCGATAAGCTCACTCCCCGGCAGTTTGCCGAGATGACCGATTTGGACATTGAGGTGGCCCGGCTGCTTTACTCCGCCTACGCCGTGGACCAGGAGACCTACGGCCAGCTGGTATCCGGGGTGGACAGCTACGGAGTGCCTCTGATTGACATGTTCCTCTTTGTCTACGACCAGATGGAGGCAGGCTATGTCACCCTGGACGAGGACATGACCGGAACCATTCAGGACCTCCACGCTCAGCTCACCGACGCCCAGCTGCAGCTGAAGGGGGAGAACTACAGCCGTCTGGTCCTCCAGCTCAACCTGCCCGAGGAGAGCGGGGAAACTTTTACCTTCCTGGACACCCTCCATACCGTGGTAAGGCGGTACTATCCAGAAAATTCCTTCCTGGTGGGCAACTCTACCAGCGACTTTGACCTGTCCACTTCCTTCGGAAACGACAATCTGCTTATCGGCATCCTCACCATCGTTTTTGTGGTGCTGGTGCTGGTGTTTACCTTCCAGTCCTCCGGCCTGCCCATCCTGCTGATTCTGGTCATCCAGGGCAGCGTGTGGATCAACTTTTCCTTCCCCTACCTGCAGAATGAGCCTCTGTTTTTCCTCAGCTATCTGGTGGTCAGCTCCATCCAGATGGGCGCCAACATCGACTATGCCATCGTCATCGCCAACCGTTATGTGGAGCTGAAGCAGTCCATGTCTCTGAAGGACGCGGTGATTGAATCTCTGAACGAGGCGTTCCCCACCATCGTCACCTCGGGCACCATTCTGGCCTCCGCCGGCATTCTGATCGGCTTTTTGTCCTCCAATCCTGCTATCGCCTCTATCGGCGTGTGCCTGGGCCGGGGCACCCTGATCTCCATCTTCCTGGTCATGGGTATCCTGCCCCAGATCTTGCTGCTGGGAGATATCATCATTGAAAAGACCGCCTTTACCCTCAAGGCCCGGCTGCCCATCCAGACCCGTACCGGCGCCCTGCGGGTGGACGGACACGTCCGGGGCTATGTCTCCGGCATCGTGGATGCCGATTTCAACGGCGTGCTCCACGGCACCATCAACGCCTCTGTGGCCGCCGGAGATATCCGGCCTGAGGAGGGTCCTCCACCGGCCCTCACGGCCGGTAAGGAGGGTGCAACCCATGAATAAACGTTTCAACAACCGTCTCCTCGCTCTTCTGCTGGCCTGGTGGCTGATCTCCACCCTGGCCGTTCCTCTGGCCAAAGCGTCGGCTCCGGAGGGGGAGAGAATTGTCATTTCCAGCGTGGAGGACCTGCGCCGGCTTGCCAAAAACTGCGCTCTGGATACCTGGTCCCAGAAAAAGACCGTAGTCCTCGCCGCTGATCTGGACCTGGAGGAAGAAGAATTTGTTCCCATTCCCACCTTTGGCGGCGCCTTCCTGGGTCAGGGACACACCATCTCCGGTCTGCATCTTACCTCTCCCGGCTCCACCCAGGGGCTGTTCCGCCGCATTCAGCCCTCCGGCCTGGTGCGGGACCTGACTGTCAAAGGAACGGTGGCCCCCGAGGGCACCCGCTCTACTGTAGGCGGCATCGTGGGGGACAACGCAGGCACCCTGGAGAACTGTGCCTTTCAGGGCACGGTTCAGGGGAAGGCCGGGGTAGGCGGCGTCGCCGGCCGGAACAGCGAGAGCGGACAGCTTATCGGCTGCGCCGCCTCCGGCTCCGTCACCGGCGAGAGCGCCACCGGCGGTATTGCGGGCCGCAACCTGGGCCTGCTGCTCAAATGTGATAACAGCGCCGGGGTAAATCTGACTCAGACCGAAACCCCTGTAGACCTGCTGGAGGCAGATGCCGGAGCCGCTCTGGAGGAGCGGGCCGCCGCCGATGACGAGACCTACCACTTGCTCAGCAGCTGTTCCGACACCGGCGGTATTGCGGGTTGCTCCAGCGGAATCGTTCAGAGCTGCACCAACCGGGGAGGGGTGGGCTATCCCCATGTGGGCTACAACTCCGGCGGCATTGTCGGACGGCAGAACGGTTACGTGGCCGGCTGCATCAACTACGGAACGGTCCACGGGCGAAAGGACGTAGGCGGCATTGTCGGGCAGGCCGAGCCCTATCTTGTGGTGGACCCGGGACAGGACACACTGGAGCTGCTCCAGAAGGAACTGAGCACCCTGGAGCGCCTGATTGATCGTGCTCTGGACGACTCCCGGCGCATCGGGGACGAGACGGCTGTTCGGCTGGAGGCCATGGGGTCCTTCGCTGGTGACGCCCGGGACAGCTCCAGAGATCTGCTGAACCAGGTCTCAGACTTTACAGATGAAAATATCGGCTCGGTCAATACCCTGGCCGCCGACGTTACCAACGCACTGGATAAAATTTCTCCCGCGCTGGACGACCTGTCCAATATGGGGCGGCAGCTGGAGCGACTGTCCAAACAGCTGAACAGCGCTCTGGACGATCTGGGCGGAGCCGTGGACACCGGAGACCGGGTGATTGGTGACCTCCGAAGCGCCGCTGGCCGGCTGGAGCAGTCCAAAGGCCAGTTCGGCTCTGCGGTGAACGGCCTGCAACAGGCCCTGGACAGCTTGCAGCACGCGGTATTTCCCGAGGGTGGGGGCGGACCGGTCCAGCCAGCGCCAGAAGATCTGGCAGCGGCCCTGGACGGGCTGCGCCGCGCCTGTGACGCTTTGATCGGCACTGGGGGCAGCCTGGAAGGCACGCTGGACGACCTGCAGCGGGCCCTGGACAACGCCAAGCCTCTGCCCGGCCAGCTGGAGAACGCCCTGGATGGTCTTCAGGACGCCTCCGGCACCTCGGCCGCCATCGGGCGGCTGATGCGCCGTTCCTTCGACGTCATCGGCCGGGCTGTGGACGGCCTCACCCGGGACGGTCCGGCAGAGTTTACACCCTTGGGAGAGGACTTCCGTCAATCCAGTGACAGCCTTTTTGACGCCCTGTCCGGTCTGTCCGGTGAGATGGATGGTCTTCAGTCCACCCTTCAAGACGGGGGAGGCGCCCTGAACGCCGACCTGCGGGCCATCAACCGTCAGTTTAACGTGGTACTCGATGTGGTGCTGGACGCCATGATCGACCTTAATGACGACATGGAGGAGGGAATCAACGCGGTTATCCAGGACACCTCTGACGAAGATGTTGCCTCCACCCGGGAGGGCAAGGTGGCCGACTGCCGCAATACCGGCGCTGTGGAGGGTGACCGGAATGTGGGCGGTGTCATTGGAACGGTGAGTATCGAATTCGATCTGGACCCGGAGGACGATGTTTGGGAACAGCTGTCCTTCGGCGCTGCCTATGAGACCAAGGCAGTCCTCCTGGGCTGCGTCAATCAAGGCGCGGTCACTGCCAAGAAGGACTGTGTGGGCGGGCTGGTCGGCCGGATGGACCTGGGCACCGCGCTGAATTGCCAGAGCTATGGCCCGGTCACCAGCACCGCCGGAGACTATGTGGGCGGCGCGGCCGGCTGGGCAGACGCCTCGATTCGGAACTGCTGGGCTAAAAACACTCTGTCCGGCGGGAACTACGTGGGCGGGATTGCCGGCTGGGCCAGCCGGCTGCAGGGCTGCCGGGCTATCGCCACCGTTGCCGGAGGGGCTGAGTATCTGGGCGCTGTTGCCGGCAGCGTGGAAACCGGCGGCATCCTTCGGGACAACCGTTTTGTGGATACCGGCTTGGCCGGGGTGGACGGGGTCAGCTATGCCGGACGGGCAGAACCCATCCCTTTCGACGAGCTGTCCAAAACAGAGGGCGTGCCCCCGGAGTTCACCTCCTTTACCCTTACTCTGCTGGCGGAGGGGGCCGTCGTGGCTCGGATTCCCTTCCTCTATGGGGAGGACCTGTCTAAAATCGACCTGCCCCCGGTACCGGAACAGGAGGGCAGCTACGGTCTGTGGCCGGAGTTTGACGTTTCCGGCCTCAGCTCCGATCTCACGGTGGAGGCGGTGTACGCCCCCTGGGTCATGGTAGTGGCCAGCCAGGAGCTCTCCGACAGGCTGTCCCTGGCTCTGGCGGAGGGGAAGTTCACACAGCAGGCCGCCCTCCATGTAACAGACAGCATGCAGGCCCCGCCCCAGGATGCGGGAGAGGATGCTCTGGTCTGGGACGTCTCTCTCACCGGGACCGAGCTGGGCGCGGCAGACGCCGTTCCTCTTCGGCTGCTGAGCCCCGGCGGCAAGGCCGACCTCTGGCAGTTCCGGGACAGCCAGTGGCAGCAGGTGGAGAGCACCCTGAATGGACAGTACCTGCTGTTGACCATGGAGGGCGTCCAGGGCACCTTCTGCATCCGCCCCCACAGAAGCGCCGCATGGCTGATCCCGGCCGCCTCCGGAGGGGCGGCGGTACTGGCCGCGCTGCTGATCGGCTCTGCCGCAGGCCGGAAAAAAAAGAAGGCCGCGGCAGCGGCCAGGGCTCAGAAGGAAAAAGAAGAGGCGGCCCCGAAGTGAAAATATGCCCCGCCTGCCGGACAGGTATATACTGTCCGGCAGGCGGGGCGATTTGTTTTATCAAGGGCGGAACTCGGCTGCCTTCTGCCGCACGCCGCAGTCCCGCTTCCGGGGCAGGCCAGCCCCCCCGAAAAATTCAACCGCTCATTTTGGCGCCGCCACAATGATCCGGATACGCCCGCCGGCAGAATACCCCAAATCATCGTACCAGCCGGTGAGTTGATAATCCACACCGTTTACCTGAGACAGATCAGTCAGGTAATAACCCTGACTGCCGGTGCCGTCCCGGAGCAGAACCTGGACATCCTCAGCAATCTTATACTCCCTGCCTCCGCCCATGGCGCTGACATCGGACAGGCTGTCCAGGGCTACTGAGGTCAACTGCCGGATGCTCCTCAGCGCGCCTTTTTCGTAAGCCAGCATGGCCCCGCCGACCTTGACGGCATATCTGCTCCCGCCGCTGATGCTCCGGACCTGGCCTTCCTGAATATAGGTGTAGCCGACAGAGATGCTCGTCTCACTGGAATTGTCCTCAATTCCGCTGACGTAAATATAGGGCCGGGTATCGCCGGTGACATTCCGGAGCACCATGCGATCGATTTCTCCGGCGGCATTCAGGGTGTAGCAGCGCACGTCCTCACCGGACAGCTTGGCCCCCGCCAGACGGGAGGGATAGACGCGGGCATAGCCTCCGTTGTCATCCGTGTCCAGAATCTGTACTCCGGCGGCAAATTTTTGGCTGCCGATACCGGTTGCGTCCTTGCTCACCGTCCCCTCCAGCCTTTTTGTGGACAGTCCGCTCACAGTTGTCCCGGATTGGGTGGTGGATACGGTGACCAGCCGTCCCTCGGACAGCGCCGTCCCACTGTGGTAGAAGGTACGCACCACCCCGTCGGTGCAGGCCACCCGGGTGGTCACCTGAGCGGAGGCAATGGCGGAGCCGGTGGTGGTAGCGGTAGAGGAGGCCTTGCTGCTGGACACCACCAAGCCATAGTAAATCGCCTCATTTTCCAGGGCATCGATGACCCGGACCACCTCGCCGTTCATGCCCAGAAGAAGGGTAACCATATCCCCCTCCTGAAAGCTTCCCTGACTGGAGAGCTGGTAAGCGGCCTCAGAGACGCCGATCTGATAGCTCACCCCGGCCACCGTGACGGCGGTGGGGGCGGCGGCGCTGGGGGACAGACCGGTGAGCGTGCCCGTCACCCGGTCATGATAGATCCACACCGTGGACATATTGGCGTTGTAGTAATAGACGTCATACTGCCGCACCGCCGACAGGGAGGACGCCGCCCCATTATAGTACACGGTACCAGGCGTAAAGGGCAGAGAGAGGAATGCGTCCTCCGACACATAGGGACCCTTGGTGCCGGCGGCGACCAGAGCGGAATAGTCCACCTGGCCGTTGGTGACGGAATAGCCCAGGGTGGTTCCGTACACCGTCCCGGCGCTGGTCTTGGCGGTAAGCAGATTGTAGAACAGATCCACACAGTCCTGCCGGGTCAGCCGGCTTCCCCGCTCTGCGGATACACCGTCCAGCAGGCCGAGGGTGCCTGCCTTGGACAGCTGGGCGGCGGGGTAAGCTCCCTTCAGCGCGGCGGAATCGTAGCCCAGCGCCTTCAGCAGGGCGGCGCAGCCTTCCTCCAAGGTAACAGCCTGGTCGGGGCGGAAGGTGCCGTCCACATAGCCGGTCATCCAGCCCTGCTCGATAGCGATACGGACATAACCGCTGGCCCAGTAATCCCCTTTCAGATCCTTAAAGAGGGAACTGCCATAGCCCTCCGCCGAATCCTTGTAGGGAGAAGCCGCCGTCAGCATCCGGGCAAACTGGGCTCTGGTAACCTGGCTGTCCAGACTGCCGCTGTCCGTGAGGATGCCCAGGGCCTGAACCGCCTCCTGCTTGGTGCCGGAGCCGGCGGCCTCCGCTCCGGCGCACAGCAGTGAGAAGGAGAGGCATACAATGAGGGCCGCAGAAATGATATGTCTTGCTTTCATGATATTGCTTCCTTTCAGATCTGAGATGTAAGAGCGGACCGGTATACGCGGTCAGTCATAATGCAGCGCGTCGATGGGGTTGAGCCGCGCCGCTTTTTTTGCGGGGAGGTAGCCGAAGAGCACTCCGATGCCCGCCGAAATACCGAACGCCATGAGAACGGCGAAGGGAGTGGGGGCCACGGTAAGGGCTTCCCCCAACAGGCGGGCCACCGCCACGGTGGCCGCCGCCGACAGGAAATAGCCCAGTCCGATTCCGATAAGTCCGCCCAGGGCGCTGGTGACCGCCGCCTCAATGACAAACTGCTCCATGATGGTCCGCTCCTTGGCCCCCAGGGATTTGCGCACACCGATTTCCCGGGTGCGCTCGGTGACCGAGACCAGCATGATGTTCATGATTCCGATTCCTCCGACTACCAGGGAGATGGCGGCAATACCCGCCAGCACACCCACCAGGATATTGATCATCCCGGTCATGGTGTCCACCAGCTCAGACATGGTGATGATGGTGAAGTAGTCGTCGCTGCCGAAAAATTCAGTCAGCGACCGCTCCAAGGCTGCCTTGCTCTGGTCGATCCGGTCCTCATCCGTCATGGTGACCACATAGCTGGACACCCGGCTGCCCCCCAGTCGGGCGGCGGTGGAGTAGGGCAGGTAGAGGCAGTCGTCGCTGCCCCCCTCGCTCATGGAGTCCTCCCGCTGGGAGAGCACTCCCACGACGGTCAGAGCCTGGCCTCCCACCCGCAGGGTCTGGCCCAGGGCGTTTCCGCCAAAGTAGGCCTGATTCACATAGGCCCCCACCACGCACACCTTGGCCCGGGTAGCGATGTCGCTGTATTGCAGTCCCCGTCCCCGGGAGATAGTGCAGCTGTAGATCCTGTTGTAGTCCTCGCTCACCCCGGAGGCCGAGGTGGAGGTGGTCTCCGTCCCGATCTTCACCCCGCTCATCATGGACACGGTGGGGGAGCACAGCTCCAGCTCGCCGGGGTGGGCCGCCACGATGGCATACATATCCTCCACCTCCATGGTCCGGGTGGCCCCCCGGGACTGGACGGAGACGGTGAGGGTGTTGGTGCCCATACTGGAAAAGCTGTCGGCGATGTAGTGCTCCAAACCGCTGCCCAGGCCCACGATGACGATGACTGCCGCCACGCCGATAATGATGCCCAGCATGGTGAGCAGGGTACGGACCTTGCTGGAGACAATATTTTTCAGGGCCAGGGAGAGGGATTCCGTAATTTTCATGCGCTGCCGCCCCCTCTCTCGTCTGCGGCCATGGGTGTGACCACCGCTGACCTGGCGTCGGCGGGTCCGTCGTACACCACCCGGCCGTCCTCCAGACGGATGATGCGTTGGGCCTGGACGGCGATGGAGTTGTCGTGGGTGATGAGGACCACCGTATGTCCGGCGCTGTGGAGGTCCTGAAGCACAGAGAGCACCTCCCGTCCGGTGCGGGAGTCCAGAGCGCCGGTGGGCTCGTCGGCCAGAATGACCGAGGGCTTTCCCACCAGGGCCCGGGCAATGGATACCCGCTGCTGCTGTCCCCCGGACAGCTCCATGGGCTTGTGCCGCCACTTATCCTCCAGCCCTACCTGTTCCAAAGCGGCCCGGGCCCGCTCCCGGCGCTCTCCCCGGGGAACGCCGGCGTACATCAGGGGAACTTCGACATTTTCCAACAGATTCAGTTTAGGCAGCAGGTTATACTGCTGAAAGATGAAGCCCAGCATCTCATTCCGAATCTCCGCCAGCTGGTTTTTGTTCATCTGACCCACATCCTGTCCGTTGAGGAGGTAGGTCCCCTGAGTCGGCACATCCAGGCAGCCGATAATATTCATGCAGGTGGACTTGCCCGACCCGGAGGAGCCCACAATGGCGGTAAACTCCCCGGTCCCGATCTCAAAGGAGATGTGGTCGGCGGCTGTGACCGTGCTGTCCCCCATGTGGTAATACTTACATACGTCCTGAAAGGTAATCAACGCCGCCATATCAGAAACCTCCCCGTCCGCCGCCTGGACCTCCGGATGGCATCCCGCCGCCGGGCATGCTCCCGCCCATGCCGCCCGGAACTCCGCCCGGCATCATCATCTCAAAGCCGCCAGAGCCGGTGGTGGGGATATAAGCCACCGTGTCCCCCTTCTGGAGGCCGGAGACGATCTGGATGTAATTGCTGTCGCTTGCCCCAATTTCCACCGGGACGGAGTAGTACACCTCCTCGCCGCTCTCCACCGGCGCCCCGCCGGCAGCGCTGGGGGAATCGGCGGTAACCAGAACGGTGTTCCCCCGGTTCAGCGCCCCTGAGGGAACGGCCAGCACATCGCTGGCGCTCTCCAGGGTGATAGCGGCGTCCACGTTCATACCGGGGAGAAGGCCCTCCGTCTCGTCGATGCGGACGGTGACCGGATAGGTGGTGGTCCCTCCGGAGGAGGTCCCCGCCACGCTCACCTTGGTGACTACGCCGGTGTAGGTCCTGCCCTCCACCGCGTCGGCGGTGACGCTCACCTCCTGGCCCACGGCAATGTCGGAGATGTCCAGCTCGTCCACGCTGAGGGTCATGGTAAGATAACTCAAATCGTAGATGGAGCACAGCACCCGGCCCGCCTCACTGGTCTCGCCGGCCTTGTAGTTCTTGTCGATGACCGTCCCCCGGATGGGGGAGGTAATGGTGTAGTTGTCCAGCTGATCGTACCGGCTTTCCAGGGACAACTCCGCGTTGCGCAGAGAGTCGGCGGCGCTCCGGACGCTGTCCTCCACGCTGTCGCTGGTCAGGGTGAGGATGAGGTCTCCCCTGTTTACCCAGTCCCCCTCCTCGGCCCGGATGGAGTCAACCCGGCCGGAGACCTCCGATGTAATGTTTTCTTCCGCCGCGTATGTAAAGGCGGCGCTCCCGATGCTGGCACAGCCGTCTACCGCCGCCGAGCCGGTCTGATTGACAGACAGCGCCCCGGGGTTGGAGACCTCAACGGCCACATAGCGGACGATCATATTGCCCTCCAGCACCGTGTCCATCCGGTCAATTGCAGAGACGGTCCCCTCCAGCGTCTCAAAGGTGTCCTCCAAGGTAACGGCAGCGCTCTGGCCTATATAGAACCCTGCCGCTTCGTCGGAGAGGAAGGGGACCTCCAGGGTCATTATGTCCGAGTTTCTCAGGATGGCAATCAACTGCCCTGCGGACACCTGGTCCCCTGCTTCCATCTCCAGAGAGAGAATCCGCCCCGCTTTCGGGGCGGCGACCGACAGCTTCTCCAGATCCTTCAGTCGGCTGCTGTAGCTGCGCTGAGCCTGCTCCAGGGAGATCTGAGCCTGCTCCAGGGTGCTGGACAGGTCGGAGGCGTCGATAGTATACAACACCGTCCCTTCCTCCACCTGGTCCCCCTCTTCAAAGTCGGCGGTGAGAATGCTCCCCTCCGCCAGTGAGGTGACTGAGTAGGAGTTGGCCGCCTCCAGAGAGCCGCTGCCGGTAATCTGGGCGGTGATGTCCCGCCGCTCCACGGCGGCGGTAGTATAGGTCAGATCGACGGCAGAAGCAGTCTGTCCGCCCCCCAGAAAACGCAGTGCCAGCGTCCCGGCCAGCAAACAGGCCAGGACCGAAAAAACCACCTTTTTCCCAAGCAGCTTTTTTCCCGGAGCACCGGCCCTTGTCCCGATTTCTGCTTTCTCTCGCGCCGGTTCCTTTTTTTTCAACACAGGGAGCTTCATAACCGAAATCGTCCTTTCTGTTTTAGACTGGTCCCATCCTAACAGGAAATTTTGAACAGCCGGAGGAGCAAATCGAAACAAAAGATAAACAACCGTCAAACAATTTAAAACGCCGGCAAAGGGGAACAGCCCCCTTTGCCGGCGTTTTGGTTCTATGGACGGTTGAGACGATACCCCGCCCCCCAGACAGTTTCGATGAGCCTGGGATGGGCCGGGTCATCTTCCACCTTGTCCCGGATACGGCCAATGTGGACGGTGACGGTGGCGCTGTCCCCCACATATTCGTAGCCCCAGATAGTCTCAAAGAGCTTTTCCTTGGAGAATACGGTGTTGGGGTGTTCCGCCAGATATTTCAGCAGGGCAAACTCCCGGTTGGGCATTTTGATTTCCTGGCCGTCCTTTACCACCTTCCAGCTCTGGGGCAGAATCTGAATACCGCCCAGGTCGATGACCTCCGGCTGCCCCCGGCCGCCGCCGGTAAGGCGGGCATACCGGCTGAGGTGAGCCTTTACCCGGGCCACCAGCTCCGCCGGGTCGAAAGGCTTGGAAATGTAGTCGTCCGCCCCCAGCCCCAGGCCCCGGATCTTGTCCACCGACTCAGTGCGGGCGGTAACCATCAGGATGGGCACGTCGATCCTGTCCCGAATCAGGCGGCACACGTCGCAGCCATTACAGACCGGAAGCATCAGGTCCAGCAGAATCAAGCCGTACTCTCCGTTCAGCGCCTCGGTGACCGCCTGCTGACCGTTGTCCACCACGGACACTTCATAGCCCTCCATTTCCAGATAGTCCCGCTCCAGCATGGCAATTTCCGGGTCGTCCTCAGCAATCAGCAGCCTGGTCATAGCGACACCTCCGAATCAGAAATTTTTTGATGCTCTCCCTGGGTGGAAATATCCGGATCTGTAAGATGGGGAAGTAAAATTGTAAAAACCAATCCCCCGTTGTTTTCCACCCGGACAGTTCCGCCGTGGGCCTCCACGACGCGCCTGACGATGTACAGCCCCAGGCCGGTCCCCTCTCCGTTTTTGGCACTCCGGGCCGGGTCCTCCCGCCAGAACTGCTCAAATAGGTGGGGCAGCGCCTTCTCCGAAACACCCCGGCCGTTGTCGGCAAATCGGATGCACACCCAGCCGTCCCGGTCCTCCACGGCCAGGGAGATTACCAGCGCTCCGGTCCCGGCATAGCGCAGGGCGTTGTCTTTCAGGTTGCTCAGCACCCGGTACATCTGCTCTGCGTCGGCGGATACAGGATGCGGACCAGGAGAGACGTTCAGCCGGATCTCTCCCCCCGCCTGTTCCATCTCCGGCCCGGCCTCTGCCGCAAAGCGGGATACAAATTCACCCAGGTCGGCGGGCTGGAAAAAGAGGGGCAGGTTTCCCGCCTCCAGCCGGGAGAAGTAGAACAGCCGCTGGAGGAGCACATCCATGTCGCAGGCCTTTCGGTAGGCGATGTCCAGATACTGCCTCTGCCGCTCCGGAGTCTGGGCCACCCCGTCCCGCAGGCCCTTAATATACCCTTTCACACTGGTGAGGGGGGTGCGCAGGTCGTGGGAGATACCTGCCACCAGGTCGGTGCGGGCCCGCTCATAGGCGGCGTTCTTCTCCTTCTCGGCCAGCAGGTGCTCCTGCATTCGGTTGAAAGCAGCGCACACTGCGGAAAACTCGTCCCGGCCCTGATAGCCGACGGACTGAGTAAAATCACCGGCCTCTACCCGCCCGGCGGCCCGTGCCAGAGCGTCCACCGGCTGGAGCAGTTTTTTCACCTGATACCGGGTAAACAGCGTGTTCAGCAGAAGAATCACCACAATGGCCGTCCCTCCGCTGAGCAGCAGAGAGATCATCATCGCCTCCATCTGAGGCCGGGGGCGGCCGAAAAATTCCGGGCGGTGCTGAGGAACCGTACCTACCAGCTCCAGCTCGCCCTCGCTCCGCTCCACCCAGAGGGCGCCCTCTCCGGGACGGCGGTCCGGAGGAAGTTCCCGGACCATCTCTTCCGCCTGCCTCTGGTAGAACCGGCCAATGGCGTGGGTGGCCGCACCGTTCACCGCCAGCATGGCCACCAGCGCCACCAGCACCGAGACCGTGTTGTAAAAAAAGAGGTGCCGCCTGATTCTCATAAGGTTCCCCCCTGACCGTTCAATGCACTTCTATTGTAACGCTGAATTGTAAATAAACCAGCGGAAGTTTCTAAACTTTTCACAAATTTTTAGTGGACCTGGACCAGAAACATCTCGGACAGATCGGCGCACGCTCATGCGGCAGCTGAAAAGCCCCTTATTGTCTGTCTGTTGATTAAAGCAGAGGGCCTCATAGAGAGTATCTCTGCTTTAATCAGTCCTTTAGGCCCGGTGCCAGTGTCAAAAATAATTTTATGGCTTCCGCCGTCTCAGCAGAGCAATGCAGGCGTCCTCTCTTTCGGACGCCTGCATTTTTGCCTATCCAATACTTATCTGCCTGGCAGACAGAACACAGTTCGGCTCTCAGCCCGCCTGCGGCCGCTGTTTTATGCGCGGCCGGCCTTGGGGTCAGCCTTTGACCTCCAGCAGGGGTTCACCGGCCTTGACGCCGCCCGCCGCCGCAGAGGCAATACTCTGGTAATCGTCGGTATTGCAGACGATCATGGGGGTGGTCAACAGGTAGCCTGCCGCCTTGATAGCCTCCATGTCGAAGGAGATCAGCAGATCGCCCTTCTTCACCCTCTGATCCACTTGAACGTGGGCCTCAAAGTGCTTGCCGCCCAGCTCCACGGTGTTGATGCCAATGTGGAGCAGCAGCTCCACCCCCTCGTCAGTAACCAGGCCGATGGCATGGTGCGTGTCAAAAAGATTGTCAACGACGGCGTCGGCGGGGGCGTACAGCTTGCCCTCAGAGGGCTCAATAGCCACGCCCTCCCCCAGCACGCAGGTGGAAAAAGCCTCGTCCTGGACCTCGGTCATGGGGATCACAATCCCGTTCATGTGGGCAGACAGCAGGGCATCCTGCTTCTTCTCCGCAGAAGCCCTCTCTGGGGCTGCGCCAGGGGCGGGGGCGGATACCGCATCCAGACAGTCAGACTCGGGGGAGTCCATGAAATCCACCAGATTAGATTTGATTACCGCCACCTGGGGTCCATAAACCACCTGTACGCCGTTGCCCTTGTGGATAACGCCCGAGGCCCCGGACTGTTTCAGCAGGGCGTCGTTTACCTTGTCCGCATTGAGCACAGTCACCCGCAGACGGGTAGCGCAGCAGTCCACGTCGGACAGATTGCCTTTGCCCCCCAGCCCTTTGAGGATCAGGGCGGAAACAGGGTCGGATATGCCGCCGGCAGGAGCGGAGCCGTCCGGCCCAACGCCGGTCTTAGCTTTAAAATCGGCGCGGGTGAAAAGTTTGGTCTCCTCCCCTTCATCCTCACGGCCCGGGGTTTTCAGGTTCATTTTGGTAATCATAAGGTAGAAGGTGAAGTAATAGACCACAAAGTATACCGCACCCACAATGGGAATCCAGATCCAATGGGTCTTGGCGTTACCCTGCAGGATACCGAAGAGAGTCAGGTCGATAATGCCGCCGGAGAAGGTCATGCCCACTCCCACATTGAAAATGTGCATCAGCATATAGGCCAGACCGGCGTAGACGCAGTGGACGGCGTACATCAGAGGGGCTACAAAGAGAAATGTGAACTCCAGGGGTTCGGTGATGCCGGTGAGCATGGCAGTGAGAGCGGCGGAGATCAGCAGGCCGCCGGCGGCCTTCCGCTTTTCGGGTCTGGCGGTCTTATACATGGCCAGGGCCGCACCGGGCAGTCCGAAAATCATAAAGGGGAACTTGCCGGCCATAAACCGGGTGGCCTCCACAGAAAAGACCTGGGTGGATTTGGAGGCCAGCTCGGCAAAGAAGATATTCTGGGCGCCCTGGATGGTGATGCCATCTATCACGGCCGTGCCTCCCATAGCGGTCTGCCAGAACGGCATATAAAACACATGATGCAGGCCGAAGGGGATGAGGGCGCGCTCCAGCAGACCGTAGATCCAGGTGCCGGCATAGCCGGACCGGAGGACCAGGTCTCCCAGCGCAGCGATGCCCGCCTGAACCACAGGCCAGATATAGAACATGGCGATGCCGACCGCTACGAACACCACGGTACACACAATAGGGACAAACCGGGTGCCGCCGAAGAAGGAGAGCACCTGGGGCAGTTGGGTCTTATAGAACCGGTTGTGAAGGGCAGCCACACCCAGCCCTACGATAATGCCGCCAAACACCCCCATCTGAAGGGTGGTAATGCCCAGGGTAGATGTGGTGGTGTTGGCCGCCATGGCCTCCACGCCGCCCCGGGCGGTAATCATAGCGGAGATGGCGGTATTCATCACCAGATAGGCGATGGCCCCGGACAAGGCGGCCACCTCTTTCTCCTTCTTGGCCATACCGATGGCCACGCCCATGGCAAAAAGCAGGGCCAGGTTGTTAAACACGGCGCTGCCGCACTGGTTCATGATGTCCAGAACGGTGTAGGCAATTCCGCCCTCGTAAATTATGCCGGTAAGGCCGTAGGCCTCCAGCATGGTCTGATTGGTAAATGAACTGCCGACGCCCAGCAGCAGGCCGGCCACCGGGAGCAGGGCGATGGGCAGCATGAACGAGCGGCCCACCCGCTGTAATACGCCAAAAATTTTGTCCTTCATAAAACGTCCTCCTTACCTGTAGTCTGGCTGAAAATATAAAAGCCCATACCACACGTGCCGGATATGCTGGCACGCGCCGTATGGGTTTCGCCCGCTTAAGGTCACGATCCCGTTATTTTTTGCTCAGGTTAATTCGCTTGAGATGAATGGTCAGATAGATTAGTTCCGCGTTTGAGACCTCCTTCTGATAGGCGCTGTGGATGTATTCCCCGATGTGCTGAGCGCATTTGTAATGCTGTCTGCAGCTGCGAATAATCATCTTCTGAAAATCGTCGTCATACTCGTCCGTCTGCATGGGCGCGGCCTGGAACAGCCGCTGGGCAAAATACCGCAGATGGACGATAAACCTGTTGAAATCCAGCGACTCCCGGTCAAATTTCTTCTGATAGTAGTACTCCACCACCTCCAGCGTCCCCTCAATGAGCTTGGTAATATCGTACATCACGCTCATGCTGGTGTTCAGCTCCGCGTTTACGATGTGCATGGTGATAAAAGCCGCTTCGCTGGGGTTCAGCTTTACCTGGGTCTCCTCCTGAATCACCCGAAGACAGTGCTGACCCAAGTGATATTCCGTGGGATAGTAGCTCATGATGGCCCCCTCCAGGGGGTTCGTAAACTCAATCCCGTTTTCCTTCCGCTTGATGGCAAAGCTGATATGGTCAGCCAAGGTAATAAGAAGGGATTCATTCAGCGGGGCGGATATCTGTCCTCTGATATATTCAATCAAATCCTGGGTGAGCTTCAGGTGCTCCGGAGGAATCTGCTCGCACAGCTCCCGCAGCTTGCGCTGCTCCGCCTTGTCCTCCATGTGATAGGTCTTTTCAAACAGAGCCGGGTCTACTCTCTCGCCAATCTTTCGTTTGAATCCAAGTCCCTTCCCTGTGACAATCATCTCGCTGCCCTTATCATCCACTACACAGAGGATATTGTTGTTAATCACTTTTTTAATGCGCAAATCCTCTGCCCCCTCAAAAAACAAACCAACCCCGTCTTCAGCATCTGCGCAGGACATACGCAGGTAAAACCAGACAGAGTTGGTCAAGCCCGGCAAACCGGTAACATTCCAACACTAATTTATGCCTATGATATCTTTGCGCTGAAAAGAAGTCAAGGGCGTATCGCGTCTCAGCGCCAGATTCTACTGATTTCACAATTTTCCCGCCTTGTTTTTGGATAATTGTCCAAAAACAAGCATGGAGCAGATAACCAAAATCTTTCTCTGGCGGCCGTTCGGGTACCCCTCTATAAAACTGCTCTGACCCTGCATCCAGCCGGCATAATAAAGACTTTTCCAGGTGACAGATGACACAATGCCGCGTACATTCTATCCGCCAATCAGGACTGCCGCCACGTCGTTGACATTTGTTCCGGTGGGACCGGTGACAATCAGGCCGTCCACCCGCTTCAGGGCGTGGTACGCGTCGTTATCTTCCAGCACCCGGTGAATGGACACTCCCTGCTCCCTCAGCCGGGCGGCTGTCTGTCCGTCCGCCATTCCGCCGGCAGCCTCAGTGGGGCCGTCGGTACCGTCCGAGCCCAGGGAGAACACCAGCACATCATCCAGTCCGTCGATCCCCTCCGCAGCGGACAGGGCCAGTTCCTGATTGCGTCCTCCCTTCCCAGCGCCGGTAAGCTTCACCACCGTCTCCCCGCCCGCCAGAAATGCCAGCTTTTTACCCTGGCCATGGTGGGTACGGGCCACAGAGGCCAGAAAGGACCCGGCCTCCCGGGCCTGACAGCACAGCCTGTCAGTGAGGATTGCCGGCCGGTAGCCCAGCTGCTCCGCCGCCTGGGCGGCGGCCTGGCACAGCTCCCGGACACTGCCAGTAATCCGGGCCTCCACATTGTCCAGCTCCTTGGGGGTCTCCCTGGTCAGGAGCTCTCTGGCCCGGGTCGTAAGCCGCAAGCCGTATTTTTCCGCAATAACCTGGGCCTGGTCGCAGGTGGACCGGTCGGCGCAGACGGGACCGGAGGCGATCATGTCCAGAGGATCCCCCAGGATGTCGCTGAGAACAACGGCAAACACCCGGGCAGGGGCGCACAGCCGGGCAAACCGCCCACCCTTTACGGCGGAGAGCCGTTTGCGTATGATGTTCATCTCCACGATATTCGCCCCGCTGGACAGCAGCTGACCGGTCACGTCCCGGAGCTCCTCCCCAGAAACCAGAGGCTTCTCGAACAGGGCGCTTCCTCCACCGGACAGCAGGAATACCACTGTGTCCTCCTCTGACAGCCCGGACACCAGGTCCAGCACCGCCTGAGTGCCTTTAAAGGAGTTCTCGTCGGGCACCGGATGGCCTCCCTCATAGCAGATGCAGCCGGGGATTCTCCCCAGAGCATGCCCGTATTTGGTAACCACCACGCCGGCCTCTATCCGCTCCCCCAGGCAGTCCCTGGCCGCCCTGGCCATCTGCCAGGCCGCCTTGCCCGCCGCCGCCAGCACCACCCGGCCGGGGAACTCCCGGCCTCGGAGGGCCCGTTCCACCGCTGCGTCAGGCTGAACCGCCCGGATAGAGGCGGAAATAATAGTCTGTGCGTCTGTGCGCAGGCTCATAGCAGACCTTCCTTTCAGTTCACCACGTTGTAGCCGGCGGCCAGCGCACTGATAAACTTCACGCCGGGGCAGGCATCCATCCCGGCCCGGCTCAGATCGCCGGGATTTTCAACGTACCCGTCCAGAATTGCAATTTTCATGGCGTTTGCTCCTTCCAATGAAAATTTGATGTTTTGAGTATAGCACACCTAAAGGAACAGGGCAAACAGATATTCCTCGCAACATTACTCAAAGGGTGCGGCCAAATCCGGCCGCCGGGCCTATATCGCCTCCTCGGGCAGATCTGGAGCAGTTTGCTCCCGCCGTAATCTCCTACACGGAATTTTCAGCCGCCCCCTGAAAAATGCTCCGCCGCCTCAGCGCCTGGGGCCTGCGGGCTTCCCGGACGGCCGCTCAGATTTGACAACGGCGCTGCTGTGTGAAATAATAAGAATCTGGAAAATCTGCGGTCTGAATGGCCGGCGCGGGAGGGAATCTTCTTCTGCCGGCACGGGACCGCCAAACAAAACCCGACGAAGGAGAGTGCAGCATGCAGGCTGACCAAAACTGGCTGACCGAACCGGCCGTATTTCGGATAAACCGGCTGGACGCCCACTCCGACCACGTGTGCTATGCTTCAGCGGAGGAGGCGGCCCGTGGAGAGACCTCCCTGTGCCAGTCCCTGGATGGGACATGGAAATTTGCCTGGAGTCCCCGGCCCGCAGACCGGCCCGCAGACTTTTGGCAGGAGGGCTATGACGACTCCGCTTTCGGGACCATTCAGGTTCCCGGACACATGGAGCTCCAGGGCTATGGGCAGATCCAATATATCAACACCCTATATCCCTGGGACGGTCACGCGGAACTCCGCCCCCCGGAAATTGACTGGGAGGACTGTCCGGTAGGCAGCTACATCCGGGAATTCGACCTGCAGCCCGGTCTGAGCGGAAAAAAGGTCTGTATCAGCTTTCAGGGGGTGGAGCAGGCCTGCTATGTCTGGCTCAACGGCTGCTTTGTGGGCTATGCTGAGGACAGCTTCACCCCCTCTGACTTTGACCTGACCTCTTATATCCGGGAACGGGACAACCGGCTCTGCGTGGAAGTCTATAAGCGGTCCAGTGCCGCCTGGATTGAGGGCCAGGACTTCTTCCGATTCAGCGGTATTTTCCGCCCGGTATACCTGTACGCCAAACCGGCGGTTCACCTGTCCGATCTGTGGCTCCAGGCCGGACTGGAGGCGGACAACACCTCCGGCACCCTGTCAATCCGCCTGCTGCCGGAGGGAGAAACGGAGGGCGCCTCGGTCCACTGTGCAGTCACCCACCCCGTCCAGGGCACGCTGTTCAGCGGTCCTTTAATATTGACAGCGGAGGAAAAATACCTGCGCAGCCAGCTCTTCCGCTTTGAGAACATCCGCCCGTGGGACCATGCCCATCCGGAGCTGTACCGGGTAACTCTGACCCTCCGCAAAGCGGACGGCGCCGTGACAGAAGTGATCCCCTATGACATCGGCTTTCGCCGCTTTGCACTGAGGGACGGCCTGATGCTTCTCAACGGCAAGCGCCTGGTGATTAACGGCGTCAACCGCCACGAATGGAACCCGACTACCGGCCGGGCCATCGTCCGGACAGACATGGAGGCGGCGATAAAGACCTTCCGCCGAAACCATATCAACGCCGTTCGCACCTGCCACTACCCCAACCAGACAGCCTGGTATCGTCTCTGTGACCAAAACGGTATTTACGTCATGGACGAGGCCAACCTGGAGAGTCACGGCTCCTGGCAGAAGCTGGGAAAGATAGAGCCCAGCTGGAATGTGCCGGGCAGCCGCCCGGAGTGGCGGAATTGCGTGTTGGACCGGGCCAGGTCCATGTTTGAACGGGACAAGAACCACGTGTCCATCCTGTTCTGGTCCTGCGGCAACGAGTCCTATGCCGGGGAGGACATTCTGGCCATGGCGGACTTTTTCCGTGAGCATGACCCCAGCCGGCTGGTCCACTACGAGGGGGTGTTCCACTGCCGGGAGTTCGACCGCATCTCCGATGTGGAGAGCCGCATGTACGCCCCGCCGGAGGACATTCGGACCTATCTGGAGAGCGGGCCGGAAAAGCCCCTCCTGCTGTGCGAATATATGCACGACATGGGCAATTCCCTGGGCGGGATGGAGAGCTACATCCGCCTGGAGGAGGAATTCCCTCAGTTTCAGGGGGGCTTTATCTGGGACTATATGGACCAGGCCCTGTGGCGCACCGACTGCAGCAGCCGGCGGGTGCTGGGCTACGGCGGGGATTTCGGCGACCGGCAGAGCGACTATGCCTTCAGCGGCAACGGTATTGTCTTTGCCGACGGCACCGAAAAGCCCGCCATGCAGGAGGTACGGTACTGGTACGCCTCCCCCAGGGAGCGGGCAGCACATGATGCGGCCAATAAACAGGCGAAAGCAGCCCTGGGCTTCCCCGTCCAAGGAATAAAAAAGTCTCCCCTCCGGGTCATCCATGGCGACGGAGCCCTGGGGGTGCGGGGGGAAACCTTCGAAATTCTGTTCTCCTGTTCCGAGGGTGGACCGGTCTCCTTGGTGTCCGGCGGGCGGGAGTGGCTGTGGCGTCCTCCTCGTCCGGCCTATTGGCGGGCCCCTACGGAAAACGACATAGGGAACGGTTTTGCGCTGAAAAGCTCCATCTGGGCGGCAGCGGACGGCTGGCAGAGGTGCGAAAATATTGAAATATTGGAGGAAGGCCCGGAAAAGGTTTCCCTCCGCTTTACCTACACCGCCCCCGCCCTGTCCGGCCTGTGTACCGATGTCACCTACACAGTGGAGGACATCGGCTGTATGACTGTGACCATCTATTACCACGGCGGACCGAACCGACCGGAATTGCCCCTTCTTGGCCTGCGCTTTGCCACCCCGGAGCCACTGGAGCGGGTGGAGTGGCTGGGCCTGTCCGGCGAGACCTATCCCGACCGGAAGAAAGGCGGCCTCTTTGGCTGGCACAGCGAGGCGCCCCACATCCCCGCCTATCTGGTCCCCCAGGAGTGCGGCTGTCATGTGGACACCCAAGCGGCTGTTCTCCACGGACCGACCGGGAGTAAGCTGGCCGTGGAGATGACGGACCGCCTCTTTGCCTTCTCCGCTCTCCCCTGCACCCCCCAGCAGCTGGAACAGGCCGCCCATATAGAGGAGCTGCCCACTCCCGTCCGTACCATTGTGACGGTATGCGGAGCGATGCGCGGCGTGGGAGGGATTGACAGCTGGGGAAGCGACGTGGAGGAGCCCTTTCGGATCGACGCGGCAAAGGACCTGGAGTTTTCTGTTCGGGTCATGCTTGTCTGAAAAATGTCAGCGCGACAAAAGGGCGTTTTTGTTGAATTTATCGGTGAATCATGATACAGTAAAAATCAAAGGAAGATTTCCGTCCGGACGCCGGGCCGGAATCTTAAAATTTGAAAGGGTGCTTCATATGAAACGGTCTGAAATCAACAAAGCGCTGAAAGAGCTGGAGGCTATGTGCGCCCGGCACAGCTTCTGCCTGCCCCCCTTCTGCCACTTCACTCCGGAGCAGTGGCTGGAGCTGGGACATGAGTACGACGAGGTCCGGGACTGCATGCTGGGCTGGGACATCACCGACTACGGAAAGGGAGACTTCGACCGCTTTGGCTTCTCCCTGATTACCATTCGCAACGGGAACCGGGCGATGGCGGACAAGTACCCCAAGGTGTACGCTGAAAAGCTGCTGTATCTCAGGGAGGGACAGTACGCCCCCAATCACTTTCACTGGTACAAGACGGAGGATATCATTAACCGGGGAGGCGGAAATGTACTTATCCGGGTATACAACTCCCTGCCTGATGAGGAGATTGACCACGTGTCCGACGTCACCGTCCACACGGATGGCCGCACCTATACCGTCCCGGCCGGCACCCAGGTGCGGCTGACCCCCGGCGAGAGTATTCACATCCAGCAGCGGCTGTATCATGATTTCTCGGTGGAGGAAGGGAGCGGTCCCGTTCTGTTGGGCGAGGTGAGCCAGTGCAACGACGACAACACAGACAACCGCTTCAACCCACCCGTGGGCCGGTTTCCCTCTATTGAAGAGGACGAACCTCCTTACCGGCTGCTGTGCAACGAATATCCCAAAGCACAGTAAAAACAGGGCCGCCCATATAAATGGGCGGCTCTGCCTTATGATCTGAGTCAACCCCGGCCAATTACCCGGGTGCCCGTAAACGCTAGGGTTCCTCCTCCGCGTCCCGCAGCAGCCATGCAAAGCCGTTGGGCCAGAGCTCAACGGAGCCGATATCGCCGTATTTCGTCCCATACATCAGCTCGGTATAACTTCCCGTCCGGTCCACGCCGGCCCGGACAAACTGCCCGCTGAAATTGAACAGGCAGACCAGTTCTCGCTCTCCGGAGCGGCGGCTCAGGGCCAGTACCCTGGAATCCCCGCTGTCCTCCACCTGTACATCGGCACCCCCGTCAAAGCAGGGCTCTCCGGCCCGGATATCCTCCAGCCGCCGCAGGCCCCGGAACAGCTTGCCCTGATAGGTATCGGGGTCGCCGCGCAGCTCGGCCAGCCCCCACTGGAACCTTCCCCGGTGGAGGTAGCGGCTGTCCTCCCGTCTGTCCGGGTCGTTGTGATAGGTGTAGTCGTTGAGCTGGCCTACCTCGTCCCCGCTGTAGATCACCGGAATGCCGCTCTGAGACAGCATCCAGGCGTGAAGCGTGAGGTCACAGGCCACAGCCTGTTCCAGCTTGAAGGGGTCCCCCTCAAAGTCGGCAGCCTCCAGTCCGCACAGAGAGGCCGTGGTGCCGCACAGCCGGGCGTCTCCCAGCCGGGGGTCGTCGTTGTACAGCTCGCCCCGGGCGGTGCTGCCCGGCCATCTGCCGGTAAACCAGTCGTTCAGATACCGCTTGTGAGCCACCTCGTCTGTCCCGAAATTCTGATTGAGCCAGGGGTAGTCCAGTCCCCAGCCGATATCGTCATGACAGCGCAGGTAGTTGAGAAACAGAAAGTCCTTGGGCAGGGCGCATATCGTCTCCATCTGCCGCTTCAGCAACGAGACATCCCCGGAGGCCAGGGTATGCCAGGTGGTGGCCATAGTGGTCACGTTGTAGAGCATGTGGCACTCGGGCTTTTCCGGATTGCCGAAATAGGGGGCCACCTTGGCCGGCTCCATCACCACCTCGCCCAGCAGCAGCACGCTGGGGCAGACAATCTCGCACACCATGCGCAGCATTCGGGCCAGGGTGTGTACCTGGGGCAGGTTGCGGCAGTCGGTGCCCAGTTCCTTCCAGATGTAAGGGATGGCGTCCAGCCGGATGACATCGACACCCCGATTGGCCAGAAAGAGCAGATTTTCCGTCATGTCGTTAAAGACCACAGGGTTGGCGTAGTTCAGGTCCCACTGATAGGGGTAAAAGCTGGTCATGACGATCTGGCCGTCCTCCAGCTGAGTGAAACTGCCCGGTGCGGTGGTGGGGAACACCTGAGGAACAGTCCTTTCAAACTGTTGGGGAATCTCCCAGTTGTCGTAAAAGAAATACCGCGCCCGGCAGTCCGGGTCCCCCGCCCGAGCCTTTTTCGCCCACTGATGGTCCTCGCTGGTGTGGTTCATTACGAAATCCAGACACAGGCTGACTCCCTGCTTCCGGCAAGCGTCGGCCAGATCTTCCAGGTCCTCCATAGCGCCCAGCTCAGGCTGCACAGCCCGGAAGTCGGAGACGGCGTACCCCCCATCGCTGCGGCCCCTGGGGGACTGAAGCAGAGGCATCAGGTGGAGGTAATTCACTCCGCACTCCCGGAGGTAGGGCAGTTTCTCCCGAACGCCCTTCAGGTTCCCGGCAAAGGCGTCCACATAGAGCATCATGCCCAGCAGGTCCCGGCGGCGGTACCAGCCGGGGTCGGCCTCCCGGCTGACGTCTTGGTCACGGAGGGGCTTTTTCCGCCCGTCCCAGCATGCTTGGAGCATACTAATAAAGTAATCAAAGGCCTGTTCGTCACGGTACAGCTCCATGTAGAGCCATTTCAGCTCGTCCCGATGCCGGGAAAGGCGCACGTCAAATATGGTAGGTTTCATCAATATCCCTCCAACTCGGCTGTTGAGATATCTTTACATACGTTCAGGCCCGCCTCGGGCCTGAACGTCAGTCGCAGCATGCTCCAGCGGCGTTATAGCAGCGCCGCGCCTTCACCAGCCGTTCCAGGCGGTCAATACCTTTCGATGGCAGCCTTAATCATTCCATAGGCCTCCATGACAATAGGCTGATCGCTGTCAGCCAGCTCCAGCAGAGGGGCCCGGACGCTTCCCATATCGGGTCCGCCCTGGAGGCGGATGATCTCCTTGATGACGGCATACATATTGCCCTGGGCGGAGCACATCTTATAAATGATGCGGCAGCACTCGTTCTGGACCTCCCGGCCCTTAGCCAGCTCACCGGCATGGAAGCAGCGGAAAATCTCCAGATACAGTTCCGGCATGGCGGCGTAGGTGCCGCCGATTCCGCCGATGGCTCCGGCAGCCAGACCGGACAGCAGCTGCTCGTCCGGACCGTTGAACACTACCGCGCCCTCGTCACGCCACATCTGAATATCCTGGACGGGCATGGAGGAGTTCTTTACCCCGATCACCCGGGGATTTTTCATCATCTCCTGGAGCAAAGGGGTCGTAAGGGCCACCCCGGCCAGCTGGGGGATATTGTAAATCACAAAATCAGTGTTGGGCGCGGCGTCGGAGATGTCGTTCCAATACTTGGCGATGCCCTTGGGGGGCAGGTGGAAGTAGATGGGGGGAATAGCGGCGATAGCGTCCACCCCCAGGCGCTCCGCGTGGGCGGCCAGCTCCCGGCTGTCAGCGGTGTTGTTGCAGGCCACGTGGGCAATAACGGTCAGCTTGCCGCCCACCTCTGCCATGACAGCCTCCAGGGTCTCCTTCCGTTCAGCAACGCTCTGATAAATGCACTCGCCGGAGGAGCCGCCTACATACAGGCCCTTGACTCCCTTCTCCATCAGGTATTTGGCAAGGGCTCGGACCGCTTGGATGTCTACCCTGCCCGCCTTGTCATAGCAGGCGTAAAAAGCGGGGAAAATCCCCTGATATTTGGAAAAGTCTTTCATGTCATCCCTCCTTAATCGTCAGAAATTCGCACCTTGAACACCACTTTGGATACCGTTTCAGGGGCGTTCAGCTGCATTTTGATGCGGTGGGCGTCGTTGGGAAAAACCACCAGAAAATCTCCGGGCGACAGAGTCAGCCTGTAGTGGGCCGGCCCCCGGTAGGCATAAAAGTCGTTGGCCTCCGTCCGGTCAAACTCGGTCAGCGCTCCGGGCGGGGCGACCTCCACCCCCTCGGAGCCGTCAACCATGATATGGATGTCCAGATACTTCCTGTGGGCCTCGAAGAAGCTCTCCTCCTCCGGGACGGTCTCATAGGTGAAGCGGGTGGCGTATACCTCGTCCCCCTTGAGGGACACCCGCTCATAGCCCACGCCGTCCAGAAACGCCGGGGTAATGTGCTCCAGCGCCAGATCCAGATTGGGGTGGATACCCCGATAGCTCAGGGCGTCGTTATTCTTTGCATAAATCATGGATTTACCCCTTTACAGCGCCCATGGTGATGCCCTGGGTGAAGTACTTCTGGAAGGCCAGGAACACGATGATGATGGGGATGGCGGCCAGGGCCGCGCCGGCCATCAGAATGCCCAGATCGATACTCGTCTCCGACTGGAGGGTAGCAATACCCAGAGAAATGGTGTAGTTGCTGCCGCTGCCCAGCATAATCAGCTGGAGGAAGTAGTCGTTCCAGGAGTTGATAAACGTGAAAATTGCCAGTGCTCCAATGCCCGGCTTTATCATGGGCACGACCACCGTATAGAAGGTGTTCCACTCGCCGGCTCCGTCGATGCGGGTGGCCTCCAGGATTTCTCCCGGAACGCTCTCCGAAAACTGCTTCATCAGGAACACGCCGAAGGGCCAGCCCACCGTGGGCACAATGACCGCCCAGAGATTGTCCCACATGAACAGGGCCGAAATTTCCTTAATCAGTGGGATCAGAATGACCTGCTTGGGCAGGGCCATGGCGCACACAATCAGGGAGAAGAGCAGCGCGCGGCCCTTAAAACGCTTTTTAGCCAGGGCGTAGCCGGCCATAGAGGCGGTAATGCAGGTGATAATCATGGCGGCCACCGCCATAAACACCGTATTGATCAGCCACCGGAAAGCGGCGGGGACACTGGGGCCGGAGGAAAAATAGATGGGCTTATGGTCGGCGGAGAACTGGCTGCTGAAGGGGACCGCCAGGTCCCACAGGTTGGCGGTGCGCTTGGCGAACAGGCGGTCGAAGTTGTTCATGGTAAATTCTTTGGGAAAGAACGAGGGCTCCGGATTGAGGATCTCGGTCACCGGCTTCAGAGAGCCGGTCACAATCCAATACAGCGGGAACAGGAAAAGCAGGGCGAGAAGCACCAGAACAATGATAGACACGACCCGATAGGGGGTTGTACGTTTGGCTCCTAATTTCATATTCCCACCTCCTTACTTTTCTTTTGCCAGTTTGAACTGGACGGCGGACAGGATACCGATGAAGATGGCCAGCACCACGCCCATGGCGTTGGCGTAGCCGAAGTGGCCCCGCTGCTCGGTGAGCTTGAAGGCGGTGTAGTAGATATAATACATCACCGTGTTGGTACCCGAGCCGCCCTGGGTCAGCAATTGAATCAGCGCGAAACACTGGAAGGAGTTGATGGTGGTAATAACCAGAATGTACAGGGTGGTGGGCATCATCTGGGCCCACTTTACCTTCCAGAAAACCTGGATATCGGTAGCGCCGTCCACCTGGGCGGCCTCCACCAGGGTCTGGTCCACATTGCCCAGCGCCGAGACATAGAGCACAATGGGCTGGCCCACCGAGGTGGTAAACAGAATCAGGATAATGCACCACAGAGCAAACCGCTCGTCTCCCAGAAAATTGATATTCTTCTCGATCAGGCCGGCGCCCTTGAGGACGTAGTTCAAAATACCGGTGTAGTTGTCATACATCCATTTCCACACCACGGTAACGGCCACGGAGCCGGTGACCACAGGGAGATAGAAGATGCAGCGGAAGGCGGACAGCACCGGGCCCTTCAGGTGATAAATGGCCGAACCCACCCACAGGGAAAACATGCACACCGCGGGCACGCTGACCAGCACGATGAGGAAAGTATTTTTCAGCGCCAGCAGGAAAGTCTCATCCTGCCAGAGGGTAATAAAATTATGGAGCCCCACGAAGGTGGTGGCCGCCGTTTTGGAGTTCATATTCGCATTTGTAAAGCTGTACCCAATACAAATAATCATGGGAGCTACCACAAAGCCGATAAAAAAGATCAGGCTGGGCAGCATGAACAGGTAGCCTGCAATATTCTCCCGGCGCTGCAGGGCTCTGCTCATCTTGGGCTGGGAATTTGCCAAGGGTAACACTCCTTTCACAACAGTGTGATAAAAAGCTCATCAATAGACGCGCCCCTCTTCCGCGCTACGCGGAAGAGGGGCGCGAACCCTTAATGAAAGATTACAGGGAGCTTGAATCAGCCCGCAGTAGCGGCGGCGTTGGCGTTGGCCTCATACTTGGCCACGGTGGCGGCGATGTCGTCGCCCGCACCCACGCGCTGAAGCATGTTCCACCACTCGGTCCGGGCGCCGGCCCAGCCGTTGGTGATCTGGTAGTACTCACCCATGTAGGGCATCATCTTGCTGTAGTACTCCACCAGCAGGGGGTTGCTGGACTTGATCTCGGTGCCCTCAGCCTTGGAGCGGCAGGAGAAGAAGTTGGAGATGTCGCCGGCCTGAGCGCAGTTCTCAGAGTCGCACATATACTTGATGAACTGCTTGGCGGCGGCGATACGGGCGGAGTCGCCGGTATCAAAGGCGCCCAGACCCCAAACGCCGGAGCCCTCCTCGGGGGACTTGCCGGGCTGAGTGGGGAAGGTCATGTACACGATCTCGTCGCCGGTGAGGGTCTTGCCCTCGCCGGTGCCGGCGGAGTTGGGATCCAGCTGCTGAGCGGCGTTCCAGCAGAAGGCCATCTTCAGCACGCCCTGGTAGAACTTGGCGATTTCGTCGCCGCCAGCCAGGGAAGCGTCAAACTCGATGCCGGGCAGGTTCTTCAGGTCGGTGAGGGCGTTGATGACCTCGGGGGTGTTCCAGGTGTAAGCGGTGTGCTCGGCGTTGGTCAGCTTGGTGCCGTAGCGGTTGCGGATCAGCTCACGGGTGCCCTGGTCGCCGCCCTGGCCGGCGCAGTAGACAGCGGCTACAGTGCCGCCAAACTTGTCGTGCAGAGCCTTCACGGTGGCGTCGAACTGGTCCACAGTCCAGGTGCGGGTGTCCAGGTTGATATTGGCCTCAGCGCCGGCTTCCTTCACGGCGGTGTAGTTCACGGCCATGCAGTGGGCCACGTTGAACATGGGGTAGAGATAGACCTTACCGTCGGCGGAGGTACCGGCCTCCAGAGCGGCGGGCAGGATCTCGGCGCGGTCCTCGGCGTCGATCATGTCGCTCAGGTCCACCATGTGGCCGTTGACGCCCCAGTTGGCAACCAGGCGCTCAGGACCTTCCATGATAACGTCGGGGGCGTTGCCGCCGGTGAGGGCGGAGTTCACCTTGTCGTCGCCGTCGGCATAGGCCAGCCACTCCATGTTGACCTTGATGCCGGTATCACTGGTAAACTTGTCGATCAGGGGCTTCACCTTGGCCTCATCGCCCCAGCCGCCTACGGGATAGACCCAGACGGTGATGGAGTCGGCTACCTTCTCGGTGGGGGTGCTGGGGGTCTGGCTGCTGCTCTGGTTGCCGGCGGGGGGATTGCTGCCGGAGGTCTGACCGCCGCTCGGCTTGTCGCCGCCGCCGCAGGCGACAAGGGACAGGGCCATGGCCATGGCCAGAGCGCCCGCAATAAGTTTCTTCATCTTCATTGTGTATCCTCCTTTAATATCACAAAAAATGACTTTGCAAGCCATTGCCTGCTGTATAAATTATACAAGGAAGCTGGCGGTCTGTCAATCGAAATCAAAATCATTTTCGATAAAACGGGAAATTTAGTGGAATCAACAAAAATAATTTCGATTTTTGTGCAATTTGTACCCTTTACAGAGAAAAAAATCGAAACAGTTTGCCTTGACAAACAAAGAAATTCTGTTACCCTTACAGTATATGAATCCATCTTCCCCCATAAGCCACAAACGGAAAGGATGCGACCGACTATGAAAAAACATATTCTCTGCCTGGGCGACTCCAATACCCACGGCTACTGTGCCGACCCCGCCGACTGCGCCGACGGCGGCATCCGCTTTAATGAGGACGAACGGTGGACCTGTCTGCTGCAAAAGGCTCTGGGCCCGGACTTTTTGGTAACGGAAGAGGGCCTTTCCGGCCGGACTACTGTCTTTCCCGACCCTCTTCATGAGACCATGGATGCGCTGACTGTACTCTATTCCCTGCTGAAAAGCCATGAGGCGCTGGACCTGCTCATCATCATGCTGGGCACCAACGACACCAAGGAGCGGCTGGGGGCAAACGCCTCCTGCATCGGCATCGGCATGGAACGGCTGGTACGCAAGGCCCAGAGTGTGGACTGCTGGGGGGACCACGCCCCCAATATTCTCATTGTCTGTCCTCCTCCCATCCGGCCGGAGATGGAATTGTCGGAGTGCGGCCAGCCCATGGGGAAGGGCTGCCTGGAGAAGTCCCGGGAGCTGCCCCAATACTACCAAAAAACTGCTCAGCTGGTAGGGGCCCATTACCTGGACGCCGCCGAATGCGAGTTTAACCAGGTGGACGGTATGCATCTGACCCGGAAGGGTCATTCCCAACTGGCCCAGCTGCTGGCTCGGGCCGTGCCGGGACTGCTCCCCTAGTGAGGTCAGGGAGGAACATATGGGATTTTTTGACCGCTTTAAACGAAAAAAAGAGACTTTCGCCGAAACACCGGAGAACCACGCGCCGGCGTCCGGCTCTCTTCCCGATGCGGACACCACGGTCTTGATCCTGTTGGGTCAACATGTGGAGTGGACTGCCGTATCCAAAGCGGTAGAGGACCGTTTCGGGTCCCAGGCGTTGGTCCGTACGGATAACAGCGCCTCCAACGCCCCCGCCATGGCCCTTCGTCTGGAAGGGATAGAGTTCTTTTGCAGCTATCTGGCTATGCCCCACCCGGCGGAGATCTACGATTTGTCCTCCCTTCAGGAGGGATTGTTTTCCCCCCAGGAGCGGGAGGAAATTTTGGCCCACAGGGCCTTTCTGGTGCTGGCCCAGAAGGGAGGCGGCATTTCCCTGGTGGAAAAGCGCCGAATCTGCCGTCTGTTTACCCGATTGGCCGGAACGCTGGCCGAACTGGATGAGGCTACGGGTATCTTTGTTCAAGACGCCGAGCTGCTCATAAGCCGGCGGCTCTACCTTCAGCACGCCGCCGTCTTGGAGAAGAACTGGGCAGACCCGGAGTACTTCCCCGCTCCCCTCTGGATCAGCATCCGCAGCGGGCAAAAGGGAGAATTTCCCATGGTAGGGACTTGGGGCCTGCGGCAGTTCGGCTTTCTGGAACTGTGGTTCCTGAACGCCAAGTCCTCCCGGGCGGAGCTTCACGAAAAGCTGTATCTCATGTCCATCTTCCAGATCACCGGGCGGGAGCTGTATCAAAACATGGACACCATCGAGTTTATACCGGGGAATCCGTCGGTTTTCAAGGAACTGAAAGGCGCCCTGTTCATTGTCGGCGGCGGCGTCTGACCGGTGAAAGGTAAAAATCGTGCCTGCCCCACGGGGCAGGCATGATTTTTTACTCATCGGACGACGCACCCTCCTCGGGAGCCAGCTCCGGGGCGTATTTTTGAAAAATACGCTCGGTAAACAGGGACACCAGCAGCATGGCCGTCGTAGGCATAAACAGCACCGGCCACCAGTACCGGATGCAGAACACGGCAGTCTGAGCCGTCAGCAGCACTACCACTACTGTGCTGGGCAGGTGAGCGATAGTCAGCTGAAAGGCGGTTTGAAACAGTCCTCCTGCCTTGTAATCAAACCGCCCCAGCAGCGGAGACAGCCAGCACAGCACCCCCGCCGGCAGGATCAGTGCAAAATATTGGGCAATATACAGGATATAGAGCACACCGCCCACCCGCGTGCCGTACCAGCGGACAATATGGTGCAGCCCCAGCAGCAGGGCCGCCGCCGGAAGGACAATAAGGGTTGTCCAAAGGCCGGTTTTAAGGTTGTCCCGAAAAGAGCGCAGGTAACAGCCAAAGGCCCCGCTCTCCCGCTTTCGGACACACTTGACCACCGTATAATACAGCGCCGCCGTGGCCGGACCGGCGGTCACAACCGGCAGACACAGGGCGATCCACAGGAGAGACAGTCCGGCCACGTCTACCAGAGTGCTCAACCAGGCCCATATCCCCTTTTCCGGGTTAAAAAATTCTCCCATAAAAGCCCTCCAAAAGCGTTTCGCCGCCTAAAGGCGGCGAAACCAGCAAGCCTTAAACACACTTCTGCGTCAGCGCCTTGCCTACCGACTGGCGGTTGCGTTCCGCCTGTTCCGGGTCCCTGCGGACAAACTCACTGAGGAGCACCTCCACCACATAGAGCTGGGCAATGAAGGCAGAGGAGGAGCCAAATTGGAAGGGCTGCTCGTTGGGCCCGCACAGCAAAACGGTGTCGGCGTAGGCGCTGGCCGGAGAGTTGAGATAGCGGGTCACCAAAACCAGCTTCGCCCCCCGGCCCCGGATAATCTCCGCCGCTTCCAGCACCTCATGGGTGGCGCCGGAGTGGGAAAAATAGAGGACTACGTCCTCCCTGGACAAAGTGGACAGCACCACTGTCTGCATGTGGGAGTCCTGAATGGTCTTGAATTTAGGGGAGGTGGTGGAGAACTGCGCCCATGCCGCCAGGGCCACCACTGAGTGATTGCCCTGACCCAGACAGATCACCTGTCCGGCCCCCCGCAGCAGGTCCACCGCCCTGATAACGGCGGTCTCGGAGAGCATATGGTAGGCGTTGTTCAGCTCGTCCCGAAGGGCATGGAGCACCTTTCCCATCACTGTGCCCAGCGGGTCTCCCGGGAGAATCTCCCCGGCCAGCTGGCTCACATTGGAGCCCTCAGGCAGAGCCGCTCGGGCCAGCTCCAGCTTGAAGTCGTTGAAGCCGGCCAGCTTCAGCTTCCGGCAGAAGAGCGACACTGTGGACACCGCCACCTCGCACTCCGCGCTCAGGTCGGTGATGCTGATATATTGGGTCTCCTTTTGATGCTCCAGCACATAGTCCACGATCTTCCGCTCCGATCGGGTAAAGCTGTCGTACTCCTGCAGCATCTGGGCCAGAATATTTTTCTCCACGGCGCACCTCCGGCAGAGACCGCCTTCGGCGGCCCGCTTTTATTGGACTAAAATCTCGTCGATCATCTTGTCTACCAGGATCATGCTCCGTGGCATGTGGAAGGGCCCTTTAAAGGTACTGCCCTTGGTACTGGGCTGTGTGGGCAGGCCGTCCCGGCGCAGATAGCCGTACCACTCGCCGTATTCGGGGTCAGCAAAGTGTTCTTTGCAGTAGTCCACCGTTCTATAGAACCAGTCCAGGTACTTCTCCTCCCCGGTGTCCCGGTAGAGCATCATGGAGGCGATCAGAATTTCGTTGTGGGGCCACCACAACTTCATGTCATGCTCATAGGCCTCCGGGGGCTTGCCCAGGCAGTCGGTGAAGTAGAGCAGCCCGTCGTACTCATCGTCCCAGCCGGCGTCGATGGCCCAGTCGAACATCTGGGCAGCCTTGTGTACCAGCTCCTTATCTCCGGTGCGCTGGGCGTGCTCCAGCAGGAACCACACCCCTTCGATATCGTGACCGGGGTTGACGGTGCGTCCCTCGGTGTAATATAGCCGGGGATTGCCCTCCGGGTCCACATTTTCCAGGGTACATTTCAGCTCTGGCTTCACGTGGTACTTGAAGATGTCGTCCACGCACTTCCGGGCCCGCTCCTCATAGAGGGCTTTCCGCTCCGGGTCGGTCCGCAGCAGCACGCCGGTAACGTTGAGAATAATCATGGGGGTGCCGAACGCCCGACCGGACCGGGTCTCCGGAATGGTCTTGGGACCCATCCCCACCGGGTCGGCCTTGCCCTGGCTCAGGTCCCAGTACAGGTCGTAGCACTGGCGGGCCCGCTCCAGACGTGCCTTGTCTCCGGTGACGCCGTAGTACTCTGCGTTGGCGATGGCGCAGAAGGCCTCGGAGAAGTAGTACCGGCGCTGGCGCAGGGGTCTGCCCTCCGCCGTGACGGTGAAGTACATCCGGTCGCCGCAGGCGTGGTTGAAGCAGTGGGCCTCCATAAAGTCCAGGCAGCTCCTGGACGCGTCCAGCCACTCCTGCTTTACCCCGTAGTTGTGGCACAGAAAGGCGAAAATCCAGCCGCACCGGCCCTGCATCCACACGCTCTTGTCGGTGGAGTAAATTTCACCCTTCCGGTCCAGGCAGGTGTACACTCCGCCGTGCTCCCTGTCCATGCCGTGGTCCAGCCAGAATTTGGCGGAGCGTTCCAGCTCAGACTTTACCCAGGACTGGGCGTCCTGTAATTTTTGACGGTCCATAGAATTGACCTCTTTCCTATTTGTTTCATTCCCTCGTCCCCGCCACAGCGGACAAGACGAAAAAGTTTTATTTTGTCTCCGGCAGGCTGGCGGCAGCCATGGACTGCCCCACCCGGCGGAACTTCTCATCGGGCAGCTCGGGGACCATCCTGCCCGATGCCTCTGGGTACTCCTCGGCCAGCACCTTTTTCGCGGTATCCAGGATCAGGTCGCCGCCCTTGCCGCTCATCACCCGGCCAAGCAGCAGCACATGGCGGCAGCCATAGAGCTCGTAGTAGTAGGCCAGGGTGTGGCCCAGGTACACGCCGATAGATTCATAGACCTGGGCGGCTCTGGAGTCGTCCTCTGCCATCAGCTTCTGGACCACCTTCAGCTTTTCTGCCGGGCTGAGGCTCTCGTCAAGCTCAATGCCCGCCCGGGGGGCCAGCTTGATCACGCCGTCCTGAGAGAAGTACTTCACGCCGCAGCCGATATCCCCCGACCACTCGTCCCGCATGGCGTCTGGCTGGGCATCTACGGGGACAAAGGCCAGCTCGTTGAGCCAGCCGGTAATCCGGCCCTCCTCATCCACGTAGCCCACCGCCTCGCTGGTGCCCATGGCGATGCCCAGCACGCTGTTGTCGTTCAGGCTCATAGCCCCGGCCAGGGCGGACACGTCGCCGTCGTTAATGACGCAGTATGGCACGTCTCCAAAGGTGTCCCGGATAGCCCGGATATAGATATCCTTGACCTTCTCGTCATAGATCTCCTTAGGCACCTTGAGGAACAGGGATGCGTTCATAGTGCGGTTGTTGATGAACACACCGGCGGAGGACACGCCCACTGCGTCCACCCGAGGCATGTGCTCGGCGGCGGATTTGAGGGCAGCTACAATGCCGTCGTAGTGATAATCAGGGTCGGAGTTGATCTTGGGGAACCAGACCACCTCCTCGGAGTAAACGGTCTCGCCGTCAATGACAGCGGATACCTTCCGGTCGGAGCCGCCGGCGTCAAAGCCGATGCGGCAGCCCCCCAGGTGGCCGCCGATAGCCTTGGGCGCATCCTTGGCCTCGGGAATCTCGTCCACCAGCACCACCTCAAAGGGGTGCTCAAAAACGTTGGCCATATAGTCCCAGTCGAACTCCTGCTGTCCTCCGGCACAGTAGACGGATCTCAGATACTCACAAGTCCCCTCGTCCCCGCTGATATAGACCTTAAAGCCGCCCTTCATCCAAAGAATGGTTTTGACGATCCGCTCAATGTAGTAGTGGTCGGCCTCCGCCATCTCGGGGGTCCCGTGGATAAAGGTATGGCATGCGGCCATCTGGCCGTCTGCCCGTTCCACTGCCACGCCTACAGGCTTTTTCGCTCCCTCCAGGAAAGCGTGGTTAAAGCGCATCAGGGGCATAAAGTCCGGGTCTAAAACGGGGATGTGCTTCAGCTCTACGTTGACGCCAAATCTGTTCATAATAACTCTCCTCTATCCGGTTGGTTTTGTGTATGTGACACATTATTGCAGTATGATTGTATCACAAACTTGTGCATTATACAATCCCCAGACTGCAATTCCGGCGCCGACAGACCAAATACGGACGATTTTCCTTAATTTGCGGAGGATACTTCAGCTTTCCCGTATGATGTACCTGCCATAGCCCGCCGCAGCCAGCCGCTCACAGGCCGCCCAGACGGAATCCGGCACCTCCACCGGCTCTTGAAAGCGCCCGGCATAGACCCGCAGCCGCTGCAGATCTCCTACCATCAGCTCCACTGTCGCCGTCACGTCATTTCCCTGGGCGATATAAGCCTCAAAGCTGATTTTCGGACGGGCGACGCTCCAGCGCACCTCCGGCCACTGCTTTGTCCCTGTGGCCCAGGCCCGCCGGGCCATATAGGGCTTGCAGGCAATAATTCCGATTTTGGGAAAAATCCCCCGTTCCTCCAGCATAGCCCTGCTAAACAGAAAATTTTCTCCCGAGTTTGCCGCGCGCCGCTCAATAATCAGGCGGTCCTCCGGTACGCCCAGCGCCATACATCTCTTCCCATACAGAACCCCTTCCGGCTCATGAAAAAGCTCCGCCGTATCCTTCCCAAGGCCGCCGCTGCATACCAGCCACTTTATATTCTTTTCCCGGAACGCCCGAGCTGCCGTATCGGCCACTGTCAGGTCCTGACTGCCCATTGCCAGTACGATATCCGCCGCATCCGGCCCCTCCTCCGCATATGAAAGAAAGGCAAACAGACTGTTCATATCCTCTGACATTTCACTCCAAAGTTTCATTTCTTCCCTTCCTCTGTGATCGGTGCATATGCTCCGTATTCAAAATATACTCTGCCGATAACACAGCACAAACCGCTCGGCAGGGACAATCCCTGATTTTCCGGGACAGCGGCGGCCCGGTGGAAAAAGTCCCCGGATTTCAAAGAAATCCGGGGACTCAGCCTGTATCAAGAAGCAACCGTTCCGCATTCCGCGTTTATCAACACTCCCGCGCAGCCCGGCCCTGCGGAGCGCCGTTATTTCGCGGCCCAGTTTCCCGTGGCCTCGGCGGTGAGATAGGCGTTGACAAAGCCGTCCAGATCACCGTCCATCACGCCGCCGATGTTGCTGGTCTCATAGGCTGTACGGTTATCCTTTACCATCTGGTAGGGCATAAACACGTAGGAGCGGATCTGGCTGCCCCACTCGATTTTCAGCTGGACCCCCTTCAAATCGGAAATCTTCTCCGCCTTCTCCTGCATCTGCAGCTCCACCAGCTTGGCCCGGAGCATCTTCATACAGTTATCCTTGTTCTGGAACTGAGAGCGCTCCTGCTGACTTGCCACCACTACGCCGGTAGGTTTGTGGATCAGCCTGACGGCGGAAGAGGTCTTGTTCACGTGCTGGCCGCCGGCGCCGGAGGCCCGGTAGACCTGCATCTCAATGTCCTCAGGACGGATCTCCACCTCCACGTCCTCGGGCAGGTCGGGCATGACCTCCACCGAGGCGAAGGAGGTCTGCCGCCTGGCGTTGGCGTCGAAGGGGGACACCCGCACCAGCCGGTGAACGCCGTGCTCTCCCCGGAGGTAGCCGTAGGCGTTCTCCCCCTCGATCATGATGGTGGC
>CANEFX010000020.1 GCA_947426945.1 uncultured Bacillota bacterium
ATCGGCATCATGAACATCATGCTGGTGTCCGTCACCGAGCGCACCCGGGAGATCGGCGTGCGTAAATCCCTGGGGGCCAAGCGGCGGGATATCCGCAGCCAGTTCGTCATTGAGGCGGGCACCACCTCCGCCATCGGTGGCCTGCTGGGCATCGGCTTCGGCTGCCTGCTGGCCAAGGGCCTGGAGGTGCTTCTGGGGGGTATGCTGATTGCCAGTATGGGGGTCAGCGGCATCACCTTCAACGCCACCCCCACCATGGGGGCCATCCTCCTCAGCTTCGGGGTGTCGGTGGGCATCGGCATCCTCTTCGGCTACCTGCCCGCCAACAAGGCCGCGAAATTGAACCCCATCGACGCGCTGCGGTATGATTGATACCCCGTCCCGCCTGCAGGCGGAAAAGGCCCCTTAGGCAAAGGGGCTCCGCCCGCAGGGCGGTGGGGATTGAATTTCGCTGCAGGCGAAATGTAGGAAGGAAACAAGATTGGTACAGACCTGGTTTATTGCATACGTTTCGCCTGCGGCGAAACACAATCCTCAGTCAGCGCCTGCGGCGCTGCCAGCTCCTTTGCCAAAGGAGCCTTGTCCCGTGGGGGACGAAAAAGATTTTTGAAAGGAATGGGTAATATGAAAACAAAACGTTTCACCGCCGTAATTTTGGCGGCCTGCCTTACCCTTACCCCGGTCCTTCCCTCCTCGGCCGCTGAAAATGCTGCCTCCCTGGAGGAGGCCGCCCAGGCGGTAACCGCCCTAGGCATCATGAACGGAGCGGAGAACCTGTCCGCCCAAGTAACCCGGGCAGAATTTGTCTCCATGGCCGTGAGGGCCCTGCCTGGCGGAGACGGGGTGGGACAGGCGGCCGCCTCCCCCTACCCGGACGTGCCCCGGAGCCACTGGGCCAGCGGCTATGTGGAGGCGGCGGTGGCTCGGGGTCTGGTTACCGCCTTCAGCGACGGCACCTTCCGCCCCAATCAGGAGATCAAGCTGGCCGAGGCGGCGTCCATGGTCCTCTCTCTGCTGGGCTATCAGGCCGGCGACTTCTCCGGGTCCTACCCTTCGGGCCAGCTGGCCATGTACCGCAGCCTGAAGCTGGACCGGGGCGTAACCGCCGCCGGGGCCGCCTCCTCCCTCACCCGGCAGGACACGGTCTACCTGTTCTATAACCTGCTCTCCGCCAGGACCAAAGAGGGCGCACCCTACATCCAGTCTCTGGGCCACAGCCTGGACCCCTCCGGCAAACCGGATGTGGTCTCCCTCATCAACGGCCAGATGGAGGGACCGGCGGTGGTCCAAAGCGGATGGGAGGATTCCCTGTCCTTCTCCCCCGGCAAGGTGTACCGCAACGGCAGCCCGGTACCCGCCTCCGCCATTCAGAATTACGATATCATCTACTGGAACGCCTCCATGAGTACCGTTTGGGCCTACGCCAAGAAGGCCACCGGAGTAGTTCAGGCAATTGAACCCTCCGGGGCCGCCCCAGCTTCGGTAATGGTGGCAGGAAGGTCCTACCCCATTGAGACCTCCGCTGCCGCTTACGCCCTGTCCGACCTGGGTCAGTACCATCCGGGGGACACCGTCACCCTTCTGCTGGGCCGGAGCGGCGGCGCAGCAGCTGTGGCTGATGTGTCCGCCAGCGCCGGCCAGCAGGTGGGCGTAGTAACCAACGTTGAAAAAATCTCCTATCCTGACGGCTCCGGCGGCACCTACACCGCCCAGACCGTCACCCTCCTGGCCGCCGATGGCCAGACCTACCAGTACCAGGCTCAGGGCAGCTACAAAACAGGCTCTCTTGTCCAGGCCGTTGTGGCCGCCCAAAGCGGCCAGGTCACCCTCCACGGCCTGAGCAGTCCCCCTCTCTCCGGCAAGGTGAACAAAGATGGAACCAGGCTGGACAAATACTCCTTTGCACAGGGTGCCGACATCCTGGATATCAGCGAGGGCCGGGGCGCGGTGCTCTACCCCAGCCGCCTGGCCGGCCTGAATCTGGACCGCAGCAAGATAAAATACTACGCCCTCAACCCCCAGCGGGAAATTGAGACCCTGATCCTCAGCGACGTCACCGGCGACGCTTATCAATACGGCATCATTACCGGCTTTACCGAAGAGGGCGAGGGAACGAACCGGCTGTGCACCTATCAGTACGACGTGGGTGGTATGAGCTACACCATTTCCGGTTCCACCAAGTTCCTGGCTACTGCCGGACCTGTCCGAATTCTGGGCGATCCCGCCGCACCCGAACGGCTGTATTCCCTTACCTCGACCGGTGCCGGACAGATTGCGGGCAGCCAGTTCTCAGCGGGCGGACAAAAATACACCCTGTCCGACAGCGTGGCCGTCTACGAGCACCGCGGCAGCCAATACTATCTGTCCAGCTTGGCCAGGGCGGAACAGAGCCAAAGCTCCCTCACTGCCTGGTATGACAGGCCGGAAGCAGACGGAGGCCGGATTCGGGTCATCGTGATTGGATAAGAAGAACGCCCCGCCATCCGGCGGGGCGTTCTCACGCTCCATGTTGGATTTACTCGGCTCCAGGCACGTGAATGACTCCCATGGGGCACTCCTTCACGCACAGCTGGCAGCCCACGCACTTGTCCTGATCAATCTTGGCCAGGAAGTTCTCAACAGTGATAGCCTCCTTGGGGCAGGCCTTGGCGCATTTCATACAGCCGATACAGCCGGCGGTACAGGCCTTCCGGGTGTCGGCGCCCTTTTCCTTGTTCTGGCACAGGACCACGGGCTTGCGCTTGTGCTCAGGGACAATGGAAATCACGGCGTTGGGACAGACGGCGGCGCAGGCGCCGCAGCCGGTACACTTGTCCCGGTCCACCCTGGCGATGCCGTCCACAATGTGGATAGCGTCGAAGGCACAGGCCCGGGTACAGTCGCCATAGCCCAGACAGCCGAACCTGCACAGTCCGTCGCCGCCGTAAAGGCCCTTGACGGCCTGACAGCTCTGAACGCCCTGGAACTCGTACTTCTTACCCGTCTTGCCGCAGGTCCCGGAGCAGGTGACGACTGCCTTCATTGGGGTAGAGGAACCGGCCTCAACGCCCATAATCTCCGCCACCTTGGCGGCGCAGGCCGCGCCGCCGGGGGTACATTTGTTGACGGCATTGCCGTCTTCCACAATGCTCTTGGCGTAGTCGGCACAGCCGGCGCAGCCGCAGGCACCGCAGTTGGCACCGGCCAGGACGGCGGTAATCTTTTCCACCCGCTCATCCACGGGAACATACATGAAGATGGAGGCGGCCACCAGGATCACCGCGCCGATCAGGCCGATAACCGTGACCAGGATAATTGCCATTAAAATCGGATTCATACTGTTCTCCCCCTCCTATGCTGCAACGTTGAAGATTGCGTCGATGATGCCGCCGAAGCCCATAAAGGACAGGGAGGTCACAGCGGCAGCCACCAGGGTAATGGGCAGACCTTCGAAGCACTTGGGGGTGACAGCCTGCTCCACCCGGCGGCGCACGCCGGAGAAGAGCACCATGGCCACCAGGAAGCCGATGCCGGCGCCGGCGGCGCAGACAATGGATTCAATGAAGTCATAGCCGTTGTCCAGGTTCAGGATAGTCACGCCCAGGATGGTGCAGTTGGTGGTGATCAGGGGCAGGTACACGCCCAGCGCCTTGTACAGGGCGGGAATAAACTTCTTGAGAAAGTTCTCCAGCAGCTGGACCAAGATGGCGATAATCAGAATAAACACGATGGTCTGGAGATAGCTCATATCCCGTGCGGTGCCCACGGCCCAGTCGGGACACAGCAACAGCTTATAGATGGGCCAGGTGGCGGCGGTGGCCATGACCATGACAAAGGTGACGGCCAAAGACATGCCCACGGCGCTGTCCAGCTTTTTGGACACGCCCAGGAAAGGACAGATACCCAGGAATTTGGCAAGGACATAGTTATCCACCAAAATCATGGTGAAGAAAATAACGGCAAGTTTCACCATTATGCATTACCTCCTTCCACAGCCGGGGCACTCTTCTTGGGGCGGGTAGTCAGCCAGGTGGCCCCGGCCATGAGGATGCCGAACACGAAGAAGCCGCCCGGGGCACTGGTCATCAGGGAGAAAGTGTCGATGGACTCGGGGATGATCCGGATAGAGAAGTCGGCTCCCAGGGCGGGGATCAGCTTGCCCAGGCCGGCCATCCAGGTACCAGAGCCCAGTATCTCACGGATAGAACCCATGATGGTCAGGGTAATAGTGAAGCCGATGCCCATACCGATTCCGTCCAAGGCGGAGTCCACCACACTGTTCTTGGAGGCGAACATCTCGGCCCGGCCCAGAATGATGCAGTTGACCACGATCAGGGGCAGGTATACGCCCAGGGCCTTGTCCAGGTCGGGCACGTAGGCCTTGACCACCATCTGCACAATAGATACGAAGCCGGCGATGACTGTAATATAGCATGGGATGCGGACCTGGTCGGGGATGACCTTTCGCAGGGCGGAGATGACGATGTTGGAGCACAGCAGCACGAAAGTGGCAGCCAGCCCCATGCCGATACCGTTAGAAGCCATGGTGGTGACGGCCAGGGTGGGACAGGTGCCCAGGACAAGCCGCAGGACCGGGTTTTCGTTCAAAATGCCATTAGTAAGGATACTCATTTTGCTTTTATTTTCACTCATCTTGACTCACCTGCCTTTCAAGGAATCGCGTTGTATGCTTCAATGGCGGCGTTCACCGCCTTGAGCAGCGCACGGCTGGAGATACTGGCGCCCGACCAGCCATCCACGTCCTGCCCCAGCACCAGCGGCTTGGTGCCGTTCAGGCCGGCGTAGCGCTCCCAATAGGACCTGTTGTCGGTAACGTTGCTGCCGAAGCCGGGGGTCTCGCTGGCCTCAGTAACCTTGATCTGCTTGATTGTTCCGTCAGGACTGAATGCGGACATGACCGTGATAGTACCGCCGTAGCCCTTGGCGTTGCTGGTGATGACGTAACCGGTGCCGTTGTCGGCGGCATAGACGTCGTCCACATTGTCAACGGCAACGCCCTCTACCTTGGAAAAAGCTCCGCCGGCCTCTGGGAGCAACTCGTTCCGGGCCTCGTTCTGGGCCCTGATCGTGGCCTCCAGAATGACGGGAGCAGTTGCGCTGTTTGTGGCGGCCAGAGCGCCGGTAATGACAATACAGATGACGCACAGCACCACAATGGGCTTAAATACTCTGTTCCAGTTGCTCATTTTGCTCCCTCCTTCTTTTTGGCAATGCCCAGCTTATCCTGCCGGGTGTTGACCTCAATGTAGGGAGTGATCAGGTTCATCAGCAGGATAGCAAAGGACACGCCCTCGTTCATGTTGCCGAACCTGCGGATCATCATGGTGACCACGCCCAGGAAGATACCGGCAATCAGCTTGCCCTTGTCTGTGGTGGGGGAGGTCACATAGTCGGTAGCCATGAAGAAAGCGCCCAGCATCAAACCGCCGGAGAGCAACTGCACAATGGGATCCATCCCGAAGCACAAGGACAGGACGGCTACAGAGGCCAGATAAGTAACAGGGAGCACGGGGCTGATGACCTTGGTGGCAATCAGATAGATGCCGCCGATAAGGATGGTGATGGCGCAGGTCTCGCCCAGTACACCGCCGTGGTTGCCCAGCAGCAGGGTCACATAGTCGGCGGCGCCCAGCTCGCCTGCTGCAGCCAGCGGGGTGGCAGAGGACAGAGCATCTACGCCGTTAGCCGGCATGGGGTAGGCAGACATCTTGGCTCCGAAGCCTACAGCCAAAGCGATACGGGCCACAATAGCTGGGTTGGCAAAGTTGTAGCCCAGACCGCCGAAGAGCTGCTTGATGATGACAATGGCGATAAACGCGCCTACCACGGCCATCCACCAGGGGAGGGTGGCGGGCAGGTTGAAGGCCAGCAGCATGCCGGTAACCACGGCGGAGAAATCCTCCACGGGGACCTCCCGGCCCATCAGCTTGCAGTAGCCCCACTCGAAGAAGACGCAGGCGGCCACAGTGACGGCGGTGAGGACAAGGGAGTTGAACCCGAAGATAATCACGGAGGCGATCAGGGTGGGGCACAGAGCCAGACACACCCGGCCCATGATTTTCTGGGTGCTGTCCGCGCTGGTAATGTGGGGCGCGGCGGTGACAATCAGCTTGTTATCCATCACTTCTTACCTCCATTCTTCATCATGATCTTGGCCAGGGCGATGGAGGGGGCCAGAGGCCGCTTGGCCGGGCAGACAAAGGAGCAGGTGCCGCAGCTCATACACAAATCGGCGTTGAGTTCGATCAGCAGCTCCACGTTGCCGTCGTTGTAGGCCTGGACGATCTCCTTGGCGGACAGCCCCAGGGGGCAGGCGTTGGTACACCGGCCACAGTGGATGCAGTTGGTGGGCTTGGGCAGCTGAGCCGCTTTCTTGGAGAACGCCAGCACCGCGTTGTTATTCTTCAGAATGGGCTGGGACAGATCGGCAATGCAGTTGCCCATCATGGGGCCGCCGTAGAGCACCTTGCCCGGCTCCTCGGTAAAGCCGCCGCAGAAGTCCATCAGCTCCTGAACGGGGGTGCCGATGATAACCTCCACGTTCTTGGGCTCCTTGATAATGTCGCCGTCCACAGTGAGACGCTTGGTGGTCAGGGGCATACCGGTGGCCAGGTACTTGCCCACAAAAGCCACGGAGGTGACATTCATCACCACCACCCCCACGTCGGAGGGCAGGCCGGGGAAGGGGACCTCCCGACCTGTGCAGTTCTCAATGAGGACTTTTTCAGCGCCCTGAGGGTAGCGGCAGGGCAGCTCCTTCACCTCTATCCCGGCGGGAGCGGCGGACTTCATCTTGGCGATGGCCTCTGGCTTGTTGCCCTCGATGCCGATGACGCACCTGGGGATCTCCAGATACTTCATCACCGCCTGGATGCCGTCCAGGATGTACTGGGTATCCTCCAGGAAACAGCGGTTGTCCGAGGTAATATAAGGCTCGCACTCGGCGCCGTTGATGAGGAGGGTATCGATCTCGTCCAGGTTTTTGGGGGACAGCTTCACCGCCGTGGGGAAGCCGGCGCCACCCAGACCCACCAGACCACTGGCCCGGACCGCATCCTGGAACGACTTGAGATCGGTGACGGTCGGTGGGGCAACGGCGGGGTCCACCGTCTGCTTGCCGTCGGGAATAATCACAACGGCCGTCTGAGGCGCGCCGTTGGGCGCGGTGATGGTAATAATGCTGTCCACCGTGCCGGACACACCGGAGTGGATATCGGAGGAAACAAAGCCCCCTGCCTTGCCCACCACGGTGCCCACATAGACCTGATCGCCCTTGGCCACCGCGGGGGCGGCCGGGGCGCCAATGTGCTGCCCCATGGACAGGACAATCCTGGAGGGCAGCGGCATTTTCACGGTCTCCTGGTTGGACGTCCGCTTTTCATGCGGGACCTGCGCACCCTGCGCAGATCGTTTGAGAAATTTGCTCATGTAAGTTTTCGACCTCCCTATAACTGCTGCTTTTGCGCCCTGCACAGCGTACAGAGCCGGGCGCGGCCCGCGCTTCACCCTCTCCGCATAGGTCCGCAGCCCGCCGTCTCCGCTCCCGCGGACACGGCGCAAGCGCCGCCGGTCTCTCTTTCTGCTCGTTTTCCTGCCGGCGGCCGCACTGGTGAAAAATATGATACACCTTTTTCCCGCAAAGCGCAAGGCATTTTGGGCAGTCTTACCTATTTTTCGTCAAAAAATTTTTACCCGCTTTCCAAACAAAAAACAAGGCACAGCCCGAAAATTCGAGCCGTGCCTAAAATAGGGCTTGCGTAGTTTGTCAAGATGCGATACAATAGGGGCACAAGGCAAATTGAGGCAGGACGTAAGGTGGTGACGCACCTTACGCCCCTATGCAGGAGACAGCACCTCCTACACAACAGCATTGCTGCGCCAGCCCTCATTATATCGGAAACGCCGCCGTTTTTCAAGGGCGGTTTTTGGGGGTTTGTGTCTGTTCAGTTGCGGTGTGGGATCATTTATCCTGCGCCGCTTTCGTTTGCCTTGGCGGAAAACTGCCCCGGAGGGCCGCAAGCCCCCGCCCTCCGGGGGTCAGAACCGTCGAGGATGCCCCAAATCAACATGAAGAGAGGTACAAACGATGAAAAAACTGAAACAGGCACTTTCCCTTTCTCTGGCACTCGTTCTGTCTCTGGCAATGGCCGTTCCAGCGTTTGCGGAGGAATCAGATTGGACAATGAAAGTACTCGGCAGGTCCGAAGCTGAGGCATTCGTGGGCAAAAAGACCTTTACCGTCCGCACTTGGGACGAGTATAACTATGGTGCGTTCACCAAATCAGACAGCTACGAATTGACGGCGAAAAATGTGTATGTACTGGCAAAGGGCGACACAGCGGTATTTACCTATAAACCGGAGGTATATACCGCTCCCAGCGGCGGGCAAGTTCATGGCAGTACGGAAGGCAGTACGCCATATTCTTTTTTGTTGAAGGCGTGGTCAGACCCGGACGGAGACGGCGTGTATGACGGACGATTGATAAGGGAATCGTTTGATGGCGATGAATATGAGGTTCAACCAATCGACATTGCCGATGCAGGCCCAATGGATTCTCCCATGTTAAGCATTTATGAGGGGGCCACTGGTGAGTGGCCAGTTGAGGTAAAACTGTCCGCTGACAGGGTGCTGGAACTGTTTGGCCCCAACACCCTCGTAGGGATTGCTGACAGATGGATTTCAGAGCTTTCAGAGACTGACGCATATTGGTACATTCTTGTGGAGGGTGATACCGCCCAGCCCACCACGCCGACCCAGCCTGTTACCCCACCCGCTGAGGTCAAGACCGCCAATCCCACCAACGACAAGCTGTCGGTGAACGGTGCGGCGCAGAATCCCACGGTGTACAAGATCGGCGGCAGCAACTTTTTCAAAATCCGTGACGTTGCCGCCATGCTCAACGGCACCGAAAAGCAGTTCAACCTGGGCTACGCCGGCGGCAAGGTGACGGTCACCTCCGGCCAGCCCTACGAGGCCACCGGCAAGGAGCTGGCAGGCGCGCCCTCCGACAGCAAGACCGCCTCCCCCTCTAACGACGCTATTATCATCGACGGTGTGGAGACCGGCCTGACCGTCTATAAGATCGGCGGTGCGAACTACTTCAAGCTGCGGGACCTGGGCAAAGCCCTGAATTTCTATGTCGGCTGGGAGGCCGGCAAAGGCGTGTACATCGAGACCGGCAAGCCCTACGGTGAATAACCGAAGAACGTTTCCGGCGGGAGGCAGAGACGCCTCCCGCCGGTTTCCTTCTGTAAAAGCAGGGACGCGGAGAAAATTCTCCGCGCCCCCGGTCTGGCCGTATTTTTCAGCAGCCGCAGCCGTTGTTGCAGCCGCAGTTGTTGTTGCAGCAGCAGTTATTGCCGCCCCAGCCGCCGCAGCCGAACAGGATGATGATGAGGATAATGATCCACAGGCAGCTGCTGCCGCCCCAGCTGTTATTGCAGCACCCCATAACGAGTACCTCCTGATATGAAAGTCTTGAGAGGACTGTTTGCCGCTCTCGATACCATCATATGGCTTTTAGAGGAAATGGGTGTCTCTTCTCATCGCAAAATTTTCTCACAGAAGGAGCGCAGCATGGTAGCCATCTCGGCCCGGGTGGCGCTGCGCCGGGGCTCCAGAGTAAGGGTGTCCCCGTTTCTCACACCGCCGACCACCCCGTTCTCCACCGCCCAGCTCATAGCCGTCCGAGCCCATTCGCTTACCCGATCCTGATCCGGGAAGCGGGACAGGTCCGCACCCTGGCCGAACTCCATACCCAGGTATTTTGTGGCGTAGTTGTACATCATTGCAACAGCCTGCTCCCGGGTGATATTACCCCCCGGATTGAAGGTGCCGGCCCCCGCTCCGGAGGTAATTCCCTGGGCGGCCCCCCAGCGGACAGCCTGGGCATACCACCGGCCGTCGGGCACATCGGTAAAGCTGGGCCCGTCTTTGACCTCCGGCGCTCCCGCCAGCCGATGGAGCACCGACATGAGCATGGCCCGATTCATGGTCAGGCCCGGGGAGAACTGGTGGGCGCTCATACCGGAGAACAGCCCCCGCTCATAGACGAAGCTCACCGGCTCGTAGTACCAGTCGCCCTGCCGCACATCGTAGAAGGGGGTGTGCTTCTCTTTCCCGGCGGACAGGGTATAGGCGCCCTGAATCCCCAGCAGGGCCTCTCCGGAACGGATCGTCACCGCGGCAGTAGTGTTTTCTCCCACCAGATAGCGGTGGTTGACGGCCAGCGCGGCGCCGGAGGCTGTCTCCGTTCCGGCGGTAACGTCCACCACAGCCCCCCCATGGGTCACTGCGGCGGAGCCGGCCAGCATCACAAAACTGGAGCCGGTGGGCAGGGAGACGGTCTGGCCGTCCGTCCAGACCTGTTGCTGGAGGGTGTCGCTGTAGCTCCCCCCGCCGGTCCCGCTTAAAGCTCCATGGGCGGCGTCCAGCTCGGCCTTCGCCTTGTCATAGGTATCCCGCAGCAGCTTATCGCCCGCCTGCTCCCCCGCCTGGACCGCCTGGGGGAAAAAGGTTTTTTGCAGGTAGCTCAGAGAGATCAGGCTGTCTCCGGAGGAGGCGGCATATCCCGCGGCAGCCATCAGCAGACAGGCCAGAACCAGCCCCAGGGGGCGCAGATATCGTCTCATAATTCCTCCTCCACTCCCTCCTGTTGGGAGATCATGTAGCTCAGGGCCAGCAGGCTGTCGGAAAAGTGAACCGATTCCACGATCACATCCTGCCTGGCGCAGGCAAGCTCGTAGTTTGTAAAATTCCAGATGCCCCGCACCCCGGCAGCGGCCAGTCGGTCCCCCATCCTCTGGGCGGCAGCAATGGGCACGGTCAGCAGCGCCACATCCACCCTGTTACCGGCAATAAAAGCCTCCAGCTCGTCGGTGTGACGGACGGGCACTCCGGCGATCCGGGTGCCCACCACCCTAGGGTCAATATCAAAAGCGGCCAGCAGGTCAAACCCGTTGGCGGAAAAGCGGAAATTCTGGATGATGGCCCGGCCCAGGTTGCCCGTGCCCAGCACGATCAGGGTATGTCCCCGGCTGATGCCCAGAATCTCACCGATTTCCTCTTTCAGCAGGTCCACCTTGTACCCGTAGCCCTGCTGGCCAAATCCGCCGAAGCAGAACAGGTCCTGGCGAATCTGAGAGGCCGTCAGCCCCATGGACTTGCCTAGCGCCCCGGAAGAAATGCGCACCACGCCGCTCTCCTGAAGCTCGGACAGGTGGCGGTAATACCGGGGCAGCCGGCGGATCACTGCGGTGGACACCTTTGTGTTTCGTTTCATCAGATCGCTCCGGTCCTTCTCCTGTTAATACGGAATTTTCTGTTTGTATTATACCATCCCCTGCTCCCGCGGTCAATCCAAAGTCACAAGCAAAAAAAGACTGGGGAGAACCCAGTCCTTCAATCTTCAATTTTCACAATATTGATGGCAGACTCCAGAAGAAGATTAATCAACTCATTTCGGGAACGGTTGGTCTTTGAGGACAATTCCTCCAGCTTTTCCAGCATCTCTTCTTTCATACGGACCGACACGATTTTATACCCATCGTCCCCCTTGCGGGCCGCCTTTTTCGTAATCTTAATCTCTTCCGCCATACTCAATCACCTCATGCCTGTATTTTAACTTGACAGAAGGCAGTTTAGTATATTAATATATTGTAGCTAATTAGTCACTACAAAAATATAATAAAAAGGGTGATGAAATGGAACTGAATTACTTTAAAGACCAGCTCTTTGATCTGCTAAACGAAAGCGACGATCTGGATATCTCCGACATCCGCGCAGACGACAGGAACCATCTGTTCACCGTCAGCATGGCGGACGGGAGCGTCTTTGAGATTGTGTGCCAGAAAAACAGATAAGCCCGGAAAAGCCCCGCAGGGGCTTTTTTCACATCATTTTGACAATTTCCTTCTTCAATCTGGCAATGATCCGTTTCTCCAGCCGGGAGATATAGGACTGAGAGATACCCAGCTGGTCGGCCACCTCCTTCTGGGTACACTCCCGCCGGCCATCCAGGCCGAAGCGCAGGGTGATAATGTGCCGTTCCCGGCCGTCCAGCCGCTCCATGGCCTGACGGAGCAGCTGCCGGTCCACGTCGGCCTCCAGGGGCTGGACCACCAAGTCCTCATCCGTACCCAGCACATCGGACAGCAGCAGCTCATTGCCGTCCCAATCGGTATTCAGCGGCTCGTCGAAGGACAGCTCCGTTTTCTGGTTGGCGGTCTTGCGCAGATACATGAGAATTTCGTTCTCAATGCACCGGCTGGCGTAGGTGGCCAGCTTGATAGCCTTCTCCGGCTGATAGGTGCCCACCGCCTTAATCAGCCCGATGGTGCCGATGGAGATCAGGTCCTCGATGTGGATGCCGGTATTCTCAAACCGCCGGGCAATGTAGGCCACCAGGCGAAGATTGTGCTCAATGAGCAGATTCCGGGCCTGAGTATCCCCCTCCCCCAGCCGGACAATCAGGCTGGCCTCCTCCTCCCGTTTCAGGGGCGCGGGCAGGGTGTCGCTTCCCCCAATGTACATAATCTTGCCCGGCAGGACCAGCCCCAGCCGGGCAAGGAGGTCCGCAAGGCTCTCCCTCAATTTTATGTAAACTGTTTTCAAGTCAAACCCCTCTTTCATCCATTGCTCCAATCAACGCCTGATACCCGCCTCCGTCGGACACGGGGTTGGGAGACAGGGCGGCCAGCACAGGACCTCTCCCCTGTCCGTTCAGCTCCAGTCCGTCCAGCCGGACGGCCAGCAGCAGACCCCGGTCCACTCCCACACTGCGGTAGGGCAACAGGCGGAACCGGGACCGCCACTCCCCTGTTCCCAGCCGAACCAGGGCAGCGGCCGGGTCCCGAAGATCGTCAGGTCCGGGTCGGTGCTCTCCGGGAAACAGCGGACCGGCTCGCTCCCCCTCTACCACCATCACCGGACGGCCCGACACCGGGTCGGTAAGGGTGTTTCCCGTATCTATTAGAGCCATAAAGGAGACCGACCTGCCAGCCAGCTTCAGCCGGACGGGCACCAGTTCTCCATCCGCGGTGCTGTGCCGAGCCAGCCGCTGAAACACCAGGGTGAGCACGCCGTAGCACACCGCCGCCGACAGCAGCACCACCTTCAAATCCAGGGCGGAATAGAACACACCGCCGCCCAGGGTCAGCTCCGTCCCCCCCAGCAGGCCGATAGCCACCACCCCGCCCCCAAAGGCGCAGGTCAACGCTACGAACAAAATTCCCTGACGGAGCAGACGCCAGCTCCCTCCGTAAGCGGTCACCATCATCAGGGCGGCGGAGCCGATACGGCACAGGGGATGGGCCAAAAAGCCCAGACCGGGTAGAAAAATAGCCGCCGCATACAGCCCTCCCAGGGCCGCGCCCAGGGCAAACCGCCAGCGGCGCAGGGGTTCCCCCGCCAGGCGGGCCGCCGCCAGCAGGAGGAGGTAATCCACCAGGGCGTTGAGGAGAAACAGTGTGTCTATGTAGATAACTGTCATACCCCCGCCTCCCCTCTCAGCACGTCCTATTATAGGAGCCTGACAGAGAGAAAGCGGTCAAAATTTTGGTGGGGATTTTCGTAGGATTTTGTTCTGTCCCTATTGACAGTCCGCCAATATCCTGATACAATATCGTTAGACGATATTAAAGGGCGATAATTATTCAGAGAGGAGCGCTGTCCATGGCGGGGCGGGAAAAAGGTCCGCTGACCGAGCCGATGTATTACGTGCTCATGTCCTTTCTGAGCCGGGAGATGTGCGGCACGGAGATCACCGAATTTGTGGAGCGCAGGACGGCGGGCCGGGTGAAGCTGGGCCCGGGAACGCTGTACACCCTGCTGGCCAAGTTCCAGGACGAGGGCCTCATCGACGAGACCTCGGTGGAGGGCCGCAGGCGGACCTATCAGATCACCGGCAAGGGCCGGGAGGCCTTTCAGGATGAGCTGGAGCGCCTGCGCGCCTGCGTAGACGACGGCCTGGAGGCCCTGGAACAGGACTGACCCGGAAATCAGAAAGGAGAGCTCACTATGTATAACGCCAACGGCGACAAGCTGATCCGCAAATTCCTGCCCGTACAGCTCTACGATATTCACGGAATCGAGCTGTGGTTTGAGGAGCTGTCCGCCCAGGGGCTGATTCTGGACAGCTTCGGCGTCCGCAGCGCCATCTTCCGGGTGGGCAGCCCGGAGCCCGGCGTCCGCTACCGGCTGGAGCCCATGACCTACTGGGACCGCTCTGTAGACTACGAGAAAAACGAGGCCTACGCCCAGGAGGGCTGGGAATATGTGGATTTTATCTCCAAATACTACTACATTTACCGCTGTCGGGACGCCTCCGCCCCCGACCTGCACACCGACCCGGAGACCCAGAGTCTGGTCTTTGACCGCATGTTCAAGCGGCGGCTGCCCGTCTTCCTGCTGTTCATCCCCCTGCGGGTCTACGATTACCTCACCTTCCCCTTTGCTGTCGCCAAAAACGGCGCTCAGATGCTGTCCGAGATCCGCTATTCCCTGGTGGTGGTCCCCTGGCTGGAGATCCTCAATCTCCTGCTGGCCCCCTGGGCCATCGCGGTCTTTGCCGCCTACCTATGGCGGACCTGGAAAATCTGGCAGCTGCGCTGCCAGCTGAAGCAGGGCATCCCCCTGGACGAGGGCAGGCGCTACCCCCGCTCCCTAGTCCGCAGCGCCGCCACCTGGACCGTCCCCGTTGTCTCTCTTCTCCTGATGTTCCTGTTCGTCTTTTTCCGGAGTATTCCTCCCTTCACTTACTACCAGATGCTCAAGCCAGAGACTGAGCTGTCCGCACCCCTGTTCTCCCTGTACGACGTGGAGTTGGAGGAGGGCTACGAGCTCCCCCTCAACAACGACTATGAGCGCTCCCCCTCCCCCTTCTCGGTCAATTACGACGTCTCCCAGGGCTTCGGCTGGAAGGGCGGCTGGCGGAACAACCTGGATACCCAGGAGGCTCAGCTGGAGATCGTTCTCTACGACACCCGCTCCCCCGCTTTCGCCCAGTCCGTCCTGGACCACCGGGAATCGGGGGACGGCTGGCACGCGCTGTCCTACCCCGGCGTGGATGAGCTGTACGCCAACGCCCCCCACCATGGGGAGCCCTCCCGGGGATGGCTGCTTCTCCGGGGCCGGGCGGGGAGCCGGTACATCTCCATCATGATTGACGGCGTAAAAGACCCCTGGACCCACATCGACCGCTTCCTCCATGACCTGGCCCAGATGGAGGACGCCTGAGAGAGGAGGTTATTCCCATGACCGTGAAAAAGCCTGTCCCCTGCTCCATCTACGACATCCGGGGCATCCAGGAGTGGCTGGATGAGATGGCCCTCCAGGGGCTGTTCCTGACGGGGGTCAGCCTCCATTTCGACCGGGCCATCTTTTATACCGGCGTGCCCAGGCCGGTGCGGTACCGGCTGGACCCGATTATTAAAAATAGGAAAAACCTGAATATCAACGAGGAACACAAGGAGCTCTACGCCCAGATGGGCTGGGAGTATATAGACTGTGCTGCCAGGCGGTACAACATTTTCTCCTGTGACAACCCGGACACCCCGGAGCTGTACTCCGACCCCCAGTCTCTGGCCCTGGCCCTGGACAACAGGGCCAAACGGGACATCAGGCTCAACCTCCTGGTCGGGCTGCTCGCCCTCGCCGTGCTGTTCCTTGACTTTTTTCTTCCGCCCGGCCGCACGCTGCAAAACCTTCTGCTGTGGGAGGACCCTCGGGACCTGGTCATCACCGGACTCTTCTACATTTTCCTGCCTATCGCCCTCCTTCTTATGGTTTTTGAGGTCCGCAGGATCATCAAGACCCGGAACACCCTGGCTCAGGGCCTGCCCCTGAAGGCAGAAAAGCGACGGAACCGGATCCCGTTCTGGGCCTGGTACATTCCCTTTTGCTGCTGTGCCATTTTTCTGCCCCGCCTGCTCCTCCCCTCTATCGGTTGGGAGGTCCAGGGGCTGGATGAGGCGGTCCTGTCTCACCCCTGGCCCACCGCGGCCCAGCTGGAGGCAGTGGGGCCTCACCCTTTGGCAGAGGAACCGGAGATGGACGGCTATGTCCGGTACAACGACTCTCCCTTTGCCCCGGTGCAGGAGTTCGTGGACCGCTATCTGTCGGCGGGCAGCGGACCCGACGCCCCCGTTTTCTTTCCCGCTGACATCCGCTATGTCCAGGCCAGCTCCCCCCGCGTCGCCCGATGGATCTACCGGCTGGAGCTAGACGAGGAGTCCAAAAGCCTGGAGCGCCGGCAGCACCCGCCCTACGCCAACCGGGTCTCCGAACTAACTCCCTTCATCGCCCGGGACTGGACCGGCCTGGATCGGCTGGAGGTGGCCCAATATCGATACCGCGGGGAGGACAGCTGGACCTTCGCCGTCCTGCGCGGGAACGACGTGCTGCTGGTCGGCTACACCGGCCTCTCCCGGTGGGAGGACTGCCTGCCCCTGTTTCTGGAGGCCTTGGACGCAGTATAACAGAAGGGACGTCCCCGCGGGGATGTCCCTTCAGCTGTTCAGAATTTCCTCCGCCTCCTCCCGGCTGTAGCAGCCGTTGAGGACGGCCAGCAGGGCGTTGGCGGACATGTGCTCGGGCAGCTCCAGACGTTTCAGGAGGGCCTGCCTCTTCTCCGTGCTCCCCGCTCTCCCGGACAGCCCGGCGGCAAAGAGATCTCCCTTGGTGAGGGCCGGACCGGAGCGGACGTTCAGGGCCTCCCCCTCCAGAAAGGTGGCTCCCGCCCGGCGCAGGACCTGTTCCAGCACATCGGGGGGCATCCCCTCCACCCCCAGCTTGCCTTCCTTCCCCGGCCGGCGCTTGCGGCGCTCCTTGCCCCAGACGTCCGGGATGTAAGCGTGCTTTAAAAACCGGGCCGGAATCACGCCCCTGATCCGGTTCCGGATGACGAACCCCGCCCCGTCGGAGTCGGTGAGGACAATCAGTCCCCTCCGCCGGGCCGCCCGGTCCAGCAGGGCCATCTTCTCCGGGTCCTTGAAGATTTGAAAACCCCCCGTCTCCAGAATCAGGGTGTCCACCACCTGGGACAGGGTATTTTTGTCATAGCGGCCCTCCACTACAATGGCCTCTCGTACCTGAAGCATACCTCTCTCCTACGCCGCATTGGCCAGCTCCAGCAGGAGGGTGGTCAACAGCTCCTTCGGATCCTGTCCGGTGGACTTCATGGCCAGGTCGGTCCGGGCACAGCAGATCACCGCCCTCCGACACCAGGGCAGAGAAAACCGCCGGGCGCTGACGATCAGGCGGTCGGCCGGAAACCGCATTCCCCACAGCTGCGCCACATAGCTGCCGCCTTTCCCGGCGGCCAGGGCCAGCCGTGCAGAGTACAGCTGCCGCAGCTGTTTGCCCAAAGCGCTCATAATTTCATAGGGGCTCTTCTGCATCTGATACAGCTCTCCCAAAATTGACGCCGCTTTGTCAAAGTTCTTCTCCCCAATGGGATCGGCGATTCGGAATACCACTGCGTCCAGCTGGGGGGTAGCCACCGCCTCAATGTCCCCCCGGGTAATTTTGTCCCCCTTGGCATAAGCCGCAATCTTGCTGATCTCCTGCTGGAGGCTGTGCATCAGGCTGCCGCACAGGAAAATAAGCTCTTCGCTTAACCGGGCGTCGATATCCTTGCCCAGCGCCCTGAAATGGCGGCGCACCCAGTCAGACAGCTCCCTGGGGCTCTGACGGGTAAAGTTCACCGCCGTGCCGTGGGCCTTCACCGCCTGGGCCAGCTTTGTGCGGGCGTCCGGCTTATATTCCAGCACGTCGTATACAAACACCAGACAGCAGTATGCGGGCAGGCCGGACAGGATGCGGACATACGCCTCCCGGTCTCCCTCTCCCGCTTTGAACAGGTCGAAATCCGTGACCTCAACCAGGGTCCGCTCCGCCATCATGGGCAGGCAGTCCACCGCCTCCGCCAGGGCATGGGGAGACATGTCCCCGGCACTAAGGTCGTGACGGTTGAACTCCCCCAGTCCCCCCGTGAGGACCGTCTCCCGCAGGCGGCCCAGATAGTGATCCCGGAGATAGGTCTCCTCCCCGTGGAAGATATACAGCTGCCCTGGCCGACCTGCGGACAGGTCCTTCTTCAGTTTGCCAAGCCCGGAATTATCCGGTTTGTCTTTGGGCGGCATGGCGGCTCCTCCTTTTACCCCTTCAACTGCACTTCAATTGTCCCATACAGATCGGTGCGGTAGATGTCGGCTCCAATTTCGTCCAGACGGACCAGAGTCTCCCAGTCCGGGTGTCCGTATCGGTTGTCCTCTCCCACGGAGATGAGGACCAGACCGGGTTTGACTGTCTCCAGCAGTTCAGGCGTGTTAGAGGTACCTGAGCCGTGGTGGCCCGCCACCAGCACCTCAATGTCAGGCAGGTCCACACGCTCCACCAGACGGCGCTCACCCTCCCGCTCCATATCGCCAGTGATCAGGACCTCAGCCTCTCCGGCGGCGGCCAGCACTGTCAGTCCCAGCTCATTAGTGCTCCCTGTGTCGGACATAGGTGGAAATACAGTAATAAAGCGCTTCTCCGCCGGCGCAAACCGGGTCTCTTCCCGGACAATGCGCACCGGGATTCCCCGCACTTTCGCCGATGCAAGGACCGCCTCCCGCAGGGGTGCTTCCTTCTCCACATCAGGCAGGACGATCTCTCCCACGTCCAAACGGCTGAGCAGCTGTGGGATGCCGTTGGCGTGATCGTCGTGATAGTGGGACACCACCAGCAGGTCCACACCGCTGCGGCCCAGCGCCTGCAGGTAGTCGGCGGCCACGTCTCCCGGGTTGTCCCGGCCGTCCCCGCCGCAGTCCACCAGGACAAGGAACTCCCCTGTCCGCACCAGAACACTCTGTCCCTGGCCCACGTCAAGGACGGTTACCGCCAGCTCCCCCTGGTAAAAGGAGGCGCGGGTGAGACCCACGGCCAGAACCAGCGCCGCCCCTCCGGCGGCCAAAGGCATCCATACCGGACGGCGGCCCCTCATACGGAGGGTCACCAGCAGCAGGGCATAGACCAGCACCAGCCAGGCCCGGTAGTAGACCGACTCCAGGGGCAGGGCTGCCAGGGCGGGCCTGGACAGCGCCTCCACCACCCACTGCAGGTAGCGGGCCAGCGCTGTAAAAGGGGCGGCCAGCACAACCGCCGCGCCGGGCAGGACAACGGCCAGCGCTCCCGCGCTCAGCCCGCCCAGGAACAGGAAGCCTATGGCCCACAGGGTGAGCAGGTTGGACAGGGGTGAAATCAGGGAGACGATGTTGAAATGGACGGCCGCCAGCGGTATCGTCAGTACCGAGGCCCCCAGAGTGGCGGACAGGCTGGAGACCATAAAATAAGGCCCGGCCCGCAGCAGCTTCTCCACCATATGTTTCGGCTTGCGCAGCCTGTCCATGCGGAGCTTTTTCAGCAGCCACTCCTGGATCCGGTCGGACACCAGCAAAATGCCCGCCACCGCCGCGAAGGACAGCCGAAGGCCGATATGGGCGGCGGAAAAGGGGTTAACCCACAACAGAAGGAGCAGCGCCAGAGCCAGAGAAGTTGGACCGTCTCGCTCCCGGTCCAGCAGGGGCGCCAGCTGGAGCATAAGGATCATCACCGCCGCCCGGAGCACCGAGGGAGTATTGCCCGCAATGCCGCAGAACAGCGCCACCCACAGTATGGTCAGCAGAGCGGTAGCCCGCCTGCCCTGGCCCAGCAGACATGTAAGCAGGCCCGACAAAAAAGCCAGATGCATCCCGGACACCGCTACCGTGTGGCTCAGTCCCGCCCGCTCTATTGAGGTGGTAAACTCGTCGGTCAGATTGTCCCGGTTGCCCGTCACCAGGGCTCGAATAAACCCGGACACGTCCTCCGGAAAGGCGGCGTCAATGCCGTTCTTCAGGGCTCTGGAGGCCCAAGCGGCAAAGTACCGGGGCGAAACACGCCCCGGACGCTCTACCTCCAGCCGGCCATAGGCCTGCGCCCGGAGGAAGATGCCCTTTGCGGTGTAGTAGGTGATCTTCTCCCCGGCAAAGGTGCGGTCCCCCAGAGTGCAGTGGGCAACGGTCGTGATTTTATCGCCGGGGCGCAGCTGCGCCCCCTGTCCATCCGTGTATAAAATGGCAGACACCTTTACCCGGCGCTCTGTCTCCGCCTGGACCAGTACCATACAGCCGCTCCAGTTTCCTTCCTGGGGCCAGTCGGCCACCGTGGCGGAGAGGCGGACGGTGCGGCCGTCCAGATCTCGGGCAGGCTGAAAGAAAACCGCTGTGTAGATGGCCGTCCACAGCAAACCACAGGCCAGACCAGACGTAATCAGCAGAACCCGGGTGCGGGCATAGCTCTTTCTCCGAAATATCAGCGCCGAAACAAGCGTTATTGCAGCCAGGCCTCCGCCAATCGGGAACAAAAGAGCGTCCAGTCTGCCATAAACGGCGGCAAAAACTGCGGCGGCAAAGGAAAAAGCAAAGGCAGCCAGTATGCGCACGGTCTTTTCCCTCCCCTGCATTCTTCCTGTCTCAGCGTACCACGTTTTTGGGAAAAATGCAAGTGGGGGGAAGCCGTGCCCGCTGAGAAGATTTACCTGTGTTTTCCCCACCGGAGGCGGGAAAAACACAGGTAAAAACTTTGCAATCAGGTCACTCCCGCGCCTACTTGCTACCTCGGCGAAAATGTGGTAAAATCATCCCAATTTCTAAAGGGGGGCCCTCCGCCATGACCGACTACTTCCATTTAAACATCAACCGGGACGCCCTGCTCTCCCTGTCCGCCCTGGGGCTGGCCCATCTGGGGGACGGGGTGTACGAGGTAATGGTCCGTTCCTGGCTGGCCCTCCACGGCGGGGCCAGGGTCAAGAACCTGCACCGGGCCACCGTAAAATATGTGGCCGCCCCTGCCCAGGCAGAACGGTTTGAAAAAATCCGGACTATCCTCACAGAAGAGGAATCAGACGTTTTCCGCCGAGGCCGCAACACCGCCCCCCACTCTATTCCCAAGACGGCCAGCCGGGCCCAGTACCAGACCGCCACCGGCCTGGAGGCCCTCTTCGGCTGGCTCTATCTCCAGGGGCGGACGGACCGGCTCAACGAGCTGTTTTCCGCTCTCATGGAAGGAGAATGACCCATGCCCTTAGACGCGCTGTGCCTGTCTGGCATCGTTCACGAACTGAATACCACCCTGGCCGGGGCCCGGGTGGACAAAATCTACCAGCCCGGCCGGGACGAGGTGATTCTGGCTCTGCGGACCCAGGGCGCGGGCAATGTCCGTCTGCTGCTGTCTGCCAACCCGGCCCATCCCCGGCTCCATCTCACTGCCCTGCCCCTGGAGAATCCGGAGAAGCCGCCTATGTTTTGTATGCTGCTGCGCAAGCATATGTCCGGGGCCCGGCTGCTGGAGATCGTTCAACCCCCTCTGGAACGGGTAGCTGCTCTGCGTTTTGAGGCGCTCAACGAGTTGGGGGACCGGGTGGAGCGCAGACTGGTCCTGGAGGCCATCAGCCACAAAACCAATCTGATTCTGCTGGATGGAGAGGGCCGCATTCTGGACTGCATCCGCCACACAGGTGCAGATATCTCGGACAAGCTGACCACCAATGAATGCGCCTCCGCCCCACGCATCCTCCAGCCCGGAATGTTCTACCGGCTCCCTCCAAGTATCGACAAGGAAAATCCCCTTGCCGCAAGCCGGGAGAAACTGGAAACCTTGCTCTCCGCCGCCCCCCAGGAGGCCCAGGCGGACAAATGGCTGCAGGACACCTTTGGCGGGCTCTCCCCCCTTCTCTGCCGGGAATTGGCGCACCGGGCCGGGGGCGACACCAGTGCGCGGCTTAACGCCTTGGGACCAGAAGGCCGGTCACGGCTGTTAGGCTGTCTGGAGGAACTCCAAAGTATTGTAAGGGAAAATCGCTATATTCCGGTCTCTCTTTCTATAGACGGCCGGCCTCGTGATTTCACCTTCCTTCCTGTAGGGCAGTACGAGGGGGCCGCTCAGATAAAGGTGTGGCCCGCTTTCTCTCCCCTGCTGGACGACTTTTTCGAACAGCGGGAGCGGCAGGACCGGATCAAACAGCGGGGCCAGGACCTGATTAAGTCCGTTATCAACGCCCGGGACCGCACCACCCGCAAAATCGCTAATCAGGAGAAGGAGCTGGCCGCCACTAAAGACCGGGACCGTCTGCGCCAGCTGGGAGATATCCTCACCAGCAATTTTCACCGGATGGAGAAGGGAATGGCCCGCCTGCGGGCGGCGGACTTCTACGACCCCGAGGGAAAGGAGATTGAAATCAGACTGGACCCCCTCCTCACTCCTCAACAGAACGCCGCCAAATATTATAAAAACTACAACCGGGCCAAAAAAGCCGAGGAGATGCTCACTGTTCAGCTGGAGAAGGGCCGGCATGAGCTGGATTACCTGAACAGCGTGCTGGAAAGCATCTCCCTGGCCGAGGGGGAACGAGACCTGGCAGAGATTCGTCAGGAACTGGCAGACACCGGTTATCTGCGCCGCCCTGGTAAAGTCAGGGACCGGGGAAAGCGGGTCAGTTCCAAACCCATGGAATTTATGTCAACTACCGGTCTGCGCATCTCGGTGGGTAAGAACAACAGCCAGAACGATTTGCTCACCTGCAAACTGGCCGGCAAGGGGGATATCTGGTTTCACACCCAGAAGATACACGGCTCCCACGTCATCCTGTGGACCAGTGGAGGCCAGCCTGACCTGCAGAGCCTCAACGAGGCCGCCGTACTGGCCGCATGGTTCTCCCAGGCCCGGGACAGCAGCAAGGTTCCTGTGGATTACACTCCTGTCCGCTATGTGAAAAAGCCCGGGGGCGCCCGGCCCGGCATGGTAATCTACACCACCTGTGAGACCGCCCAGGTCACCCCAGACGGGGAACTGGCCAAGCGGCTGAGGGTGAAATGAAGGGCCTGTTTTGCCTCCTGGTCCAGTGCAGCTGGGGTCTGATCCAGACCGTCTTGGGGGCGGCGGTCTTTCTTTGGTACCGGCACTGTTCCCATTTCCGCTTCCGCGGCGCGGTGGTCACAGTGTACCCCCTCTACTCCAGCCTGTCGCTGGGACCCTTTATTTTTCTCACAGACAAGCCGCCCCGGGACCGCAGCGGCCAAATCCCCTGCCGGGACATTCCCAGAAGGCTGCTGGTCCACGAGTACGGCCACACCATTCAATCCCTGATTCTCGGGCCGCTGTACCTGCCGGTCATCGGGCTTCCCTCCGCCCTGTGGGCCAAGCTCCCCCAATGCCAGCGGAAATGGCGGGGAAAGGCCTCCTATTTCAGTTTCTTTTCTGAACGTTCTGCCAATTTTTTGGGGGAGATCATAACCAAAGAACCTTCCATGGGACGGATCGTAATCTAATTAATCCCAGTCGAGCCGCTGCCCGTACAGCGCATTTCCCGGCTTTTTTTGCTTTCCAAACAGTTTCATACCAATTTTAAGAAGCACTATTATCTTGCTTACCGCTGATATTCAAATTCCAGATCGTACATAGATACGATATCTCCGTCCTTGATTCCCATCTCTTCCAGCTTATCGAATAAACCGGACTGGCGCAGCTTCTGGTCAAACCAGTTCCGGGACTCATAGTCGCCGAAGTTGACATTGGCGATAAGCCGCTGGAGCCAGGGTGCGTCCACCACCCAGGTACCGTCGAACTCCTGAATATCCACTTCGCCGCCGGTATCCACCTCGGGAGGACGCTCCACATAGGTGGGCTCGTACACCGCCACGGGGGGCAGCTCCTGCAGAAGGCGGGCAGTCTTCAGTACCAGCTCCCGGGTACCCTGATGGGCGGCGGCAGAAATCTCAAAAAACTCCATTCCCAGGTTCTCTGCATGGGTACGGAGCTTGTTCAGCATCGCGGGGTCCTCCATGATATCCACCTTATTGGCGGCCACGATCATTTTACGGGAGGCCAGTTCGGGAGAATACTGCCTCAGCTCCTCGTTAATCGCCTCAAAATCGGCTACCGGGTCCCGGCCTTCGGAACCCGACACGTCCACCACATGGATGAGCAGCCGGCACCGGTCGATGTGCCGCAGAAAGTCATGGCCCAGGCCTGCTCCTTCAGCCGCTCCCTCGATGATGCCTGGGATGTCCGCCATAACGAAGGATACCCCTTCCTCCACATATACCACCCCCAGGTTGGGAAACAGAGTAGTAAAGTGGTAGTTGGCAATCTTGGGCTGAGCACGGCTGACTACGGACAGCAGGGTGGACTTGCCTACGTTGGGGAAACCCACCAGCCCTACATCGGCCAGCAATTTCAGCTCCAGCACTACGTCCCGGCTCTGACCGGGCAGGCCGGCCTTGGCAAACCGAGGCACCTGACGGGTAGGGGTGGCAAAGTGCTGATTACCCCACCCGCCGCGCCCGCCGCGGCACAGGATAAAGCGGTCCGTCCTAGACATATCCTGGATAATCTCCTGGGTCTCGGCATCCCGGATGACAGTGCCCCGGGGGACCCGGATGACCAGATCTTCCCCGTCTCTGCCAGTGCACCGTTTGCCCGCGCCGTCGGCTCCGCTGCCTGCCGCATACTTACGCTTGTAGCGGAAGTCCATCAGGGTGGACATGTGATCGTTGACCTCCACCACAATGTCTCCGCCCCGGCCGCCGTCGCCCCCGTCGGGGCCGCCGTTGGCCACATATTTCTCCCGGTGGAAGGATACCACGCCGTTGCCCCCGTTTCCGGAGCGGACGGTGATTTTCGCCGTATCTACAAAGGGTGCTGCCATCTTGGGCACCTCCTATCTAACAAACTGCTGTTAAAGCAGATAATTATTTTCCTTATTTGCCGGCTGTAAGGCTTTCAGTTTATAGGTGGCGAAGCCTTCCTCAACCAGGGGCTCCCGTTTACACAACTCCTCTGCCGCCTCATAGCTCTCTGCTTTGAGGATATACATTCCGGCTACGCCGGAGTATCCCTTGAATACGCCGGCCAGCTCAATGTGTCCCTGCTCGTCCAAGGCTTTCAGGTTGGCCACGTGTCGCTCCACGGCGGCCTTGGTCAGCTTGTTGTAGGTCTTAGTTTTCTCAATAAACATCACGTACAACCATTGCTCCATAAATTTGCCTCCAACCTTTGATATTACTTCCCTCTATTTTAATTAAAAAAGCCGCAAACGGTACTCGTTTGCGGCTCTTTGCGTTACTCCGCGGCCTCTTCCACGATGGAGACCTGCTTGCGGTCCTTGCCCAGACGGTGGAACTTCACCCGGCCGGACTTCATGGCGAACAGGGTATCATCACTGCCCTTGCCCACGTTAACACCAGGGTGGATGTGGGTACCCCGCTGGCGGACCAGAATGTTGCCGGCCAGCACAAACTGGCCGTCGCCCCGCTTCACGCCAAGGCGCTTGGACTCAGAGTCCCGGCCGTTGCGGGTGGAGCCCACGCCCTTTTTATGGGCAAAAAACTGTAAACCGATATTCAGCATCTCTTACACCTCCATGACGGATATATTTTCAGGATACTCCTCGGCCAACTGGACACAGTGAACCATGAGGGCGGCCAGAAGGGTCTGGCAGATGCTCTCATTGATCTGACCCAGAGCGGCGGGGAGCTTGAGGGAGATCAGTGCATCCTTGTCCCGTACCTTTACCGGAGCCTCCAGCCCCAGAACGTCGTTGACGGCGCACTCGGCAAGGCGGACGGCGCTGGTCAGGGCGGCGCACACAATGTCCTCCCCCTTGATGGCATAGCCGCTGTGGCCTTTCATTTCAAAACCTGTGATGCGGCTGCCCTCGGTGTGAAAGGTTACGGTGGTCATCAGGCCTTGATAGCGCCGATCTCCACCTTGGTGTAGGGCTGACGGTGGCCCTGGCGCTTACGGTAACCCTTCTTGGGGGTGTACTTAAAGATACGGATCTTCTTGCCCTTGCCGTTCTTGACCACGGTAGCGGACACGGAAGCGCCCTCCACGGTGGGAGCGCCGAATGTGGCCTTCTCTCCGTCCAGAACTGCCAGCACCTGATCGAAGGTGATGGTCTGGCCGGCCTCGGCCTCCAGCTTCTCGATGAACAGGGTATCGCCCTGCGCCACCTTGTACTGCTTCCCGCCGGTCACGATGATTGCCTGCATAGTATTCAACTCCTTTATTACGGGCTCGCTCTCGCAGGCGGAGTATCCTCACTTGAATACCTGTTTGAAGCGGCTGTGATATTTTATCAACAGAACATCTTCTTGTCAATAGTTTTCTCGATTTTTCCATTTTTCTTTTTGTATAAAATTTGGGATTAAGCTTAGACTGACGGAAAGGGGGAATACGTATGGAGTGTTTTCAGGTGCTGGAGGTCGGAGAGGGTATTGAGCGGACCATTCTGCGGAAGCTGGCCGTCCACGGCGGCCTGCGGGGCCGGTGCGCCAGCGAAAGCCACCCAGCCCTGCTGGTGGTTTCACCCCGGGCGGCGGCCCGGCGGATACCGTTGCCCAGACATTGCCGTACTGTACTGCTTCCCGGGGGAACGGGGGACCTGAGTCTCCCGCTCCAGGCAGCCAGCGCCGTCAGCTATGGCGCTTCTCCCCGGGACAGCCTGACCCTCTCCAGTCGGGAGGGAAACATCCTCTGGGCCGCTCTTCAGCGGGAGCTGGTGACGGTGGACGGCCGGGTGGTGGAACGGCAGGAATTTCCTCTCCGGCTGGAGCCGGGCACGGGCGAGCTGTCATCCCTGGCCGTCGCCGGGGCTCTGCTCCTTCTTGGCGTCTCCCCGGAAGAACTGCGGTCCAATCTCGCCGAAAAAAATCGGTAAATTTTTCAAAAAGTTCTGGTTTTTTGTTTAAATTTATGTTATAATATCCAAAAGTATCTGTGACGACCGGGCTATGCCCATAAAAATAAAACAAACTGATAAGGAGGAAACCATCATGCAAAGAACTGCGCAGGACATCATGACGATGATTCAGGAACAGGGCATCCAAATGGTAGACTTCAAAATGGTGGATATCAACGGACAGTTCCGCCACGTGACCATCCCTTCCCAGCACTTTTCAGAGGAGACCATGACCAACGGTATCGGCTTCGACGCTTCTAACTATGGCTATGCCGTAGTGGAAAAGAGCGACATGGTATTTATCCCGGACCCGGATACGGCGGTGGTCGATCCCTTCTGCGATATCCCCACCCTGTCCATGACGGGCAACGCTATGATTATCGGCTACCCCGAGAACCGGCCCCTGGACCAGTACCCCAGAAATATCGTTTTGGCTGCCGAGAAGTATATGCGGGACTCCGGCGTGGCTGACACCATGCTGATTCTCCCCGAGTTTGAGTTTTACCTTTTCGACAGCGTATCCTGGCAGGTGGCCGCTAATTCCATCGGCATGACGGTAGACGCGGAGCAGGCCCACTGGAACAGCGCCAGCAATGGGAAGGGCGTCGTCGTTCCCCGCCAGGCCAACTACCACGTTGCCAAGCCCTTCGACCGCACCTATGAGTGCCGCAGCGAGATGTGCATGCATATGGAGGCCGCCGGAATCCCCATCAAATACCACCATCCTGAGGTGGGGGCCGCCGGTCAGTTTGAGATCGAGCCCAAGCTGGGCCAGATGTCCAAAATGGCCGACGCCACCATGATGATTAAATACATCATCCACAATACTGCCCTGAAATATGGCAAGAGCGCCACCTTGATGCCCAAGCCGGTATACGGCGAGGCTGGCAGCGGGATGCACGTGCACATGCTGCTGATGAAGGACGGCCAGCCCGTCTTTTCCGACGACAACGGCTACTCTCACTTGAGCGAGACGGCCCACTTCTTTATGGGCGGCCTGCTCAAGCACATCGCCTCCCTGTGCGCCATCACCAATCCCAGCACCAATTCCTTCAAGCGGCTTGTGCCTGGCTTTGAGGCCCCCGTCACCGTGGGATACGCCACCTCCAACCGCAGCGCGGTCATACGTATTCCTGCCTACGCCAAGACCCCCAATCTGCGCCGTTTTGAGATTCGCAATCCTGACGCCACCTGCAACCCCTATTTCTGCTATGCCGCTCTGCTGATGGCCGGACTGGACGGCGTTAAAAACCGCATCGATCCCCACGCCAACGGCTGGGGTCCCTATGACTGCAATCTCTACACCCTGCCCGATGAGGAGAAAGCCAAGCTGCAGCATCTTCCCACCTCTCTGGAGGCCGCCCTGGAAGCCTTGGAGGCCGACCACGACTACCTCACTGCAGGGGGCGTGTTCCCGGATCAGCTGCTGTCTAACCTGGTGGCCGCCAAGCGCAGGGAATGTAGCCAGTTGTCCGCCATCCCCCACCCTGCCGAATTTGAGCGTTACTTTAACTTGTAACAATATTTTTCTCTCTGATTGCAAAAATATAAAGCCTGGATTTACAGAAACAAGCGGCGGAGTACCCGCCGCTTGTTTTTCCCGTTTATTTAAGCTCTGCATTTATACTGCGAAGATAAATCAAGATCTTTCCCGCTTATGGCACTTCAGCACCACTCAAAATGTCAGGATCTCCTCCCAGATATCCTGAGCCATTGCGCCTGCCTGATCAAAATCCACATGAGGATTGTAAACTGCCTCCAAGTCATCGTGCATAGACTTGGCCTGAGCCAGGGAGCATACCGCCTCCTCTACCAGCGCGGCAGACACCTTTCTGGCAAAACGGAGCCGGGGACGGCTGCGCCGCAAGACGTCCCCCTCGGCCGCCGTATCCAGCCTGATCCGGCGATAAGGCGTTATCCCCTGGGGTACTCCGTTCAGAGTCAGGAAAGCCAGTTCCAGTTGGGGAACCAGCAAATGGGCCAGCCTCTCAGGCGCCATAGGATCGGGACAGGCCACCACGTTATAGCCATTTCCTGTAATCCCGGACAACAGATGAACGAGCAGCTCGTGTGCCAGAGAACAGCTGTCCGACAGAACATATATCTTTTTGCACTGTGTCAGGGCGGTCTCATACAGGCATACGGACCCCCGGTGAGTAACTGCCCCCAAAAAACGCTGCTTCACCTGGCCGGGCCGCTCCGCCTTCTGCCTGGGAATTTCCCGGGACAGGATTCCTCGAGCCCGTTTTGCCAGTTTGTGAGACAAAGCTTCCGTCAGCAGGGCGGCCCGCTGATCTTCCATGATTTCCGCCGCCGCACCCAGGCAGCGGTACGCCCGCTGATAGCAGCCCCTGTACCCCGACATGCAGTCCATAATCTCCCGACGCAACGGCCACAGAGCTACCTTGTCATAACAGTCCCCCATGTTTACGTATCGCTCTACCGCTCCGGGATATTTGGGCTCCACCACGTGGGGCGCTGTGCCGTCCACAATGGCCACACCCTTGGCAGGAAGGATCACAGCGTCCAGAGAATCCGGGTCCCCGGAACAGAGGATGTACTCGGTTTCCAGCCCGGCCTCCTCCGCCCACGCACCGATCTTATGCATCAGCGTGGACTTACCGCACCCGGGCCCGCCTTTCAGGATGTAAACAGCTCTGGCCTGCTCCAGAGGGAGCAGCTGGTCATACAGCGAATAAAAGCCTGTGGGAGCGTTGGCCCCCAAAAAGTATTCAATATGTGGCAAAGCAGTCATAAGCGACCCTCCGTATCAACGATTTTACGCCTCAGCCTATGCCAGGACAACCGCTTCTGTGAAAAAACAGCCTCAAAAATATGGACGCAGGGATTGTATCCCGTCTTTACTTTTGGTATAATGAGGCAAACCTGTCCGTCATATCCCGGAAAATTTCCGCACACGAACAACCACACTTAAGGGAAAGGCTGGAACATCACATGAACAAACAGTGGACTGATACCTTCCGCACGGAAATTGAAAATTTTAAAGGGACCATCTCCGCCTTTGACAAAGGAGAGCTCGATCGGAAGTCCTACAAGGGCGTATCCGGCGGCCTAGGTTCCTACGCCCAGCGGGACGCATCCAAGCATATGCTGCGTCTGCGCATGGCGGGCGGGCGGCTGACTATGGAGCGGCTGAAATTTCTGGTGGAGACCGTGGAGCGGGAGAAGGTGGAGCGAATGAAGCTGACCACCTGTGAGACCATCCAGCTCCACGACCTGTCCGCCGGGCAGGTGCCTGTGATTATGGATGGGGCTATTAGCTGCGGCATCCTCACCAAGGGCGGCGGCGGGGACAACCCCCGCAACGTAATGGCAAGCCCTCTCAGCGGCGTCCAGCCCGGGGAGGCTTTCAACGTCCTGCCCTACGCGGAGGCCGTTGCCGAATATCTGTTGTCCATCTGCCGGGACATCAAAATGCCCCGCAAGCTGAAAATCGCCTTCTGCAACGGGGTGGACGACTGCGTCCACAGCGCCTTCCGGGATATGGGCTTTCTGGCCCGGAAGGACGGTACCTTTGCCCTGCGCATTGCCGGCGGTCTGGGCGCGGCCCGGCCTTCTATGGGCGTGCTGGTGGACGAAGCGGTCAACCCAAAAGAAGTCCTCTACTATGTCAGGGCCATGGTGGACACTTTCTGTGCCCACGGCAACTACGACAACCGCGCCAAAGCCCGTACCCGTTTCATGCAGGACACCTTGGGCCCCGACGGCCTGAAAGAGGAATTTTTGAAAAACGTGGCCGCCCGGAAAGCGGAGGGCGGTTTGGAGCTGAAAGATCTGGAGGCTCCCTCCAGCCCGGAGCGGAAAAACGGCGAAATCAGCCACCCTCGTGCCATCCCCCAGAAGCAGCCTGGTCTGTACGCCGTAAAGTATCACCCCGTCGGGGGGCTTCTGTCTGTAGAGAAACCCCGGCAGCTCTATGAGCTGTTAAAGAATATCCCCGGGGCTGAAATCCGGGTCGCCCCCAATGAGACCCTGTATGTCATCAATCTGGACTCCGACGAGGCGGAGCGGGTGATTGCCGCCACCGAGGACGGCGCAGCCACCGAATTTGAATGCAGCGTGGCCTGCATCGGGGCCACAACCTGCCAACAGGGGGTTCGAGACAGTCAGGGCGTGCTCCAGACCCTGGTGAAGGTCGTCCGGGCGGCGGGCATCCCCGACGGGGCTCTGCCCAGAATCTGTATCTCCGGCTGTCCCTCCAGCTGCGCCGCTCATCAGGCGGGAGCCATTGGCTTCCAGGGAGGCGTGAAGCTGGTGGACAAGAAGCCCCTGCCCGCTTTTAAGATGTTCCTCAGCGGCACGGATGAGCTGGACCGTGCTCGCTTTGGCCAGGAGGCCGGAACCGTCCTGGAGGCCGACCTGCCCGCCCTGCTGGTGGAACTTGGCAAGGCGGCCGCCGACGCAGGCCAGAGTTGGGAGCAGTGGTCGAAGGAACACGCCGCAGAGCGGGACGCCATTATCGCCAAGTATGCATAAAAACTGCCGTAGGGGCGGCCCCTCGGGACCGCCCCTGCCTTTGAGCCTGTAGAGGGCAGTCTCTGCACTGCCCCGAAACCTTATCATACACTTTAGTAGGGCGGCTCGGAGGCCGCCCCCTATGAAACGGGGCTTCTGATTATGAAACGACGCCTTCTCACCGCAATCTTGCTCCTCACCCTCCTGCCGGCCGCCTCCTGCGGCAAGCAGGAGCAATCCCCTGTCCAATCCCGGCCTGAAGGCATATCCCCATCTGCGGATCTCTCCTCAGAAGAGGACAAAATCACCTTTACCGACGCCCTGGAGCAGGAGTTTTCTATTGAGCAGCCCCGGCGGGTCGTGGTAATGATCGGCAGCTTCGCCGATGTGTGGGTACTGGCTGGAGGGGAAAGCACGATGGCCGCCACCGCCAACGATGCCTGGGAGTCCTACGGCCTGGAGCTGGGGGAGGACGTGGTTAACATCGGCTCCCCTATGAAGCCCAACAGAGAGCTGGTGTTGGGAGCGGAACCCGATCTGATTATCGCCAGTAGCCTCTCCCCCTCTAACCTGGAGCTGAAAGACACCTTCGACCAGGCCGGCATCCTTGCCGCCTACTTTGACGTGTCCTCTTTCCAGGACTATCTGGACCTGCTGGAGCTCTTTACCCGGCTCACCGGCCACCCGGAGAATTTTGAGACATACGGAACCGCCGTTAAGGAGCAGGTGGAAGCTGCCGTGGCCAAGACGGCGGTACTGGATTTCGTCCCCACAGCGCTGACCATCCAGGTGTCAGGCAGCAGCGTGAAGGTGAAGAACAGTGAGGACAACGTGCTGGGACCCATGCTGAAGGAGCTTGGCTTCGTCAACATTGCCGACCGGGATGGTTCCCTGTTGGAGGACCTGAGCCTGGAGGCCATCCTCCGGGACGACCCGGACTATATCTTTGCCGTCTACCATGGCACTGATGAGGCGGCGGCTCAGGCCAACCTGGAGGCCACTCTCTTGTCCAATCCCGCCTGGGCCAGCCTCAGTGCGGTACAAGGGGGCCGCTTTCATATCCTGGAGCGCCGGATGTACAGCCTAAAGCCCAACGCCCTGTGGGGGGACGCCTATGAACAGCTGGCGGACATCCGCTATGGAAAATAGACGCCGCTTGGGGCTAATCGTCCTGCTGGCGGGGCTTGTACTGCTGTCCGGGGTGGCCAACCTGGCCTTCGGGGCGGTGCCCATCCCAACCAGAGAGGTCATCGCCGCCCTGTTGGGCCGTGGGGGCTCTACACAGACTGCCATCGTCCTCTACGCCCGGCTCCCCCGGCTATGCGGCTGTCTGCTGGCAGGGGCGGCTTTGGCCTGTGCTGGGGTCATCATCCAGGGAGTGCTGAACAACCCCCTGGCCGCCCCCAACATCATCGGGGTCAACTCCGGGGCCGGACTGGCCACTGCACTGTGCTGCGCCCTGGCCCCGGGCGCGGTCCGGCTCACTCCCATTGCCGCCTTCTTCGGCGCGCTGGCCGGCGTACTGCTGGTGCTGTTCATCGCCGAGCGGGCGGGGGCCGCGCGGATCACTCTGGTATTGGCCGGGGTGGCCATGTCCAGCATCTTCAGCGCGGGCATCGACGCGGTAGTCACCTTTTTCCCCGACGCTCTCAGCGGCTACACCGACTTTCGCGTAGGAGGCGTGAAAAACCTGTCCATGGCCCGGCTGGCCCCCGCTTTTTGGGTGATCGTCATCGCGCTGCTGATCGCCCTGTCCCTGTCCAATGAACTGGATCTGCTTCTGCTGGGGCGGGAGACAGCTCAAAGCCTGGGACTGCCCGCCAAATGGTTGCGGCTGGCGCTGTTGATGCTGGCGGCGGCTTTGGCAGGGGCGGCGGTGAGCTTTGCCGGCCTGCTGGGCTTTGTGGGACTGCTGGTGCCCCACATCATGCGCCGGATGGTAGGAGAGGACAGCTTCCCACTGCTTCTCTCCTCCGCCCTAGGGGGCGGACTGCTGCTCACTGTCTGCGATCTGGCCTCCCGTCTCATCTTCACTCCCTTTGAGCTGCCCCTGGGGATAGTGCTGTCCCTGACAGGGGGCCCCTTCTTTATCTGGCTGCTGCTGAAGCAGCGGAGAGGGGGCGGCGGGACATGATCGAACTGAAAAACCTGCATGCAGGTTACCCGGGCCGCCCGGTACTGAATGGAATCGACCTGGAGTTCCGCCCCGGCGAGGTACTGGCCATTCTGGGCCCTAACGGCTGCGGCAAGAGCACCCTCCTTCGCTCCGTCAACGGCTTGCTGCCCAAAGCCGGAGGAGACGTACTGGTGGACGGCGTCCCTCTGGAGCGACTGTCCGCCAAAGATATTGCCAAAAAAATTGCCTACCTGCCCCAGTCCCGGTCCACCCCCAGCATCACTGCCGGACGGATGGTCCTCCACGGCCGGTTTCCCTACCTGTCCTACCCCCGGCGCTATAGCCAAAAGGATCATGAAATAGTAAAAAGGGCCTTGGAGCGCGTTGGGGCGGAGGATCTGGCCCAACGCCCGCTGTCCGAGCTGTCGGGCGGACAGCGGCAAAAAGTCTACCTGGCTATGGCCCTGGCCCAGGATACCCGGACTATCCTGATGGACGAGCCCACCACCTACCTGGATGTAAGCTGTCAGCTTGAAGTAATGGCCCTGGCCTGCCGTCTGGCCGAAGAAGGCCGGGCGGTGGTAATGGTCCTCCACGATCTGCCCTTGGCCCTGCGCTGTGCCCACCGGATGGTCCTGCTCAGCGGCGGGCGTATTTATCAGGCGGGCACACCGGAGGAGCTGTACAAAGGTGATGTCCTGACGCAGGTTATGGGAGTCTGCCTGGGCCGGGTAGAGACCGAGGACGGCTGGCGGTATTTTTACCGGTAAAAGACCTGCTCTCCCGCAGAGGGCGGCCTCTGTGCCGTTTTGGAACTCACGCCGCAAACAGCGGGGCATAGCGGAAGCCGCCTCCTCCTGTAACAAACGCTAAAAGGGGCTGGTCAAAGGGCCCGGAATGGTGTAAAATGTCTCTTGACAATCTATGCCTGTCCGAGTAGAATGGGTGCGAAATGAAAGAAATCCTGCATAATGCAGGGAAAGTATTCAAAAATTGCAGGAAACCCGAATCAACTGACTAAGAACAGAAAGATGAGGAAGGAGCGTACATATGCACACTTTTGAGACAAAAATTCAGGAACTGAAAACCTCTGTGCTCACTGAGGTGGCCCGTCTGACCTGGGAGGACCGGCTCCAGACCGGTATTCTGGACGTGCCCGAAAAGATTATCCCAGGCCCTGAGGCCAGTCTGCGCTGCTGCATCTACAAGGAGCGGGCCATCATCAACAGTCGGGTCAAGATGGCCATGGGCGGCGACAAGACCAACCCCAGCGTGGTGGAAGTCCTGCCCATCGCCTGCGACGAGTGCCCCGTCACCGAGATGACCGTGAGTGCCTCCTGCCGGGGCTGTCTGGCCACCCGCTGCGTCCATGCCTGCCCCAAGGACGCCATTACCATTGTCAACCACCGGGCCCACATTGATCACAGCAAATGCATCACATGCGGCAAGTGTGTCAGCGCCTGCCAATACAGCGCCATTGTGAAAAACCAGCGCCCCTGCGAGAAGGGCTGCCCCGCCAAGGCCATTTCCATGGGCCCGGACAAGAAGGCCTCCATCGACATCAATGAGTGCATCTCCTGCGGCAACTGCGTCTATCAGTGCCCCTTCGGCGCCATCCAGGACAAATCCTGGATCGTGGACGCCATTCAGATGATCCAGGGCGGCGCCCACTGGGGCTACAAGACCTATGCCGTGATCGCCCCCTCCATCGCTGGCCAGTTCGCCCCCGCCACCTACGGACAGGTGGTGGCCGGTATCAAGCAGCTGGGCTTCTCCGGCGTGGCTGAGGTGGCTCTGGGGGCCGACATGGTGGCCGACCGGGAGTCTGAGGAGCTGGTGGAAAAGGGAGTTCTCACCTCCTCCTGCTGCCCGGGCTTTGTGGGCTATGTGAAGAAAAAGCACCCCGAGCTGAACCAGTATGTCTCCCATACCCCCTCCCCCATGGTTATGATCGGCCTGCACCTGAAGGAGAAGGAGCCCGACGCCAAGGTCGTCTTTATCGGCCCCTGCGTGGCCAAGAAGAAGGAGTTCCAGCTGGGCCGCACCATGAACGCTATTGACTGCGTGCTCACCTATGAGGAGCTGTTCGCCCTGTTTGCCTCCCGGGACATCGAACTGGAAAAGCTGGACGAGGCCGATCTGGACGAGGCCAGCGGCTACGGCCGCAACTTCGCCCGCAGCGGCGGAGTGGCCGAGGCCGTGGCACAGACCCTGAAGGAGAAGAACATCAACTTCGACCTGAAGCCTGTCCCATGCAGCGGCACCGCCGCCTGCGAGGTGGCCCTGATGAAGCTGAAGCTGGGCCGTTTGGAGGGCAACTTTATCGAAGGCATGGCCTGTGAGGGCGGCTGCGTCCAGGGTGCCGGCTGTCTGGTCCGGAGCCCCAAAAACAAGCTGGACGTCGAAAAGCACGCCAAGGAGGCCAACGACCAGGGCCGGGGCGTGGTCCAGGCGGTAAATGCCGCCAAAGGTATCGAAACTCCCGCCAAGGCTGCTGCAAAGGCTGAGGGTAAGGCAGAGAAAGCATAATATAACACACCAAAACCCGCCGTCCCATGGGACGGCGGGTTTTTCAATATAAAATTTTTTCAAAACCCTCTTGACAGAAAACTCTATTAGTGATATGGTTAGTTACACAAGTAATTAACCAACAAACAACGCAATAAATTACACCGCGGAGGTGAAGAAATGCGTGGAACCTTAAACGACCAGTCCTTGATCTATCTTCAGATCGCCCGAATGCTGGAGGACGACATCCTCCGGGGGGTCTACCAAGAGGAGGAGCAGGTGCCCTCCACCAACGAGCTGGCCCGGGGATACAACATCAACCCGGCTACAGCGGCCAAGGGCATCAACCTGCTGGTGTCGGACGGAATTCTGTACAAGCGCCGGGGCATCGGCATGTTTGTAGCGAAAGGAGCGGGAGAAACCGTGAAACAGAAGCGAAAGGCCGCCTTTTACGACGGTTTTGTAAAGCCCCTGGTAAAGGAGGGGGCCTCCCTGGCTCTCACCGGGGAAGAACTTTTGGCCATGATCGAGCGGGCCATAGGAGAGGAGAAAGAAAAATGAGCGCTGGTATTTTAAAGGCCGAGGGCCTGTGCAAATCCTATAAGGACAAGGAGGTCCTCCACAACCTGGACTTAGAGATCGAGCCGGGAAAAATTTACGGCCTCATCGGCCGGAACGGGGCGGGCAAGACCACCCTGCTGGGTATTCTCACCGCCCAAAACACCAAGAACAGCGGCTCCGTCACCTACGACGGCCAGCCGGTGTGGGAGAACCAGAGAGCGCTGGATGACATCTGCTTCTCCCGGGAGCTCCAGCCGACGCTGTTCTCCGGGCCCAACAATCTGAAGGTAAAGCACTATCTCAAGTCCGCCGCCATCTATTACCCCAACTGGGACATGGACTACGCCCTGCGCCTGCTGGACGAGTTCCAGCTGTCCACCAAGAAGAAGATCTCCCAGCTGTCCAAGGGGCAGATGTCCATGGTGACCATTCTGATTGCCCTGGCCAGCCGGGCTCCCGTCACCATCCTGGACGAGCCCGCCGCCGGGCTGGACGTGGTAATGCGGGAACGCTTTTACCAGCTCCTGCTGGAGGACTTCGCTCAGACGGGCCGCACCTTCATCGTCTCCACCCACATCATCGAGGAGGCCGCCTCCGTCTTTGAGCGGGTCATCATCCTGGACGAGGGCCGAATCCTGGAGAACAGGGAGACCGAGGAGCTTGTCAGCCAGTTCCGCTATGTCTCCGGCCGGGAGGACGTGGTGGATCGGGTGTGCAGCGGACTCCAGGTGCTGTCCACCCACCAGATGGGCCGGCACAAGACAGTGGCCGTCCGGGGGGACATGGTCAAGCTGGAATCCGCCCTGGAGGCGGATGTGGACGTGGCCCCCATGAATCTGCAAAATGTCTTTGTGTCCCTGTGCGGCCACGGGGACGCCCAGTAAGGGGGCGGAAACGATGGTAAAATCCTTTCGGTTTCTCCTGAACTTCGCCTGGATCAACCTGGGGGCGGACATCGGCTTCGCCGCCATTGTGATTGTCGGGTGCTACGCCACCGGTGTGCCCGAAAGCGCGGAGATAGGCAACCTCTTTGAGACCTATTATGCCATGTTTCCCATTATGATTCTCTTTATGTTGTATATCTACGCCTTTGCCCTGTGTACCAGCAATCTGAATCTGGGGCTGTCCTTCGGGGCCCGCCGGGGAGACTTCTTCTGGGCCCTCCAGGGGATTATGGCATTCTACATCTTGGTCAGCTGGGCCCTCCAGGCGTTTCTGTGCGCCTTCCCCGCCGTTGCCGACTGGGAGGTCCGGGACCGGTGGATGCTCCTCCGCCTGTTCGACGATCGGCCCTGGCTCTTCCCTCTGTGCTGCGCGGTGTTTCTGGTGCTGGGCTGTGTCAGCGGGCTGATTATGATCAAGTACAAGGGGCTGGGCGTCTTTCTGATTGTCATTTCTGTCCTGGTGCTGATGGGGGCCACTGTTTTTCTGGTTTTGTCCGCCGAGACCAGGTTTGCGGAAGTCATCCAGGAAGATGCGCAGTGGAGTTGGCTGGCCGCCCTGCCCAAGGTCATCGCCGGGGTGCTGGCCGCTGCGGCAGCGGGCGGCGAGCTTGTGATTTGGCGCACCATCCAGCGCTTTGTGGTGAGGTGAGTTGAGATGTGGAAAAAATTTCAAAAGCTGGTAAAACTGAATCTGGACGACCTGCTTCTCTACATCGGCGTTGAATGTGGACTGTTCCTCCTGATCCAGATCATCATCGGCTGCGTCATGCACTTTGCCCGGCCGGACACCAGCATCACCGTGTCCTGTATCATTTTCCCCATTGTAGGCGGCTTTACCGCCCTGGTGGCAGGCATCTCCCACGTGGGGATCAGCTTCGACCAGGCCCTGCGCTTTGGACAGACCCGGAAGCGGGCTTTGGGCCTGACCCTGGGGCTGTGCGCCTTCGAGAGCGCCTTCGCCCTGGCCCTGGCCGGCCTGCTGGCCGCTGTCGAGCGCTTCCTCTGCCCGCCCCTGTGGGCAAAGCTGGCGGGGCTGAACGGCTGGCGCTTTGGAATCCCCATGCCCGTGCCGGAGCCCGACGCATCTGTCCCGACTCGGAATCCTCTGCTGATGGTAGAGACCTTCGCTCTGGACTGGTACTGGTGGCTGCTGATTTTCGCACTGGCCGTGGGCGGGGGCGTGATTGTCGGGGCGGTCATTCAGCGGTTTGGGGGCAAGGGCGGCTGGATCATCTGGTGCATCTGCTTTGGCCCTATGATCCTGATGCAGATTTTCCCTCGTGAGATCGTTTCCGCCGCTGAATTGGTGGTCCCTGTGCTGGCTGTCCTCTTCGTGGGCGGCTTCCTCTGGTCCATCTGGTCCCTGCTCCACGCGGTGGTCCGGTCATAGCCCTTTTTCGGCTCACCTCTTTACCGGCAGCCCCAAAAGGAAAGACACCCGCAGGGGTGTCTTTCCTTATACGGCCGGCTCTCTCGTCTCTGGCGCTTATATGTAATCAAAACATGTTCAGGTCCATGCTGTCGGACAGGTATTCCAGCATCTTCAGACCGCCGATGCTGTTCCCTTTGTCGTCCAGGGAGGGCCCGTAAGTGGCAATTCCATACTGTCCGATGGCACATGAGATAATTCCACCGCCTACGCCGCTCTTGGAAGGAAGACCCACCGTAGCGGCGAACTCGCCGGAATAGTCGTACATACCGCAGGTAACCATCAGGGAGCGGACCAGCTTCACCGTGCGGGGCTGGATCAGCTGCTCCCCGGTTATAGGGCTCACACCGTTATTTGCCAGCGTAGCGGCAAACACAGCCAGATCCCGGCAGGAGCAGGCCATGGAGCATAGCAGGAAATAGAGCTCCAGATGTTCCTCACAGTTTCCCTCAATAATGCCGTTGGAGCGCATCAGATAAATAATAGCCCGGTTTTTAAAGCCTGTCTCGGTCTCGGACAGAAACACCTCATAGTCCACGTCCAACTCGGGATTACCAGTAAGCCTGCGGGCATACTCGATGCAGACCTTCTTGCGCTCCTCCAGCGTCGCACCCCGGATGGTACTGGTCACGGCAATGGCCCCGGCGTTGATCATGGGGTTAAAGGGCTTGTTATCAGTCAGGTGGTCCAGGCGGACGGTAGAGTTAAATGCGTCTCCGGTAGGCTCCAGCCCAACCTTGCAGAACACATTGTCAAACCCGTTTTGCTCCAAGGCCAGAATAAGGGCGATTACTTTGGAGATACTCTGCATTGTAAACTTATCCTCGCAGTCCCCCACCGCGGACATATTTCCCTTCATATCGCACACCGCGATCCCCAGCTTGGACGGATTTTTGGACGCCAGCTCCGGAATATAACCGGCTGGCTTTCCATACCGCACATACCTGCGGCCGTGTGTCAGTGCCTGTTGAAGCATACCCTGATCCATTTTATTTACTCCTCCTAAAATTTAATCTGAGAACACGGATAATTTGTAGCTTTTATTATAATATAAGTTGTCCCTATTTGCAAGCCCTTCCAAACCGTGAAAGAATATCCTGTCCGCCGCACAAGGTTTGTTGGTATTTCCCCTTGCGCAGTGCTCCCTCCTATGTTATACTGCGGAACTGAAAATTCTTCCGCTGTAAGGGGGTATTTCCTAATGTATCTGGAAGACTACCGCAAGGCCCGTCAGCTGGGCCAGAAGGAAGCTCGGCTCTCTCAGGCCAGGGGCGCATCTCCCTATCTGCCGGTCCTGGACGAGATCCTCTCCGCCGAGAGCACCTGCGGCGAGGTGGACCTGGGCCTGGTGGAAATCCCCATCAAGCTTATTGTGGGAACCCGCTCCGCCGGACGCAGTCAGTGCTTTTCCCATACCTTTTATCCTTTAATGGGTGAGGATACGGAGTTTGCCCACAAATGGACCTCGCTGTGCAAGGCTCACATGTCTGACGGCATTACCGATCCTATCAAGGCCTATGAATACATGCATACCTTCTATGTCACTGAAGGGCACAAGCGGGTAAGCGTGCTGCGCTATTTCGGCGCGGTGAGCATTTCCGCCGAGGTCACCCGCGTCCTGCCCGCCAGGGACGGCTCCAAGGCCAGCAACATATATTACGAGTACGTGGACTTCTACCAGCTGTCCCAGATCAACTATCTCTGGTTCAGCGGCACGGGCCGGTTTGCCCGGCTTCAGGAGGCAGTTGGCAAGAAACCGGAGGAGCCATGGACAGAGGATGAACGCCGGAAATTCTTCAGTTTCTACACCCAGTTCTCCGCCCTCTACGGAGACAAGGATGCCAAGGAGCTGTCTACCCGGCTCACCGCGGGCGACGCCATGCTGCTCTTTCTGGAGTTTTTTGGTTACGATCAGGTGAAGCGTTTCTCCAATTCTGAACTGAAAGACGGCTTTCTCCAGCTGCACAAAGCCTTTTCCGTCAAAAAGGCCTCGGGTCTGAACCCGTTGAAAGGACTGCTGAACCGATGAAGATACTGGCTCTCTCCGATCATGAGGTCCCCTGGCTATGGGATTACCTTGACCGGCGGAGGCTGGAGGATGTCGACCTCATTCTCTCCTGCGGCGATCTGGACCCCCGTTATCTGTCCTTTATCGTCACATTTGCCCATGCACCGCTGCTGTACGTCCACGGCAACCACGACGACCGGTACACCGTCACACCACCGGATGGGTGCATCTGCGTGGAAAACCAGATCTACATCCATCAGGGCATCCGGGTTCTGGGACTGGGCGGCTCCGTGCGCTATAAGTCGGAGGGGGAGCACCAGTACACCCAGCGGCAGATGGACCGGCGGGTGCTGCGCCGGAGGTGGGAGCTGTCACGCCGGGGCGGGTTCGATATTCTGCTCGCCCACGCCCCTGCTCTGGGTCTCAACGACGGCGACGATCCCGCTCACATGGGCTTCGACGCCTTCAACGGCCTGATGGACAGATACAAGCCCCGCTATTTCGTCCACGGGCACGTGCACATGACTTACGGTCAGGACATCCCCCGCCTCTCCTCCTATGGGGAGACCCGGGTCATCAACGCGTATGAGAGCTATGTTTTTGAATTTTAAAAAGCGGACGCAAACGCGTCTGCTTTTTGCTTTCCTCCCGGGCGAAGTCTCGCAGAAAGGGCTCGTCCTGCCATAACACGGTATTTTCCCCTTGCAACGCCGGAAAAAAAGGGGTATAATACCCCCGTTACAGGGAGGGCCGGAAAAGGCAAACCCTTCGCGGCTGCGAATCCCGGACTCCGGAGGTAACAATATGGTAAAAGCGATCGTAGGCGCCAACTGGGGCGACGAGGGCAAGGGCAAAATCACCGATATGCTGGCCCGGCAGTCCGACGTGGTCATCCGCTTTCAGGGAGGCGCCAACGCGGGGCACACCATCATCAACGGCTACGGCCGGTTTGCCCTGCACACCCTTCCCTCGGGCGTATTCTACCCCCATGTCACCAACGTCATCGGCAACGGCGTGGCCCTGGACATTGCCAAGCTGGTCCAGGAGCTGGACAGCGTCACCGCCCAGGGGGTGCCCGCCCCCAGACTCATCGTCTCCGACCGGGCCCAGCTGCTCATGCCCTACCACATCCTCCAGGATACCTGCGAGGAGGCCCGTCTGGGGGGCAGGGCCTTCGGCTCCACCAAGAGCGGCATCGCCCCCTTCTACTCCGACAAATACGCAAAAACAGGCATCCAGGTCTGCGACCTTTTCGACGAGCCCCGGCTCCGGGACCGGCTCACCGCCGCAGTGGAGCTGAAAAACGTACTCTTTGAATATCTGTATCACCAGCCTCCCGTGGACGCGGAGGCGCTGATGGATCAGCTTCTCACCCTGCGGGAACGCATCCGGCCCTATGTGGGAGACACGGTTTCCTTTGTCCATCGGGCCCTGAAGGAGGGTAAAACTGTCCTGCTGGAGGGCCAGCTGGGCTCCATGAAGGACCCGGATCTGGGCATCTTCCCCATGACCACCTCTTCCCACACCCTGGCCGGCTATGGCTGCGTAGGGGCCGGCGTGCCTCCTACCGCCATTGAGGACGTGATCTGCGTCACCAAGGCCTACTCCTCCTGCGTGGGCTCCAGTACCGAGCCCTTTGTCAGCGAGGTCACCGGCGAGCCGGGGGACGAGCTGCGCCGCCGCGGCGGCGACCGCGGAGAGTTCGGCGCCACAACGGGCCGTCCCCGCCGGGTGGGCTGGTTTGACGCAGTGGCCACCAAATACGGCTGCATGGTTCAGGGGGCTACCCAGGCGGCTCTCACCTGCCTGGATGTACTGGGCTATCTGGACAAAATTCCGGTTTGTACCGGCTACGAGATCGACGGAACTGTCACCGACTCCTTCCCCACCACGCCTGCCCTGCTCCGGGCCAGGCCGGTGTTTACCGTCCTCCCCGGCTGGCGGTGTGACATCCGGGGCTGCCAGGACTACGCCTCCCTTCCGGTCAACGCCCGGGCCTATGTGGACTTTCTGGAGCAGCGTATCGGCACGCCCATCACCATGGTATCCACCGGCCCCAGTCGGGACGAGATGACCCTCCGCACCCCCAAGCTGTAACTTCATCACGCCGGGCGCGGACAAGCGTCCGGCGTGTGGAGCATATGTCAGACGCTGTACCAACACAAAGGAGAACACCATGAAAAAACTGATTTCTTCACTGCTGGCCCTGGCTCTGGGCCTGTCTCTGGCCGTTCTGCCCGCCTCTGCCCTGGAGCTGGATGAGGCCCGTGAGTTGCTGGCTACCCATTATGTGGACGGCCTGCCTCCGGAGGCGCTGGAGATGGACTCTCTGGAGGCCATTCTGGAGGCCATCGGCGACCCCTACACCTTTTACATGACCCCGGAGCTGTATGAAGCCTTCGACCAGGCCGTCAACGGCCAGGTGGTGGTGGGCATTGGCGCCACCGTAGAGACCGCCTATGACGGCGGCTACCGGGTCATGTCCGTCCTGCCCGACTCCCCCGCCCTGGAGGCAGGCATTCTCCCCGGCGACATCATTACGGCGGCGGACGGCGTACCCATGTCCCCCGATGTGGATCCCCGTATCCCCGTAACCGGGCCGGAGGGCACTGAGGTCACTCTCACCATTAACCGCAGCGGCCAGGTACTGGAATTCACTCTCATCCGCCGCTCGGTGATTATCCCCATTGTCACTTATGAGAAGCGGAACGCCGCCGGCTATATCGATTGCACCAGCTTTGGCTACACCACCCCTCAAATTTTCCAGGAAGCCCTCGCAGAAATGGAGGACATGGTCAGCCTGTGGATCGTGGACCTGCGCTCCAATCCCGGCGGAGACAGCAACTCTACTGCCGTCAGCGCCAGCCTGTTCACCGGCGGCGGCATCATGCTCTACTACCGTGACGGCTCCGGGACTTATAACTACACCTACACCCTGCCTACCTTCCCCGACATGACGGACAAGCCGGTGATTGTCCTCACCAGCGAGCACTCCGCCAGCGGCTCCGAGCTTTTTGCCGGGGACATCCGAACCTACAACGCCGGCATCGCCCTGGGCCAGCGCACCTTCGGCAAGGGCACCGCCCAGATTGTGCTCAACGAGCGCAACTGCGAATATATGAAGGACGGTGAGGCCCTGAAGATCACCGCCTACCGCTTCTTCTCCCCCGACGGAGCCACCAACCACATCACCGGTGTGCTGCCCACCCTGCTCATCTCCCCGGAGAATGCTGAGGCGGCCGCCCTGCTGCTCTCCCGCCCCGAACCTCGGGAGGCCGAGGGCTATCTGAAGCTGACCCTGTCCGGACATACCTTCTATCTCAGAACCTCCGACGCCCGGAGGGGAGAGAGCAAGGCCGCCTTTACCGAGCTGCTGGAGGCCCTGCCCCTCTCCGCCGCCCTGTACAAGGGCTCCGGAATCTTGTCCTGGACCCTCCTCTCCCCCGAGGAGGCGGCTCAGGAGCTGGGGCTGAGCTTCACCTCCCGCACCTTCTCCGACACGGAGGACAGCGAGTTTGCCCGGGAGATCGATACTCTGGCCATCTACCGCATTCTGGAGGGCTTTGACGACAACACCTTCCGCTCCGCGCAGACCATTACCCGAGCCCAGTTCTGCGCCATGGCCGCCGCCGCCCTGAATCTGCCAGACGGCAAGGCCGGCCGGTTCTCCGACGTACCCGCGGACAGCCGATACGCCGGAGCGATAACCGCCATGGCCGATATGGGCTTTATCTCCGGCCGGGGCGGCAACCGCTTCTGCCCCGACCAGGCCATAACCTATCAGGAGATGGTCTCCGTCCTCTCCCGTATGGCCGCCTGGGTCAGCATGGACGGCTATGACCTGGACCGGCAGGAGCTGCTCCCCGAGGAGCAGGAGAGGTACGCTGGCTTTTCCTCCTGGGCTCAGGCGTCCGCCCGCAACCTGGATGAGCTGCATGTGCTGGCCGGCGATCTGGCCCCCTCCGACCCCTGCACCCGGGAGGTGGCCGCCGCCATGCTCTGCCGGCTGATGGAGCGCACCCATCTGATTTGGGATTAAATTAGGAAAGGACCTGACAAATTTGACTAAGATCGATATTATCTCCGGTTTTTTGGGCGCCGGTAAGACCACCCTCATCAAAAAGCTGCTGGACGAGAGCTTCAAGGGAGAGAAGATCGTCCTGATTGAGAACGAGTTCGGCGAGATTGGCATCGACGGCGGATTTCTGAAGGACGCCGGGGTGGAGATTACCGAGATGAACTCCGGCTGTATCTGCTGCTCCCTGGTGGGGGACTTCGGTGCGGCCCTGAAACAGGTGCTGGCCGACTATTCCCCCGCCCGCATTGTCATCGAGCCCTCCGGCGTGGGCAAGCTGTCCGACGTAATCGCCGCCGTGGAGCGGGTTCAGGCGGAGGCCCCCGACCTCCATCTGAACAGCTTTGTCACGGTGGTGGACGCCGCCAAGGCCAGGGTATATATGAAGAACTTCGGCGAGTTCTTCAACGACCAGGTGGAGCACGCCTGCGCCATTATCCTGTCCCGCACCCAGAAAATCGATCAGAAGAAGCTGGACGGGGCGGTGTCCCTCCTGCGGGAGAAAAACCCCAGGGCCGCTATTCTCACCACTCCCTGGGATCAGCTCACCGGAAACCAGATCCTCACCGCCATGGAGGGGGGCCGCGATCTGGCCCGCGAGCTGATGGAGGAGATTGAGCACGAGCACCACGACCATGAGCACCACCACCATCATGAGCACGACGGTCACGATCACTCCCACTGCGACCATGAACACGGCCACTGTGAGCATGAGCACCACCACGGCCATGACCATGAGCACCACCATGACCATGTCGACGCTTGCGACACCTGCTGCGGCCACGACCACCACCACGACCACGACGCCGACGAGATATTCACCTCCTGGGGCCGGGAGACTCCCCGGAAATACAGCCGGGAGGAGCTTCAGGAGGCCCTGTCCGCCCTGGCCATGACCGAGGATTACGGCTATGTCCTCCGGGCCAAGGGGATGGTCCCCTGTGAGGACGGAACCGCCTGGCTCCACTTCGACCTGACCCCGGAGGAGTTCGAGATCCGCGAGGGCTCCGCCGACTACACCGGCCGTCTGTGCGTCATCGGTTCCGATCTGAAGGAAGCGGAGCTGGAGAAGCTGTTCCTGCTGGTGCAGTGAGGTGACGACTATGCCAGATTCACGGATACCCCTGTATCTCATTACCGGCTTTCTGGACAGCGGCAAAACCACTCTGCTGTCCGACACGCTGAATATGGACTACTTTAACGATGGACAGCGCACTGTGCTTCTCCTGTGCGAGGACGGTGAGGAGGAGTACGACCAGGAATTTCTGTCCAAGCGCAACTGCCGGCTGGTACCCGTTGAGCGCCAGGAGGCACTGACTACCGAATTTCTCAAGGAGATCGACCGCCGCTACCAGCCCGAGCGGGTGCTTTTGGAATACAACGGCATGTGGCCGGTGGACGTGCTGCGCAAATGCCGCCTGCCCAAAACCTGGGGGCTGTACCAAGCCATCCATGTGGTGGACGGCTCCACCTTTGAGATGTACCTGAATAATATGCAGTCCATGTTCATCGACATGGTCACCGGGGCGGATATGGTCCTTTTCAACCGGTGCACCCCTGACATGCCTCTGTCAGGCTGGAAGCGGTCTGTCCGGGCGGTGAACCGGATGTGCGAAATTGTCTTTGAGGACATTCGGGGCGAGGAACTGGAGGTGGAGGACATCCTCCCCTACTCCCTGGAGGACACCCACATCACTCTGGATGACCCCGATTACGGCATCTGGTATCTGGATATCCAGGAGCATCCGGAGCGCTATACGGGTAAGACCATTACCTACAAAGCCCAGGCCATGACGGGAATGCGCCTGCCCAAGGGTTCCTTTGTTCCCGGGCGCAACGCCATGACCTGCTGTGTAGAAGACATCCGCTTTTTCGGTTTCCTGTGCAAATATGAAAAGGCCCGCTCCCTGAAAAAGGGAGAATGGATCACCGTCAAGGCCGAGATCAGGTGGGAACACGCCGACGTCTACGAGGATGAGGGGGTTGTCCTCTATGCTCAAAGCGTAGAAAAAGCGGATCCCCCGGAGGACCCGCTGGTATACTTCAGATAAAAACCGGCGGCTCTCTTAGAAGAGCCGCCGCAGCCTGTCGAAAAGCGGCCTGTTTGGAGAAGATCCAGACAGGCCGCAAAGAAT